>CALUMI010000014.1 GCA_944321725.1 uncultured Muribaculaceae bacterium
GTGTGGAATCGTCTGATTTCCACACCTTTTCTTATGGATGTTTATTGTTTATTTATCGTTACTTACTTGACTTCCTCGAAGTCGGCATCTTGTACGTTTTTGCCGTCGTTGTTTTGGCTGTTGTTGCCATTGTTGGCTGCACCGGCATTTGGATTGAATCCTGCGCCTTGTGCGCCGCCGGCTTGCTGCTGGGCATTGTAGATGTCCTGAGCTGCGGCTTGCATTGCAGCCTGCAATTTGTCGATTGCCGGGTCGATTGCGTCAACATTTTGCGCTTTGTGCGCCTCTTTCAACTCGTTGAGAGCCGCGTCGATAGGAGCGCGTTTGTCGGCGGCAAATTTGTCGCCCAACTCTTTGAGCTGTTTCTCTGTCTGGAAGATTACGGCATCGGCTTTGTTGATTTTGTCGACGCGCTCTTTCTCTTTGGCATCGGCTGCGGCATTGGCTGCTGCCTCGTCTTTCATTCGCTTGATCTCAGCGTCGGTCAAACCGCTTGATGCCTCAATACGTATGCTTTGCTCTTTGCCTGTTGCTTTGTCTTTTGCGGATACATTCAGAATACCGTTGGCGTCGATTTCGAATGTCACCTCAATCTGAGGCACACCGCGCGGAGCCGGAGCAATGCCGTCCAAGTGGAAGCGTCCGAGCGATTTGTCGTCGCGTGCCATCGGGCGTTCGCCTTGCAGTACGTTGATTTCCACAGACGGCTGGTTGTCGGCAGCTGTAGAGAATACTTCGCTCTTGCGTGTCGGGATTGTCGTGTTGGCGTCGATAAGTTTTGTCATTACGCCACCCATTGTTTCAATACCCACTGACAGCGGCACCACGTCGAGCAATACCACGTCTTTCACGTCGCCGCTCAATACGCCGCCCTGTATTGCCGCACCAACAGCGACTACTTCATCAGGGTTAACACCTTTCGACGGCGCTTTGCCGAAGAATTTCTCAACGACTTGCTGTACAGCCGGTATACGTGTCGAGCCTCCGACGAGAATTACCTCGTCGATATCCGATGTGGTCAGTCCGGCATCCCTCAAAGCGTTTTGGCAAGGAACGATGGTCGCTTGAATCAAATCATCGCACAATTGCTCGAATTTGGCGCGGGTAAGCGTTTTTACCAAGTGTTTTGGAATACCGTTTACCGGCATGATGTACGGCAGGTTGATTTCGGTGGATGTCGTGCTTGAAAGCTCTATTTTTGCTTTCTCGGCAGCTTCTTTCAAACGTTGCAATGCCATCGGATCTTGACGTAGGTCTACGCCCTCTTCTTTTTGGAATTCATCGGCAAGCCAGTCGATAATCTTATGGTCGAAATCGTCGCCGCCGAGGTGAGTGTCGCCATTTGTGGATTTCACCTCAAACACTCCGTCACCCAATTCAAGGATTGAGATATCAAACGTACCGCCGCCAAGGTCGAACACTGCGATTTTCTTGTCGCCGTCGGCTTTGTCCAATCCGTAGGCCAATGCCGCCGCCGTAGGCTCGTTCACTATACGGCGTACTGTCAGCCCGGCTATCTCACCGGCCTCTTTGGTGGCCTGACGCTGTGAGTCGTTGAAGTATGCCGGAACAGTTATAACGGCTTCTGTCACGGTCTGTCCGAGATAGTCCTCAGCTGTTTTCTTCATTTTTTGGAGAATCATTGCGGAAATCTCTTGCGGAGTGTATTCACGCCCGTCGATGTCGACGCGCGGAGTATTGTTGTCGCCGCGTACTACTTTATAAGGCACACGCGAAATTTCTTTTGTGACATTATCGTAAGTTTCGCCCATGAAACGTTTGATTGAGAAAACCGTGCGTTTCGGGTTGGTGATTGCCTGACGTTTTGCCGGATCGCCTATCTTGCGCTCGCCGCCATCGACGAATGCCACGATTGAAGGAGTGGTGTTGCGTCCTTCGCTGTTCGGTATGACTACCGGATCTTTTCCTTCCAGCACAGCCACACACGAGTTTGTCGTACCTAAGTCTATACCAATAATTTTGCCCATAATTGTATATTTTTTAGTTATTAATCAAGTTTATTGTGGTCGGCCTCAGCAGCCGACATCCGAATATAAACAAATCGCGTGCCAAAGTTTTAATTCGCAGCCTGCGGACGCGGAGCGAATGGTTTGGTACTGACATAACGTCAGTATCATTGTGACATTAACAGCGGAGCAAAGAGCGGTTATGTTGCAAAACATAGATATTTTTCTGCCAAAATACGTTTGATGTTTTAATTTTATACTAATTTTGCGTAGCATTGCAAGTTTGCATAGATGTGCATATATAATAGTTGAATATCAACATATTAAAATTAATATATTATGAATATTTCTCAAATCGAACATCTTGGAATAGCAGTCAAGAGTCTTGAAGAGGCCATTCCGTATTATGAAAACGTATTGGGTCTTAAGTGTTATGCAATAGAAGAGGTGGCAGACCAAAAGGTAAAGACAGCTTTCTTTATGGTCGGGCAGACTAAGATTGAGCTGCTTGAGCCGACAAGCGAGGACAGCACGATAGCCAAATTCATCGAAAAGCGCGGTGAAGGAATACATCATTTGGCATTTAAAATCGAGGACGGTGTGGCCAACGCTCTTGCGGAAGTTGAGGGTAAAGGTGTGCGTTTGATTGACAAGGCTCCGCGCAAGGGCGCAGAGGGGCTTAATATTGCTTTCTTGCATCCGAAGTCTACACTCGGAGTGCTGACAGAGCTTTGTGAGAAACCGGAATAGTCGTATAGAAAAAAGTTTTAATACATATTTTTTATGAGCAATCAACTTGAAAAAGTGCAGGAGCTTATCGCTTTGCGCGAGAAAGCCCGTCTTGGTGGTGGCGAAAAAGCTATAGCTAAACAGCACGAGAGAGGAAAATACACAGCACGCGAAAGAATAGCGCAACTTCTCGATGAGGGAAGTTTTGAGGAACTCGATATGTTTGTGCAACACCGTTGCACGAATTTCGGACAGGAGAAAAAGCATTTCCTTGGCGATGGCGTAGTGACAGGCTACGGTACTATCGACGGCCGTCTTGTTTATGTGTTTGCGCAGGATTTCACTGTTTTCGGCGGCTCTTTGTCGGAAGCTATGGCGCAGAAGATTTGCAAAATCATGGATATGGCCATGAAGATGGGTGCTCCGGTTATAGGGTTGAACGACTCGGGCGGCGCACGTATTCAGGAAGGTATCAATGCGTTGGCCGGATATGCTGAGATTTTTGAGCGCAATATTCTTGCGTCAGGTGTCGTCCCGCAAATTTCGGCAATTCTCGGCCCGTGTGCCGGCGGAGCTGTCTATTCTCCGGCATTGACCGATTTCACTATAATGACAAAAGGCATATCCTACATGTTCCTTACCGGCCCGAAAGTTGTGAAGACAGTCACGGGTGAGGATGTCACACAAGAACAACTTGGAGGTGCTACGATGCACTCCTCGAAGTCGGGTGTGGCCCATTTCGCCACAGAGGACGGAGAAGAGGCTCTGATGCTTATCCGCAAGCTGTTGAGCTACATTCCTCAAAACAATCTTGAAGAGGCTCCTCTTGTGAAATGCACTGATCCAATCGACCGTTTGGAAGACTCTTTGAATGAGATAGTGCCCGATTCTCCAAATAAGGCATACGATATGTATGAGGTGATAGGAGCGATTATCGATAATGGAGAATTTCTTGAGGTTCAGCGCGATTTCGCGAAGAACATAATCATCGGTTTCGCCCGTTTCAACGGACAATCTGTCGGTATCGTGGCCAATCAGCCTAAATATTTGGCCGGAGTGCTCGACTGCAACGCCTCTCGCAAGGCTGCACGCTTTGTTCGTTTCTGCGACGCTTTCAATATTCCTATCGTTTCGCTTGTCGATGTGCCGGGCTTCTTGCCGGGAACCGGACAAGAATATAACGCTGTCATACTTCATGGCGCAAAATTGCTTTATGCTTATGGCGAGGCTACAGTGCCTAAAGTTACGGTGACACTTCGCAAGAGCTATGGCGGAAGCCATATCGTGATGAGCTGTAAGCAGTTGCGTGGCGACATGAATTACGCTTGGCCTACTGCGGAGATTGCGGTGATGGGTGCTGCCGGAGCGGCAGAGGTGCTCTATGCGAAAGAGGCTAAAGAACAGGCTGATCCTAAGGCGTTCATAGCGGAGAAAGAAAAAGAGTACACCGATTTGTTCTGCAATCCTTACAATGCGGCAAAATATGGCTATATCGACGATGTGATTGAGCCGCGCAACACGCGCTTCCGCATAATCCGCGCATTGCAGCAATTAGCTACTAAAAAATTGACAAATCCTGCCAAAAAGCATGGCAATATTCCATTATAACAACTGAATTATGAATAGAAAAGCAGTGATATTGCTGTTTGGCTGCCTCTTGCTTTGTGGTGCGAGTGTTTTTGCGCAAGGTCGCAGAGCTATTTGCATCAATGAGGTAATGGTGCAGAACGACAGTAATTACATAGACGATTATGGTAGGTACCAAGCATGGATTGAGTTGTTTAACTCGGCATACGCTCCGATAGAGATATCGAGCATGTATCTGACTAACGACAAGAACAATCCGAAAATGTATCCTGTGCCGCGTATGGATGTCAACACTGAGATACCGGGCAGGCAGCATGTGGTGTTTTGGGCAGACAACGAGCCTAACAAAGGCACGTTCCATATCAATTTCAAATTGGAGCCCGGCAAAGATAATTGGATTGGTCTTTATGACGCCGACGGCAAAACGCTTATCGATGAGGTGCTTGTTCCGGCGAGTCTTGGCGCCAACCAGTCTTATGCGCGCAAACAGGACGGCGTGAAGAATGAGGACAACGACGCTGAGGCGTGGGAAGTGCGCGATGGCAGCGACGAGAAGTATATAACGCCGGAGAGCAACAACATCATCATCGATTCCAATGAGAAGATAGAGATGTTTGTGGAGCATGACAGATACGGTATAGGCATGACAGTCATTTCAATGCTTATCGTGTTTGTGTGTCTGCTGATTCTCAGCTTGGCATTCCGCGCCATCGGCAAGTTCAACGCCAAACTTGCGCAGCGCAAGCGCGAGGAGGCAACCGGCGCGTTGGCTTCTGCCGCAGAGGTCGACAGAGATCCCGACTCCGGTGAGGAGATTGCTGCCGTGTGCATGGCTTTGCACGAGCATCTCAACATGCACGACCATGAGGATTTAGTCCTTACCATAAACAAGGTGAAACGCGCTTATTCTCCGTGGAACTCAAAGATTTATTCTTTACGCGAATTGCCGCATAAATAAAATAATCCAATTAATTAAAAAGAAATGAAAGAATATAAGTATAAAATCAACGGTACCGAATACAAGGTTTCCGTAGGTGATATTGAAAACAATGTGGCTCATGTCTATGTCAACGGAGCTCCTTATAAAGTCGAACTTGAGCACGATACTGTAGTTCCTGCCGTAAAGCGTCCGAAGCCGGCCGCTGCTCCGCGTACTGAAAGCGGAGAGAAAGTAATCGCCAAGCCGACGGCCTCTTCCGGCGCAGGCTCGGTTAAGGCGCCGCTTCCCGGTGTGATTGTCGATATCACGGTAAAAGTGGGCGACACGATAAAGAACGGCGACACTGTTGTCATCCTTGAGGCGATGAAAATGGAAAATAATATACATACCGACCGCGCCGGTGTGGTTAAGTCAATCGAAGTCAACAAGGGCGACTCCGTGCTTGAGGGGGCTGTCTTATTAACTATAGAGTAAAGAGATTGAATTATGGAGTTGATTAATTTTTTAGGACAAAACCTTGCCGACTTTTGGAGCTTTACAGGTTTCGCCAACGCGACACCGGGGCACATAGTCATGCTTTGTGTGGGTCTGTTCTTTATTTGGCTTGCCATTAAGCACGACTTCGAGCCTCTTTTGCTTGTCCCGATAGGCTTCGGCATATTGGTCGGTAATATTCCTTTCAAAATAGACGCCGGTCTGGAGGTCGGAATTTATGAGGAAGGCTCTGTGTTGAATATATTGTACAACGGTGTCAGTGCCGGATGGTATCCTCCGCTGATTTTCTTGGGGATAGGCGCGATGACCGACTTTTCGGCTCTCATTGCAAATCCTAAGCTGATGCTTATCGGCGCGGCTGCGCAGTTCGGTATTTTTGGCGCATATATTGTCGCTCTTGCTATCGGGTTTGCTCCTGATCAGGCTGCAGCGATTGCGATTATCGGCGGTGCCGACGGCCCGACAGCGATATTCTTGTCATCGAAACTCGCTCCTAACCTGATGGGTGCCATAGCCGTGTCGGCCTACTCTTATATGGCTCTCGTGCCTGTCATTCAGCCGCCAATCATGAAATTGCTTACCACGAAGAAAGAGCGTCTGATTCGCATGAAACCGGCTCGTGCCGTTTCTCAGAATGAGAAAATCATGTTCCCGATTATCGGCTTGTTGCTTACGTGCTTTGTCGTGCCTTCCGCTCTTCCGCTGCTCGGTATGCTTTTCTTCGGCAATCTGTTGCGTGAAAGCGGGGTGACAACCCGTCTTGCCAAAACTGCAAGCAACGCGTTGAACGATATTATCGTGATGCTGCTCGGGCTTACGGTTGGAGCGTCGACGCAGGCTTCCGAGTTCCTTACATGGAGCACGCTCGGCATATTCTTCCTTGGCTTTATGGCGTTTGTGATAGCTTCCGCTTCCGGAGTGTTGTTTGTCAAGATATTCAACTTGATGCTTCCGAAGTCGAAGAAGATAAATCCGCTTATCGGCAATGCCGGAGTTTCTGCAGTGCCGATGTCGGCGCGTATATCCAACAACATCGGCTTGCAGTACGACCCGAACAATTATCTGCTGATGCATGCCATGGGTCCGAATGTTGCCGGTGTGATTGGCTCGGCTGTGGCAGCCGGAGCGTTGCTCGGATTTCTCGGATAGAAAATGTAATTCGTTTCATGACTAATATGTTTGGCAGGATGTGCCGTGAGGCATGTCCTGTCTTTTTTTGTTTGAATAAGGAAGATGTATTTTTGTTTGGATAATTAAATTTTTTTTATATTTGTGGCATATTGTCCACGCTGTGCATTTGTGATGAATGGGTGGGCGATAATTACATAATGGAAAGCGTCATCGATGCTTTGTCTATGGCATTCCGAAACCTGAGAAATTTCGAATTGTTGGTCACAGACATGTGCGGAAGTGATTGCTGCGGGTATGTCATAACTACATCCCGGAGTGTGCATTGAGAGTATGTGATACTCTCGGCACACTTGTATTGAGGTGTGTATAGCATATCGGCGTGGGCAACACTCTACTCGTTCACCAACAAGGTTTCTCAGGACCCCGGAAGCGGATAAGTAGAGATGGGAGTCCACGTTTTTTGTTGTGTAGTCTGAACGTTTGTAACATAAAACCGCCTTGCCGGACTTCAAAGGCACAAAAATCATTTTTATGAAAAAATTTATTTTAGCAGCTTTGTCTGTGCTGATGTTGTCAGGCATGGCAAATGCCCAACTCAATGAGGAAATTAAACTGAGCAGGGAACGTGCCGAAAAATTGCAAAAAATGTGTGATGACTACAAGAGATCAGGTAATTCTAATGTCGACGGCTTTGGCGATGCCGTGAAAGACGCGGCTGTTTTGGCAATAGCCAACAGTGTTCAGTTGGAAAACATGTACAAACGGCAAATCGGTGAGCCTAATGCGGATGGGACTATCGACGTTACAAACGACAAACCCACATTGGAAGAGTGGACAGCATTTGCCACTACAGTAGCCGGAGAGGCTGTCAGCATCAAGAACGCAACCGACAAGGCAAAGGCAACAGCCGATGAGGTTAAGTCAATAACGGAGAGCGCTACCAAAGAGAAAAATCCTATGAAGGCTGCTAAAGCGGCAAAGACCGCAAAAGCCGTGTCCGCAGTTCTTGAGTTCGGCAATGCCGCCACTCCCATTCTTTTGGAGGAAAGTGCGGCTCAGGTGAAAGCCGTTAATACAATCATTGAAACTATTAAGTCAGGAAAAAATCTGTAGGCATGTTTGTGAGGCAATTAGGATTGATAGCTGTCATCATGGCTGTGTGTATCTTTAACGGATACGCACAGTCGGGTGACGACGACCGCCAAGTGGTCGGAGTGGCCAAGTTCACAGGTGGTGAAAACAGCTCTTATACGGGGTTGGTTACAGAAAAAGTAGTGGAGATGCTTACCAACAGTAAGCGTTTCCGGGTTGTTGACCGCACAAGCCGCGACAAGATTGTGGAGGAGCTTGAGTTGCAGAAGAACGAGGCCTTCATCGACAGCGAGAATCTTGTGGAGCAGGGTGTGGCTGTTGCCGCAGAGAAAATAATAACCGGAGAGATTGTCAAGATTCCGGTTTACAGAATGAAAAACGGTGATGGCTCGGTACGGGGCTTTAAGGCAAGTGTCGCTTTCCAGATGAAAGTTGTAGATGTGGCTACAGGTGTGAGCACTGAAGCCACAAGTTTCGAGGGCAAAGCCAGCGAGGAATGCCTTTCTCCGGAAGCGGCAGTGACAATGGCCATGATGTCGCTTGAGGATGAGATTGCCGAATATTTTCGTATAAATTTTCCGGTCACTGCTAAACTGATGAAAATATTGGAAGAAAAAGACGGTTCGGCAAAAGTGATATTGGTGAAAGCCGGAAAGCGTGACGGGGTGAAAAAAGGCGACAAATTCAAGATTGAGAGTCTTGAGGAGCTTGACGGAGAAATTCTCCCTACGGAATTAGGCACGGCTACTTTGGAAACCTTGAGAGGAGATGCCTATTGCGAATGCAAGGTTGATAAAAAGCGGCAAAAGCCGTCTATGATAATTTTAAGGCCAACAATCAGGTTAGGCTTTCGCTTATAATAAAGGAATGAAAGCTATGAAAAAATTGATGATTCTCTTAATAATGTTGGCCGGTTTGGTTGATGTCGCCGCGCAGTATAACGCGACCGTAGTGGAGTACACACGGGATGTAATCACGATGCGCGCGACCGGTTATGGGCGGAAGGCCGCTAAAGCGTCGGACGATGCCGAGCTTTCGGCTATAAAGACTGTGCTTTTTGCCGGAACTTATGGCGCACAGTATCGCATACCTCTCATAAAAGAGGATCAGGCGGCTGTAGAAGCGGAGCATAATGACTTTTTTGAAAAATTGTATGGTGGCGGATATAAGAATTATATAGAGTCTTCGGTAGTTGCTGTGCCTTTCGGCAAGAATGCGGTGAAGAAGAAATGTATAGTGCTTGATGTGAGGATACGTGTCACGCAACTTAGAAGCTATCTTGAGAATAATGGAATAATAAGGAAATTCGGATTGTAAAAGTTGAGTATGAAAAAGTATGTGATTTTATTGATGGCTGTCGTTTTGTCGTGCGCCGCATGGGGACAGACAGCAACGGTGCAGCCGAAAATAATGGTTATACCGTATACAAAACAGGGTGAGGACATATCTCAGGTATTGGAAAACGATGTTAACAAGCGTATCGTATTGACTAAGATACGCGAGGCATTTGACAACAGGGGATTTACCACTGTTGATTTTACTGCGAAGCTCAAATCTTTGTCGAGAACAGAGGGATTGTCGCAAGGCAGTCAGTCGGACTTGAAATCGATGATTATCCAACAGTCGGGAGCGGATATTTATGTGGAAGCGGAAATGGACATAGTGCTTTCGGAAAGCGGCAACAGTGTGCGGACAATACTTACGGCCTACGATGTGTCGACAGGCGGCTCTTTGTCAAACAAGGTGGGCGACAGTGGAAAGTTCTATACCGACGACATTGGAAAACTTGCCTCCAAAGCAGTTGAAAAGATAGCTGACGAGTTTTTGGATGTCATACAAATGAAGTTTACCGACATAGTTGAAAACGGGCGTTCTATAATCGTTGACTTGGGATTTGAGCCGGAGTCGGAGCTTTCTATGTTCTCGGAAGTTGGGAGTGAAGGACTGACATTGTCCGACGAGATAGAATTGTGGATGAGCGAGCACGCTTATAAGAACAATTACCATATACAGGGCACAACTGATAAGAAAATGATTTTCGACGATGTGCGCATTCCTCTGAAAGAAGAAAACGGAAATAATTACAACATCAACCGCTTCGGGCTTGAGTTCCTGAAATTCGCAAGAGGACTCGGATTGCAGATAAACCGTTCTACTGCAGGTAACACGCTTGTCATCACGTTCAGATAAAATATGGTTATGAAAAATTGTATTTTATTTTTAGTGTCACTGATTTGTTTGTTGCCTGCAAGGGCGCAAAATGGCAATATTGCTATGGCAGTGGCTGTGCCGGCTGATTCTCGTATAGAGAGCAATGTGAGGTCGATTCTTAAGAACAAGTTGTTGCGGATGGTTTCGGCATACGGTATATCGGGTACGGAATATGGGGCTTTGGCGATGATTCCTGAAGTGGATGTGGTGAATCAGAATGTTGTCAGTGGCGGAATGAGGAACATCACATCTGTAGAGTTGAGCCTGACTGTAAAGGTAGAAAATATAATCACCAAAACTGTGTTTGCGGCGGTTGAGATTCCTGTCAGAGGTGACGGCTATTCTGAGGCTGACGCCATACGCTCGGCAATCAATAAGGTGAATGTGTCGTCAGCCGAATGTAAAGCTTTTGTGGAAACTGCAAAATCTAAGATTTATGATTATTACAGCACTAACACCGAAACTTTGATAACTAAAGCTAACATGCTTGCCTCACGACAATTATCCGATGAGGCTCTTGCCTTGCTTTCTACTTATCCGGAGTCGTTGCCGGGCTATGCAAAGATTTCGGAAACAATGACCGACATATTCAATAAGAGCCTTACCCGTTATTGCAGCCAAATAATGCTTTCGGCTCAAGCAGCTTATTCTCAGCGAGATTACACAAAAGCGGCTGAGCTTGCTGCCATGATTGATCCTGAGAGCAGTTGTGCGCAGGATGCGGAGTCGATGCTTTTGTCGATTAAGGACATTAACGAAGAACTGTATGAGGAGAAAGTGGCTATGGAAAAGAAGATGTATGATGATATGGTGGAGATGGGAAAGGCGCAGATAAAATCTGACGAGCGAGTGCAAATGGCGCAAATCAATGCTTCGAGGGATATAGCCAAAGCATATTATCAGCGTCAACCGAATTATATCTTTTTGTGATGTAGTGCCGCTTTATTTGTTGTTTCAGGCAAAATACGGTTATGTGATAAGTGTGCACATCCATGCGCACTTATCATTTTTTGCGGGCTTGTGTGGGCAAGTGTGGGGGATTAGGAAATTATTGCTAATTTTGTGCTTTGATTCATTGATTGTTGACTTAAAAGTTAGAAAAACATGTCAGAGAACGAAAATAAGGAATTGATGCCGGAGAAAGAGGGCGGATTGAATTTCGTGGAGCAGATTGTTGCCGATGATTTGAAAGCCGGTAAGAACGGGGGACGTCTTAGCACCCGTTTTCCGCCGGAGCCTAACGGCTATCTGCATATCGGCCATGCCAAAGCTATTTGCATGGATTTCGGAGTGGCCGAGAAATTCGGGGGAACTTGCAATCTCCGTTTCGATGACACGAATCCCGTGAAGGAGGATGTGGAATATGTGGATTCCATAAGGGAGGACATCCATTGGCTCGGTTTCGACTGGGGCGACAGAGAATATTATGCGTCCGACTATTTTCCACAGCTTTACGACCTTGCTTTGCGCATGATAAAGGAAGGCAAGGCCTACGTTGACGAGCAAACTTCCGAGCAGATTGCCGAGCAGAAGGGCACGCCGACACAGCCGGGCGTCGAAAGCCCTTACCGCAACCGTCCGATAGCGGAGAATCTTGACCTTTTCCAACGCATGAATGCCGGAGAATTTGAGGAGGGCAGCATGGTGTTGCGCGCAAAAATCGACATGGCGTCGTCAAACATGCATTTCCGCGACCCTATCATGTATCGCATAATCAAGCACTCGCATCATCGCACAGGTGATAAATGGAAAGTCTATCCCATGTATGATTTCGCGCACGGGCAGTCGGATTATTTTGAGGGCGTGACGCACTCTATCTGTACGCTTGAGTTTGTGCCTCATCGTCCGCTGTATGAGTATTTTGTAAAAGAGCTTGCCGATGACAGCTACTGTCCGCGCCAGATAGAATTCAACCGTTTGAACCTTACATACACTGTTCTCAGCAAGCGGAAATTGCTTCAGCTTGTGAAAGAGGGGCTTGTAGACGGTTGGGACGATCCACGTATGCCGACTATATCGGGATTGCGCCGTCGCGGATACACGCCTGAGTCAATCAAATCGTTTATCAACCGTATAGGCTACACCAAGTATGAGGCTGTCAACGACATCTCGTTGTTGGAATACAGCATAAGGGAGGACTTGAACAAGCGTGCCACACGTGTGTGCGCGGTGATTGACCCCGTAAAAGTGGTTATTTCCAACTATCCGGAGGATTTGACCGAATACATGGAAATGGAGAATAATCCGGAAGACCCGGAAAGCGGTACCCACAAAATGCCGTTCAGCCGCGAAATCTATATAGAGCGTGATGACTTTATGGAAAATCCGCCTAAAAAGTTCTTCCGTATGACTCCGGGTGGCGAAGTGCGTCTTAAAGGAGCGTATATTGTCAAGTGTACGGGCTGCAAAAAGGATGCCGATGGCAATGTGGAGGAAATTTATTGCGAATACGACCCTGACACCAAGAGCGGAATGCCGGGCAGTATGCGCAAGGTGAAAGGCACGTTGCATTGGGTGTCGGCGCGCCATTGCGCGGATGCCGAAGTGCGCCTCTATGACCGGCTATTCAATGTGGAGAATGCGTCGGAGGTGAAAGACCGCGATTTTCATGAGTTGCTTAATCCGGATTCGATGAAAGTGGTGGAACACGCCAAGATTGAGCCTTTCCTTGCGGAAAATGCCAAGCCGGGCGACCATTTCCAATTCCAGAGGATAGGTTACTTCACTCCCGACAAGAAAGATTCCAAGCCCGGTAAATTGGTTTTCAACCGGACGATAACGTTGAAAGACAGTTGGCAGAAAATTAATAAGTGAAAAAAGTCAAAAGTGAAAAGTTGAAAGTGGAAGAATAAATAATTTTCTCTTTCCGCTTTCAACTTTTTGTTTGCATATAGAGCTTCCTATGGATACTTACAAAACTTTAGAGCAAGCCGGAGAGGGGATTTATAAAGAAAAGATGAGCAAATTTCTCTCATTTGCCCATCCTGTTAGTTCTGCCGACGAGGCGAAAGACATAGTGAAGAAATACCAAAAAGAATATTTTGACGCGCGGCATGTGTGCTGGGCCTATATGATAGGGACAGCCCGCACGGAGTTCATGTCGAACGACAACGGGGAGCCTTCCGGTACGGCCGGGAAGCCCATATTGGGGCAGATTAACTCGTTTGGGCTTACTAATGTGGTTATTGTTGTAGTGCGTTATTTCGGAGGGATAAAGCTCGGTACGTCAGGGCTGATTGTAGCTTACAGGGAAGCCGCTGCGGAGGCCATACGCAACAGTGTGATAATTGAGTGCCATGAGCAGGCGTCTGTGGAGTTTACTTTTCCTTATATCGTGATGAACGATGTCATGAAAATAGTCAAGAGCAGCGACGCGCAGATTGCTGAGCAGCTTTTTGACAACGCTTGCCAAATGAGGCTTTCCATAAGAGCCGACTATATGGATGATTTGCGGAAGCGGCTGAGTGGGGTGGACGGCCTTACATTTTGTGAAAGTTAGCGGAAATCCGCAAGTATGTTTTGCAGCTTCTTTCTTGCGAAAAAAATACGGCTTTTGACTGTACCCAACGGTATCCCCATTTCGGTGGCTATTTCCTCATACTTATATCCGTCGGCATACATGCTGAACGGTTTACGGTACTCGTCGGGAAATTCAGCGATTATGCGTCTTATCTCAGTGGCGTTGTATGAGCTTTCCGGAGATTCGAATCCGGAATCTTGGGGCAGACTCAGGTGGTAGAGGTTGTCGGTAGTGTCGATAATAGTCTGGCTTCGGATTATGCGCCGGTAGTTGTTGATGAATATGTTGCGCATTATTGTGAATACCCAACCTTTGAAGTTGGTGTTCTCCGTATATTTTTCTTTGTTGTCGAGCGCTTTAAGCATCGTTTCCTGCGTAAGGTCGTCAGCTTCTTCCTTATTGGCCGTGAGCGATAGGGCAAAGTTGCTCATATTGTTTTGCAGGGCTATAAGCCTGTCGTGAAATTTGCTGTCGGGTTTCATTGTTTTCTAATCTGAATTGTAATTATTACAAAATTACAATAATTTCATTGATTGACAAAATTCGTTTCTTCTTTTAACGACAAAAAATATGCCATTTTATTTTTTATTGGAATATGTATAAGTATTTTATGGTTTTATTTTCAATTTATAGTATATTTGGGACATGATAATAAAATTTTAAATCTATGAATAGACTAATTTCAAGCACTTTGTTGGTCTTTGTGTTGGCTGTATGCGCTAACGCGGCTGTCAGAACGGTAAATGTCGGCAAGTTTGATGCATTGACTCTTTGCAGCTATGTGAATGTGGTATTCAAACAGCAAGAAGGAAACAGTAGCGTCACAATCGAAGGCAAAAGCAACGAATTGGTTGAGGATGTTGCTGTTGAGGAGAAAAATGGCACGCTTATAATCGACACAAAAAATGAAAAATGGAAAAATGAGGGTAATTATAATTCCAAAAGAGAGGAAGTGACGGTTACAGTCGTAAGTCCGCAAATCAGCAATGTAAAGCTAAACGGCTCGGGAAATTTCACGGCTGACAAAATTGCAGCGACTAACTTGAATTTAAAACTTAACGGCTCCGGTAATATCTCGGTAACAGCTGTCGACGCTCAGTCTGCGGTGATGAAATTAAATGGTTCGGGCGCTATGTACATTGGCTCTTTGAAATCGACCAACGCATTCGCCAAGCTAAATGGCAGCGGTGATTTCTATGTCGGTAGTATTGATGCTTCGTCTGCAAATGTGAAGTTGAACGGTTCAGGTGATTTGAATGTTGGCGCAGTTAAAGCGGCGAATGCCGAAATGAAGAATAATGGCGCAAGCAATATCTCGGTTGGTGAATGCGACGCAAATGCCGTTACGGTTATTGTGAATTCTTCCGGTGATTCCAAAATCGGCAATATAACTGCAACAAATGTTGCCGCGCATTTGAAAGGTTCAGGCGATATTACTCTTACAGGCAAAGCGGATACTGCCGATTTGGAATTGGAGCAATCGGGCAAGTTGGATGCCGGCAAGATGGTCTGCCGCGTAGTTGAAGCTGCTGTGGATGGTACCGGCAGCATTTATTGCCACGCTTCCGAGTCGGTTAAGGCTGATGCGTCCGGAGATGGCAATATATATGTCGAGGGAAATCCCGGACATGCGGAAGGTAAGAATATTAAAATGCTAAATGAGAAATGATTAGACAGATAGTGCTGATTGCCGCCTGCACAGTCTTGTTGCAGGGTTGCAGGACAACGGAAGAAAATTATCGGTCATCATACGAAATCGCTACCGAGAAACTTCGTGCCGACGAAACAGGCGGTTTGGATCGTGACACGTACAATAAAATCATCGAGCAACAACGCCCGAAAATTTCGGTTGTCGGGGAGGATTCTGTCCCGTTGGTTAATGGTTATGCGTGGCAATTCTATGGCAAGGAATATCCGTTGTGCAAGTATAATGTGGTAGTCGGGGCAATGAAACAGCAGTTCAACGCAAAAGCGTTCTGCGACCGGCTTCGGCAGGCAGGCTGCGAGTCATACGTGATAACCGACCGCGATAAGAACTATTTCGTGGTCGCCGCCGGATTCAACGACAAGCAGAAAGCCGCCGACTATCTCAACTCTATAGGCACGCACATACCATTCAAGCTGCCAATCGACCAGCCCTACATCTACGACACCACCCGCATCTACGTCAAACCCTCCAAATAAAATACATCAATAATAAGGGTATGCCAAAATTCAATTTTTGAAAAAGATGAGCTTCTAATTTGAAATTAGAACACCATAAAAAGCAAAACAAAGGGCTGCATCATTGCTCAAAAACAGAGCTTAATACAGCCTTTACACGTTATAAATACATGATTGTCAATGTTATATAATTTATTATTGCTGTCCGCTAAAAATATGGAGATTCGGTTTATGGGGTGTAATGCGCAGCCGCAGATGAAGCAGCCCCGTGGGGGCTGTTGCCGCGTAACCCGCTGCCTTGGCGGTGGGTAGGTGCTGTCAAAGGAATCGGCCTCGTAGAGGTCGCGCTCGAAGCAACTATGCTATGGGTGCGACCTCCATGAGGCCGTGTTGAGGTTAGGGATGTCTCTCCCCAAGCTGCGCTCTGCCACGGCTCCGCTTGCATGGGGTTACAATTCAGGAGCCTCCACGAGGCTCTCTTATCCACAAGGCAAGCCCGCTTCACGCAGAGGATAGTAAACCTCTTTGAATGAATATATTGCAACTATTCCCTGATTTTTTAGCGGACACCAATAATTTAATAGATTACTTCTACTAAATGCCCATTTTTAAAAGTCATCTTGGATGGTACACCCATTCTTTTAGCCAGATCAGTCAGTCTAATGGATGATCCTGTCAACAATCCGTATATCGCATTTAATTCATTCAGCTGTCCGGCATTTCCTGTCTTAAACATTGTTTCACTTAGTTTTCTTTCTGAAAGTGTCCAAACTTCAATGTCATTGCCAGTAGAAACCTTTTTGCGTATATCAAACATGTCTTTTGGATATAATTCTTCGTTGACAATTTCCGGACTCATGCCTAATAATAATTTTCTTTCAAATATGGCTTCGCCGTATTTTTGACCATATTTCGCTATTAGCTTACGCTTCTGCGCACTTTGCTCTTTTTGTTCACCCGACTTGTTTTCATTCTGTCCATTAGGTGCTTTTTCTGCTGCCAATACAGATGAACAACACAACAATATTGCGATTAAGACTGAAGTTATTTTTGCTGTTTTCATAATTTTTTCCATTGATGGTTAGGTGTAATGTTGTTTTTGATATTCCTGCTTTCCACAAGTTTGCCGCTTAATGCCAATCCCAAAGCCTCTTTATTGTCCGACAAGAATCTGGCTATTTTAGAGTTGGCTGTAAGGAAAATGCCGCTGTCGCTACCGGACGAAAGACATTCCGACAAAAGTGCACATAGTCACGTTCATACCTGTCGAGGTATGCAAAAATGAAATCATGCGAATCGAATGTTTCAGGGAGCAACGTGAGAATCTCCCGGCAACTGTCTAAATTCAGACGGTCCATAATAAATAATGTTTTTGAGCCTTGCGTTGCTCCCTCGCAGAGGCGTTAAAAAAGAAAAGCGTGGAACAATGTCTGATTATCTCATCAGAGGCATCGCCAAACGCCTTTACGGTGATAAACAGCCCACTCCCACGCCTGCGCGAATATCTCGCACCCCTTGTCGGGGAGTGGATATACGACAAGCACGAGCGCTCTTTAGCTGCAAATCCCACCGTAGAATTTTGGCGATTTCCTGATGAAGGATAAGCAAGAAACGCTTCTTAACAATTATGTCCGTAAAGAATACAATCCTTTACAGTTGCAAACATACGGAAAGTTGTGTACAAATACAAATTATTAATGCCCAAAAATCCGGGCAAAAAAAGAAACCGCCACAAAGTTATCCTGAGGCAGTTTCTCCGTTTGCTCTTTAGAAACACTTTGTTATTCCCACTCTATGGTTGCCGGCGGTTTGGAGGAGATGTCGTAGCATACGCGGTTCACGCCTTTCACCTTGTTGATGATGTCGTTTGACATTTTGGCGAGGAACTCGTATGGCAGATGCGCCCAGTCTGCGGTCATGGCATCGGTGCTTGTAACGGCACGTAACGCCACAGCGCGCTCGTAGGTGCGCTCATCGCCCATAACGCCAACACTCTGCACGGGCAACAGGATTACGCCGGCCTGCCAAACCTTGTCGTATAGATTCCAATCGCGCAGCCCCTGAATGAAAATATCGTCGGCATTCTGCAGTATCTCGACCTTTTCGCGTGTGATGTCGCCAAGTATGCGCACGGCAAGACCCGGTCCGGGGAACGGATGGCGCGTTATCAGATGTTCCGGCATTCCAAGCTCACGACCTACGCAGCGCACCTCGTCCTTGAACAGCAGGCGCAAAGGCTCGCATAGCTTCAAGTTCATTTTTTCCGGCAGTCCGCCAACATTGTGGTGGCTCTTGATGACTGTGCCGGTAATCGAGAGCGACTCTATGCAGTCGGGATATATGGTGCCTTGTGCAAGCCATTTAACATCCTTAATCTTGCGGGCTTCCTCGTCGAACACGTCGATGAAGCCTTTGCCTATTATCTTGCGTTTGCGCTCAGGCTCCGTCACTCCTGCAAGTTCGGTGAAGAACTTTTCGGAAGCGTCCACGCCTATCACGTTCAATCCAAGACACTCATAGTCGTGGAGCACGTTGCGGAACTCATTCTTGCGCAGCATTCCGTGATCGACGAATATACAGGTAAGATTCATCCCGATGGCGCGGTTTAGCAACACGGCAGCCACTGATGAGTCGACACCTCCGCTCAGTCCGAGCACCACTTTGTCGTCGCCAAGTTTCGCTTTCAGGTCGGCAACTGTGGTTTCGATGAACGATGCCGCGCTCCAATCCTGCTTTGCGCCACAAATGCCTACCACGAAGTTTTCGAGGAGCTTGGTGCCTTCCGTAGTATGGTACACTTCCGGGTGGAACTGCACGCCCCACATTTTCTCGCCCTTCACCTGATAAGCGGCTACCGCCACCTTGTCGGTCGAGGCGATTATCTCGAAATTGCCGGGTACGGCAGTGATTGTGTCGCCATGACTCATCCATACCTGAGTATTGTCCGACAATCCTTTCAACAAAGGATTCTCCTTGTCGATACGCGAAAGATGCGCCCTGCCGTACTCGCGCGTGCCGGCCGGCTCCACTTTTCCGCCATTGACGTAAGAAATGAACTGCGCCCCATAGCAAATGCCCAAGACAGGATATTTTCCGCGTATTTGAGAAAGGTCGATTTTAAAGGCCTTTTCGTCGTAGACGGAAAACGGGCTTCCGGACAATATCACGCCGATTACCGACGGGTCATTGTCAGGCATCTTGTTGTAAGGCACAATCTCGCAATACACGTTCAACTCGCGGACACGGCGGCCAATGAGCTGTGTGGTCTGTGAACCGAAGTCAAGTATTATGATTTTTTCGTGCATAAAATTGATTTATTGGTTGTTTGTATTAATTAGTTTCACTTTCTTCGCGTCGCCTACGAGCCAAAGATTGTCGCCGGCATTCAATACCGTATCGCCGGTAGGATTCTCATACGAGCCGTCGGAATGCTCTACCGATACAAGCATTGCGGAATACTGTTTGCGCAGATTTGCGTCGGCCACTCTCTTTCCGGCAAGAGGCGATTTCTCAGAAAGCACAATGCTTGTAAACTCGATGTTCACGCTCTCATTGTCGTTGTTCTGTGTTTCTTTGGATGGCATTTCCATTGTGTTGAGCAGTTGTTGTATCTGCTCGTCATTGCCTATCACACCCAATGTGTCGCCGGGAAAGATTCTTGTTTTGCTGTCGGGTATCGTTATCGTATGCTCTCCGCGCTGTATGCTTGCCACATTTACGCCGAACAGTTTGCCAATGTTCGAGCGTCCGAGCATCTCCCCGACAAACGGGCAGTCGTAGCCGACAGTTATGTAGGCGAGGTGCATGTCGCTTACGAGGTTGGTGTTGCGTCCGCTGCGGCGCAACTCTCTTTCATGTAGATTGTTGTAGAATTGTGATTCTATCCGCCGCATGTGCTTGCGGACCGATTTGGAGAAATAGATTGCTATGAATATGAAAAGTGATAGTGCGATTACTATGGCAATGACATGTGAATATACTGTCAGAATGAAGAACACTATAAAGCCGAATGCCATGAGTACGCGGACAAGACGTATGGCAATAAAAGGCATGTTGGAGCGGACGCTTTCGCTTCTTAGCTTCTCTCTTTCCCATTTTTTTGTGCTCGGATAGCATAGGGCAAGCAAAAAAGGCGACATTACTGTTATTGTGACGGCAGTGTAAATCAGTTTGCCCCAAAAATCATCCTCAGAGTGCAGCAATACGGGTTTCAGATAAGTGGACGATACGAACATTATGGCGATGAGAAGCACGGAGTAGAGCAATATTCTCCACACGTTGCGCTTGGCAATTTGTTTCCACAGCGTTCCCAATTCAGGCTCATTGCGGGCGGATGACGCGCTGTAGCGTGATATCAGGGAGAGCAGCTTTTCAGGAATTTTACTTTCTATCCATGTGCTGAACGGTTCGGAAAGTTTGATGAAATACGGAGTGAAAAATGTGGTGATTACCGATACTGCGACTATTATAGGATAAATATCGGAATCGATTACTCCCAGCGACATGCCGAGTGTCGCTATGATGAATGAAAACTCACCGATTTGTGTCAAGGAAAAGCCTGACTGTATGGCGACGCGCAAAGGCTGGCCTGTGACGAGCATACCGACTGTGCCGAAAACAATCATTCCTATTATCACCAATGCCGACAAGCCGATTATCGGCATTGTGTATGTGGCGATAATCTGCGGATTGACCATCATTCCCACCGATACGAAAAATAAGGCTCCGAATAAGTCTTTTACGGGGGAGATTATTTTTTCTATTCTTTCAGCCTCGCTTGTCCCGGCAAGAATGGAGCCCATAACAAATGCCCCGAGTGCTGTAGAGAAACCTGTGTAAGAGGATAGTATTACCATAAGGAAGCACAAGCCGACTGCCACTAAAAGCAACAGCTCGTCGGTAAGAAATTTACGTTGTTTCTCAAGAAAAGAAGGGATGAGGTATACTCCGATTACGAACCACAATACGAGGAAAAACAACAGCTTTCCGATGCTCCAAAACAATTCATCGCCTGAAACGCTGTTGTTGACGGCTATCGATGACAGCAGCACCATCAGGACCACGGCAAACAGATCCTCGACGATGAGCACGGCAAGCACTTGCGACACGAAGCGCCGGTGCATCAGCCGCAAGTCGTTTAATGCTTTCAACACTATGGTTGTTGACGACATCGACAGCATTCCACCGAGAAAAAGGCTGCTTATAAACGAAAAGCCCATTAATTTTCCGGCAAAGAAACCTGTAGTCATCATTCCTATGATTATTACCAACGCTGTTATTGCGGCAGATCCTCCCACGTTGAGCAATTTTTTGAAACTGAATTCCAAACCTAATGAAAACAAAAGGAAGATGATGCCTAATTCAGCCCAAAAATCCACATTTGCCTCATCGACTACTGAGGGGAAATAGGAAAAATGCGGTCCGACAAGAAAGCCGGCTACGATATATCCCAATACGACAGGCTGTTTCAACCGTTTGAACAATATGGTCATGATTCCTGCGGCAATGAATATCAAAGCGAGGTCGGAAATCAGACTTGTTTCGTTGCCGCTGTCGTTTGTTTGTCCGGCCGGTTCGCTTTGATGTGTCGCGGTAGTGGTTTCCATGCCGCTTTCAACTGTCGCGTTTTGAAAATCCGGCGAGTTGAAAATGTGGTCGAATGCCGGAATGTGGAAATATTGTAGCGGGTCGAGATCTGCCATAAAGAGGAATTTCTGTCGAATGATTGCAAAGGTACGAAAAGGAGAGTGCAGAAACAAATGAAAACAAAGCAAATTGAGCAAACTCTTTGCTTTGCGTTAGATTTGCATTATCTTTAGATAAGATAAGCTGCATCTCGGCATAACAATTTCAAACGAGTTTGATTGTTCTGCACTCGATTTGCGGTATCTTTGGATAAGATAAGCTGCATCTCGGCATAACAATTTCAAACGAGTTTGATTGTTCTGCACTCGATTTGCATTATCTTTGCAATCAAATTATTATTGTTATGATGAATTCGGAGAATGCAGAAAATAAAGAATTGGCTAAAGGCCGTAGATATGTAAAGGCGGGAGGGCTGCTTATAATGATTGTCCTTCTCGGGATGTTGATCATGGGGTTGGGCTCGTGCGGCTCCAAAACCGACAGGCTACAGGCGCAAATCGACTCGTTGCAGCTTGCCAACGAGCAGTTGCAGCTTGCCGGCGAATATGAGCAGCTCAACACAGAGTTCCAACAATATGAGAATCAGGCTCAATATTTGCAAAACGATTCTTTGATTGAAAAGTACACGGAGGCAAAGGATAAGGTCGAGAAACTTCTTGTTGAGCTGAAGACGCAAAAAATCACAAGTGGCAAGCGCATAAAAGAGTTGCAGGATGAAATTTCCACTTTGAAGAAATTAATGCGCCATTATGTTGCTGTAATCGATTCTCTCGGAAAGGAAAATGCCGGGTTGAAAGCTGAAAATAAGGAAATAAAAGAGCGTAACCAGCAGCTTGCAAGCACAGTAAGCGAATATTCGCAGAAAAACGAGGTGCTTTCGGAAAGAATGCAGCTTGCCGAGAAACTTAACCTTACGGGGCTTACGTTTACACCGCTCAACAAACGCGGAAAGACTGAGAAAAAAATCGGCAAGGCAAAGCAGTTGCTTGTCAGCTTCACGATTCCTCAAAATAATTCCACTCCTGTGGGAGAAAAGACATTTTATGTGAGAATCGTAAGTCCGGAAGGCAATGTGCTTGGCGATGGCGCCACTTTCAGTTTTGAGAACGGAAATGTGGAATATACTGCAAAAAAGACCATAGAATATGACCAGCAAGAAAAGCATTTGTCGATTTATTATAATGTGAACACTGCTCTTTCGAAAGGCAATTATATTGTTGAGGTTTTTGTCGATGACTATCGGCTTGTTTCGCGTACATTCGCGCAGACCAAATAGTTGCCGATAAATATCTGTTTTTTTTCATAAGGCATGGAGCGTGTGCGCCATGCCGGTGTACGAACCTGTAAAACCTATAAAATGCCTCGTTTGCGCAAACTGACAACAATCGCGCTTATGGCGCTGACAGTGGCGGTGTCGTTCGCCTCAAAATTCAAGCCTGTAGTGACTAATTTCTCGGTTATCGAGCAATTAGACGATGCCGGCATACAGAATTGGGGATGCACGCAGGGCAGTAACGGGGAAATGTACTTTGCCAATAATAAGGGGATGCTGATTTTCGACGGATATAAGTGGGAAATCTCAGCTATACCGGGCGATATAGTGATACGCAGTGTGTTTGCCGACGGAGATTCTGTGTTTGTCGGCTCGTATGAGGAGTTCGGATATTTTAAGCGCGACGGGTTCGGCAATTTTGAGTATCACTCTTTTTCCGACAGATTGAAAGGCGTCGATCTTGAGCATGAGGAGGTGTGGAATATCCTGAAGATAGACGGTAAGATATTTTTCCAGACATTTGTTTCCGCTTTTGTCTGGGACGGGAAGCAACTTTCGCGCATTTACGATGAAAATTTGCATCCGCTTTATTATCATGACATCGGCGGCGAGATTTTCGCTCAGATGATTAACGGCGGATATTATTCTCTAAAATCAAATGGGGGGGGGGTGGAAATACCTAAAGGTTTTCGACCGTAGTGTCTTTGGCAACGATGATATAGTTGCGGCTTTGCCTATGAGAAAAGGGGAAACAGTGCTTTGCAGTGAAAGCAACGGTTTGTTTCTGATGAGAGGCAAGACTGTTGAGCCGTGGCATACGGAAATCGATAATGATTTGATAGCCGGACAGATTAACCGTGCGGTCACGTTGAAGGATTCAACGATTGTGGTTGGAACCATTTTGAACGGAATATACGCCATCGATACAAAAGGCCGCCTCAAATGGCATTACAACATAGAAACCGGATTGCAGAACAACTCTGTTTTGCGCCTGTTCTGCGACCGCAATAATAATGTGTGGGCAGCGTTGGACAATGGCATATCGCTTGTGCATACAGGTTCTCCATACTCAATAATGATACCTGAGCGCGGGGAGCTTACGCTTGGGATGATTTATGATTTGGAAATTGTGGGCGACGATATGTTCATTGCGTCGAATCAGGGCGTTTATAAATATGGCATGACAAGCGGCGATATCAGTTTCGTTAAAGGAAGCGACGGACAGAATTGGCATATATCGCGGTTTGGCAGGCAGATTTTTGCCGGAAATAACCGTAATACGTTGGAAAGTACCGACAATGAAAATTTCACTGTCGTTAGTCCTACTCCGAGCAGCAGCACCTGTATGGTCAGGTGCCGGATTAACGAGCAGGACATATTGCTTGAGTCGTCATATTCCATTTTGCGCATCTACAGATACAGTAACGGGGCGTGGCGGTTCTCGAATGATGTGGACGGCTTTATTGCGCCTGTGCGCCAGATAGAGGTGGACCACAGCGGAACGGTTTGGGCTACAAATATGACGCGCGGAATATACCGTATAGAGTTGTCGCATGATTTGAGGAAAGCGGATTCCGTGCAGTATTTCAAAAGCATTTCTGATTCTGTCCCTACAAATAATTATATAATGAAAATAAGGGGGAGGGTAGTGTTCTCCGATAACAGCAGATTGTATGTTTACGATGATATGCGGCAGAAAATCATCCCCTATAAGGAGATTAACGACATTCTCTCTTCTACAGCCGATATACATTATGCCACTCCTGTCGACGACAAAAACTATTGGTTGTCGGGCAAGGAGGGTTATTCATTAATCAGGTTCGAGAATAATAAGTATAGTTTGGTGTATAATATTCCTGTCGGGTTCTTCGGTCTGGAGAACAATGAAAGCAACAATAAGGTTTATATACACGGTCGCACAGCCTATTTCAATTTGAATAACGGCATCGCTTGTCTTGATTTCAGTAACGACAAACTTGCCGGTGAAAGCAAGCGAAGCGCCGCGCTGACGTTGAGCCATGCGTTTTACACATCTTCCGAAGGCAATAATATCCCGTTGCTTATATATAGTAAGGACAAGCAGGAAGTCAAAGGAAACATCTCTTTGCAGTTTTCTTATCCAAATTACGACAGCCAGCCTGTTGCTTTCAAATTTATTCTTTCGGGAGCGAAAGATATGGTTGTGGTAAAAAATGTGCCTGAAATTGCTTTTCATGATTTGAAACGCGGAAAATATAAGATTACGGCACAGGCAATAGGCTCTGAGGGCGAGGTGATAGCGTCGTATGTCTATGAATTTGTGATACCTACGCCTGTGTTTTTGTCTGTCCCGGCCATTATTCTGTATGTTGTATTATTGCTTGCAGGTATATACCTCTTTTCCAAGTGGCAAACATCTAAAGTGTTGAAACAAAAACGGAAAGAGTATGAGATGGAGAAGCGTGAGCAGGATATAAAGATGCTTGAGCAGGAAAAACTGATTGCGAGCCAGCAGCAGCAGCTCCTTGAGGCGCAATTGTCAACAAAGAGCAAGGAGCTGGCAAGCCTGACGCTGAATGTGCTTGCAAAACAGAAGACAATAGAGAGCCTGAAAGACTCGATCTACTCCAAGAAACTGAAAGGCGGCATAACATCGAAAGATATGGATTTGCTTCTGAAACAGTTGGAAGCGGCAAAAGGCGATTCCGAGTTTTGGGGCATGTACCAAAATAATTTTGACCTTATACACGAGCATTTTTTCCGTAATTTGCGGGAACGCTATCCTCAGCTTACTCCGAGCGACTTGAAGTTCTGCGGATTGTTGCGTTTGAATCTTTCCACGAAAGATATAGCCAAATTCACCAATCTTACGGTGAGGGGCGTTGAGGCTGCGCGTTACCGTTTGCGCAAGAAACTCGCGTTGCCTGAGAAAGTGTCGCTTATTGAATTTTTAATCGACTTTAAATAAACTTGATATGAAACCTAATTTATTCAAAACAAAATTCATTGTGCTGCTTATTGCGGCATTTATGTCGGCGGCGGTATATGCCGGCAGTCCTTTCCCTCCGGAAGCGAAACCGGGCGACAACGTAATCAGAGTGCTTGCCATAGGCAACAGCTTCTCGGAGGATGCGGTTGAGCAGTATCTTTATGAGCTTGCCGCGTCCGACAGCATTGAGGTGATAATCGGTAATCTATATTATCCCGGCTGCTCGCTTGAGCGTCATGCCAACAATGTGCGCAATGACATTCCTGACTACAGGTATCGCAAGATTGTCGGAGGTGTGACTGAACAACGCGATTCCACCACGATAAAATATGCTCTTGCCGATGAGAGTTGGGATTATGTGAGCGTACAGCAGGCAAGCCATTTTTCCGGTATGCCGGAAACGTATGAGCCTTATCTCAGAGAGGTTGTGGATTATGTGCGGCAGGGGATACGCAAAGACACCAAGCTGATGTTTCATTTCACATGGGCTTATTCAAAGGACTCCAATCATGACGGTTTTAAAAATTACGGCAATGACCAAATGACAATGTACAATTCGATTGTTGAGGCTGTAAAAAAGGCGGATAAGGAAATAGGTTTTGATATAATCATACCATGCGGTACAGCCATACAGAATGGCCGGACTTCATCGCTTGGCGATACTTTTAACCGCGACGGATACCATCTGCAACTCACATACGGACGATATACGGCGGCTTGCACTTGGTTTGAGTCTGTATTCGGCAAGGATGTGGTTGGCAATGAATATGCTCCGGAGGGTGTTACTCCGCTGCAAAAACGTATTGCCCAAAAAGCGGCGCATGCGGCGGTATTGAACCCTTATACGGTTACCGAAATCGACGAATAGAATGTTGCTCTGAAAAATAATGCCCCTGTAGGCTGTTGAGCTTGCAGGGGCATTTCATTATATGGCAATGTTTTAATCAAGCCCTTTGTCGCGCAGAAGCGCTCCGGCATCCGGGCGATGTCCGGCAAATCCTTCATACAATTTCATCGGATCCTCGTCGTTGCCCGATTCAAGCACATGCTTGAGCCGCGATGCTGTGGCCGGATCGAATGCCCCGTTTTTCATGAACACCTCGAACCCGTCGCAGTCGAGCACTTGTGCCCACAGATAGGTATAGTAGCCGGCGGAGTATCCGTCGCTGCCGAATATGTGGTTGAAGTATGTGGAGCGGTAGCGGAATTCAATCTCTTCCGGCTTGCCCAATTTTTTTGCCACGCTTGCTTCAAAATCAGCGGCGTTTACGTTGTCGAGATTTGTCAACTTATGCCATTCCAAGTCGAGCAATGCCGCGCCTACCAATTCTGTGTTGACGAAACCTTGGTTGAATTTGCTCGATTCGATGAGTTTGTCGACAAGCTCTTGAGGAATTACTTCTCCTGTCTGATAATGGCGCGCGTATTCTTGCAGCAATTCCGGCTCAAGCATCCAATGCTCGTGCAGTTGTGACGGAAACTCGACAAAATCGCGGTCTACATTCGTGCCGGCATTGCCTTTGTAATGTGCGCGTGTGAGCATTCCGTGCAGGCCGTGTCCGAACTCATGGAACATTGTTTCCACCTCGTCGAGAGTGAGCAAAGACGGGGAGCCTGCCGCAGGCTTTGTGAAATTTCCGACATTGTAGACTATCGGGCGGTTGCCGTTTGTGCCGTTGGCTTCTTGGAATACAAACATCCACGCTCCCTGCCGTTTGCCTGAGCGTGTATAGTAATCGCTCATGAACGTGGCAAGATGCGTTCCTTCGCTGTCCAATACTTCATATACATCAACATCCGGATGATAGACGGGTGCTCCCTCCTCTTTCTTGAAGGTGATGCCATACAGCTTGTTGGCCATTGTGAATATGCCTTTTCTTACATTTTCGATGGGGAAATACGGGCGTACTTCTGTTTCGTCGAAATTGAATTTTTCTTTTTTTACTTTCTCGGCATAGTAATAATAGTCCCAACCGGCAATCTTGAAGTTTCCACCGTGGGCATCGGCATATTTTTGCATATCGGCAATCTCTTCATGCGATTTCTTTACGGCCGGCTCCCAAATTTTCATCAGCAGCTCCTCCGCGTTGTCTACGGTTTTAGCCATTACGGCGTCGATTTGATATTCGGCGTAGTTGTTGAATCCGAATAATTTGGCTTTTTGCAGACGCAGTTTGAGTATTTGGTTTATCAGAGCCTTGTTGTCGTTCTCATCGTTGTTGTTCGCGAGATTTATATATGCTTTATACATTTTCTCACGCAAGTCGCGGTTGTCGGCAAACGTGAGGAACGGAAGACGGCTTGGCGCATGGAGTGTGAACACCCATTTGCCATCCAATCCCATTGCTTTTGCCTCTTCAGCGGCTACGTTGACACTTGATTGCGGCAGTCCAGACAAATCTTCTTTTTTGTCGACCACGAGTTTCCATTTGTTTGTGTCCTTGAGTATATTGTCGCCAAATTTCAGGTAAAGCGATGCCAACCGGCTGTTGATTTTTTTCAATTCTTCTTTTTTGTCGGGAGAGAGTAACGCTCCGTTGCGCACAAAGTTTTTGTAGTATTTCTCCAATAAGCGTTCTTGCGCTGTGGAAAGGTTGAATTTTGCGCGGTTGTCGTACACTTGCTTTATGCGTTGGAAGAGTCGCTCGTTCATCATCACCTCATCATTGTGGGCGGCAAGCATCGGTTGCACTTCTGCCCCGATGGCTTGCAGTTGTGGGGTGGAAATCGTTTCGTAAACGCCGCTGAACGCGTATGACACGTTCTCAAGCAGTTGGCCGGCATTGTCCAACGCTACTATTGTGTTGTCGAAATCAGGCAACGCGCGATTGTTGACTATTGCCTCTATCTCTTGGTTGTGGCGGGATATGCCCTCTTTAAAAGCCGGAAGATAGTCGTTGTCCGTTATCTTGTCGAACGGAGGAATGTTGAACGGCGTGTTGTAAGCCGATAGAAAGGGGTTTGAAGCATTCATGCCTATTCCTGTTAGCAGCATTATCCCTGTCAGGATTAACGCTTTGATTGATAATGTTTTTTTATTCATAAGTTATTTTGTTAATTGTTTTCCTTTTTTCTGAATATGCTTATTAGCGGGTAATGGTCAGACGAGCGGGAGTTGCCTCTCCGTGTGCTGATTGCCTCTATTTTATCTCCTTTGTAGAATAATTGGTCGATTTTGAAATAAAAGCGGTTTGCGTTGTAGGTGTAGGTCGGTCCTATTCCGGCGTCTGTGTAGGCGTCGCGCAAATCGCCTTTGACGGTTAGATACGAATAGGAGTATGGCGTGTCGTTGAAATCTCCGCACACGAATATTCCCGCGTCAGGCCGCGCGGTTTGCAGGCTGTCAATCATTTGCCGTATCATTACGGCCTGTTTGGCGCGGTTCTTGAACGCGTTGGCGAGTTTTGTCATCAGTCGTGATCTTACTCCGCGCAATGATTTTTCTTTGCTGTTGACAGATGTAAGCTCAAGATACAGCTCTTTATCCGAAGGGGTGAGGCCGATGGATTCGAGATGGAGGCTGAAAATAAAAGCTGTGTCGCCTAACGCCTGTGTTTCATATACGCAGAACGCGAAATATTTTTTGTCATGGTAGCTGTAGACTGTTTTTGCTGGGTGTTTTGACAGGAAGCTCATGCTTGTTGAGTCGCTGTCGCCCATATAAGGATACCGTTTTTCCAACAGGGCGAGCTGATTGCCGTCGATTTTGCTTTTCAGATCTTTTATTTTTGGAGTTTCTTGCATACACACAAAATCCGGATCGTATTTCAGAATCTCGGCCACAGTGGAATTGTACTCACCTTTTTTGATGCCTTTGAACCCGAATGTGTTGTAAGTCATAAGTGCGAAATCGCTTTCTTGCCGCTCACTCCAAAAACGGTTGTAGTTGATGGGTGAGAACGCCGATATTTGAGGTATTGTGACTATTATGGCGGCAAGGGGAATCAGCGCATATTTGCGATGCAGAAAGAGCCAGAATACGGTTGACAATACTATCACCGACAGCATGATAGGGTAGGCAAGCCCTAAAATAGGGAGAAAGCTGTAGCCGTTAGGATCGGCATAGCCTATGAATGCCGACAGCAAGTATATGGCGGTCAATGTTACGGTTATCCATAACAGTATTTTAATCCAAATCGGTACAGCCTGACTTTTCCTCATGTTCAGATTTTTTTACTTAGTTCTGTCAATCTTTTCTTCTCTTTTTCAGACAGTGAGTTATATCCTGACTGCTTGATTTTTATCAATAAATCGTCCAATTCTTTTTCCGTCTCTTGTCTGGGATATACTTCATTGACGGGATGACTGTGGAGAGGTTTCAGAATTACGGCTTTTTTTCTTTGTCGGTTGGTTTTGTCCCACCATTTGTGTTTGTATCCCGTTGCAAATACAAATCCTGTAGCGATTCCGCCTAAATGGGCTATATGGCCGCCAATGTTGTGAGTCCCGGCTGTCAGCAGTGTGATGATGATAAAAGCGGCTCCTATCCACTTGATTTTAACCATGCCGATGAGCAATAGGCTGATGCGGTAGTTTGGCGCACGTACTATGGTTGCGGTTGCCACCGATAGTGTTGCCGCCGACGCGCCGATAAGCCCGTTGGCTCCTATTTGCGTGAATATCTCACTGCCCGCAATATAGAAAACAGCTCCGGCAACGCCGCCTGCTATATATGCGGTGACAAAGTCTTTGTTTGTGAAATTGTCGAGAAATACGATTCCGAAACAATAAAGCCACAGCATGTTGAGCAGAATGTGAAACACGTCGTAGTGGGTGAACATATATGTCAATATTGTCCACGGGAGGGTGATTGTTTCCGCAAACGAGGCCGGCAGTGCCAACAAGCGTGTTGGAGCGAAATCACTGCCGGAAAGCGATGCTGCAAATGCCATTATGTGCAGGGCAAAAAATACGGCAATGTTGATTATGACAAATCTGATTAATACAGACTTGCCCATGAAAAAAGATGTCGCCTTGTCAATAATACCTGCCACTTATTATGCCTTTCTTTTTCCAATACAGTATTATGAATATTCCGAAAATCATTCCGCCGAGATGGGCGAAATGCGCCACATTGTCCATTGTGCCGCTTACACCGAAGAACAGTTCCAGCAGGCCGTAGCCTATCACCATATATTTCGCTTTTATGGGCACGGGGATGAAAAACAAATACAAAGGTATGTTCGGAAATATCATGCCGAATGCCAAGAGTATTCCGAATACGGCTCCCGACGCTCCCACTATGGGGGCATTGACAAGCGAGTTAAGCATTTTCATCTCGGGCTGGGCGTATGTCAGTCCCTGATGCATCAAATCCGCGCCTTGTTGGTATACTGTATAGACCATCTCCGGGCTCATCAATTTCTCTACGGAGCTGATTTGCATGTATATCACGAGCATTTGGATGACTGCCGCGCCTATTCCTGTCGATATGTAGTAAAACAGGTATCTTTTTCCGCCAAGCACTTGCTCCAACAATCGTCCGAACATGTAGAGCGAGAACATGTTGAAAAATATGTGGGTAATTCCGCTGTTGTCGTGCATGAACATGTAAGTGATTATCTGCGCCGGATTGAAGTCCGGCGATTTCACCCAATGTAGTCCTAAATATATGTTCAGGTCGAAATGCTGTGTGCTCATCAGTACGAAAGAAATCAGCCATATAAGGATGTTGAGCAGCAACAAGTGCCGTGTCACAGGCGGAATGCTGTTAAAAAAACTGTTGTTTGTCATTGGGACGCTTTGTTGTTAATGGTTATCCGAAATGTTTAATAGTGTTTGATAATCTTCGCTGTTTATGGTTCGCAAGGCTTCGCGATAAATCGGCTCGTTCTCGTTGGCAATGCGGAAATAAGAGCTGCGTCCGAATATGTCGCGCGCGATTAATGCTTTTACGATGCTGCGTATAAGATTTCCGCTTTTGTCAAATTGTGCCTTATTGTATTCTACACCCGCTTTTTCCGCGTCGGATATCAATTCGGCCGTCATGCTGTCTGTCACAGTAAATTCTTTTGTGAATTGCATGTCGGTCTTATAGTGTGATTTGAGCTCATCGCGGTGTGTGTCGACGTATTTGATTACATAATTGTTGAGTGCGCCTTTTGCCACGATGTCGCGGTAATAGTCGCTATAGTCTGTGGTGTCGACAGCGACAAACACGTCGGGCATGATGCCTCCGCCTCCGTATACGGTGCGGTGTGTTTTAAGCGTCGTGAATTTCAATGACTTGTCGAATTTCACACTGTCGGCGTTTTCCAACTCGCCGTGGTTGTAGCGGTTAAGTATGTCGAGGTCGTATTCATCTTGCTCGCCCTGTTTGTATGGCTTTTGGATACTTCTGCCTGACGGTGTGTAGTAGCGGGCTATCGACAGTCGCAGCATTGTGCCGTCGGGGAATACAATAGGATGCTGTACGAGTCCTTTTCCGAAAGTGCGGCGGCCTACTATTACGGCGCGATCCCAATCCTGTAAAGCTCCCGCCAAAATTTCGCTTGCCGATGCCGAGAACTGATTGACCATTACGACCAACCGTCCATCCTTCATTTTGCCGTCGCCTCTTGCCTGCATGTCGCGGCGCGGTTGCTTGCGCCCTTGAGTATAGACAATAAGCTCTCCTTTGTCGAGAAATTGGTTTGCTATTGTTGCGGCTATGTCCAAATATCCTCCGCCGTTGTCGGTAAGGTCGAGGATGAGTTGTTTCATGCCTTGTTTTTTCAGTTTTTTCTCTGCTTCGAGAAATTCGTCGATAGACGTGCGGGCAAAGCGGCTGAGCCGTATATATCCGGTGCGCTCGTCAATCATGTAGTAGGCGTCGATGCTGTAGAGCGGTATGTCGTCGCGTGTGACAACAAACTCTATAGATCCGGGCACTCCGTGCCGCTTTACGCTGATTTTAACTTTTGTGCCTTTCTCTCCGCGCAAACGTTTCATGATGTCGGTGTTTTTCATGCCTTTTCCGGCAATTACGGTGTCGTCGACTGCGATGAAACGGTCACCGGGCTGTATGCCTACCCGCTCTGACGGCCCTCCGGCTACGGTTTGTATGACGTAAAGCGTGTCGTTTTGCATGTTGAACTCAATTCCCACTCCGCTGAAATTGCCGTCGAGCGGCTCAGTCAGCTCTTTTGTTTCTTCTTTGTCGCTGTAGACAGAATGCGGATCGAGTTGCCCGGTCATTCCGCGTATGGCGGCTTCTACAAGCATATCCTCGTCGATGCTGTCAACATAATAATTCTTTATCGTGGATTCTATGGCTTGCAGCTTTTGGCGTGGTGAAATGTCGCGCCATTCGTCTTTTTGCCCTGCTATGACGCTTGCTATGGCAAGTGTTGAAACTAAAAATAATATCGCTTTTTTCATATTCGGGTTATTCTTTTCTGTGTAATTTCATTCCCGGAGGGAGCAGTCCGGTTATGTCTTTTCCGTAACTTGCAAGCTCCCGGACGATAGAGGAGCTTATGTGGCCGTATTCAGGCAATGTGTAGAGCAATATGGTTTCGAGGCCTGATATGTTGCGGTTCACTTCCGCAAGGTTGCGCTCGTATTCGAAATCTTGCACTTGTCTTACTCCCCGCAGCAAAAAGCGTGCCCCGTATTTTTTTGCCGCGTCTACAGTCAGCCCGTCGTAAGAAATCACTTCCACTTTCTCGTTGTTCGTGTAGAGCGATTTTATTGCCTCCACCCGTTTTTCCACATCCAAAAATGATTGCTTGTTTCTGTTGATTCCAACTGCTATCACTATTTTGTCGAACAAAGGCAATGCCCGTTCAACTATGGAATAATGTCCTATGGTGTAAGGGTCGAAGGAGCCGGGAAATAGCGCTATTGTCTGTTCCATAATATCCTAATGTGTCATGTCAAGTTCTCCGTCGTCTTCCACGACGAGATTGTTTATGATAAACAGTTGCCGTTCCATTGTGTTTTTGCCCATATAGAATTCAAGCATGTCGTTAACGGAGTCTTCCTTGCGCCATACCACAGGGTCAAGACGCATATCAGCCCCGATGAAACTGCGGAACTCGTCGGGTGAAATTTCTCCCAAGCCTTTGAACCGGGTTATTTCGGCATTGTTGCCCAATCGCTCGATTGCCGCAATACGCTCTTCGTCTGTATAGCAATAGAATGTGTCCGACGGCGCGTTTTCGCCTTTTTTTCGCTTGTTTTGGCGGCGTGAGGTCTTTTTGTTGCGCACGCGGAACAGCGGCGTTTGCAATATGTAGACGTGCCCTTTCTTTATCAGGTCGGGAAAGAACTGTATGAGGAATGTTATCATGAGCAGGCGTATGTGCATCCCGTCGACATCGGCATCGGTGGCAATCACCACTTTGTTGTAGCGCAAGCCGTCGATCCCCTCCTCGATGTTGAGTGCTGCCTGCAACAAATTGAACTCATCGTTCTCATATACCACTTTTTGTGTCTTTCCGTAGGTGTTGAGCGGTTTGCCTCGCAAGGAAAAAACCGCTTGTGTTTCGACGTCGCGGATTTTTGTTATGGAGCCCGACGCAGAGTCGCCCTCAGTGATGAAAATTGTGGACTCGTTTCGCCGGTCGTCGCCTTTCGTGTCGTTGTAGTGTATGCGGCAGTCGCGCAATTTTTTGTTGTGAAGGCTTACTTTTTTTGCTCTTTCGCGGGCTTGTTTGGTTACTCCCGCAATCGCTTTACGCTCTTTTTCCGACTCTTGGATCTTGTGGAGCATTATTTCTGCTGTGTCGGAGTTGATGTGCAGATAGTTGTCAAGCTCCTTCTTCAAAAAGTCGCTTATGAATTTTGCAACTGTCGGTCCGTTCGGCCCCATGTCGCGCGAGCCGAGTTTTGTCTTTGTCTGCGACTCGAATACCGGTTCCTCCACTTTGATGCTTATTGCCGCCACCATGCCGTTGCGTATGTCGGAATATTCAAAGTTTTTTCCGTAGAACTCTTTGATAGTGCGGGAAACAGCCTCGCGAAAAGCCGTTAGGTGCGTGCCGCCTTGTGTGGTGTGTTGCCCGTTGACGAAAGAGTAAAACTCTTCTCCGTATTGGGCGGCATGGGTTATGACAACCTCAATGTCCTGTCCGGTGAAATGGATTATCGGGTAAAGCGGCTCATTTGTCATTCGGTCTTTCAGCAGGTCGAGCAAACCGTTGCGCGAATGGATTTTACGTCCGTTGTATATGATTGTCAGCCCTGTGTTGAGAAAAGAGTAGTTTTTCATCATTGTTTCCACAGTTTCTTCTTTGAAAGAAAAATTGCGGAATAAATCGCCGTCGGGCTTGAAGCGTACAGATGTGCCGTCTTGCTCGTCTGTTTTATATATAGGCAGGTTCTCGATTATTTCTCCGCGCTCGTATTTTACGGTTTTGCCCTCTCCGTTGCGGTATGCTGAGATTTCGAAATAGGACGACAGGGCATTTGTCGCTTTTATACCTACTCCGTTAAGACCTACCGATTTTTTGAATGCGGCGGAGTCATATTTGCCTCCGGTGTTCATTTTCGATGATACGTCTACGACTTTATCCAACGGTATGCCTCGCCCATAGTCGCGAACGGCAACCGTGCCGTCTGCCGCGATGTCGACAGTGATTTGTTTGCCATATCCCATGGCATATTCGTCGATGGAATTATCCAACACTTCTTTCAGAATGACGTATATGCCATCATCGGGATGTGTGCCGTCGCCGAGTTTTCCTATGTACATGCCCGGGCGGCGGCGTATATGTTCTTTCCAATCAAGTGTCTTTATGTCATCGCTGGTATAGCTCGTTTCTTGTTGCTCGAGTTCGTCGTTCATTGTCTGTATAGTCTTAAAATAATGAGCCTTTTACGGCAATTAATCTACAAAGATAGTCTACGCCTGTGAATTGGCAAAATCGCCCGCGCCTATGATATTCGCGTTTTTGAAATTCTTAACTACGTGACATATATGTTAATAACTTGCCGGATGTTTTGATTTTATATGGAAATGATATATTTTTGTTACAATAAAGTCATATTTTCGCAAAAAATATGGAGTGATGAAACAGGACAAATTCAGTGAGTATTATTTGGACCGTGATGTCAGTTGGATGTATTTCAACCGGCGTATTTTGCAGGAGGCGTGCAAAGAAAATGTCCCTCTGCTTGAGCGTTTGTCTTTTTTGGGAATATATTCCAATAATTTGGACGAATTTTTCCGCGTGCGCGTAGCTTCGCAGAACAGGATTGTGGAGTGCCGGAAAAAAGAGGCGGCCAAAGAAAGGGACCATGCGAAAAATATTATTAACCGGATAGGAAAGCTTAACAGCGCATATTCGAAAGAGTATGAGCAGGCTGTGGCGGAAGTGACAAGACGGCTCCGCGACGAGAACATATATCTTATCTCTGACAAGGAAGTTTCTGAAGAGCAAATGAAATTCATCCGCTCTTATTACGAGGAAAAGCTCAGCGGCTTGATTATTCCTATATGGTTCTCGGCGATAAAGAGGCTTGACTATGAAACGGATGAAAGTATTTATCTTGCTGTCAGGATGGCGAAAAAGACGACGGCGAGAGCCGGTTACGGATACGCGTATATAGAATTGCCTGTCGGCTCATGCGGACGTTTTGTAAGGCTGCCCGATTGTGAGGGGAGGCATTATCTGATGTATCTTGACGATGTGGTGAGATGTTGTTTGCCGTTTGTGTTCCGCGGGCTTGGAGTTTCGGATTTTGAGGCTTATGCGTTCAAATTTACGCGCGACGCCGAAATGGAAATCGACAACGATTTGCGTAGCGGGGTGCTTCAGCGCATATCGAAAGGCGTAAAAAGCAGGAAAAGGGGAGAGCCGCTGCGCATAATTTACGACGGGTTGATGCCAAAGGATTTGGCGCGCAGAGTAGTGGGGCGACTGGTGCTCGACAAACTTGACACAGTCATGAGCGGCGGGCGCTATCACAATCATAAGGACCTTATGAAATTTCCCGATTGCGGGCGTGACGACTTGAAATATCCGAAATGGAAGCCTATCCGTAAAATCGACATAGAGCGTGAGGACAGCGTTTTGTCGGCAATACAAAAGCGTGACAGATTTATTCATGTGCCATATCATAATTTCAGCACTTTTTTGCGGGTGTTGCAGGAGGCGGCATCGAGCCGTAAGGTGAAAAGCATAAAAATCACATTGTATCGTCTTGCGGCAGAGTCGAAAGTTGTCAAAGCCCTTATCGGGGCGGCCCGAAATGGGAAAAAGGTTACAGTTGTCATAGAGTTGTTGGCAAGATTCGACGAGTCGTCAAATATATATTGGTCGAAGCGTATGCAGGAGGCCGGTATAAATGTGGTATTCGGAGTGGAGGGGCTGAAGGTGCATTCCAAAGTGCTTCATATCGGGATGACGTCAGGCGCCGATGTGGTTTGCATAAGCACGGGAAATTTCCATGAAGGAAACGCCAAAGCCTATACAGACTGCATATTGATGACTGCCTCGCAAAGGATTGTGAGAGATGTGGAAAATGTGTTTAATTTCATAGAGCGTCCTTACAGACCTGTCAAATTTAATGAGTTGCTTGTTTCTCCTAACACAATGAAAAACAGGTTTGTGGCTTTGATTAACGCGGAGATTCGCAACAGGCAATGTGGCATACCGGCATATATAAAGGCAAAAGTAAATCATATAACTGACCCTGATATTGTACGGAAACTTTATGAGGCTTCGGCTAACGGTGTGAAAGTTGATTTGCTTGTGAGGGGCAACTGCTCGTTGGTGACAGGCGTGCCGGGTGTCAGTGAGAATATAAGGATTAACGGCATTATTGACCGCTATCTTGAGCATTCGCGGATATTTGTTTTTGCCGCGGGTGGCGAGGAAAAAGTGTTTATAGGCTCTGCCGACTGGATGCCGCGCAACCTCGACAACCGTGTTGAGGTTGTGACACCGGTCTACGACCCGGATATCAAAAAGGAGATGATTCTGATAGTCGATGCAGGATTAAAAGACAATATGCAAGGCAGGATTGTAGACGGACGTGGAACGAATGAGCAATGGCACACTTCCGATTCGGAGCCGTTCCGTTCGCAGGAGTACCTTTACAATCATTATTTGGAGGAGAACGTCAATCAAAATTCTGAGGGAGATGGAAAGTAATATGATTATTAATGACAGCTATGCCGCAATCGACATAGGGACAAATGCCGTGCGTTTGCTCATCAAGCATGTGGATGACGATGGAAAGAGCAATCCGAAATTTACGAAAGAATTGCTTGTGCGTGTGCCTATGCGCTTAGGCTTCGACGTGTTTGCCGATGGCTGTATCTCGGATAAAAAGGCACGTAAGATGGTGCGTCTGATGAAAGCCTACCGGCAGCTGATGAAGATATACGATGTCGCGGATTATCGCGCTTGTGCAACATCCGCTATCCGCGACGCCTCAAATGGTGGAGAGCTTGTGAAAAAAATAGAGAAAGAAACGGGAATAGCAATTGAAATCATTAGCGGGCAGGAAGAGGCAAGAATGATCTATAACAACCATATAGAGCAGCTGGAGGACCGTGACGGCAATTATATGTATGTCGATGTCGGTGGTGGCAGTACGGAGATTAATATGCTTTCTAAAGGCGAATTGGTGTATTCTCATTCCTATAATATCGGTACAATCAGAATGCTCAACGATGCTGTTGACAGCGAGGAATGGGACATGCTGGGGAAAGATGTGGAGGAGCTTGCCGGTAATTATCCCGGCACTAATATCATAGGCTCCGGAGGCAATATAAACAAATATCTTAAATTGATAGATTCCAATTCTAATATGTCGGGCAAAAACCGCATATCGGTAGTGGCTTTAAAAATAGTCTATGATACGTTGAGGAATATGACGGTGGAGGAGAGAATGGAGAAATTCAAATTGAAGACCGACCGTGCTGATGTAATTGTGCCGGCGGGAAAAATTTTCACCACTATAGCCGATTTGCTGAAAGCCTCATACATTCTCGTCCCTGTCATTGGTCTTGCTGATGGAATAATCGACGGCATATATGCCAAAAACAAGAAAATGCAGTAGCGGGTGGTTTGGTAAATTGCGCGGTAATTTTTTTCATGTGGCGGCAGTGATTAAAATATAGTTTGCATTGTGTAAAGCATAAGGAAAAAATTGTACCTTTGCAGAAAATTTGAATCAGCATCAAACTATTATTTTAACAGCATTGTATTATTATGGATTGGCTCATATCGCTTTTTGTCGATAACTCTACTATCGCCCACGACGTGGTTGTTTATGCTCTTGTGATAGCGCTTGGCGTTCTTTTGGGCAAGATTAAGTTCTTCGGAGTTTCGTTGGGTGTCACGTTTGTGTTGTTTGTCGGTATTTTGGCAGGGCATTTGCAATTCAATATAGGAAATCTGACATTATTGAATTTTCTTAGGGATTTCGGACTTATTTTGTTCGTGTTCTCCATTGGTATGCAAGTTGGTCCCGGTTTCTTTTCGTCGTTTAAAAAAGGCGGAATGCAGATGAACCTTATAGCGGCATTGACTATTTTGCTTAACGTTGTGGTGGCCATTGCCATTTATTATATAGATTCCGACCTTACAGTACCGCAGGTGGTCGGCATTCTTTCGGGTGCTGTTACCAATACTCCGGGTCTTGGTGCTGCCCAGCAGGCGTTGGAGTCTTTGGGGTTGAGCGGCGCTGACGATTTGTCGATGGGTTATGCGGCGGCTTATCCTTTGGGAGTGATTGGCATAATTTTGTCGATGATATTGTTGAAAGTGTTCTGCAAGATTAAGGTCGAGAATGAGGCCAAAGAGATAGAGGAGGATAAAGAGAATAATCAGCTTAAGCCTTATGTGGTTACATTCAAAGTGGAAAATTCTCTTATCAACGGCAAGACAGTACGTGAGCTGAACTCTATAGTCGAGCATCATTTTGTCATTTCTCGCATGAGAAAGACCGATGGCGAGATAATTGTCCCGACATCGAAGACTGTGCTCAACAGCGGTGATTTGCTTCTTATTGTGTGTTCGGCCCAAGATGAGGAAATCTTCCATTCTGTAATAGGTAATACTGTTGACTATGAATGGGGAGCGTTGGCGCCGGGTGAGGTGGTTTCGCGCAGAATTTTGGTTACGAACAGTCACTATAACGGGCGTACGCTCGGCTCGCTCCGCCTGCACAACGGTTATCGTTTGAACGCTACGCGTGTAAACCGTGCCGGTATCGACCTTATAGCAAGCTCCAACCTTACGTTGCAGGTTGGCGACCGTATAACGGTGGTTGGCAATCCGAGCCATATAGAGCGTCTTGCGGATAGGCTTGGAAATTCTATGAAGCGTTTGCACGAGCCCAATATGTTCACGATGTTTATCGGAATATTTTTGGGTATCATAGTCGGACTGATTCCTATTGCCATACCGGGCATGTCGGCCTCGATGCAGCTCGGTCTTGCCGGAGGGCCGCTTATTGTGGCTATTCTGATAAGCCGTTTCGGTTATAAAATGAAACTTGTGACCTACACGTCGACAAGCGCGAGCCTTATGCTGCGCGAGATAGGTATTTGTCTGTTCCTTGCCTCTGTTGGCATCTCTGCCGGCAACGGGTTTGTGGATACAGTATTCAATGCTCAGGGACTGCGTTGGGTGATGTGGGGATTTGTGATAACGTTTGTGCCACTGATGATTATGGCATTGATAGCCCGCATTAAATTTAAGTTCAACTATTTGTCGATTCTTGGTATAATGGCTGGAAGCTATACTGACCCACCCGCTTTGGCCTATTCAAACAAGGTGGCAAACAACGATGCTCCCGCCGTGGCCTATTCTACGGTTTATCCGTTGTCGATGTTTCTTCGTGTCATAACAGCCCAACTGCTGATATTATTGTTCGTATAAGAGAAAATATGGTAATCTATAGGCTGTATAGCCGTTATCATCATTAGATATAGATAAATCGGAAAACAAAAAGCTGACCCTCTATCTCAGTTATCGCTAAAAGATAGTCGGGTCAGCTTTTGGCATTTATACATAAGAGCTTAATCCGGTTTTATAAAGAGGGGGCTTGTTTTTCAGTCGTCAGTGTTGCCGTAGAGGAAAGTGCCTCATATTCGGATGCAAATCTAATTTGGAGGTCGCATTCGCAGTGTTGTTTATAGCACAGTCTATGCAAAACTGCGGCACAAAAAACGCAACTCCTTGATTACAAGAAGTCGCGTTGTCTGTTTGTACGCCCGTGGGGAGTCGAACCCCAATCGTCGGAACCGGAATCCGATATTCTATCCATTGAACTACGCGCGCAATTTTGGGTTTTCGGTTGGCAAAAGTAATAAAGAATTATTAGTTTTGCAAAATTAAGAGGCTTATTATGGATGTAAGAATAGAGGAGAGTTGGAAGAAAGTTTTGCAACCGGAATTTGATAAGGATTATTTTCGCCGGTTGGTTGGGTTTGTGCATCAGGAGTATGGCTCTCATACTGTCTTTCCTCCCGGAGGAAAAATTTTTGCCGCGTTTGACGCCACACCGTTTGATTCTGTGAAGGTGGTGATACTCGGTCAAGACCCTTATCATGATTACAATCAGGCCAACGGTTTATGCTTTTCGGTTAACGACGGAGTTCCGTTTCCGCCTTCTCTATTGAATATATTTAAGGAAATAAAAGACGATATAGGCACGGATATACCGCAAAGCGGCGATTTGTCGAGATGGGCGCGGCAAGGCGTGCTGCTTCTGAATTCCACTCTTACGGTACGCGCCCATTGTGCCGGCTCGCATCAGGGGCAGGGTTGGGAATTGTTTACTGACAATGTTATTTCCGCTCTTGCCAACGGAAGAGAAAACCTTGTGTTTATGTTGTGGGGCTCGTATGCGATAAAAAAGGGAGCATTTATCGACCGCAATCGTCATTTGGTGCTTACTTCTCCTCATCCGTCGCCTTTATCGGCTCATAGGGGATTTTTCGGCAATCACCATTTCTCGAAAGCCAACGCATATTTGGTTGCTCACGGCAAACAGCCGATTGTCTGGTAGAAAAATAATTGTTACGTATGAAATATAATCTGAAGAATTTCGCGGGCATATTGCCGATTGTGTGTTTTCTTTTTGTAAACGCCCAAAATCCGGCAGATACGCATACCCGTATTTTTGACAAATCTTTCAAATCGCTTCGTGTGTCGGTCGTGGGCAATGATTATGCTCCTCCGTTGATAAAGTTCGGCGGGATAGACAAAATAAAAATAGAGTTCGACCAACTTTCTCCGGAGATGCAGTATATGCGCTACAGTGTGGTGCATTGCGATGCCGATTGGCAGCCGTCGCAATTAGTTGAGTCGGAATATGTCGACGGTTTCAATGAGGCCAATGTGGAGAATTATGATTTTTCGTCGGCCACGTTTGCCCATTATGTGCATTATAATATAACTGTGCCCAACGATGATATGAATTTTCTTCTGTCAGGCAATTATCTGTTGAAAGTTTATCCCGAAGACGACCCTGAGAACGTGTATTTGCAAGTGAGGTTCTCATTGTCGGAGGACTGCATCGACATAGTCCCTGAAGTCACGTCGAGGACCGACATAGATTATAATGCCGCAAATCAGCAGGTTTCGGTGAGTGTAGACACGCGTGAATACTATGTGGACAACATGTATGACGATTTGATTGTTACAGTGTCGCAAAATTCTCGCGCGGATAATGAGGTTGCAGTGACGCACCCTTTGAGGGTGGCGGGGCGGAAGGCTTATTTTGAGCACGACCGGAAGTTGATATTTCCTGCCGGGAATGAGTTCCGCCGTTTTGAGATGACTACCACCAATTATTTGGGAATGGGTATAGATGGCTATACCTATCATGACCCGTATTATCATGTGGCATTGAAGACAGATGAGCCACGCGCTTTCGGCTCGTATATTTATGACCGCACACAGTACGGACGTTTCACCATTCGCCAGAGCGACGCATACGACAGCAATACGGAAGCCGACTACATGGTGGTGCATTTCGCTTTGAGGATGCCTGAACTGACCGGCGGAAAGATGTATGTTGACGGCGAGTTCACACAGCACAATTTTGAAACGGCCAATATGATGCATTACAATAACAACACACAGTGCTATGAGCTTGATTTGATGCTGAAACAAGGCGCATACAACTACCAATATCTGTGGGTGCCCGACGGGACGGAAATCGGCAGGACATCGACAGTTGAGGGCGATTTTTATCAAACGGTGAATGAATATCTTATAAAAGTCTACAATCGCAAACGCGGCGAACGCTATGACCGTCTTATCGGCAGCGGAATAATTTACTCCGGGCAATAATCATGGGCAGATTGGTATTGTTAATCGTATTGGCGCTGGTTGTGGTGTCGTGCGTAGAAAATCGGGAGGATTGCGTTGGCACCATGAAGTATGCGCAAGGTTTGTCGGTGTTTGAATATAAGGATTACACAAAAGTGGTAGTAGGCGACCCTTGGAATAAGGGGCAGGTGCTTGGTACGTATATTTTGGCAGACAGGGACGGTGAGCTGCCGGATACGTTGCCGGAAGGTGTGGTTGTGCGCGTTCCGCTTGAGAGTGTGGTTGTGTATTCGGATGTTCATGCCCGCATCATCGATGAGCTTGGCGCGGTTGACGCTGTTAAAGGCGTTTGCGACTCAAAATATTTTAAGACTGAGAAAATACGCTCTGGATTGCTGTCGGGCACTGTGACGGATTGTGGAGCGTCGATGTCGCCAAATGTGGAGCGGGTGGTGAGCGCGGCTCCTGAGGCTATAATGCTTTCGCCTTATCAAAATGCCGGATATGGAGCAGTTGAAAATCTGGGGGTTCCGATATTGAAGATGTCGGATTACATGGAGCAGACACCGCTTGGCAGAGCTGAATGGATTAAATTCATAGGGCTTCTTTTTGGTAAAAAAGCAGTGGCTGATTCCATATTCTCGGCAACTGAGCGCAATTATTCGGCTTTAAAAACAATGGCCGGCGCAGTTCCGGAAAGGCCTGAGGTGATTTCAGAAACTATGACTAACGGTGTGTGGTACGTGCCCGGAGGCGCAAGCTATAAAGCTGTCATGTATGCTGATGCCGGCGGCTTTTACCCATGGTCGGATGATGCTTCGCAAGGCTCGTTGGCATTGGATTTTCCGCAAGTGCTTGAGAAGGCGCAAGATGCCGACATTTGGCTTGTGACCACATACGGGACAGAGCTTACCGCAAATGATTTTCTGAAAATATATGAGCATAACGACCGCTTTGACGCTTTTAAAAATCATGGTGTGTACTATGTGAATTCGGCTGAAGCGGGAATGTTTGAGGAAACTCCTTTTCATCCGGACTTGTTGTTGAAAGAGTATATCAAGCTGTTTCATCCGGAGCTGTTGCCCGATTACAGCCTTAAATATTATAAACAAATGAAATACTGATGGCTATGAGGCGTTTCAAGGCAGTTATGTGTTCTCTTATTGTGGCGTTTGTTGCATTATGCTTTTTGTTGCTCGCAATAGGTTCTGTCGATATACCGTTGAAAGAGGTGCTGTCGGTGGTTTCGGGAAATATGTCGTCGAATGAGGCATGGAATTTTATCATATTGGAGAGCCGGATACCGTTGATTGTCACTTCGGCATTGGCAGGTGCCGCGTTGGCTGTGTGCGGGTTGCTTTTGCAGACTTTGTTTGCCAATCCGTTGGCTGACCCGTCTATTTTAGGCATATCTACAGGGTCGAGCCTTGGCGTGGCAATCGTGATGCTGATGGCAGGCGGCTCTTTTGGGGTGGTGGCATACGGATATTTTGCCACTTTGGCGGGAGCGTTGATAGGCGCGTTGGTGGTGATGGCTGTATTGTTGGCTTTCTCTTCTGCGGTTAAAAGTTCTACGGTGCTGCTGATTATCGGAGTGCTGATAAGCTATTTGGCATCTTCTGCAATCAGCTTGCTTAATTTTTTGGCCACGCAGGAGAGCGTGCATTCCTATGTGGTTTGGGGTATGGGTAATTTTACAAACGTGACGTTGAGGCAGTTACCCGTGTTTTCTGCTGTTGTGGTTGTGGGTCTGGTATGCTCGTTGCTGATTATAAAGCCGCTTAACGCATTGTTGTTGGGAACGCGCTATGCGGCTAATCTGGGTGTGAATCTGCGCTTGACACGGAATTTCCTTTTACTTGTTACAGGAGTGCTGACTGCCGCCGTTACGGCGTTTTGCGGACCTGTAAGTTTTATAGGCTTGGTCACACCTCACATATCCCGGCTTATACTTAAAACCACCGACCATTTGCGGCTGATTCCTGCGACGATGCTTGCCGGATCGGTAATGGCCATGCTGTGTGTGCTGTTGAGCGTATTGCCTTCCGATACCGGATTGATTCCGATAAACGCCATTACTCCGGTTATCGGTGTCCCTGTCATTATATATATAATCTTGAACCGTCGTAAGATTTTTTATTTTAATTGAGTTATGAAATCTGTTTTGGAGGCACATAATCTTGCGATTGGTTACCGTAAGGGCTCTGATAAGAAATATAAGGTGCTCGGCAATCTTAATCTTTCGCTTTATGAGGGTGAGCTTGTGAGCCTATTGGGTGCTAACGGAACGGGGAAATCGACGCTGTTGAGGACTCTTGCCGGTTTGCAGCCCCCATTGTCGGGTGACATAATTGTGAACGGTTTGCCCCTGTCGGCTTATGGCAATAAGCGTCTTTCCAAGTTGATAAGTATAGTTTCCACCGAGCGCACGAATGCCGGAGGGTTGACTGTCAGAGAGTTGGTCGGTCTTGGTCGGCAACCGCATACGGGATTTACCGGGCGGTTGGGCGCACATGACAAATCGGTCGTGGCAAAAGCTATGGATGATGTTGGAATTGCATATAAGGCGGAGCATTTTGTCGCGGAACTGTCGGATGGTGAGCGTCAGAAAGTGATGGTGGCGAAAGCCTTGGCGCAGGAGGCTCCGATAATTATTCTTGATGAGCCTACAGCTTTTCTCGATGCCGCCAACCGTGTGGAAGTTTTGCGGCTGCTTCATGTGCTTGCCCGTGAGAATGGCAAATCCATATTGCTGTCATCCCACGATGTTGCGCAGTCATTGGCGTTGTCCGACAGACTTTGGTTGCTTATGCCCGCCGGGACTATTACGGAGATTACTCCTGAGGATGCCGTGCTGAGTGGAAAAATGTCGGAACTGTTCGGTTCGGAAAGCGTGCACTTCGATATGCTTTCCGGTGAATTTTTGTATAAGACAAACGCGGAATGCGGCGTGTCGGTGGAGGGTGACGACATTATGCGGCATTGGTGCGGCAATGCTTTACGAAGAAACGGTTTTGTCATTGTGGCCGGTAGCGGGTGCAATATAAAAATTTCATCGCCATCGGCATTGGAATTAACTTTTGGTGGTGAACATATCGTATTTAATTCTGTTGAAGAATTAACCGCTCATTTGGTGAAACTTAAAAAGGAAGGAGAACTATGGAAATAACGTTGGAGGATTTGAAGCGCAGACTGCCTGACCCTGATGATTTTAAGGCTACAGATGAATATTTTCTCACGCTCGCGAAATATATCGATAAACTGTGGGAGGGCATGAAAGCTTTCCCTGAAATCGGGGAGGAGATACGGAAAAATGTGGTGATAAGTTTGGTGTCTTATTATCAGGATATACTTGCCGATGCCGGAATGTGGCGGGCGTTTGTGATGATGTGCCGAAAACTTTATCGGCGTCCTGTGCCGTTGTATGAAGAGCCGGATGACTATATCGACTATGAGTTGAATCTTATAGATGTGCAGTTCGTTATTTGGTACTCGCTTGAGTCGCAACTTGGATTCAACGGCCTTGTTTCTCCTTATGATTCTGATTTGATGAGGTTGGCGCGGCAGGTTTATAAATTATTTGACTTTCTTTACGAAGATGCGCCCGAACCTGAAAATTTCAAAGAGTTTATGGAAATCGACTTCAACGACCGTGGGCAGGTGCGTGACATTTTCAGAATGTCGGGCTGGCTTTTTTGGAACAGCTATTTTCTGCGTCCGGTGAGCAAACATGCCTATGAGCCGGAGATAAGCGAGGAAGAAGAGCTTTCCGTTGATGAAACATTGACAGATGAGCGGCGGTTGCGGACCACTTTCGAGCAGCCGACAGGCCCTTTGGCTTTGTTGGTGGATGAATGGATGCGCCTTATGATAGACAATCGTTTGCCGAAAGATAAAAAGCAATTAAAGGGAGAGAAGCAAAAAGAGCATAAATATTATAGGGCCTTGAAGCGGGCTACAGGCGGCAAGGAAATTGCGTTTTTTGAGTTGTATGCTGATTTGGAGAGCTTTCTTTCCGATAAATTGGGTTGGGAACGTCCCGAAGAAGGAATATTTCCGCAGATGAGGGATTTTTCTGATTTTGTGGTTTTTGCCACTCCGGAGAAGGGTATGATGATTGCCCATGATGTGGCATGCTATATAAAGCATCCCGACAATCCGTTGTACGACGCGGAGAGGGCTGCTTCAGAGGCGCATCGTATGGTTATGGAGCCGATGGCTTGCCCGATTGATTTGGTGAAATATTCGTTTGCCAACGGTTTGGTGCCCGACGCTGCTTATCCCACGGGCAGGGATGCCAATAAATTGCTTCACGATAATTGGGACTTTTTTGCGCGTATGTATTTGCGGAATTTCTACAGGGAGGATTAAACTTTTGTTTTGGCAAATTGTCATAGCCATATATAGATTCTAATAAATTTTGATTATGGACAGATTGAAATCATTGCTTCCTGCAGCGTTGTTGGCTGTGGGTATTGTAGTTTTGGGGCTGTGTGTAAAGTCGGGCTTGGGCAGCTTTTCGCAAAACGCGAGGGTAGTGACTGTAAAAGGTCTTGCGGAGAAAGAGGTTAAAGCCGACAAAGTGATTTGGCCTATTGTGTATAAAGAGCTTGGCAATGACCTTAATTCGCTTTACAACACTATAAACAAAAAGAATAAGGTGGTGCTTGATTTGCTTGAGTCGAAAGGCATTACCGCCGATGAGATAACCACGAGCATAGACGTGACAGATATGGACGCGGACGCTTATACGGCCGACCGCTCTCCTTACCGTTACAGGGTGTCGTCCATAATCACGGTAAATACAAAAAAAGTCGATACGGTGCTTGCTCTGCTGAAAGAGCAGCCTTCGCTGATTCAGAAAGGCGTGGCCGTTACATTCAGCAATTACACTTATCCGAGCATACAGTTCGAGTTTACTGGTCTTAACAGCATTAAGCCGGAAATGATAAAGGAGGCCACAAAAAATGCGCGTAAGGCAGCGGAGCAGTTTGCCATTGACTCGGAAAGCAAATTGGGCAAGATAAAGACCGCGAACCAAGGACAGTTCTCTATTTCCGACCGTGACCAAAACACTCCTTATATCAAGAATGTGCGGGTAGTGACCACGATACAATATATGCTTGAAGACTGATGACAGAGAAAGAAAAGGCGGCAAAGGGTATGCTTTATGACGCTAACAACGACCCTGAGCTGCAACGCGAAATGGCAGACGCACATTGCAGGGTGGCGGATTTTAATAATTTGCCACTCTCTGCTGTTGATGAGCGTGACAGGTTGTTGCGCTCTATAATCAATGCCGGACGGAATTGCACGGTGATTTCTCCGTTTTTTTGTGATTATGGATATAATATCACCGTTGGCGACAATTTTTTTGCCAACGTAAATCTTGTTGTGCTCGACGGTGCGAAAGTGACAATCGGCGACAACGTGTTCATTGCCCCGAATGTGGGGATATATACCGCAGGTCATCCGCTCGACGTGAAGCGTCGCAATGCCGGTCTGGAATATGCTTATCCGATAACTATAGGCAACAATGTGTGGATTGGCGCCGGTGTGTCTGTTTTGCCGGGTGTGACGATAGGCGATAATTCAGTGATAGGGGCAGGAAGCGTGGTCACACGCGATGTCCCGTCCAATGTTGTTGCCGCAGGCAATCCTTGCCGGGTGATCAAAATGATAGACGATTGTGGTAATGAATAAGTTGAAAGGTATTTTGTATGCCGGAATCTCCTCCTCGACATTCGGGTTGGCTCCGTTCTTCACATTATCGCTCATCTATGCGGGCTATTCGTCTTTTGAGGCATTGTCCTATCGCTGGGGCGTGGCTACAATCTTTTTAGTGGCCATAGGACTGTTGCAGGGCGCTGATTTCAGAATTTCGAAGAAAGATTTTGCTGTCGTGTTCTGTCTGAGTCTTTTCAGGGCAACCACATCCTTTTCGTTGGTCATTGCATATCAGAACATTGCCAGCGGAGTGGCTTCGGTAATCCATTTCCTTTATCCGCTTGCTGTGGCTTTGGCGATGATGCTGTTTTTCAAGGAGCCGCGCTCTAAGACGGTGCTTTCTGCTGTCGCCTTGTCGATAATTGGGGCTGTGCTTCTCTCTTTCGGAAATATCGGTTCGCCTGCCGGTGGCAATGTCGTGTTGGGCATTGTTTGTGCGGCTGTATCGGTGTTTTCTTATGCCGGTTATATTGTTGGGGTCAGAAAAACGCGGGCTGTGAATTTGCCGTCTGTACCGCTCACTTGCTATGTGATGGGTATCGGTGCCGTCCTGTTTGTGATCGGTGGACTGTTTACCGGTGGCGTGCGCATAGAAACCGACCCTCATTTGTGGTTGTATATTGCCGGGTTGTCGCTTGTTGCCACAGCCATTTCCAACATCTCGTTGGTGCAGGGCATAAAATATGCCGGGCCGACGCTTACTTCCATTCTTGGCGCGATGGAGCCGCTTACGGCTATGGTGCTTGGTATCGTTGCGTTTGGCGAGGACTTCTCATGGCAAAGCGGGATTGGCGTGGCGCTTATCCTCTTGTCCGTTTTTATTGTTGTGTTGAACGAGCATAAAAAAGCAGTATAGCAGTTGTATCCATTCAGGTATGAAACGACTGCTACACTGTTTTTATGAAATATGAATTATTTTGCGAGCTCTTTTGCGATTGCGTCTGCTATGCTTTGCATCTCTTCCGCCGGGAGCGTGAGCTTGGGCTTGCTGAACGACATGTCTTTTTCCTCATTGATAGGGATCAAATGTATATGCGCGTGCGGCACTTCCAATCCTATGACAGCAACTCCTATGCGTTTGCAGTCGATTGCGCGCTGCATTGCTTTTGCCACTTTTCGTGCAAATGATGTCAACGATGAGTAATCTTCGTCTGAAAGATTGAATATGTAGTCATTCTCTGTCTTTGGTACGACAAGCACATGCCCCTTGTTCACAGGGTTGATGTCGAGAAAAGCGAAGTTCTTTTCGTCTTCACCGACTTTGTAGCAGGGAATTTCTCCCGCAATTATCTTGCTGAATATTGTAGCCATGATTTTACAGTATTTCAATTTTGACGATTTCGAATGTCATCACTCCTTGCGGAACTTTGATTTCCACAATATCTCCGACTTTTTTGCCGAGCAGCCCTTTTGCGATGGGAGTGCTTGAGGCGATTTTCTTTTCCTTAAGGTTTGCTTCCGAGTCGGCCACTATCGTGTATGTCATGGTTGCGCCGTTTTTTGTGTTTTTGATTGTTACGGTGTTCATGATTTGCACTTCTTCGGTGTTGAGCTTCGCCTCGTCGATGATGCGTGCGCTGGCGAGCATGTCTTTGAGTTGGGAAATTTTCATCTCCAACATGCCTTGTGCCTCTTTGGCGGCGTCGTATTCGGAATTCTCCGACAAGTCGCCTTTGTCGCGGGCTTCAGCGATGGCCGCGGATATTTTCGGTCGCTCCACTGATTCCAGATAAGCGATTTCTTTCATCTTCTTATCATACCCTTCTTTAGTCATGTAGGTGATAGCCATGGTTGAATTTATTTTTAAAATTAGTAAAATAAAAAGAATCCCTATCACTCTGTGATTGAGACCCTGTTTGTTAATTCTTTATGTTATACGGCAAAGGTAAGGATTATTTCCTGTCGCGCAAACTATTTCACAATCTTTAATTAATCATTTGCAGCTTATGTATCTTGGCGTATTTGTTTTATCTTTGTACCACGACTTAGTATGATTGATATGAAGAATATAGTTGCTATTCTGCTTATTGTCTTGGCTGCAGGTTTTGCTAATTCGCGCTCCGTGTGTGGCGATTCTTCCGCGCAATATGAACCGGTTGACTCTGCTTATGCAATCGCCCTGCACGATTCTGCGTCGGTTTGTTATAATTCCAAAGATTATGTGGGGGCAATCGCTTTTGAGAAAAAGGCTGCAGGCGTATGGAAAGTGGCTGTGGGTAAAATAAATCCCACATATGTCACTCTTATGGACAATCTTGCTTATTTCCTGTCCTTGCAGAGTGATTATGCCGAAGCGATAGCGCGCCAGACGGAGGCGATTGGCATTGCGGCAAAACTCTATGGACAGGATAGTGGCAGATATGCGTCACTGCTTAATAGTCTGGCTCTATATAATAATGCCGCAGGCAACTATGCCGGGGCGGCGGAAGCGGGAGCGCGTGTCGCGGAAATTTATGGAAAGGTCTTGGGAGCAGACAATCCTGATTATTTAGAGTCGTTGCTTCATCTTGCCGAGTACAAAGCCAATCTTGGCGACTACCATACCGCTCTTTCTGTTGGAGAGCAGGCACTTGATATTTGTGAAAATAGCCAAAAGGATAATGGCGTGGGATATATGACGGCTTTGAATAATCTTTCCAATTACAATTACTATGTCGGGAATTACCGGAAATCCATTGAGCTTGGGGAGAAGGCATTGGATGTGTGCAGGAGGCTTTTTGGAGAGAATAATATGTATTTCATAGCGTCTTTGTCCAATATGGCATCCCGCTATGGCGCTATTGGCAGTTATCGGAAAGCTGTGGATTTGGCTACCGGAGTGGTGGAGGCTTACAGGCAGGCTTTGGGCGAAGGGCATCCGTCGTATGCTGCGGCGTTGAGCAATCTCGCTTTTTTTCATCGGAAACTTGGCAATTTTTCCGAAGCGGTCAAATTGGAGCAGGAAGCGTTGGAGATACGCGGACGAGTTATGGGAACAGAGCATCCTGATTATGCTATGTCATTGGACGGGCTTGCCGCTTGCTATTATGCTCTCGGTAATAATGCGAAGGCTGTTGAGCTTGGAACACGTGCGTTGGAAATACGCAGACGGGTGTTTGGTGAGGGAAACTATGTGTATGCGCTGTCTCTTTCCAATCTGTCAGTATATGATGTTGCTGCCGGCAACTATTCTGAGGCAGCAAAATTGGGAGAACAGGCTTTATCGGTCTATGAAAAGACTGTTGGAGTTGGGCATCCGTCGTATTTGGCTGCGTTGAACAATCTTGCCTCGTCATATTATTATATGAAAGATTATTCTCATGCAATGACGCTTGCCGGCAGGGCGTTGACGATGTGCGACAGTGTATTCGGAGAGTGCCATTATAACAGTGCTGCCGTTCTTAACAATCTTTCGAAATACAGTGCCAAAATCGGGAATTTTGAGGATGCGATAAAGTTTGAGGCAAAGGCGTTGGATATAGTCGGGGCGGTCTATGGCGACAGTCATCCGGAATATGTCAAGTATTTACAAAATATGGCATCCTATTATTACTATAATAATGATGCCGGAGGCATGAAACGCTCGGCATCGGCTGTCACCGATAGGACTAATCATTTGGTGCTGTCAACTTTCCGCGATTTGACGGCATTCGAGAGGTTGTGCTTTTGGAACGAGCATAAGAGTTGGTATGATGCTTGGCTTCCTGCGATTGTCTACAAGGAACACGAAGACTCGGCCGTTATGGCGGCATACGACGGGGTCTTGTTGAGCAAGGGCATATTGCTTAACAGCGACATTGAAATGCGGCAGTTGCTTTTGGAGAGCGGTGACACGGCGGCTGTGGAATTGTATGCGGAGATGGTGAAAAACCGTTCGGTGGCGCATCGGCAGCGTGAGAATCTGTCTTCTTCGCAGTCTATGGACGATTCTGCAAGATTGGCAATCCGTCATTATGCGGATTCTCTGAACAAGGTGGCTGACCGTCAGGAGCATGAACTGGTCGAGCGTAGCAAAGTGTTTGGCGACTACACCAAGAACCTTGCCGTAGGATGGCGTGACGTGCAGGGTATGCTCGGAAATAGCGACATCGCCATAGAGTTTATGGAGATACCTGCTTCTGCCGACAGCACGGTATATGCCGCAATGACATTGAAGCGTGGTTATGATTGTCCGCATTTTGTCCGGCTGTTCGACAAGGAACAGTTGGATGAAATGGACAGGAATTTTTATTTTTCGTCGTCTGCGCTTTACAATTTGGTGTGGAAGCCGTTGGAAAAAGAATTGGCGGGTGTGAAAAATATATATTTTGCTCCGGCAGGCGAACTGTACAGGTTGGCTGTTGAGTATGCGCCAGTTGATGGTGAGGAGATTTTCAGTGACCGTTATAATGTGTACAGGCTTTCGTCCACACGGCAGCTGGCCGTCAAAACGGAAGAAAAGAGCGTGGGTATGAGAGCCGTGCTTTATGGTGGTATGCGCTATGATACAAGCCCGTCAGTAATCGTTGCCGATAGCAGGAAGTATGTGCGCAATGGAGCGGTACGCTCGTTTGAGTACGTTCCTGCCGATTCTTTGGTGCAGCGTGGCACGGTGGCGGAACTCCCCGCGACAAAAATGGAGGTTGACAGTATCGACAGGATGATGAAGTCGCGGAGATATGATGTCGACATGTTTTCTGACACCATCGGTACGGAAGCGTCGTTCAAAGCGTTGTCAGGGCAAAGGCGGAATATAATCCACGTTGCCACTCATGGCTTTTATGGTGAGAATATGGCGGGAGGAAAGACTGCATTATTGCAGTTTGATAACGATGCGCACTACGAAGAGGACAAGGCAATGTCACGCTCCGGGCTGCTCTTCGCCGGGGCGGCCAACGCATGGCAGATGCCCGATTCGGTTGACAACGGAATCTTGACGGCACAGGAGGTGTCGGCGTTGGATTTGCGCGGGCTTGATTTATGTGTGCTTTCGGCTTGCGAAACCGGGCTTGGCAAAATAACAGGTGAGGGGGTATTCGGTTTGCAGCGCGGTTTCAAGAAAGCAGGTGCGGAAACATTGCTGATGAGTCTGCGTCCGGTGTACGACGGAGCGACGGGACTGCTGATGACTGAATTCTATCGTAACTTTCTTGCCGGCAAGTCGAAAACCGAGTCGCTGAAGGCCGCACAGCGGTATCTGCGGGATTATGAAGTGACGGTAGATCCGGAAATATCAGGCGAATATAGTATAGCCGATCGTATTTCCAAGTCACGTAGTCAGGCTCGTAAGGCTGCATCTGCCGGAAGCAAGACCGTAAAGCCATACGCCGACCCTGTCTATTGGGCATACTTCATTCTCGTAGACGCTCTGTAAATAAGTTTTTGTGGGGATGTTCTGCTGAAATTTATTGAATAAATCCAAAGTTTTGTGATGATATGCCGTTTTGCATTTGATTTGCATTATATTTGCAATGTAAAACACAACTGAAGATGCCGGAAATTAAAAAATCGGACAGCGTGGTGATAATTCCCACGTACAACGAAAAAGAAAATATCAGAAATATAATCGATGCGGTTTTTAAGTTGCCGCATGATTTCGATGTGTTGGTAATTGATGACAACTCTCCGGATGGCACGGCTTCGATTGTTAAAACCATGCAGCAGGAAAATCCGGGAAGATTGCATTTGCTTGAGCGTAAGGGGAAATTAGGACTTGGTACGGCTTATATCGCGGGATTTAAATGGAGCATTTCGGCGGGATATGACTATATAATCGAAATGGATGCCGATTTTTCACATCCTCCGAAAAAATTGTTGGAGCTGCGTCAGGCTTGCGAGAATGGCGCGGATGTGGCTATAGGCTCGCGTTATATATCAGGAGTGAATGTGGTGAATTGGCCGATGGGCAGAGTCATAATGTCATACTACGCTTCGGCATACGTGCGTTTTATTACAGGTTTGAAAATCCGCGACACTACGGCCGGTTTCGTGTGCTATCGCCGCCGTGTGCTTGAAACGATAGATTTGGACAAGATAAAGTTCAAGGGCTACGCGTTTCAGATTGAAATGAAATTCACGGCCTACAAATGCGGTTTCAAAATAGAGGAGGTTCCTATTGTTTTTGTCAACAGAGTGTTGGGAACGAGTAAAATGAATTCGAGCATATTCGGTGAGGCTGTATTTGGTGTTATGCAGTTGAAAGTGGGTAGTTGGTTTAAAAAATATCCGAAAGCTGTCGCGAATTGATTGTATATGGGCAGAACTATAATTTATAATGCTGAGATAGCCGGTGACTCTCGTCGTTGGCATGGATACATAGTCATAGAGAATGAGCTTATTGCCGAAGTGGGAGAGGGGCAGCCCTCGCCGGACTTGTTGGAAAGCTGCGATGTGAAAGAAGATGTCGACGGGGCTTTGGTGATGCCCGGTGTTATCGACGACCAAGTGCATTTTCGCGATCCGGGTCTTACCCATAAAGGAGATATAGAAACGGAGTCGGCGGCAGCCGTTGCGGGAGGTGTCACGTCTTATATGGATATGCCTAATACGCAGCCTCCTACAGTGACGCTTGAGGCGTTGGAAACAAAAAATCGCAGAGCTTCTGAGGTTTCGCTTGCCAATTATGGATTTTTTATTGGCGCCACCAATGACAATATCAACACACTTCTTGCCACAGACTATTCATATACGCCCGGAGTGAAAGTGTTTCTTGGCGCATCGACAGGCAATATGCTTGTCAATAACAAAGACACATTGAAAGCGGTTTTCTCACAAGTGCCGGCAATAATTGCGATACATTCGGAGGATGAGGCTCTCATAAGGCGTAACAGGGATTATTATGTGAAAAAGTTCGGAGAAAATCTTCCTGTGAAATATCATCCTTTGATAAGGAGTGTGGAGGTATGTTATAAATCCACGGCTAAGGCGGTGGAAATGGCGCGTAAGTACAATACACGCCTTCATGTCCTGCATGTTTCAACAGCCCGCGAATTGGAGCTGTTTGATAATTCTCCGCTTCCGGGAAAACGCATAACAGCCGAAGTGTGCGTACACCATCTTTGGTTTACGGATAATGATTATGCGAAATTCGGCAATCTGATAAAATGGAATCCTGCGATTAAGACTTGGGACGACAGGGCGGCTTTGCGCTCGGCTTTGGCTCAGGGATATATCGATATTGTCGCAACGGATCACGCTCCGCATCTTTTGTCTGAAAAACAGGGCAGTTGCCTTACGGCCGCGTCCGGAGGACCGCTTGTGCAGCATTCGCTTCTTGTCATGTTAGAATTGGTAAGGCAGAATGTGTTTTCTTTGGATATGGTTATAGAGAAGATGTGCCATGCGCCTGCGGAACTTTATGGTGTGGTTAGGCGCGGTTATCTGCGCGAAGGATATTATGCCGATATAGTCGTGGTCGACCGCAATGTCCCGTTTACGGTCCGTTCGGAAAATATATTGTCGAAGTGCGGTTGGTCGCCTTTTGAGGGGTACACGTTCCATAATACGATAAAGCAGACGTATGTCAACGGAAATCTTGTGTATAATCAAGGGACTGTAATAAAAGATTCGAGAGGAAAGAGATTAAGATTTGATATTAAATAGAAATTTGGTACGTATATGAGTGAAAATGTTCATAATGGACTTTCCGCGAAAGAAGTGGAAGAAAGTCGTAAAAAGTATGGCATTAACATATTGACACCGCCGGAAAAAGAATCCGTATGGTCGCAATTTTTGGAGAAGTTCCGCGATCCTCTGATAAAAATTTTGTTGGTGGCTTTGTGTCTGTCGCTTGGCATAGCCTTTTATGAGGTTTTTGGACTGGGCGATGGCTATTATGTGTTTTTTGAGCCATTGGGCATTTTTGTGGCGATAATTCTCGCCACTGTGATAGGCTTCGCGTTGGAGTTGAGCGCGAATAAAAAATTCGAGATGCTCAATAAAGTCAACGACGATGTCGCCGTCACGGTGGTGCGTGACGGCAGTGTGACGCAAGTGCCGCGCAAGGATGTCGTTGTAGGTGATATCGTCATGCTTAATACCGGCGATGAGGTTCCTGCGGATGGCACTCTTTTGGAATCCGTGTCGTTGAGCATCAATGAAAGCACATTGACAGGTGAGCCTGTGATAAAGAAATCGCATCTTCCCGAAGAGTTTAAAAAAGATGCCACGTATCCTACGAATAAGGCGTTGCGCGGCACGACTGTGACGGAAGGGCACGGTGTGATGCGTGTGGATGCCGTGGGCGACGCTACGGAATATGGAAAAGTGTATGTTGCCGCGCAGATTGACAACGGAGTGAAAACACCGCTTACATTGCAGTTTGAGCGATTGGGCAAACTTATATCTTATGCGAGCTATACGATAGGGGCTTTGATTATTGTGGGTCGGTTGCTTCTTTTCGACTACGATGATTTTGACACTCTGCGTTTTGTGAATTATTCATTATCCACAATAATGCTTGCTGTCACATTGGTTGTCGTCTCTGTCCCGGAAGGGTTGCCCATGAGTGTTACATTGAGCCTTGCGTTGAGTATGCGCCGGATGCTTGAAACTAATAATCTTGTCCGCAAAATGCACGCTTGTGAAACAATGGGCGCGGCTACTGTGATTTGTACGGACAAAACCGGAACGCTGACACAAAATCAGATGCGTGTCTACCGCACAAATTTTTCCGGTTTGAGTGAGACGCAGAAAATGGATGATGGAGAAGAGGCTGGATTGATAGCCGAATCCATTGCTGTCAATTCCACGGCTTTTATCGACAACAGCGAGAGCAAGCCGAAAGTGATAGGCAATCCTACGGAAGGAGCCTTGTTGCTGTGGTTGAAGGATAACGGCATTGATTATCTTACATTGCGTGAGAACGCTGAAGTGGTAGAGCAGCTGCCTTTTTCCACGATGCGCAAGTTTATGGCTACTGTGGTGAAAAGCAATGTGCTTAAAGGCAGACGAATATTATATGTAAAGGGTGCTCCTGAGATAGTGATGGCCATGTGCAGCCGCTTTGCGGATGGTGTTACTGTCGACGCTTTAAATGCGGAATTGCTTGATTACCAACAAAAAGCTATGCGTACACTTGGCTTTGCCTGCCAAGTGCTTGATAATGAAAATCCGGTTATCAAAGACGGTAAACTTGTTGCCGACAATTTGCGCTTTATGGGAATTACGGCCATTGCCGATCCTGTGAGGGATGATGTGCCGGCCGCTATTCAGGAAAGTTTGGATGCCGGTCTGCAAATAAAGATAGTGACAGGCGACACACCGGGCACAGCCACAGAGATTGGTCGTCAGATAGGTTTGTGGGACGATGCGGTGGATACCGACGCCAATCGTATCTCCGGCCCTGATTTTGCGGCGTTGCCTGATGATGAGGCAGCAAAAGCGGCAAAGCGTATCAAGATAATGTCGCGGGCGCGTCCTACCGATAAATCGCGTCTTGTGTCACTTCTCCAACAGCAGGGAGAGGTTGTTGCCGTGACGGGCGATGGCACAAACGACGCTCCGGCGTTGAACGCTGCGCAGGTAGGCCTGTCGATGGGCGATGGCACGTCTGTTGCGAAAGAGGCGAGCGATATTACCATTATGGACAATTCGTTCGCAAGCATTACCCGCGCGGTGATGTGGGGGCGTTCGCTTTATCAGAATATTCAGCGTTTTATATTGTTCCAGCTTACGGTTAATCTTGTTGCCTGCATGATTGTGCTTATCGGAGCTTTTACAGGGCAGGAATCGCCTCTGTCTGTGACCCAGATGCTTTGGGTTAATCTTATAATGGATACTTTTGCTGCACTGTCGCTTGCGTCGCTTCCACCCAACAAGGAAGTGATGAAAGACAAGCCGCGGCATATCAACGATTTTATAATCAACCGTGCGATGAAATGGTTTATAATCGGTGTCAGCGTGGTGTTTGTGTTTGTTTTGTTCGGCTTCATGCAGTATTTGAAATATACGGATTTGCCGCTTTCTGAGTTTTCGATAAGCGAGTTCTTTGCGTCGTATTTTAAGTTCGACATTTCGCACTCATCGATGACAGCCTACGATTTGACAGTGTTCTTCACGTTCTTTGTGTTCCTGCAGTTTTGGAATCTTTTCAATGCGAAATCCTTCGAGAGCGGACATTCCTGTTTCTCGAAAATCAGGGAAAGCAAGGTGTTCTTTATGACGGTGCTTCTTATCCTTGCCGGACAGGTAATCATCGTGAATTTCGGTGGAATGATGTTTAATGTCACTCCTTTGGAGTTGGAAGATTGGATTATTCTGTTTGCAGCCTCGTCGTTTGTAATGTGGATTGGCGAGATTGTACACTTGTTCCTCCGCAGGCAGGCGCGGCTGAAGGTGAAAGTTACGACCGGAAATGTTGATGTCTTGTCGGTGGACGTGAAAATAGGAAAACCTAAGAAATAAAATAGGCAATGGGTCTGCTGTACAATAACAAGAAGAAATCGGATTTTGTGGTTCTCGATGAGCGGGAGTTGGAGAACGCCGAGGGTGAGGACTACGGCTTTGAGCTTATCCCGGATGTGGAGGAGAAACCGGAACCGGAAACAGATGATAGTGACGAAAAGAAAGATTAGATAGCTACACGCATGGTGTATTCGTTGATTTTTACGATGAATATGCCGTGCGTGTTCAGCGTCAGCTCGAATGTGCCGGGGTTGATTGAGGTTTGTGATATGACTTGTCCGAGAATTGACAGCACTTTTACGTATGATTTTACGGGAGTGCGTATTATCAACGTGCCGGGACGGGTGAAAACCTCGATGCCGTCGTTGTTTTTCGGGTTGTTGACGGATTTTTCCGGAATTTCCGCATGTGATTCTTTCCAAGTATAAGGCGATTGGGCTTGCATGTTTGTCGCAAGTATCAGAGCCAAAGCTGTCGTTATATATAGAAAGAAGCGTTTCATTGTCGTTTTGAAATTCACTGCAAACTTACGGAAAATTTGAGGAAAAATTTGTAAGTTTGCGCATAAAGTTTAATATCCTATGATGACTATGACTAAATTATTGGCAACAGCGTCGTTGGCTGTTGCGGCGTGTTGTATCGCTGTCGTTGATGTGTCGGCAGTGAACATTGAAGAACTTGGTATTGACTGTTATTCCGGAGGCATGTCGCGGGATTATTCTTACAGCGATAAAGCCGCCGGTTTCTATTACGGCACGACCGGCGACAATGATTGGAATAATTTTTATGCCGG
>CALUMI010000015.1 GCA_944321725.1 uncultured Muribaculaceae bacterium
TTCGTTGCCGCTTGCAACAGCCTCGTAAACCAAAGCGCCGGAAACTGCATATACTCTGACTGTTTCGCCCTCTGCGCCTGCAACAGTCAAATTTCCGTTTGCGGCATAGATTGCCACATTGCCTGTTTGCAAACCGGCAACACCGGCTTCCACTTCCTCGCCGATTTCAACATAGAACGGCAAAGTCCAAACCTCAGCACTGCCTACAGGTATGAAACGGAAATAGACATCCACCGTAGAGCCGCGCTCATAGGATTGTGTAGTCACGCCGGTATACACCTTAGCTCCTTCCGCACAGGCAAGTTCAAAGCTGCCTCCTTTTACAAAAGCACGTGCCACACCCGCGTAATCGTAGTCGGCATCATCCATAGTCACCTCAAAAGCGAGCGTGTTGTCGCCCTTGGTTGTAACCTTGTAGGAGAATGCCGGGAAATATTCCGCAGTCTGGCAACCCGGATCCCATTCGCTCTTATCACTCGAAACATGGCCTGTCACAGTCACTTCCTCATAAATCACTTCCTGAGTTGTAGTAAAATCGATAGAAATAACATTATCAGCCACATTTCCGGCAATATCTTTCGCACCAACGGTCAAGTCATAATAAGTTTCCGGTGTGAGGCCTTCCAACTCAACGGTTTGAGCTGTGCCGTCGGCAGTCACAGTGTACTCCGCAGCCTCGAAATTGTCACCGCTTACAGTGATAATAGCCACGCCTGAATTATCTTTCACAGTTACGTTCAATACAGCAGTCTTGTCTTGCACGTCGCTTACCGTCACATTCGTCAATACCGGTTTCTCCACATCGGCCTCCGGAGCCTCATTAGCGGCACCTACCGTATAAGTGAAGTTTGCACGAGAAGCCGCATTCGGATATGCCAAATAGAAGAAAGCATTGTTAAGCTCTTCTCCAGCCTCATAAGTATCAGCCGATACAAGCTCATACTCAAGATTGTTGCCTTCAACCATGTTCATCACTTCAAACTTACCGGCATCACGGAAGTTCACCTGCACATTGTTGTTGTTGAAATCCGACACCGTGCAATGCACTCTTAGATGCTTATCTGTAGTATATGTAATAGAGTAATCGATGACAGGAGTCCAAGCATTAAGACCGTCCACATAATCGGTGGCAGTAATTGTGCCGTACCATGTTGTTTCCGTAATCTCAGGAACTTCAGTAGTAGTTACTTCTATTGCTTTCACATCGTCGGCATAGTTTCCGGCGGCGTCCTTAACCTTTATATAAAGAGTGTAAGATGTTTCCGGCTCCAAATTTTCAACAACAACAGTCTGTCCGTTTCCGTCTGCCACGATGTCTTGCGAAACAAGAAGATTTTCACAGGCCTCATCGTCATATACCTCAACAGTGGCATTGCCTGAATTGTCGGTTACGCTAATAGTAAGAGTCACAGAGTCATAACCGGCCGCACCAGCAGCATAACCGGCATTTACAACTACCGGAGCCTCATTGTCAGGTGTCTGATTGTCACTGCCTACAACATATTCAAATGTAGTTTCAGACGCATTTTCAGGCCATGCAAACAACACTGTTATCGACATGGTTTCACCTGCAGCCACATCAATCGTAGATGTATAACTATAAGTAGTTCCTTCAACCAAAGTCAATTGTTGGAAATTGGAAGTGGCTCCAAAACGCACTTGTGGATTGAATCCCTCTACGTCCAAGACTGTAGAAAATGTAAATTCCGCAGTCAACGAAGCTGTTTCACCACTATTGTCATACGTTAAAACATAATCAATCACAGGAGCATATGTGGCTGCGCCATTTCCCGCATACGGTCCATCAGTAGTACCGCTAAAACTATTAGCTTGTGCTGCGACTGTTCCGGCAACCATTGCCACCACAGCAAGCATCATCATACGAATAGAAAATTTCTTAATCATTTTGTTCTATAATTTAATTATTTAACTATTACTTTTTCAACCTTATCACCTGCCTTAACCACATATATACCGGCAGAAAGCTCAACACGAGCCGACTGAACAGCCTCTCCGTAGATCTCCACTCCTGCAAGGTCATAAACATGCACATCGACAACATCGTCTGCGTCTACACAAACCATACCGTTGGCAGCATATACACGGATTGTGCCGTTTTCAAGTCCGGCAACTCCAGACTTGTCTTCTTTCCAGAAATAAATATTGTCGATAAACGCAACAGTCTGCGAACCCGGCTCAGCCTGCAACTTAATCTGATAGATATTAGTCTTATCCATATTTGGATAAGCCACCGCAAGATCCACATCGACAGAGTTCCACTCGTTCTGCTCAACATCAACATCATAGAGTGCTTCAGAGCCCCAAATCGGAGTGATTTGGAAACGTGTGATATTCGGAGAATAAATGTCGATATGCAGATATTCCATATCTGTAGCGTCGAAGTTCGCCACATTGCCGTTCAGTTCCATACCTAAATAATTGAATCGGTCAAGATAATAGGCCTTGTCGCCATCAGCAAGCTCCACTTCCGTAGCGGCGGTTGTCTGGCTCCAATTACCAAAAATAAAAGAGGTAGCCGGCTCGTAAACGTCGCTGTAAATAGAAATCACATTATCAGCATCAACAGCAGGAACGGCAGCAGCCTCAGGAGCGTCAAGCGTAGATGCGGAAACCGGTACTGTAGTTTCGCAAACATTGCCGTCGAGGTCGGATACCGACACCGTGAAATTATAGTCTGTCCCGGCTTCCAATCCGGAAACATTCAGTTCAAGCTCAGCCCCTGAAACAGCTCCTTGCGACACTTCCACACCATTTGCCTCGTCTTTCACCGTAAAAGTTACTGCGCCGGAATTATCCTCAGCCTTGCATTTAAGCACAACCGAATAATAGGATTCCGACAACAATTCGGCAGTCAGATTTTTAGGAGCCTCCGTATCCACTTCAGTCGATGTGCTGTAGAAATACACATTGTCCACATAGAATGTACGGGCGCCAATATTGGCAAACTTAAGTTGGAAAATTCCCGACAAATCGGCTCCGCCGTCGGAATAAACGGAAAGGTCAAGATCGACGCTTGTCCATTTTCCGGTCTCCACTGTTACAGTCTGCGGCACCTCTGAAGACTGCGTGTGGCATATCGGAATAAGGCTGAACGTGAATGCCTCGTCGGCATACACGTCGATATGCACCTTGTCCATCGTGGCGGCATTCACATCGCCATCAAATTCCCAACCAAAATAGCCAAGATCAGTTGTCGTGAATTTAGCTACATTGTCCTCCGTACCGGCAATCGCTTCTTCTGCATATTGAGTACCACTGCCCCAATCGCCAAAACGCCACGTTGTGGCAGGCTCATAAGCATCACTGTAAATCGAAAGGACTTTACTTGCCGCAAATTCCGGAGGAACCGGCGCGGACGACGCGGGCTGCGCGACAGCAGCCGTCGCGGTACCGCAAATCATGGCGGCAACCGCTGCATGTTTTAGAGTAAACATTTTCATACAATATATATTTTGAAAAATTTATGAATGGCAATCTCGTTTCTCATCCCAATAAATTTTAAGACAATGCAAAATTAACGGCACAAAACAAGGCACAATAATTAAAACATTCACAAAGAACTCATATACCACCACAACAAAAACTCAACAACAAAACGCAACATCGCTATATATCAACCATTTAACACAAACATAGCACTCACACGCACAACTAAACAAAGAATATCCTAACTTTGCACAATCAACAACAAAACAAAAACGACTGATGACAGATTTCTCTTTTACGAAAACAGAGGCATACAAAAAGTTTATGGCAGAACATGAGAAAAGCGACACGCTAAGCCTGAGATTGAAAAACATCTCTTCGCTGCCATTCGACAAAGAATTTGCCATCATACAGATAGAATGCCTGAGAAAAGCGCGAAACAAAATTCCGGAATTGGCGGAATCGTGGATATATCCCACAAATCTGTCTATAGAACAGTGCACACCGGAAACAATAGCAAAATTCAACGCCACACTGTTTGCCGGATGCGAAAATGCAACAGACTACACATGCGGCTTGGGCATCGACGCATATTACATTGCCAAGAATGTGGGACATTTGACCGCAATCGACATAGACAAGACAGTGGCCGACGCGGCAACATTCAATTTTCAAAATGCGGGGGCAGACAACATCACGGTAATAAACGCCGACTCGGAAGAATACGCGGCATCGTCCGGCGACCGGTTCTCTGCCGCCTTTATCGACCAATCACGCCGCGGCAAAGAGAATACAAGGCTCTACAACATCAACGACTGCTCTCCCGACATCAAAAAAATCATTGCGGCAATTCGCGAAAAAACGAAGTTTCTCATAGCCAAGACATCGCCAATGATCGACATATCCGACACTTTGCGGCAATTCGGAGAGATAACCGACGTGTGGGTGGTGGCTTTGAAAAACGAGTGCAAAGAATTATTATTCAAATTCGACTTCACACAACCGCCCACCAAAGAATCTGCAAAAATTCATACATTGAATTTCGATAATGGCAAACTACAGAAATTCTCCGCCAACCACAACAGCAGCGCACCGGCACCTACGGCCAAATCCCCACAAGAAAACGACATGATAATGCTTCCCAACTCATCGGTAATGAAAGCCGGGATATTCAATGATTTATGCGCAAATTACGGAGTATGCCCCATCTCCGGCAACTCGCATATATTCATTTGCGGCGAAACAGAAAGCGATTTGCCGGGCAAAATCTACAAAATCAAAAAAATATCAACTCTGTCAAAACCCGACATAAAAACACTGCGGCAGACAACCGGGCAGGCAAATATAGCCTGCCGCAATTTCCCAATGACACCCGATGAGCTATACAAAAAATTGCGTATAAAACCCGGAGGCGACAACTACATATTCGCCACAACCACATCATCAGGAAAAAAGATATTGCTGATATGCGAGAAAACAACGGATTAACGCTTGAACATGCGGTCCATCTCCCGCTTGTCCTCACGCTCTTTTATCGACTGCCGCTTGTCATATTCCTTCTTGCCTTTGGCCAACGCTATCTGCACTTTTGCAAGTCCCTTGTCGTTGATAAACACTTTTAAAGGAACAATGGAAAAGCCATTGTCCTTGCTCGCCTTGCCCAACTCGCGTATCTCTTTCTTGTTGAGCAACAGTTTACGGTCGCGCCGTGACGAATGGTTATTGTAAGAGCCATAGAAATATTCGGCCACATACATGTTTTTAATCCATATCTCGCCATTGTTCTCATAACAAAAAGTATCGGCAAGACTTGCCTTGCCCAACCGTATCGACTTTATTTCCGTCCCCGTAAGCACAATTCCGGCCACATAGGTGTCGAGAATATCAAAGTCAAACAGGGCTCTCCGGTTCTTTATATTAACTTGCGACAACTTCATACAGCAGGCATCAATTTATTCAACACTAAAGAAAAGACAGCCGGCATGAACACTATGACACAAAACGCGCCGCAAACAAATATCATATTCTTGTCGTGCCCTATCGAAAAGAACTTTACACTTTTCGAAATTACATAAAGTATATACAACAAAAATATATAAATCAGCGGCATATCAACCGGCAGAAAGTTCTTAATAATCTCAATCAGTACCAATATCGACATATTATACATCACAAACGTCCGCACCCTTCCATCTGAGGTCACTTTTCCCTGCTCCTGAATCTTTGGCAAAAGCATGGAGATAACGAACGAGGCGACAATATATCCCAAGAAAAACGCGACAAAAGAAACAACCGCCCCGATTAAAACCGCATGCAATGTGGCCAACGGGTCATACACCAATTTCAAGAACGATGAAACAGCAAGCAAACCGACAAGCGGATAATATACTGTCAGTTCAGTCGTTCCGCTCGACGAATTGCTGAAAATTCTGCTCCACATCGATTGAGGTGAAACAATCAGCCGGAAAACAGTTAAAATCTTTGCCATAATTACAAGTAATCAACTGCAAAGATAATGCAAATCGAGTGCAAAGCAAAGAGCTTGCTCTATTTGCTTTGCCGAGATGCAGCTTATCTTATTCAAAGATACAGGCTTTTGATTATACGCCAAAATAATTTACTTTTGCATCAAGTTCCAACAATTTTACGGACACCCCTATTTATGAGATTTGAACTGTTTATATCAAAAAAACTGCGTCTGTACCGCACCGGCTCTGCGGAATCGTCGGCATTTACACTGAAAATAGCCACTTTCGGGATAATACTCGCCATCATCATCATGATAGCGGCAATATCGATAGTGTCAGGTTTCAAAACCACAATCATAAACAAAATCTCAGGATTGGAGCCGCACATCGAACTGCGCGCCGGCGACTACAGCCCGACTGCGGCAAACGTGGACTCCATTGTTTTCACAAACGACCTTAAAATTATACTTAAGAAATATGACAACAAGATAAAATCGGCAAGCCTCGTGGCAGAATCGCCTTGCATAATAAAAACAAAGGAAGATTTCAACGGAATGATAATGAAAGGCGTATCTCAAGATTTCGACAGCACATTCCTCTCTGCCGGCATAATCTCCGGGAAATTCGACATAAGCCGGAACAACATACTGATATCAAAATCCATAGCCGAGAAGATAAAAGTAATGACAGGCGACAAAATCAACTTATTTTTTATCAAGGACAACAAAATCAAGCAACGCAGGCTGACAATATCAGGAATTTTCAACACCGATTTCGAAGATTTCGACAAAGCATTTATAATCGGCAACATCAAAGTGGTGCAGTCGGTAAACTCTTGGGACGAAAACACAGGCACATCAATCGACATTTTTTGCAACGACCTGACAGAGGCTGAAACAATAAGAGCCGACATCGCATCCGATCTGTTCGAATTGCTTTATCGCCAAAACAGCAAAAAAGTGTATCAGCTATCGACCATAACGGAAAACAACTCCACATACTTCGCTTGGCTTGATTTGCTCGACGCCAACATTGTAGTCATATTGATACTTATGACCCTCGTATCGTGCTTCTCGTTAATCGCCGGATTGCTTATCGTGGTTCTCAACCGCATAAACATGATAGGCATATTGAAATCATTGGGAGCAAGCAACCGCAGCATACGCGCAATCTTCATATACCTTGCTGAAAAAATAATATTTAAAGCCATGATAATAGGCAACGCAATAGGATTGGCGTTAATTTTGCTGCAACAGCAATTCCACATCGTTCACCTCGACCCGGCCACATACTACATGGATTATGTCCCCGTCGAGATTAATTCATGGCTGCTTGTACTGAATGCCGGAATTATAATCATATCGGCATTGGCGCTTATCGGTCCCTCTTATATCATCACCTCCATAAGCCCGGCAAAAACAATCAGATTCGAATAAATAAAAATGGGCCGCTACGGTCACCCGCCACGACCCAACCAGTCTAAATAAGAACCATTTTATTTAACCTCGATCACCAGAAAATCTGATTTCTCCCAAAATAGATTCGCATCTATTATTTTTATCACTTTGTAACCATTCTCATCCACTATTTCGTAGGAGCCGGACGGTTGTTTGCTTACAACTTTCGCGGAAGTGCTGCCGGTAGGAATTTCCGTCAATGTCCGCTTGTCAGCCTTAATAAAGGCCGAACGGTCGAAATCACCCTCCATCACCTTCGTTTTTCCTAAAAACTTTTTCTCCAAAATCCTCTTCTCTTTCAACACTTTGTTTGTTTCAACCACATAGTAACAAGTGTTGAGTTGATTGGTAAGATCCTCCGATTTCTGCTCGGCAATCTGTTTCTCTTTCGAAACGTTGGTCACTTCCGTATTCAGCGAATCGACACGCACGTTCAAACTTTCAATCTTTATGTTGGCTTTTGCAAGCTCACCTTCCAAGTCGGAAATCTTCTTGTTTTGCTCGTCAATCAATTTCTTTTGAGAGTCGATGGTTTTCTGCAAATTTGCGGTATAACCGTTCTGTTTTTTCAACTTGGACTCAAGCTCCTCCAATTTTTTCCGGCGGTTGGCAAGCTCTTGCTTTATAGCCTCTATATTGTTAAGAATCTCCCTCTTCTTAGAAGGCGACTCGGATTTAAACTCCTTAGAAGTGACAATATTTTCCAGTCCGTTTATTTCCAACAGATTGTTGCTTATCTCACCCATAAGACTCATCAGGCTGTCCTTATCCGCCTCAAGACTCTCTATCCTCAACGAATCCATTGCGGCAGACGAGTCTGCTTCATTCCCGGATTTATTACTATTGCAGGAAACTGCAAATAAAGCAATCACTCCCACTGTCAACAATACTTTTTTCATAACTCGATTTTTGTCATTCTTTTCGTATTTACACATATCAATTTACATGCCAAATGCCAATAACACATAACAAACTATATATGAAACACTTACAAATATCATGGAAATTTTGCGCGGCACAAACAATGTGTACAGCCTCCACAAATATGTGGAATAATTCCACATTACACGAAAAAACAAGCCGCATCCCGGCACAGCTTCTGCCTTCGCCTTTCACTGTCTTTTCATAAGACAGGATGCGGCTCGGCATAACCAAATCTGAAAACTTTGTTTTCATTTGTTTCTGCTCTCGCCTTTCACTATCTTTCCATAAGAAAGGATGCGGCTCGGCATAACCAAATTTGAAAACTTTGTTTTCATTTGTTTCTGCTCTCGCCTTTCACTATCTTTCCATAAGAAAGGATGCGGCTCGGCATAACCAAATTTGAAAACTTTGTTTTCATTTGTTTCTGCTCTCGCCTTTCACTATCTTTGCCTAAAAATTAAAATATATGAACGATAGGATTTTAGTTACCGGCGGAACCGGATACATTGGCTCGCACACCACTGTCGAGCTGCAAAATGCGGGGTATGAAGTTGTAATAATCGATAATTTATCAAACAGCAATATCGAAGTGCTCGACGGCATAGAGAAAATCACGGGGAAACGCCCGGCATTTGTCAACGCCGACTGCACCGACATCAACGCATTGGAACGGTTATTCATCAAATACAGCGGAATAAAGGGTATAATCAACTTTGCCGCAAGCAAAGCCGTTGGAGAATCAGTACACAAACCTTTGCTCTACTACAGAAACAACCTTAACACACTAATCAATCTGCTTGAGCTAATGCCTAAATACGGTGTAAAGGGATTTGTGTTTTCTTCGTCATGCACTGTCTACGGCGAGCCCGACACCAATCCTGTCGATGAAAACGCGCCAATAAAGAAAGCCACATCGCCATACGGCAACACAAAACAAATAAGCGAAGAGATAATACAGGATTTTATAGCCTCAGGAGCAGACATAAAAAGCATCATACTCCGTTATTTCAACCCGGTTGGAGCGCATCCGTCCGCCGAAATAGGAGAATTGCCAAATGGCGTGCCGCAAAACCTCATCCCTTATCTCACGCAAACAGCAATAGGAATACGAAAAGAGCTGAGCGTTTTCGGCAACGATTACAACACGCCCGACGGCACTTGCATTCGCGACTTTATCAACGTGGTGGATCTTGCAAAAGCCCATGTCACGGCAATCCGCAGAATGCTTGAGGACAAAAGCCCGGAAAATATAGAGATTTTCAATCTCGGCACGGGAAAAGGCGTTTCTGTCTTGGAGCTCATCGACACTTTTGAAAAAACAACAGGCGTGAAAGTGCCTTACAAAATCGTAGGACGGCGTGAAGGCGACATCGAAAAAGTATGGGCTAATCCGGAAAAAGCGAATAAAATATTAGGTTGGAAAGCGGAAGTGCCATTGTCGGAAACTATGAAATCGGCATGGAATTGGCAACTCCGCCTGCGCGAGCGCGGCATAATGTGACGCGACACAATAAAAAACGTGGTAAGACAGGGAGAGCGCATCTGAAAATCATGCGCTCTCCCTGTTTACTAATTACGGTTGCATGCCTCTGCGAACTGACAATACAGGCATTTTTTCCTATCAGCAGTGCGCGTGAATTTCACATCACTGTTCAATATCTCTCTTACAATCATCCTGATTTTTTCCATAAACCCGTCTTTGAAGATTGAGTTGTTGTATGAAATTATAGGATTTGACTCATATTTGAGGCAAAACCGCTCATCGCCAAGCAGACGCACATCGCGTATCTTATAAATAACCGGCTTTATATCTCCTCCATATTTCTCTTTCTCGGAGTAAGCATTACAATAAAGCAATATTTGCAGCACAGCTTTTTGGTGTCCCCCTGACTTGCCGGCATCAAAAATCGAGTCAAATGACTTGATATTCACCTCATCCTTGCCCGTTTTATAGTCCACGATGCGCAAAGTCCCATCCACCTTGTCAAGCCGGTCGATAATCTGCTTATAATTAATTGTCAAATCATCGTCAAGCCGCCATATGAACGACTGTTCTATCTCGCTCCCCACATATTCAAACGGAGTAAGCGACATGTCGTGCCTCAAAACAGGGACAATATAATAAGCGATGATATTTTTTATCACCTCAACATCGCCTCCGCCATCTTTGTTTTTATCATACTCCTTGCTGACAACTTCGCCAATGATTTTTTGCAGCTCAAAAGATTCGGGCGACGATAAATTTTCCAAATAATCATGCCGTACAATTTTTTTTCCGTCTGTCAGCGGAACCGCATTATATATCGCCTGCATTATCTCATGGACAATGGTACCGAACGTGGCACTGTCGATGAAATCATTTATCTCGTCCTCTTCCCTGATATCCTCAACATATTTAAAATAAAATTTCAACGGACATTCTACATACGTATTAATCATGCTCGCGGAGAAATTCTTTGAGGTATCAGGCAGTGTATACCGGATTATCCGCTCCATCACACATGGTGTCTTCTCCACCTCGATTACGGGCTCCACAGGGAGCAACACATTATAGCCAAACGCATATTCCTCGCATTTCCCACGATTGTAAATCCGTCTGAGCTGAGAAACATAACGCGAAACCTCGCCTGTAGAAACGCCCTGAGTGCGCGAGTCGTACAACAAGAACACATTTTCCGCACGGCTTATCATCCTGTAAAAATAATAAGTGAACATCGAGTCCTGCTTATGATAAGTAGAAATTCCGTATGCGGCACGCAAAGACTCCGGAATAAACGAGCGGGTATAATGCTTTGAAGGAAACACTCTCTCATTCATCGAAAAAATAATGAGATTTTTAAAATCCAGCAATCTGGTTTCGAGCACACCCATTATCTGCAATCCCTGCATAGGCTCTCCCTCAAAAGCCACCGTAGCTCCGGATGTCATCCTGTCTATCAAAAAGAAAAATGTTTTCTCCGACATTTCAACCATACTGTAGTCTTTTATCATCGACTCCAGCTCCACCAACGAATCCACATATTTGCAAATGAAATACCGTTCCAACGACAAATCTTCGCATTCCGACACAATCGACAATTTATTCCCAACCGTCTCTATAACTTTTCTCACATAGCTCACGATTTCCAAAGACGATGAAAACTCAACTTTGCCAAACACATCTGCCAACGAAGGCAACAATTCCACAATCGTGCCAATATCGACAAAAAACAAACGCCTTTCGATTACTGCCCTTTTAAATTCGTCGATTTCTTTTCCACACAAAGCCACCACATAAGGATGCGACAATAAATTTTCCAAATCCTCATAATAGAAAGATACTATACCGTTGCGTACCCTTTTATGGCCGAAGGCTACGGCTATCATCCTCATAAATGAAGCGACAGCGGTGTTTGCCATTGGATATCCCATTGTGACATTCATTGTCCCGATACTTTCAGGAACCGAACGGAGCACACTGCCAAGATACTTTTCATCAGGCAACACTATAGCTGTATCGATGGCATCTTCCGGATTCTCAATATCACGGCTCTCAACAAGTTGCTCAATCAGATGCGCGGCCACCTTCGACTGCCCCGCTCCCGACGGGACAGAGATGACACGTATCGACGGCATTGAACACGGCTCCTCTCCGATATCGTAGCATGACGGAAATTCTTTCACATATTCCCGCAAGAAAACCGTCCCCTTATTTTCCGGGTCGGAGAACACAGGAGAATTAAAATCCCAATAGAAATCCCCTATTCCAATATTTTTAAGATGATTGAAAATCACCTCCTCCGATTTCGATAGAGTACTAAATCCGATAAAAACGATACGCTCAAACTCAAAATCGTCCTTGCTCTTCTCCTTTATTTTCTCTGCGGCCACGCGATATGTCAAACCGGAATACGACAAGCCTTTGCCCTTTAACCTCAATTTAAACTCCTCATACAAATCATTCAGCACCGACCATAACCGGAAATAGCGTTTTTTGCCCTCATCGCCAATCCACAGATTTTCAGTGCCTCCCACACGGTATTCTCCAAAAAAATTCTTAATCACCACCCGTTGGCTCTCCGTAAGAAAATCAGCGTTGATGCTTTTCAAGTTCTCTATATTGACAAACAGCTCACGGGCATCAACCATATAACGGTCCACATCGTTAAAATCGCCCAAAATCATATCCCCCCAATACAGGAACCTGTCGAAATCCACATGACCGGCAACTTTCAGATACGAGTCGTAGAGGGCAAACAGCTGCTCTATCCTGCCGGCGTCGATTAATCCGGAATGGGAGCCTATGAAATCAGAAATAGTCTGCACCTCAGGAAATATCATCGGGTTCACAGAGCATTCCCGCAAATATTTCCTAAAAAAAGCGCCACTCCTGCGGTTAGGAAACACAAAACATGTTCTGTCGAGCCGACCGGCCTTCTCAATGAAGGTTTCAGCCACTTTTTTCAAAAAAGGAGTCATGGCCTGATTATGATTTTATTGCAATAATCATCTTAATGGCAAAATCAAACAATACGATTTTGCCATTGGCATTTCTCGAAATGTCGGCCACAGCCTTGTCTATTTCATTTACAATAACAGCCACATTCCGCTCGTTGATAAACGGAGAGAATTTTGCCCCAAACTCTTCCTCCTCTTTCGTCATGTAATTAAGCGAGGCATTGCCGATATTATAAATAAAATTTTCTCTTATCAACTTAGCCACATACGACAAAAAGAAGCAGCATTTTTCTCTTTTCAGTCCGGCCACTTCTTCTGCCCAATCTTTCAAATCTCTTAAATTCTTGACATACGCTGAACGCATCAACCGCTTAAAAAGCTCCAAAAACATCTTATTGTCCTCGTTTATGTTGAGCAACGCTTCCGCTTTTGTCACACTCCCTCCCGATAAGTTGGCCACCGACACAGCCAAATTGCCATCGACAGCATATTTGTCGGATAAATATCCGGCAATCAACGGCAATGGCAGCGGTTTCATAATGACGCGCTGCACCCGCGAATAAATCGTAGGCAATATTTCATTGGGTGTGTTGCTGACAAAGAACAGCAGCGTATCCTCGTATGGCTCCTCTATTATTTTCAGCAAATGGTTTGCGCACTGCTCATTCATCTTCTCAGGCAACCATAATATCATTATTTTATAACGCGACGAATAAGATTTCACACTTATCTTGCGCAAAATCGCATCACCCTCATTATTATAAATGACAGGCTTTGCCGTACCGGAATCAAGAATTTTTACCCATGTCGAAAAATCCGCATAAATATTTTCTGAAAGAAACTCTTCCCATTCTCCCGCAAAATCATCACAAAAAGAATCTTTGCCTGATTTTTTCTTATAAATGGGAAACACGAAAAAAGTATCCGGCTGGTTAAACGTCCGGTACTGCAGACACGAGGGGCATAATCCGCAAGGATTGCCATCGCCGGTGGGATTCTGGCAATGCAAGTATTGCGCAAAAGCTCTTGCCATAGCCAATTTACCGATGCCCTCCGGCCCTTCGAAAAGCAAGGCATGCGGAATTTTATCCTCCGCAGCCATTTTTCGCAGCCTTTGCTTCACATTGTCATGCCCCAATATATCGTCAAATTTCATTTTATGCCCTATTCAATGTTGTACAACTTTAATTTATTATATAATGTCTTTCTGTCAACACCAAGCAGTCTTGCCGCCGATGATTTGTTTCCGCCTGCCGCTTTAATGGCAGAAAGTATTCTTTCCTTTTCATCGTCCGGATCATGCAGCAAAACCGGCTTGCCGCCTGCCGATTGTTTCACCCCGATAAATTCTTTTGGAAGAGAATCGATTGAGATAAAGCCGTCTTGCGTCAACAATGTGGCGCGCATCACCGTATTTTTCATTTGCCGGATATTGCCCGGCCAGTCATAATTCAAAAACAAGTCCACCACCTTATCGTCAAAGCCTATGACATTTTTGCCCAATTCCCTGTTAGCCATATCCAAAAAGAAATTAGCATACAGCATAATATCCTGCTTCAAATCTTTCAAATCAGGCATTTGGATAGTAAACTCCGATATTCTGTGATATAAATCGTTTCTAAAGGCAGAACGCGAAATAGCGTCCTCCAAATTCTCATTGGTGGCGGAAACAAGCCGTATGTCTATATTTATTTCTTTATTGCTTCCTATGCGCTTTATCTTTCGCTCTTGCAACGCCCGCAACAAGTGCATTTGCGTCTCATAGCTCAGATTTCCCACCTCATCAAGAAAAAGTGTACCTCCGTTTGCCGCCTCAAACGCGCCTGTCTTGTCATCGATTGCGCCTGTAAACGAGCCTTTCGTATGCCCGAAAAATTCAGAGCCGGCAAGTTCGTTTGGAATCGACCCGCAGTCAATAGCCACAAACGGTTTTTTTGCTCGTTTGCTGCGCTCATGTATCAAGTGCGCTATATGCTCCTTCCCTGTTCCGCTTTTACCGCAAATAAGTACCGACATATTTGTTGGCGCGACAAGATTTACATATTGGTATAACTGTTTAGCGGCATCGCTATTCCCCTCTATAAACGATTTGGAATTATCCGGCTCTTCAAATTCCACTGTCTTGGAATTATCCTCAACCGATTTTTCCGAAAATTTCAACGCCTCAGATATTTTCTTCTCCAACTCGCTCGGATTGACAGGCTTCGACAAATAGTCGAAAGCTCCAAGTTTCATGCTGTTAACGGCATTTTGTATCTCCGCAAAATTGGTCATCACAATTACCGGCACATGGTTTCCAATGCCCGACAGCCACTGCAACAAGTCAATACCATCGGAATCAGGCAGACGCATATCTGTCAACACCAACGAATAATCATTCTCTGTCAACTTTTTCTTAGCAGCTGAAACCGATGAGGCTGTCGCTGCCTCAAAACCTTTTTTTGTCAACCATGTTTTAAGCATCAACGCGAACGTCACATCGTCGTCCACCACCAATATGCTGTATTTATCCATATACCTCTTTCTTTGCTTTTTCAACAATATCCTTAATTTCCGATGTCAGTTTCGCCATTTCATCCGCTGTTATCATGGCATCCGGCGTAACACCATTTTCATACTTTTTCAATATGAAAACAATATCATCCTCACCCATCATGGCAAAAATAGGAAGCATTTTATGGCATAACGACATCAATAAATCAACATCACAGTTTTTATATGCGGCATCTATCGAATTTAAATTATCCTCCGTTTGGGAAACAAATGAAACAAGTATCTCTTTCCGTGCCGCCTCATCGTCACCGGCAAATTGCAGCATTGCCGACAATCCTTTCAATTCTTTTTCATCATGGCATTCCGGACATGCCGGCTCTTTTAAATATCTGTTTACAATCCCCATGAAATCAGTTTCCTTGAAAGGCTTGGCAAGGACATCCGCAAAACCCGCTTTCAAATACTCCTCGCGATTGACAGACCTTGCCGTGACAGCCACAACAGGGATACCGGCATCCACACTCCTGATTGAGGACAACACATCGAAACCGCTCATTTCAGGCATTTGAATATCAGTGACAACCATGTCATATTTTGCCTCCGACACCATTTTCGACGCATAGGAGGGGTATTGGCATTTGTCGGGCACGATGCCGTTGTTTTTACAAATCTCACAAACCAAATTCATCTGCAACTCATCATCGTCAATCAGCAGCACCCGGAATCCTGCAGCCCCTTTCTTGTCATCGGTAACAACCGTGTCTTCCGCCCCTGTATCATCAACAACATTGACAGGCAAACAAACTTTAAACTCGCTGCCGCTGCCAACAGCACTGTCCACAGAAATCGACCCGCCCATCAAAGCCACAGTCCGGTCTACAATCGAAAGTCCAAGCCCGAAGCCTTGCACACCCTGCGATGAATCAAGCCTGACAAAAGCGTCAAACATACGCTCTTTGTCGATGTCGGATATGCCGCATCCCGTATCCTTCACGCAAACTTCAAGCTCATTTCCCCTAGCATCCACAACAATTTCCACACCGCCCTCATCTGTGAATTTTATTGCGTTGTTAATAAGGTTATTAACTATCTGCTTCAATTTTATCGGGTCAGACTCCACACTCAATTTATCCGAAACATTTAAAGACAATGACAACTTAAGGTTCTTTTTTTCCGCCATTGGCAAAAATATCTCATACACAGATTGGAAAAAACCTTTAACATTAAATGGCAATATTTTCAAGTCCTCTTTATTACTGTCTAATTTATAAAATTCAAGCAACTCAATGACCAATGACAACAACAAATCAGAAGACGCTTTAATGCTCGACACATAAAGTTTCTGCCGTCCGTCACTTGCTATACGCGCAAGCAAATCGGTATAACCGATAATCGAGCCAAGCGGCGCTTTTATGTCATGCGTTATCGCAAGCATCAAATTTTCACGTGCGCTCATCAACTCCCGATTCGACTTGTTTATACGCTCCAATTCCTTTCTGTAGCGATTGCTCCGCTCCAAGTCCCTCCATATAATCCAAAGGAAAAACAACACAGCCGCTATCGACACAATGGCTATTGCGGCAAGCAATTTCACGGTAGTATCGTTTTCAGTTTCCTTCTTTGCCTCGTTTTTAATCATCTCGCTCATTTCGTCCGACTCAAAATCCTTAATCAGACGCAATATCAACGCGTTTATTTCCGAATTTCCCTCAGCCCATTCCGACCATAAAGCGTGCTGACGCGCCACTGCTCCCCTCTGCAAATTGGAAATATCCCTCTGTAAATCGCCAAGCACGGCACTCACAGAATCGGCAAGAGCCAAATGGGTAGAATCGGTGTCAGTACTCGATGTGACAATAATCGTTGAATCAGAATGCGATTTTTTGAATACATTTTTCACCCTGCTGAAAAAATTACCCGTGTTCCGCTTAGTCAGGATAGTATCGCGCCTGACAACCGTATTAGTGGTAGAGAGCATTCGTTCCCTCAAAGCGGCGGAATCAGGCATAAACCCCTTGATACGATTATTGATTTCCTTATTATAAGCCGAAATGTCGGCATTCCCGGCCATAGAAAGCAAAGTCTTCTCTTTCAAAGAAAAGAGAGCGGAAATGCTGTCGACACGCGCAACCTGCAAAGAATCGGAAGAAAAAGCCTTTAAAGAATCCAATGTGTCGAATATAATCCTTAAATTGCCGTAATACGCCGACGAATAGCCTTTGTTGCCCAATAGCAGTTGAATCCCGTCACTCTCAGATTTATACATATAATATAACATTGTATTAACCATTGAGTTTCTCACATTCATGCGCTCCATTTCCCTATCCGGAGCCAAAAGCAGCCTTACCTGCTCCAACACCACCCACACGGCACCTGTCCCCATCGCCAAAAGCAACAAGCACACAAGCAAAATCTTGAATTTAACAAACAATGATGTCATTTTTCAGGCAGGTAATATTCCACAAATGTAGAAATTTTAATCTCACCAATGGCATATAAACATCTAAAAATTAAATATTTTTAATCGGATATTTTGCATGTCGGAAAAAAGCAGTAACTTTGCACCGCATTTTTAACAAAAACAATTTAATATGAACAAGTACGAAACCGTTTTCATTTTGACTCCCGTTTTGTCTGATGCTCAGATGAAGGAAGCGGTAGACAAATTCAAGACATTTCTCACCGACAACGGCGCGGAAATAGTCAACGAGGAAAATTGGGGACTCCGCAAATTGGCCTACCCAATCCAGAAGAAAAGTACAGGATTTTATTGCCTGATTGAATTTAATGCAGACCCGCAACTCATAAAGAAGTTGGAAGTCGCATATCGCCGTGACGAGAAAGTAATACGTTTCCTTACATTCCGTCTTGACAAATATGCAGCAGAATATGCGGAAAAACGCAGAAATTTGAGAGCTGCCAAGTTGAACGCTAACACAACAGAAAACAAGGAGGCATAATTATGGCACAGACACAATCAGAAATAAGATATTTAACTCCGCTTTCAGTAGACGTTAAAAAGAAAAAATATTGTCGTTTCAAAAGAAGCGGTATCAAGTATATCGACTATAAAGATCCTGAATTCCTCAAGAAGTTCTTGAACGAGCAAGGCAAGATACTGCCGCGCCGCATAACCGGTACCTCACTGAAGTATCAAAAAAGAGTTGCGCAAGCCGTAAAACGCGCTCGCCATTTAGCTCTTCTTCCTTATGTAACAGACTTGATGAAATAATTATTAAGGATTACAATTATGAAAATCATATTAAAAGAAGATATTCCAAACCTTGGCTACAAAGATGACGTGGTAGAGGTAAAAAAAGGATACGGAAGAAACTACCTTATCCCTTATGGCAAAGCGATAATAGCGTCGGATTCCGCATTGAAAGTGTTGGCGGAAAACCAAAAACAACGCGCGCACAAGCTCGCAAAAATCAAAGCCGATGCCGAAGCGTTGGCCGCTTCGCTGAAAGATGTTGCATTGACTATCGGCGCAAAAACGAGCTCTACAGGCACAATTTTCGGCTCTGTCAACAATATCCAGATTGCTGAGGCATTGGAGAAGCTCGGATTTAACATCGACCGCAAAGTTATCTCCATCAACGACAGCATTAAAGAAGTTGGAAGCTATAAAGCAGTGTTGAAACTCCACAAAGAAGTTTCTGTTGAAATTCCTTTCGAAGTGGTTTCTGAATAACTTCATCACGAATTTACAGAGAGGCGTAAGGAATTATTTCTTTATGCCTCTTTTTTATATAATAATTTGCGACTTCTTACAAGATTTACTATTTTTGGTTCGTAAAAAACGGCAGAATTATGATAGACATACCTGCAACAATCCAAGATTTGCTATCCCAATTAGGAAGCGTCGATATTGCAGAAAGCGAATTCAAACGGCAAATCAATGAAGACAGCGATTTGAAAAAAGCTTTTAAAGAATGGTGCGAAGACATGGGATACAAAGAGAGGGAAGCATTTATCAACTATTGTGAAGAATACCTACAGGGCAACGAATCTATTTTTGACACACTGTCAGATTACAACGAATGACAATGAATAACGAAGAAATAAGATTACCGGCCGAATGGGAGCCTCAAGACGCCATAATGCTACTATGGCCGCACGAGAGCACCGATTGGAATTATATGCTCGATGATGCTCAAAACTGTTTCACGGAAATAGCGTCAGCCATCAACAATGAGCATGAGAGATTGGTGATTGTAGCGCCGGATACCGGCAAAGTAAGAAAGCAATTACAATTTCTCGACCAATCCACAATCAAATTCATTGACACAAACACCAACGACACATGGGCCAGAGATGTATGCCCAATCACGACATTAAAAGGCAAAACGCCTGTAATCAATGACTTCAAATTCAACGGTTGGGGACTAAAATATGCCGCAAATTTCGATAATCTTGTCACGTCTGAATTAAAAAAATCAGGATTATTCGACGGATGCTATTACAACAACCAATTATCATTTGTCATTGAAGGCGGCTCAATAGAAAGCGACGGCAACGGAACTTTGCTGACAACAAGCAAATGTCTATTGTCGCCAAACAGGAACGGAGGATACGACAAAGACAAAATAAGCTCCATGCTCAAACGCATGCTCGGAACGCAACAAATCTTATGGCTTGATTACGGATACCTTGAAGGCGACGACACCGACAGCCACATAGACACATTGGCAAGATTTGCGCCGGACGACAACATTGTTTTCACATCAACAGAAAACAAATCTGACACGCACTACGACGAGCTGAAAAAAATGAAAGAGCAATTATGCGGATTTCGTTCAGCGTCACTCAAACCTTATAAGCTGACAGAGCTGCCGTTGCCAGACCCAATATTCGACAAGGAAGGCAAACGGCTGCCGGCCACTTACGCCAATTTCCTCATTGGAAACAAATTTGTGCTTGTGCCGACCTACAATCAACCGGATAATGACAAAGCGGCAATCGAAACGATACAACACATTTTCCGCAACTATAAAATAATCGGGATTAATTGTATTCCTCTGATACAGCAGCATGGCTCACTGCATTGCGTAACGATGCAATTTCCAAAAGGTTCCATAAAATTCTAAACAATCTATCTGATGAAAACAGGCATAATTCAACAGGCAAACTCGACCGATATATCAAAAAACAGAAGTTCTTTGATTGAAAAAATTCACACCCTCACAAAACAGGGTGCAGAACTAATTGTATTGCAAGAGCTTCACGACTCATTATATTTCTGCCAAACAGAAAACACCGGAAATTTCGATTTTGCGACACGTATACCAGGCGATGTCACAGAAATTTACTCAGCGGTTGCCAAAGAGAATAAGATAGTGCTTGTCACATCACTGTTTGAGAAAAGGGCTGCCGGCCTATATCACAACACAGCCGTAGTTTTTGAAAAAAACGGCTCCATAGCAGGCAAATACAGAAAAATGCACATACCCGACGACCCTGCTTATTACGAAAAATTCTATTTCACACCGGGAGATATAGGATTTAAACCAATCGACACATCAATAGGCCGGCTTGGCGTATTGGTTTGTTGGGACCAATGGTATCCCGAAGCGGCAAGGCTCATGGCACTCAACGGCGCGGATATTCTTATATACCCCACGGCAATAGGCTGGGAAAGCACAGATACCGACGACGAGAAATCACGCCAACGGCAAGCATGGATGATTTCGCAACGCGCACATGCCATAGCCAACGGGCTGCCGGTGGTTTCAGTAAACCGGGTAGGATTGGAGCCTGACCCGTCAGGAGCAACCAACGGAATACAATTTTGGGGAAGCAGTTTCGTTGCCGGACCGCAAGGAGAATTATTATTTGAGGCTCCAAACGACAAGGAATGCTCCGCTATAATTGACATTGACATGAAACGGACAGAACAGGTTCGCCGTTGGTGGCCTTTCTTTAGGGATCGCCGCATCGACGAATACCACAATCTGACAAAACGTTTCATCGACACGGCTGAGTAATAAACAGCGTGGAGTATTTCCACAAAACAATGAGGATTTTATCCACACATTTACTATTCAGGCACATTCGTTTAGCTATATAATTATTTATAAACCAATACAATATATTTAACCAAAGCGTTTGGAACAATTTTTACTTCTTACTTCTCAATAACATTTTAGAATCGGTAATTTTGACAAGCTATGTTTAAACAAGAACTATCTTACAAAATTCTAACAATCGCACTACTATCATTAATATTTGTAGGATGCAAATCAAAAGAACAACCACAACCGCCGGTCGTAGTCGTACAAAAGCCATCAAAACAAGATGTTCACATATATGGAGAATATGTGGGAAGAATTCGCGCGTCACAATTTGTGGAACTCCACGCGAGGGTTGAAGGCTATTTGGAAAAAATGCTCTTTGAAGAAGGAAAATACGTTGAGAAAGGAGAGCCTTTATTCGTAATCAATCAAGCGCAATACAAAGCGAGAGTAGAAAAAGCGAAAGCGCAATTAAAGAAAGACGAGGCTTCAGCGGCCAAAGCGTCGAGAGATGTTGAAAGACTGCGCCCGCTATACGAGCAGCACGCGGCAAGCCAGCTCGACCTCGACAACGCGATAGCCGCGCTTGAAAATGCCGAAGCAAACATAGCAATGAGCAAAGCCGATCTCGATGAGGCTGAACTTGAATTGAGCTACACAGTAATCACCTCGCCAATGTCAGGCTACATAAGTGAGCGATACGTAGACATCGGCACACTCGTAGGTCCGGGCGGACAGTCAAAACTTGCTGCCGTTGTAAAAAGCGACACTGTGCTTGTCGACTTCAAAATGACAGCGTTAGACTATCTGAAAGCCGAGAAACGCAACGTCAAATTCGGAGAAACAGACGCGACAAGATCTTGGCAGCCGACAGTAACCGTCACATTAGCCGACAATTCAGAATATCCAATCAACGGAATAGTGGATTTTGCCGACCCGTTAGTCGACCCGGAGACCGGAACATTCGGAGTAAGAGCGGAATTGCCCAACCCACAAAAGACATTGTTGCCCGGACAGTTCACTCAAGTGAAACTGCTGCTCGATGTAAGAGAAGGAGCCATTGTCGTGCCAAAAAAAGCATTGTCAATAGAAAAAGGCGGAGCTTTCATCTACGTAATCCGCAAAGACAGCATAGCGGAAAAACGTTATGTGCAAACAGGCCCTGAAATAGGCAATAACACGGTGATAGAACGAGGTTTAGGCGCAAACGAGCAAATTGTAGTCGAAGGCTACCATAAACTTCAACCAAACGTAAAAGTAAAACCAATAGCCTCAAGCGACAAGAAAGCGATTGAAGCACTAAAAGCTAAAGACGAAGAAGAATGAAACCGGGATTTTTCATAGACAGACCTGTATTCTCAATAGTAATATCCCTGCTGATTGTAATCGGCGGACTACTCGGTGTGGTTTTTCTGCCAATCGACCAATATCCGCAAATCACACCTCCTGTAGTAAAAGTCAGCGCATCGTATCCGGGAGCCAGCGCACTCACTGTTTCACAAGCAGTCGCCACTCCTATCGAGCAAGAGCTGAACGGGACACCCGGCATGATATACATGCAAAGCAGCTGCACCAACTCCGGCAATCTGACAATAACCGTCACATTCGATGTTTCCGCTGATCCCGACATGGCGGCAGTGGAAATACAAAACCGTGTCAAATTGGCGGAAAGCCGTCTGCCGGCGGAAGTAATTCAAAACGGAATCTCTGTTGAGAAGCAGTCGCCAAGTCAGTTGATGACACTGACATTGATGTCTGACGACCCTAAATTCGACGAGATTTACCTGAGCAACTTTGCCACAATCAACGTGCTCGACGTAATCAGGCGCATACCCGGAGTAGGACGTGTGTCGAACATAGGAAGCCGCTACTACGGAATGCAGATTTGGATATATCCGGACCGCATGGCAAATATGGGATTGACATTACAAGACATACAAAATGCACTGAAAGACCAAAACAGGGAGTCAGCCGCCGGAGAAATCGGGAAGCAGCCGGTTGTCAACGTCGATATAACAATGCCTGTAACGGCATCCGGACGACTTTCGACGGTGGAAGAGTTTGAAAATATCGTGATTAAAGCGAATCCTGATGGGTCAATCGTCAGGATGCGCGATGTGGCAAGAGTATCGCTCGAAGCCTCCTCCTACAACACCGAAAGCGGCATCAACGGAAAAAATGCCGCAATTCTCGCCATCTATATGCTGCCGGGCGCAAATGCCATGGAAGTTGCCGAGAATGTAAAAAACGCGATGAAAGAAATAAGCAAAAACTTCCCTGACGAAATGGAATATAATTTTCCTTTCGACATGACCGAATATATATCGCAATCAATACATGAGGTTTACAAAACGCTTTTCGAGGCTCTGTTCCTTGTCGTGATTGTCGTGTTCTTTTCATTGCAGAATTGGAGAGCGGCGTTAATTCCAATAATAGCCGTCCCCATATCGCTAATAGGAACATTCGCGTTCATGCTCATAATGGGATTTTCACTCAACACTCTTACCCTGCTCGGCCTTGTGCTTGCAATCGGAATCGTTGTCGATGACGCAATAGTAGTCGTGGAAAATGTGGAGCGCATAATGAAAGAGGAAAATCTTCCGCAACGCGAGGCCACGCATAAAGCCATGAAAGAGTTGACAGGAGCGTTGGTTGCCACTTCTTTAGTGCTTGCGGCTGTGTTCGTGCCTGTAAGTTTTCTCGAAGGGATTACAGGATTGCTTTACAGGCAGTTCTCGATAACCATCGTCGTGTCTGTAGCATTGTCAATGGTAGTTGCATTAACTTTAAGCCCTGCAATGTGCGCACTTATTTTGCGCCCTGAGCACAAAAAGAAAGCGAAAGTATTCAGAATGATAAACTTTTGGCTTGCCACCGGAAACCGCAAATATGCCAAAATATTACGTACCGTACTCGGCAATCCGCGAAGAGCATTAGCCGGCTTCGGAATTATAATAGTGGCAATATTCGTATTAAACAGACTTCTCCCGACAAGTTTCATTCCGGAAGAAGACCAAGGATATTTCACCGTAGAGCTTGAAATGCCGGAAGGCACGGCATTGGAGCGTACAAGAGCCGTGACCAACCGCACAATAGAATACCTGAAATCTCTTCCGGCAGTGGCCTATGTGCAAAACGTGACGGGAAGCAGCTCGCGCGTCGGCACATCACAAAGCCGCTCCACGCTTACTGTAATACTAAAGCCATGGGAAGAGCGAAAAGGCTCAGGAATGGGAGTAGCTGACGTAATGGAAGAAGTGCGCAAAGAGCTGTACTACTATCCTGAAATAAAAGCCTATATCAACCGCCCGCCTGTGATTCCGGGACTCGGCGAGAGCGGAGGCCTTGAAATACAGTTGGAAGCGCGTGGCGACGCAAGTTGGGAAGACTTGATAAACGCGACCGACACGTTTTTGCTCTACGCCTCCCAAGCACCTGAATTACAAGGAGTATCATCTGCTTTACAATCTGAGATTCCACAACTGTATTTCGATGTTGACCGCGACAGGGCGCAATTTCTCGGCATCCCTATCGCCGACATATTCAACACGATGAAAGCCTACTTAGGCTCCGTGTATGTCAACGACTTCAATATGTTCAACCGAATATACCGCGTTTACATACAAGCCGAGGCACCCTACCGCGCCACACAGGAAAGCCTAAGCATGTTCTACCTTAGGGCAAAAGACGGCGCGATGGTTCCGCTAACCGCATTGGGGACAACGGAATACACCACAGGGCCGGGTACAATAAAACGCTTTAATATGTTCACCACATCGGCCATCAATGCCGTTGCCGCGCCAGGCTACAGTACAGGAGAAGCAATGATGGCAGTGGAACGAATTGCTGCAGAGCATCTGCCTGACAATATAGGCATTGAGTGGAGCGGACTGTCATATCAAGAGAAACAGGCAAGCGGACAGACAGGAGCCGTATTAGGATTGGTTCTACTTTTCGTATTCCTCTTTCTTGCGGCTCAATACGAGAGTTGGATAGTCCCGATTGCCGTATTGCTGTCCATGCCGATAGCCGCATTCGGAGCGTATCTTGGGATATGGGGCTGCGGGTTGGAAAACGACATATATTTCCAAATCGGGCTTGTCACGCTGTTGGGCGTTGCCGCAAAAAATGCGATTTTGATTGTGGAATTTGCAAAAGTGCAAGTGGATGCCGGCGAAGATGTCGTAAAATCAGCCATACATGCAGCGCAGCTGCGTTTCCGCCCTATCCTGATGACATCGCTCGCATTTATTCTCGGAATGCTTCCAATGGTGCTTGCAAGCGGTCCGGGCTCGGCCTCACGCCACAGCATAGGCACAGGCGTATTTTTTGGAATGATTTTCGCGACAACACTCGGAATTGTTATGGTGCCGTTCTTCTTTGTGATGATTTATAAAATCAAAAACAGCAGCATCCGGCAAATCCTGAAAAAAGGAAAATCATTTCTCCCTGTCGCGCTAATCGCCTTAGTCATAGGGACAAGTGTCACTTCATGCAAATTAGGCAAAGAATACAGCCGCCCGGAGCTCAATATGCCCGAAGAATTCGAAGTGAAAGGCGACAGCACAACCGTAGCCGACATAGCTTGGGGCGATCTTTACCAAGACACTGTGCTGCAAAAACTCATTAACACGGCATTGGTCAACAACAAGGACATGTGCGCGGCTGCCGCCAAAATAAAAGAGATGATTGCGGCAAAACGCATATCCACAGCCAACATTCTTCCTACAATAGACCTTACGGTTCATACAGAGAATGAGGTAACCAACTACGGCGGCAACCACAACAACGACCCTGAACCCGGCATCAAATTGCGGTTCGCATGGGAGCTTGACCTCTGGGGCAAATTGCGTTGGGCAAGAGAGTCAGACATTGCAGCCTATATGCAGTCATTAGAGGCACAACGCGCGCTTCAAATGACGATTGTGTCGGAAGTGGCAGCCTCTTATTTTGAATTAACAGCGTTAGACCGCGAGCTTGACATCGTCAAACAGACGCTCAAAGCAAGAAAAGAGAGCGTCAAATTGGCAAAACTGCGTTTTGAGGGCGGATTGACATCCGAAACAGCCTATAATCAGGCTTTAGTGGAATTGGCACGTACGGAAACAAGAGTTCCTACCCTCGAAAAACAAATTCAAATGAAAGAGAGCGACCTCGCGTTGCTGCTCGGAGAATATCCTCACGACATACCACGAGGCATATCCCTCGACGAGCAAAGTCTGCCCGACATTTTGCCGGTAGGATTGCCGTCATCTTTGCTTGAGCGCCGTCCTGATGTACGCCAAGCAGAGTTCCGACTGAAAGAGATGAACGCAGAAGTGGGTGTGGCATACACAAGCATGTTCCCGCAAATAAGCCTTACAGGATTATTGGGATTTGAGAGCGACCAACTCGGAAATTTATTGGAAAGCCCATATTTCTTCGACGCTCTCGACATTTTCCAACCATTGGTGGGACTTGCAAAAAACAAATCGCGCCACAAAGCCGCACAAGCACGCTATGAGCAGGAAGTATACTCATACCAAAAGACTGTTATCACAGCCTTTAAAGAAGTGAACGACGCCATCGTCGCTGCCCGGAAAAACAAAGAGATAACCACCTCATGGAAAGCGTTGGAGGCATCGGCAAGCAAATACCTTGAGCTTGCCCAACTGCAATACATCAACGGTGTGACAAGCTATATGGATTTACTCGATGCCCAACGTGAGTTACTTGAGGCGCAAATCGGGCTTAACAATGCCGTGCTCAACGAGCTGCTCGCCACCGTGCAACTCTATAAAGCACTTGGAGGAGGATACAGCAAAGATTTTCCGGCACAAGAAAGCAAATAGTAAAATGGCATTGGCAGAGCCTCGTGGAGGCTCATGAGCTGCAACTACACGCAAGCTCAACTTGGTTGGATAGATGAAGAGCATATACTCGCCGGCCTCACAAAAGTAGCACTCGTAGCTTATTTACATCAAGTGCTACCTTTGTGAGGCCGATATATTTACATGCCATTTACACACCGCCAAGTCTGTATTGTACATCGACGGCCACGATGGATCGCATGGTCAGCACACAGTCTACCGTCATATCCAACAGCCCGGACGTCTTTTTATTATTTTTAGCTGTCGATAGCGTTCAAAGAAGCCTCAAGTGACAGTAATTCTTCCCTTATACCCTTAAGCCGCTCTATCACCTCGTGTCTTTTCGACACGTTCCTGCTATTTTGCCTTATCTGCTGCTCAGCCGCCTCAAGTTTCAGTCCTTTTTCTTTAACCAAATAATAAACCATTTTGATTTTTTCGATATCATCGAGTGTGTAATATCTTGTATTTCCGGAAGTGCGTTTAGGCTTAATCACGGTAAACTTCTTCTCCCAGAATCTCAGTGTAGATTCCGGTATGTTAAGAATATCCGCCACATCACCTATTTTATAAAATTTCTTCTCCTGCGTTCTCATAAGACGACACAACTTAACTTATTTTGCAAAAATAAGCAAAAAGCACTACTTTTGCATCCAATAATGGAGTGAATATTCATTGAAACCTCCATAGACAGACATCCCTATAACAAGGAAAAACAAATTTTATACATACGATGCACTCAGCAAACGAAATCAGAGAATCTTTCAAAGAGTTCTTTAAAAGCAAAGGCCACCAAATCGTGCCTTCCGCTCCAATGGTAATAAAGGACGATCCCACATTAATGTTTACAAACGCCGGAATGAACCAGTTCAAAGACATAATACTCGGCAATGTCCCGGCAAAATACAAACGTGTGGCCGACTCACAAAAATGTCTGCGCGTAAGCGGCAAACACAATGACCTTGAAGAGGTAGGACATGACACATATCACCATACAATGTTTGAGATGCTCGGTAATTGGTCGTTCGGCGACTATTTCAAACACGAGGCAATCGACTTTGCATGGGAATATCTTGTAGATGTGCTAAAAATCGACAAAAACAGGCTCTATGCCACTGTATTCGAAGGCTCCCCAGCTGAAGGCCTCGACCGCGACAATGAAGCTGCCGGATATTGGGAAGCCCACCTGCCGAAAGACCATATCATCAATGGAAACAAACACGACAACTTTTGGGAGATGGGAGATACAGGACCTTGCGGCCCATGCTCAGAAATCCACATCGACCTGCGCAGCAATGAAGAAAGGGCGGCCATCGACGGCAAAGACCTCGTCAACAAAGACCATCCGCAAGTAATCGAGATATGGAATCTCGTGTTCATGCAATATAACCGCAAAGCCGACGGCTCGCTTGATCCTCTGCCTGCCAAAGTGATAGACACAGGCATGGGATTCGAACGCCTGTGCATGGCATTGGAAGGGAAAACATCAAATTATGACACCGACGTATTCCAACCGCTTATTCAAAAAATAGGCCAACTATCCGGAAAAACCTACGGCAAAGATGAAGCGACCGATGTTGCGATGCGCGTAGTGGCCGACCATATACGCACCATTGCATTCTCGATAGCCGACTCACAGCTGCCCTCTAACGCCAAAGCTGGATACGTGATACGCCGCATATTGCGCAGGGCAGTCAGATACGCCTATACTTTCTTGGGACAGAAACAGGCATTCCTGTACCGAATTGTCGATACACTAATCGCCACGATGGGTGACGCTTATCCGGAATTGAAGGAACAAGCTGATTTGATAAAGAAAGTAATAAAAGAAGAAGAAGAATCATTCCTGCGCACTCTTGAAACGGGTATCAAACTTCTCGAAAAAATCATTTCCGACACCAAGTCGGCCGGGAAACAAGAAATATCAGGGAAAGACGCTTTCGTGCTTTACGACACATACGGATTTCCGCTTGATTTGACCGAGCTGATTTTAAAGGAGCACAACCTTTCTGTCAACACCACCGAATTTGACGAGGAAATGGCCAAGCAAAAAGCGCGGGCAAGGAATGCGGCTTCCGTAGAAACCGGAGATTGGGTGGTAGTCAAAGAAGGAGAGTCGGAATTTGTGGGATACGACACTTATTGTGTGGAAACCAACATATTGCGTTACCGAAAAGTTAAGCAGAAAAACAATGAGTTCTACCAGATAGTGCTTGAAAAAACACCGTTTTACGGTGAAATGGGAGGTCAGGTAGGCGATAAGGGCACATTGACATCCGGCGACGAAATAATAGAAATAACCGACACCAAGCGCGAGAACAACCTTGAGGTGCACATAGCCAAAAAACTGCCTTCCGATGTGACAGCAAAAGTCACCGCACACATCAACGAGGAAGAAAGAGAGGCCACTGCCGCCAACCATACAGCCACGCATCTGCTCCATGAGGCGTTAAGGGAAGTGCTTGGCACACACGTAGAACAAAAGGGATCTTTCGTTTCTCCAAAATTCTTACGTTTCGACTTCTCCCATTTCCAAAAAATGACGGAAGAAGAAATAAGAGCAGTTGAGAAACTCGCAAATAAAAAAGTTCGCGCGGCCATTGCGCGTGAAGAATACCGCAACATGCCTATAGCCGAAGCCAAAGCGCTTGGAGCGATGGCTCTGTTCGGAGAGAAATACGGGGAGGAAGTGAGAGTAATAAAATACGGCAACTCTGTAGAGCTGTGTGGCGGTACCCATGTCCGCAACACCGGCAACATCGGAATGATAAAAATTATATCCGAAAGCAGTATCGCAGCCGGCATACGCCGCATCGAGGCCATCACAGGCGAAATGGTAGAGAAATCGCTACACGAGCTGCAAGACACTCTCAAGGAGATAGGGGCGCTTCTCAACACCCACAACGTAATACAGGCAATACAAAAGACTATTTCAGAAAATGCCAATCTGAAGAAGGATGCCGAGAACATGATACAAGAGAGAATCAAATCAGTTTCCGAGCAAGTAATAAAACACAAGACCACAGAAAACGGAATAAATATCTACACCCTATTCGGCCCGCGCTTTGCCGAGATGCCAAAAAGTGTGGCATTCAATGTCCGTGAGGCATCTCCTAACAGCTCAATATTCTTAGGAGCCACAATCGACAAAGGCAAGCCTATGTTGACCGTAATGATAACCGACGACCTTGTGAAGGAAGGATACAATGCGGCAAACATAGTGCGTGAGGCCGCCAAATTAATAAAAGGAGGTGGCGGCGGACAACCTCAATTCGCCCAAGCAGGCGGTAAAGATGTCGACAACATCAGCGCGGCACTCGACAAAATGCTCGAACTTATCAGAAACAAATAAGCAACACTGATAAACCTAAACAAGATAGGGCTGACTTCATTTTGAGGAGTCAGCCCTATTTTTAATTTTACAATTTTTTATCAGGCAGCAAGAAGTGTTTTTATTACTTATTTTTTGTCTTCTCCTCAATCCAACGACGAGCGTTGACAAAGGCCTCAATCCACGGCGTAACCTCATCCGACATTCTACGCTCTTCAGGATAGTAACCGCACTGCCACGGGAAGATTGCACGCTCCAAGTGAGGCATCATCGCCAAATGACGGCCATCGACAGAGGCTATGCCGGCCACAGCTTTCGGTGAGCCGTTGGGATTTGCCGGATAAGAATTGTATGAATATTGCGCAACGACATTATACTTTGCAAAGTCTTCCGGCAAATTGAATTTTCCTTCTCCGTGCGCCACCCATATACCGAGTTTAGAGCCCGACAAAGAGCCGAACATAACCGAATTATTATTCGGAATTGTCAGCCCAAGGAATTGCGACTCAAATTTATGCGAATCGTTATGCTCCATTTTTATGCGATTGTCATGCTCCGGATTTATCAAATTCAACTCAACCATCAACTGACAGCCATTGCATATTCCAAGGCTGAGCGTATCCGGACGCTTATAGAAACGCTCAAGCGCGGTCTTGGCTTTCTCATTCCAAAGGAAACCTCCCGCCCAACCTTTTGCAGAGCCGAGTACGTCAGAATTCGAGAATCCTCCGCAGAACACTATCATATTCACATCCTCCAGAGTTTCGCGTCCAGACGTGAGATCCGTCATGTGGACATCCTTAACGTCAAAACCGGCAAGATAAAGAGAATAAGCCATTTCACGGTCTCCATTCACACCTTTCTCCCTGATTATTGCAGCCTTCACGCCCGACGGAGTACGGCGGTGCGGATCGATACCCAACGTCGTGCACTTTCCGTCAAAACCTTTCGGGAAACGGTATTTTATCGGCTGCTTCTTATAATTAAGATAACGCTTTTTGGCACAAGCGTTGCCGCTCTGTTTGCAATCGAGCAAATATGATGACTTAAACCACACATCACGCAAATAGTCGATGCCGAGCAGATACTCTTTTTTATTGCAATTAATAAGTATGGTGCGCTCTTCCTGTACTTTGCCTATGTTGAAGAATCGCACTCCTGCCGCCGACAGCACTGAATCAACTTTCTCAATGTCGGAATTACGCACTTGCACTACAAGGGCATTGTTCTCAGAAAAGAGAATTTTCACCACATCTTTCTCGCCAAATACGTCAAGAAATATCTCAAGTCCGCCGCGCGTTTTGGCAAACGTCATTTCCAACAAGGCAGTGACAAGTCCTCCGGCTGACACATCATGAGCAGCAAGCAAAAGAGAGTTGTGCACCAAAGCCTGCACAGCATTGAAAGCGTAAGCGAAATATTCAGCAGAGCTTATGCGAGGCACATCTTCCCCCACACGGTTAAGCGTCTGCGCGAAAGCCGAGCCACCCAATGCCAACGGAGAATTGCTGAAATCAATGTAATATATTGTAGAGTCAGCCACATTCTGCAAGACCGGCGAAACCGTTTTCCTCACATCAGAAACTTCACCGGCGGCAGATATTATGACAGTGCCCGGAGCCATTATTTTCTTCTTGCCGTATTTTTGAGTCATCGACAAGCTGTCCTTGCCGGTTGGAATGTTTATACCCAATTTACAAGCGAAGTCGCTACAAGCCTCCACAGCCTTATATAAGGCAGCGTCTTCTCCCTCATTACGGCACGGCCACATCCAGTTGGCACTCAAAGAAACGCTTTTAAGCCCATCGGCCAAAGGCGCGACAACTATGTTGGTCAACGCTTCGGCAATAGAAGCCACCGAACCCTGCGCCGAATCGGCCAAAGCAATTTGCGGGGCATGTCCGATTGAGGTGGCTATGCCCTTCGTTCCGGTATAATCCAACGAAACGACGCCACAGTCGCTCAACGGCAACTGTATTTCTCCCTGACATTGCTGCCGGGCTATTTTGCCGGTCACCGAGCGGTCGACTTTATTTGTAAGCCAGTCTTTGCAGGCAACAGCCTCAAGCTGTAGCACATTTTCTATATACTTATCAAGCTCTGCCGCCGAATATTTAAAAGAGTGCATTTTTCGGGTTATGGTCGTATCGACCATAACAGTCTTCGGAGAGCTTCCAAACATATCGCTCATGGCAAGATCGATAGGCTTCACGCCATCTTTCTGCTCAAACACAAAACGATGGTCGCCGGTTGTTTCTCCTATCACATAGAACGGAGCCCGCTCGCGGCTTGCTATCGTGCGCACCCACTCCACATCCGATTTGGCAATCACCATTCCCATTCTCTCTTGCGACTCATTGCCAATAATCTCTTTCGACGACAATGTGGGATCGCCTACCGGCAAAGCGGAAATGTCTATTTTACCGCCGGTCGACTCAACCAATTCGGAAAGCGCGTTCAAATGCCCGCCCGCACCATGGTCGTGAATCGACACAATCGGGTTGCGCGGAGCCTCCGCAAGTGCCCTTATCACATTGGCCACACGTTTCTGCATCTCAGGATTGGCACGCTGCACGGCATTAAGCTCTATGGAATTGTCATACTGCCCGGTATTGACAGAGGAAACAGCACCACCGCCCATTCCTATACGGTAGTTATCTCCACCCATCAGCACAACATCCTCTCCGGGCACCGGCTCGCCTTTTATGGCATCGCGCTTTGCGGCAAACCCCACGCCACCGGCAAGCATTATCACCTTGTCGTATGCAAACTCTTCTTTGCCTTCTTTATGCTCAAAAGTAAGCACCGAGCCGCAAATAAGAGGCTGACCGAACTTGTTTCCGAAATCGGAGGCGCCGTTTGACGCTTTGATAAGAATTTCTTCCGGCGTCTGATAAAGCCATTGGCGGGGCGCTATAGAGCCAATCTCCCACGCCCTGTTTTCTTCTGTGCGTGGATAAGCCGTCATATAAACCGCCGTGCCTGCTATGGGAAGACTTGCGCGCCCACCGCCAAGCCTGTCGCGAATTTCGCCACCCGTCCCTGTGGCCGCGCCATTGAATGGCTCGACTGTAGTGGGGAAATTATGGGTTTCCGCCTTCAATGAAATCACTGTTTCAATGTCTTTCACCTCAAAATAATCCGGCTGCTGCGGATTTCTCGGAGCAAACTGCTCTATCACAGGCCCCTCAACAAAGGCGACATTATCCTTATAGGCAGAAACCAATTTGTTCGGATTTTCCTGCGAGGTTTTCTTTATCAGTTTAAATAAAGAGCTTGGTTTTTCCTCTCCGTCGATTATGAATGTGCCATTAAAAATTTTGTGGCGGCAATGTTCAGAATTGACTTGTGAAAAGCCGAAAACTTCACTGTCGGTCAACGGACGACCCAATTTGTCGCTTAAATTCTTCAGATAATCTATCTCCTCATGGCTGAGAGCAAGCCCCTCTTCCTCATTATATTTTTCTATATCAGTTATATGTACTATATCTTCCGGCTTTTTGTCGACATCGAAAACTGTTTCATCCAAACCAAAATACACTCGTTGAAGCATTTTGTCAAATGTAGGATTTTTCGATTTGGAAAAGAAAAATTCCTCAATACGCGCAATACCGGAAAGACCCATGTTTTGGGTTATTTCTACGGCATTCGTACTCCACGGGGTTATCATCTCTTTACGTGGGCCTACATACGTGCCTTCTATTTCTGTTGCGGAAAGCAATGAGGCGCCACCAAACAACCAACATAATTTTTCAATCTCAGCATCTGAAAAATCATGGTCGCAAGCAACCGCGAAAATAGTGCTGTTTCCTTTTTCAAAAAAACGGATCATATTATTATTCGGATAAAACAGTTATTATTTCTTTTACAAAAGTAATGAAATTCGCCAACACTCGCCAAATCAAACTCTAATTTAGTCGATATTGCAAAGCTCAAAAGAGTCTATAAAAGCAAAGGATGCGACTTGTCAGCCACATCCTTTATTTGTTTTGAGGATTTTATGATTTATTTTTTTGAATTATCTTTTAATACGGTTACCGTAACGGCTCATAAACTTGTCAACACGCCCGGCTGTATCAACCAATTTCTGCTTACCGGTAAAAAACGGGTGAGAAGAGCTTGTGATTTCAAGTTTTACAAGCGGATAGGTCACGCCGTCAAGCTCAATGGTTTCCTTTGAAGCCACTGTGGAGCGCGTAATGAACGTTTCGCCGTTCGACATATCTTTAAAAACGACCTCACGATAGTTTGAAGGATGAATGTCTTTTTTCATTTTCTATATTATTTACAGTTATTACATTTTTTATTGTGCTGGTTAGGCACTATTTTGCAATGGCTTGCAAATGTAGGCATTATTTCCGAAACCACCAAACATCAATCGCTTTTTTCAGCATTTTCACCAATCAAGCGAAATTAAAACAGGCACGCGTATCCCTACGCATGCCTGCCATAGTCTTTTTTAGTAACCAAGAAAATATTTATATAAGCCCATTCTTATTTAACTTTCTCATAGATGTAGAGCTCATGAATCTCACCTGTATAACCTTCCTCTGTAAGCGGTCCTTGCGACATGCCGAGCACGATAGTGGTGCCGCGGTTGTTGAGTACCACCAAATCGTCGTTAGTCGGGTCGATGCACAAGCCTTCAATTTCACCGGCACGACGGAAATCCGTCATTTCGCGGAACAGCTCCACACGGCCTGCCTTTGCGCCTGCGGCAATCTTGCCTTTGCGCATTTCCGGTTTACCGTTTTTGTCGAGCTTAACGCTGAACGGAGTGTCTTTCACCACTTCCGTACCGTCTTTCAAACCTGTGAACTGTACCTCGCTTATATCTGCGATATAGATGTTGTCAGGAATCTGATACATTGATTCGCCATCGTCGGCAGCAAACAGCATTTTCCCGTCGGTGATGTAAATTCCCTGACACCAATACGGAGTAGGACGGCATTGCATCTTGGTGTAGTATTGTCCGGTTTCAAGGCTGTAGGCGTATACATAGCGGCTGTCGACCCAGTCAGACATCCATACCATATTTCTTTCACGGTCAACAGCAAGACCCGACACCTCTACTTGTCCGGATTCCGGACTCCAAGGCAGATCGCGTTTCCATTGCAAAGTTTCCGCGTCATAAATAGATACGGCAATATTAAATCCGCGTCCGTACTCGAATTTCTCGATACCGCAATAAATCTCACCGTTCCATACGTCGATGTCGCCAAAGTGGTTTGCTATCTCCGGGTGTTGGAACGGTTGGTCGTTCTTCATAATGAGATTGCCTTCCTTGTCGTACTTATAAAGCACTTTGGTGTCGGAAACATAGTAGTACTTATCGTCGATGGCGATACCCTGACGGCCTGCCACCGGGATAACTTTTTTCAAACGGTACTGAGTACCGAGATGCTGCGCATTAACCGAAACAGCACCTATAAGCACTGCCAGCAATAATAATAGCTTCTTCATAATTTGGAATTTTAAAAAGTTAGTAATATGGTTTTATTATTAGAAATTAAACATTGCCATTATCTGCACTTGCTCCGACTTGTCGTAGCCAAGAGCGGCGGCAGCGTTGTCGGTGTACATGAAATGACCGTAGTTGGCCTGAATCTTCATGTTCTTGAACACTTGATAAGTCAGACCGAGCATAATGCGCTGATAGTTATTGGCAGTTCTATAGTTGCAATCATCTTTGTACATGTCCCAACGTACCAACGGAAGGAATTTGCCGAAGTGATAACCTGCCAATACGTATGCGCCATATTCGTTTACAAGGTTTTCAGACTTGCCTGTGCCTGTCCAGCTTTCCGGAAGTTTGCTCTTCATCGCGCCAAACTCGCCACGCAATGTCAAACCGTTCGGGTCGTTGTACCATGCGCCGACTACAAAACGGGTCATAGGATTATTTTTACGCGGAGAATAAACGCCGTCACCGCCTGCTATGTCAGTAGTCGTATACTTACCCCAGTTGAACGTACCCTTGATGTTGAAATACTTGGTCGGGCGGATTGTCAAGCTGGCATAAATATCTTTTGCCTTATTGTTGTCGTCACGACAAGGCAAACTACCATTAGTAAACGCCAAATCATAGTGCAAGTAGCTGAATCCCTTGCCTGAATCGAAAGCGTCACCGATAAACATGATGCCGAGGTCACGGCCATAGTCCACAACATTATATTGGAACGGGTTGCGGCAAGCCATACGGTAAACTATGTTGGAGAAGTCGACAGTTTCCAAAGTTGCCGGAGAAATATCGTAGTTCTCATATCCGAGCGGAGTGTAGAACTGACCGACACGCACCTTGAACTCAGGAATGATTTTCCATGTAGCAAACGCGTCCATCACCTGCAAGTTCTTCTGACCATTGCCGTTTGTAGAACCGGCAATGCCGTTGAAAGCCTCGATTTGCAAGCGGAAATCAACCTTTTCGCCGACATTTCCGTCCATAATCAAACGCAGACGTTTAGCTTGGAATGAATGAGCCGACACATCGCCCGTCTTTGTGTAATTCCATCCACTCTGCAAATAACCTGACAATTTAGGCAATTTCGATACGATTTTCTCCCAATTCGACTGGCTGCCGGCCTGCGGAGCAGGAGTAGCCACAGCCTCCGGAGCAGGCTCCGCAATGGGTTCGGGAGCGGGTTCCGCAACCGGTTCGGCAGAAACAAAAGTCGGCGCCAATAGCGCGCTGCCCAACAATAGAGCACTGATAAAACTTCTTTTCATAGCTATTAATTTTAAAATTGGTAAGTAATTATTCATAAACTATTTATTTTTTGATTCCAAAAGCAATTTCGCAAACTCTTCGACATTAAGAGCCGTTATATCCGGCTGAGGATTGGAATTCAGCGCTGTTTCAAGGGTTGTTTCGCCTGACAGCACAAGCACTCCCAATGCCCCCGCGTTGTGAGCCATAGCCACATCCGTGTAGATACGGTCGCCACACATCGCTATTTCCGAAGCCTCCAGGCCATGACGGTTTTTTATTCCATCAAGCATATCCGGATTAGGTTTTCCTATCACAATATCGGGCTTACGGTCGGTGGCATACTCTATGCAACGGCAAATGGAGCCGCAATCCACCAACACCACATCCTGATCCGTCGGACAAACCTTATCGGGATTAGTGGCTATATAAGGCACACCCTGCTTTGCCCACCACGCGGCACGGCACAGACGCGAATACTGCAACGTCATATCGAAAGCCACTACAAGCACATCCGGACGCTCCGACGGGTCGTCGGCAACCGACACAAAACCGGCGCGCTCAAATTCAGCTATCATGCTTGGAGTGCCGAGCAAAAACAACCGCCGTGCCTCCGGGAAATGCGTTTTAATATAGTCTATCGTGGCTATGGCCGTGGTATACATTTCATTTTTCGTGGCATGAATCCCCAATTTTTCCAATTTCAGCAAATAATCTGCCTGACTTTTGGTGGGATTGTTTGTCAAGAAAGAATATCCTATGCCGTTTGCCGTCAAAGTTTCAAGAAAAGGAATCGTAAAATCAAACAGAGTGGAGCCCATATATATGGTACCGTCCATATCAAGAGCCACATGCTTGATTTTCGAGCATTTTTCCATCAGCTCTTCATGCGTGAAAGGCGAAATATATTTATCGAAGACTTTCATACTGCTCTCTATTCGTATTTAATTTTTGAGGCTCTCTCATAACCGTCGCGCGGAGCTTTCCACATTGAGATAAGCACAAACATTCCGATGACAGCCACAACAATGATTGTTTCGAAAACACGCGTCCAACCGTACAAATCGGCCACATAGCCCACAAGCAGACCAGATATGCCGGAACCGATATATCCCAAGATGCCCGCTATGCCGTTTGCGCGCGCCGACGCCTCTTTTGTGGCCTGATTGCCAAGCTCTATTCCAATCAATGCCTGAGGGCCGTAAATGAAGAACCCCGCGCCGACAAGCACCGCCGCCGTAAGCGTAAGACCCGACGAGGCCGGAAGGAAACGGAATATCGTCATAAACAGCGCGGCTCCGAGCATACACACCACACACATACGATGCCCTTTTCCCTTAAATATATGGTCAGTTGCCCAACCCGCAAACAAAGTTCCTACAATTCCGGCTATCTCAAACGCCGCAACAGTCCAACCGGCATCGGTTATCGAAAGCCCACGGCTCTCGGTGAGGAATTTAGGCCCCCAGTCAAGCACACCCATACGCACCACATAAACAAACAGATTAGCTACGCAGAATGTCCATACCCAACGGTTTTTCCACACCATCTCAAGCTCGAATTTCTTACGTGTTTTAGCGTCTTTTACGGTTTCATAACCGCCAAGACCGGTATCCGGAAGATCCGGAAGATTCACGTCTTTCGGCTCGTCGCGCAATCCCGCGAACACAAACACAGCACCAGCAACAGCAAGGCAGGCCGGTACCCAGAAACACCATTTCCACGCTCCGACATGCTCCGCGTATGTCAATGCCTGAGCAGCGGCATCCGCCACGTCGTTGTTTGTCAGATTTTCAGTTATACGCTGCACGACATCCACATTTCCGCTCATATTCACGCCAAGCGAGCCCATAAGATAGCCGCAAACAATGACCGCCAATGCCGCGCCTATGGAATGGGAGCAATTCCATATCGACATTTTCGTGGCAAGCTCCGATGGATGTATCCAATGCGGCAATATGCGCGCGCAAGGAGGATAGCCCATGCCCTGAAAATATTGGTTCAAAATTATAGTTACGCCCATGACAAGAATAAGCGTTTCAACCATCTTTGGTCCGTTCTCAACTCCCGTCATCCATACGCTGAAGTCAACCCCGAATCCGAAAGCGAAATTGGCAACCGCACAAAGCAGCAATCCCAATGCCATAACGACACGCCCCCTCAGACGGTCGACCACATAACCGTTTATGAAGCGCGAGAACCCGTAGACCAACGAGCCGGCAAATATTATCCAGCCAAAACTCTTGTTGGAAATGCCGTATTCGGCAGTCAAGCCAGGCATTGCCAAAGAAAAATTCTTACGGACGAAATAAAAGATGGCATAACCAATCATCGTAACAATGATAGTACGCACCTGCCACGACAAAAACCGTTTTTTCTGTCCGCCCAACGAACTATAAACATCTTTTGCTGTCATTATCTTATATGCTTTTAATTCTTATTACGTTTCGCAAGATACTGCTCTTCCTTATATGTCACAGCCATAAATACTATGGACAACAGACAAGCGGCAAGCAACAGCACAAAAGTGGCATTCCAACCGGCATGTTCAGCCACATAGCCGATAAGAGTGTTGGCGAGAATGGCTGTCCCGAAGAAATAGCCGAAAAATCCCGTCAAACCGGCTGCAGTGCCGGCAGCATTCTTCGGTGCAAGGTCGAGAGCCTGCACACCGATAAGCATGACAGGACCATAGATAAAAAATCCTATGCCAATCAGAGAGATTGTCACTATCGTGATATTGTCCATAAAAGCCCAATACAGGCAGATGAACACAGCGACCACCGCCATAAACAATATCGTAGGCAAAGCACGACGGCCGGCAAACACCTTATCCGACAGCCAACCGCAAATCAGCGTGCCCGGAATAGCGGCGAACTCATAGGCAAAGTAAGCCCATCCGGCCTGCTTTATGTCGATGCCGCGCTCTGTCAATATCGTGGGCGCCCAGTCAAGGCATCCGTAACGCACCATATATACAAAAGCATTTGCAATGGCTATAAACCACAAGAACTTGTTATTCAGCACATATTGCAAAAATATCTCTTTCGTGGAAAGCACCTCTTCCTGTTTCTCACTGTAATTCTTAGGATAATCGTTACGCCATTTCTCGACAGAGGGCAATCCGCATGCTTGAGGAGTGTCACGCAACAGGCAATATGCCACCAAAGCAATCAATATGGCTGTAGCGGCCGGAAACAAGAACGTGCCCACAAGAAAATACCGGCTTTCGTCGGCGCCGTAGAACCACGAACCGAACCACGTCGCGCCATAAACAGCCATCGGCCCGACAAGCGAGCCGCCGACATTATGGGCGCAGTTCCATATCGACATCATCGTACCGCGCTCTGTCTGGGAAAACCAGTGGGTCATCACCCTTCCGCAAGGAGGCCAACCCATGCCATTAAACCAACCGACAAGAAAATTCAACGCGCCCATCAGCACAATGGCCGCCGTATGATTCTCCGGTCCAAGCGCCGTAATAGGCACTATCATGAACATCATCGAAATAGAGGCCAATATAAGTCCCAAAGGCAAAAATTTACGCGCGTCGCTGCGATCGGACACCGACCCCATAAGAAATTTCGACAAAGCGTAAGCCACCGCATTCATTGCCAACACCGTACCCAACTCACCTTTAACAAACCCGAAAGGCTCAAGCATCGGTATAGCCATAGAGAAATTCTTACGCACAATGTAAAAAGCGGCATATCCGACAAATGCGCCGATAAACACTTGCAGACGCAATGATTTGTAACGCCTGTCGGCCTCAGGGCCGGTCTGTTCGCTTTTATACGCCGGAGGAGCTAAAAACTTCCACATAATATTAAACTTTAAGTTTTGTTTTACGTCAGGTTCTCGAAAACAATACAGCCTCGTTGTCTATGGAATTATTCCGTTAAAAAACTATTACCATATTATATTTCTAATTGTTTCACCTTTCGCAATATTTTCAAAAGCAAATATATACCAAAGTTTTTTATTTCGCAATGAAAATATTGTAAAATATTTATTAAATTTTTGCTTCAAAAATATTACACACTCGCCACTACAGCATAGAGCTCTGCAAAACAACTATTTAGCATTCGCTTTAATCGTTTCTTCCACATCCAGAGCCTCAGCCAACACCGATACGGGATGCATAACTTTCTTGGAAGTAGACATCTCTATCTGCCACTTGCACGTTTCGCAATCGGTAGCTACAAAATCCGCCCCCGAATTTTCAATCTGCCGGAACAACGAGGCTCCTATGCCTTGCGACACAGGATAATTCTCTTTTTTAAATCCGTATGTACCGGCAATACCGCAGCACTGAGAATCAAGCATTTGAAGCTCAACACCCGGTATCATGCGCAACAAAGACGCGGAATAGTATGCCCATCCAAGTTTTTCCATGTGGCAAGGCGTGTGATATGCGATTTTCATCTTGATTCCGTCACGAAACTTCAATTTCACACCGCACTCATCAATCAGATGATAAATGAAACGTGTCGCAAGGTTAATGCCGTCACGCACATCGGCATTGTCAACCCCAAGCAAATGCGGATATTCATCGCGCATAGTAAACACGCACGTAGACGACACCCCAACGATCGGACATCCTTTTTCCAACACGGATTTACGTATGTTTTTTATATTCAACTCTGCCTGCCGCCGAGCCTGATTAATCAAACCGTTGGAAACGAGAGCCACCCCGCAACACTTTTCCTCATCAAGCAAATTAACACCATAGCCTATGGCGTTCATCACCTTCACGAAATCTTTTCCGAGCTGCGGATAATTGTAGTTGACATAACAGCCATGGAAAAAACTAAATTGATTTTTATACGACTGCTGCTTGTACGCAGCATTTTTCTTGTACCAACTCTCAAACGTCTGCGACGAATATTTAGGAAATGTGCGATGCGCGTCGATTTTCAATATGCCGTCCATTGCCAATTTGACAGGCTTCAACGCCAACGAAGCGTTGACCACCGGAGCGAGTTTCGTTGCCACCGAGCCGACAAAATCTGTATTGGCAAGCATGACATCACGCAATTTCGGCTTCTTTTTACCATATTTTATGCGCGCCAGCTGTATTATATCACCAATCTTTACACCGGAGGGACATGCCACCTCACAACGTTTGCAATTAAGACAATATTTAAGCGACTCATCGAAAAATTCGCCACGCTTCAGCCGCAAACGCTCGCCATCCGGCCCGGCTTGCTTAGGCCCCGGATAGTCAGGATTTACAGGCACAACCGGGCAATACACCGTACAAATAGTACACTTGATGCACTGCTCAAAATTATTCTCGCTTATATTTACCTGCTGTATATTCATAATCAATCTACCCTTTCATTATTTTATCCGCCACATAAAGAGCCGAAAGCATCGACACACCGGCACCGCATCCCTGCTGCAAAGCGTCAAATCCGCAAAGAACCGACCCGGCCGCATAAAGGTTGGCCAATGCTTTTCCGTTTTTCACAGCGCGGAAACAGTCATCAGTCACAACACCGAACCTCATATAGCCCTGTCGTGCAAAAAACGAGCTGTCATACCAATCCGCTCTTTTCTTCTCATAATCGACATCGCAGCCAAATACAGGCTCAACCACAGAGTCGGGACGAGCCACAAGGCCTTTGCTGAAATAACTGCCCGTGGCAAGCACATAACAGTGCGCCTTTATTCCGTAATCACCATGATTTTCTGTATATATTGCCGCTATTTCCCCATTTTTCAAATCAGCCTTGGCCACACTGTCGCCAAGCATAAACACTCCACCCATACGCTCAAAGGCTCTGCGCAAAACCAACTGCGTCCGAATGCCAGGCACAGAGGGAGGCATTGTCGGCACAAGGCATACTTTTTTGCCTATGACGGAACGCATATAGTCCAACGGAGCCAAATCCGACAATCCGAACACTGCGGGCAGCACCACACAATCAGCCCATTCCGAACGGCTTTTGATTTCAGAAAGCAACGCGGCCAACACAGTCTCAGGCTCCAACGCTCTCGCGATATTTGGCGCGCGCATTTCCGTAGGGCTCAAACGCAAACGCTCCGTTTCAGGCAAACTCACAGCGACAATGCGGCATTCCGCCCCACGCGACTCAAAACTGTCGGCAATAAACTTTGTGTTGAAATCCAAGAAACCGGCAATATTGACAATAAGCAACTTCTTGCCGGACAAAGAATTACCGTCAGGAAAAGCCGTGAAATCCGACATTGTCAACCACGTAGGCCTCAATGTGCCCATAGGAGTAATCCTGTAAGTATTCGCTCCGGCCTCTCCAACTACATCAACTCCACAACCGATAAGTTGCGACTTCGCCTCATCAGCATAAAAACCGAGCAGTTCCCCTATTTTTTTGTAAGGATGCAAAGCGTCAAGTTTGCCGGCAGCCTCAACGGGACAGTCCACGTCCGACCCGTCAGGCAGCTTGTTCAAAAGGTCAAACGAGCCAGAAGAGAAATGCAAAGCGCTTTGACCGGCAGAAATAACGGCACATTTCACCCCATTCTTCTGCAAACGTATTCCACAAGTCAGCCCGGCAAGTCCGCCGCCAATTATCACTACATCGAATTTCATCGCAAATCATTTTGTTTCATTCCACAAACACCCGAGTACACCCACTCGGCATACTCATTCTCACGCAAAGCGTCGCCCCACGCAATCGGGTAAACGCCCTTCCAACGCTCATTAAGGAAATTCGCGAGATTGTCTTTCGCCTTTTTCGTGCAATCATGAGCCTCAGCAAGCATTCCGGCCGCACGGCACGCGCATAATTCGCCCTGGCATGTTCCCATGCCGACACGAGTACGGCGGCGAAGGTCAACCATATTGTTCACATCCAACTCACTCAAAGCGTATTTCACCTCACCGACCGTGACATCCTCACACTCGCACACAAGGCTTGCGTCATATTCATTACCGGAAGGGATTTTTGACGACAATTCACCATGCCGCCCTTCCAACGATTTCCTGATAGGATTCTTGACAATGAACGATTTTCCCTTAGGCATCTCATCTTCGTCACGCGAGCCGGGCAAGGGCTCTGTCATCGTCACACACGGTTTGTCCACACCAAGCTTTTTGCAAGCAAGATCCGTAGCCCACTCAGCCATCAGGCGGTAAGTCATCAGCTTTCCGCCTGTAATTGTGACAAATCCCGGTATTCCGTCGCGCTTCTCATGGTCGAGCAACACAATGCCGCGGCTGATATTGCGCCCCGTGGGATCGTCGTCCGACGCCACAAGCGGACGCACACCGGCGTATGCCCGCAATATGCGCGTTGTGGCAAGCGCCGGCGCGAGTTTCTCACCCTCCGAAAGAAGCAAATCCACCTCGTCGGGAGTGACCCGCATATCATCCACCTCATCAAAACCGACATGGCTCGAAGTAGTTCCGATAAGACAAATCGTATCGCCCGGCACCAATATGTCGGCATTCGCCGGCTTGCGGCACCGGTTGAGCACTATATTGTTGACACGATGCCCGAATATGAGCAACGAGCCTTTCGCAGGATACATGTCCACTTTAGCGCCGGCCATGGCGGCAATGCCGTGTCCCCATATTCCGCCGGCATTAATCGTAAGCGGGGCGTAGTAATTATGAGAGGCTTTGGTCTTGCGGTCAACAACAGTGACTCCAACCACTCTGTCGCCTTCCTTTATCATTGCCGTCACCTCATGGTAGACCAACACTTTCGCGCCGTGGGCTTTAGCATCGAGCACATTGGCAAGCGTAAGGCGGAAAGGGTCTACAGAGCCGTCGGGCACTTTCACCGCCCCGATAATCGAGGGATTTACAGACGGCTCCATGCGCTTAGCCAATTCCGGGTCAATAATCTCCGCGTCGATACCGGCAGCCTGACACGACTTTACAAATGTAGCCTGATAACCCAAGTCATCCTCCGGAAGAGTGATAAACAGTCCGTCATTTTCCTCTACACAATGCTTGGCTATCCGCCTCAAAATCATATTTTCCTTTATACACTCCGATGCCGACTCCTTGTCGGTAACCGCATAGCGCGCACCACTGTGCAACAATCCGTGGTTACGCCCCGTGGCACCGGCAGCAAAATCGAAACGCTCAATCAACAGCACACGCAATCCGCGCAAAGAACAGTCGCGCGCGGTTCCCGCTCCGGTCGCGCCGCCCCCTATGATTATCACATCATACCCGTCGCTTTTGCCATTAGCACTCATATATCTGATTTTTAATATTTTCCAAAATTATGAAACAATTATGCTTGCGTTCAAAACAACAAACATTTCATTACGCAACAAATATAATCACTATTTTTATAATAACGAAACCATAAACGAAAATTTTACAAATAAAAATTTACTGCATCCGGAAAAATATGAAATAGCGACAACCAAATAGCATAAAAAAACGGGGCTATGGAAAAATCCATAACCCCGAAATCCGGAATATGTGGCGCAGATACAATAATCTGCGCAAAACTGCCCTACAACGCCACTTTATACGAGCGCTCTCCTATGACAACAATATACATCCCGCCGGCAAGGCCTTCAACAGTGTCGTCAGTTCCTCTATAAATAACTTGTCCGGCAGTGTTATACACTTCAACCACCCTGTTGTCCGCAACACCCTTAATCATTATTCTGCCGTCATCAGCCACGACTTTAACAGAATTCTCACTATCCGTTATTTCACCTATGCCGCTGAAATCATTTTCATTCATATTTACAAAGTTGCACCACACGGCGGCTGTCCCGTAATTGCCAATCGCCCCCTCCGGCACGGTCAAAACACAATCCGTGTAATGAGAGTCTTCAAACGTGTACTCCGACACTTCCGGCGGCGTCGGATTCTTCGACCTTATTTCAGCCAAACTGCTGCAAGCCGTAAAAACATTGTCGCCGATTGACGTGACATTCTCCGGAATAGTTATCGATGCCAAACTGCCACAATTGAAAAAAGTATAAATGCCTATTGATGTCAAACTCTCTGGAATCTCTATGGAAGACAGACTGCCACACTTGCTGAAAATGAAATTGCCGAGCGTCTCAAGTCCAGAAGGCAAAACGGCAGAAGCAAGATTGCCGCATTCTTGGAAAGCTCCCTCCTCAATCAAAGTGACATTGTCGGGGATTTCTATCGATGTCAGTCCGCACCCATGAAAAGCCGCCATACCGATTTCCGAGAGAGAGGCAGGAAGCTCTATCGATGTCAAAGCCGTGCAACCGGAAAACGCATGGTCATCGATAATATGAAGACCGTCGGGCAGGCTGACAGAAACAAGCCCTGTACAGCCGCTGAAAGTGCCGTATGGAAGCGCATAAAAAGTGTCAGGAATTTCAATAGAAGCCAAACTCGTACAATCTTCAAACACAAAAACATTCATGTTAATAAGATTAACAGGAATATTCACAGAAGCAAGATTTGTGCAACCGGAAAAAGCTCTCTCCTCAATAAATAGGACATTGTCCGGGATCTCCACTGAAGCCAAAGATGAGCAATATGCAAAAGCATAATTTCCGATATATTCGAGATTGGCAGGTAGTCCAACAGATGCCAAACCGCTACAACTTTGGAAAGCACTTGCCTCGATTGAGGTCACACCATCAGGGATGTCGACAGAAACAAGACTGTGACATTGCGCAAAAGCATATTCACCAATATCCAAAAGATTTGAAGGAAGAGTGATTGACGACAATTCAAAGCAGCCCTCAAAAAGGCTGTCCTCTATCAAAGCCATACGGTCAGGAAGCACAACCGAAGTCAGCGCCATACAGCCGCGAAACGCCTTTTTGCCAATTAAAGTGGCACTTTCCGGAACAACAATCGAAGTCAAATTTTCACACGACACAAAAGCCTCTTCTCCGATTGATTTCAAATTAGTTGGGAAATCAACCGATGTGAGTTTTGAACATGCAATAAAAGCGCGCATACCAATCGAGGCAACACCTTCAGATATATCAATAGAGGTCAATTCGCGGCAACCCTCAAAAGCATAGTCACCGACAGCCGCAACCGTATAGCTTTCGCCTTCAATAATGACTTGCT
>CALUMI010000016.1 GCA_944321725.1 uncultured Muribaculaceae bacterium
GGATTTTCACCAGCATTTAGGCAGGCTTCCTTTGCCTTATCTATTACATTACTAAATCTCTCCCATTTGGCATAGCCAAGCAAAGTAGAGAGTTCTCTTGCACTCCAACATTCCACGCCCTCATATTCGTTGGCGATGGATTCAAACTGGCGGAACAATTCTATGATTTCTTCGGCTTTCATTGCGATTTTATACTATTCTATTTTTTACGACGGATAAGAATCCGAGGATAAGTTTGGATATATAGCTTTCCATTAACCCTATAATAGGTTTTTCCTATTGGCGGGCATTGAACTTCCAGCACAGCACCGTCATTAAGTTTTGTTACTCTTGTTTCTTTCCCATTCTTGTCTACTTGAATTTGTTCTGAATAAACTTTGTTGGTTAAACCAAACCAAGTTTTTGTTATACCAAGTATTTCAAACTGATCTGGGCTATATTTATCAAGGAATGTCAATGGTACACCCATCATTCCCTCATAATCTGCTGGAATACTTTCTGTTTTGCTAACCTCTATGGCATCAAAGTTATCATATTTAGGATATTCTTTAGGAGAATATGTTTTGTAAAGGATTAAATCTTCGTGGCGTTTCTTATGATCCAAATTCGTGAACCAACAAATATTACCAAGACTTCTCCACTTTTGTCCATGTTCATCTTCCCAAAAACGAGTAGTGTGAGGTTCTGAATCCGCTGGAACTTTAAATGCCATATCGCCTGACTTATAACCTAACCAAATCTTGTTTTGCATTAATAATGGAAATATTTCTTTATAGGTCACATTATTCTGATTACCAATAATCAAGAACTTCTTATCATACTCCATCAGTTGCGCCACATATTCCCGGAACAAGGAAAACGGCGGGTTGGTCACCACAATATCCGCCTCTTTCAGCAGTTCGATACATTCTTTACTGCGGAAATCTCCGTCACCTTTCAACGGCTTTACGCCTATTTCTTCGGCATTGGGTATATGGTCTCCATTCTTGTCACCTTCATAAATCAAGTAAACGGCCTGTTCGCTCTTGTTTTGGCTGAACAAATCAATGTCCTGATTCTTATAGCAGGTAGTTATCAGTTTCTTCAATCCAAGGAACTCAAAATTATAAGCAAAATAGGTAAAGAAATTGCTTACGCGCGGATCGTCACAATTGCACAACACGGTCTTGCCGCGAAAATGTTCGCGGTAATGCCGCAGCTCGTTGTTGATGTCTTCCAATTGCGTATAGAACTCGTCTTTCTTGGCTTCTTTTGCCCTATTAAGATTTTTATTAGCCATATCTAAATATTTCCTACAAATATAGCGAAAGGTGAGGGCAAAGTTTCAAACTTGTTTGAAAAACTTTGCCGAGCCGCAGCCTATATTATCCAATATAGCGAAAAGCGAGTGCGGAAACAATCAAATTTGCTTGAAATAGTTATTACGAGGAGCGGAATATATTTGGAAGTGAGCGCAATATAAATACCTGTCGTTTTGATTCTGACACATAAAAAGAGAGCTGCACGCTGCAACTCTCTTTTCTGAAGTGGTGCCAACGGGAATCGAACCAGTGACACAAGGATTTTCAGTCCTTTGCTCTACCAACTGAGCTATGGCACCATCGTGTTTTGTGAGTGCAAAGATATGCTGAAAGTTTTATATGTGCAAATTTTCAGCAAATTATTTTCTTCTTCATACAAATCTACAGCGACAACACATTGATTTGCAGCACTTATTACTCTCAAAAAAAATTAACACAACTATTCGGACGCGGCATGCAGCACTTCTGAAAGCGTGGGATGCGCATGGATTGTGCGCCGCAAATCCGTGAGAGTCGCCCCAACAGTCATCAAAGCCGCCACCTCCTGAATAATATCAGCCGCATGAGGCCCGACAATATGGCATCCGAGTATACGGCCATCGGCTCCTGCAAGCAGTTTGCAGATTCCTTCTGTTTCGCCTACGCACAACGCCTTTCCGTTTGCACGGAAAAAAGACTTCCTGCACTCATACCCAATGCCGCGCTCTTTACAGTCTTCCTCTGTCAATCCAACCGCCGCCGCCTCAGGCATGGTGAACACCGCCGCCGGCACTACATCCAAACGCATGTCGTCCGCTTTGCCGCATATAGCGTTCAACGTCCTTACACCTTGAGCCACAGCCACATGGGCAAGCATGTTGATGCCGTTGATGTCGCCTATGGCATAGATATGCGGCAGGTTGGTACGCATCGCGTCGTCCACCGTTATGCCTTTTTTGGAATACAGTATGCCCACTTCGTCCAAATTGAGTGATGACAGATTAGGCTTCCGGCCAACAGCCATCAGCACTTTATCAGCCTCCACAGCCGCCTCTTTGCCTTTGCGGAGAAATCTCACTGTCAAGCAACCGCATTCTTCTGCGATTGCAGTCACTTCGGATTGCGTGATTATCTCGATGCCACGCTTGCCGAGCGACTGGCGCAAACGTTTGGCCACATCGGTGTCGAAACGCGGCAGCACCTCTTTGGCAAACTCTATCACCGTGATTTTACTGCCAAACGCCGCAAACACTGACGCCAACTCCAAGCCTATCACTCCGGCTCCTATGACACACATTCGCGGCGGCACTTTATCGATGGCGAGCAATTCGCCCGATGTCAACACTCCGGGCAAATCGTTTCCGGATATTGGAGGCATGGCGGGGACTGAACCTGTGGCTATTATTACATTGTCGGCTGAATAAGTGGCGTCGCCGACAGCCACCGTATGAGCATCGACAAACCGCGCATGGCCTTTTACAAGATGTATTTTAGGATTGCGCAACAAAGTTTCAACACCTTCGCGCAACCTACATACTATCTCCGTTTTCTGGTGCATTACGGCATCGAAATCGAGTTGAAAACTTACGCCGCCAAATCCGAATTGCCCCGCACTCGCGAACTCTTCCGCAATCTCCGCGCTGCGACACAACGCTTTTGTGGGTATACACCCGGCATTAAGGCAAGTGCCGCCTGTTTCTCCGGCTTCTATCAAGACGGTTTCCATTCCGCGCTTGGCAGCAAGCAGGGCGGTTTCGTAGCCGCCCGGTCCTGCCCCTATTATCAACAGATTAGTGTGCATGTCGTGTCAAAGTTCAAAATATGTCAATATCGGATGTTTTGCGGCCGTAGTCTCGTCCAATCGCCTTACGGGAGTGTTGTGCGGCGCATCACGCAACACTTCAGGCTCGGTCTTGGCCTCTTCCGCAATTTTCCGCATCACGGAAACAAACGCGTCGAGCGTTTCTTTCGATTCGGTTTCGGTAGGCTCTATCATAATCGACTGATGGAAAAGCAGCGGAAAATAAATTGTCGGCGCATGGAATCCATAGTCGAGCAACCGTTTAGCTATATCGAGTGTCGTCACACCGGTCGATTTGTCAGCAAGTCCGTCGAACACAAACTCGTGCTTGCAAAGCTTATCCACAGGCAGCTTATAGCAATCTTTCAGGCTCTCTTTGATATAGTTGGCATTGAGAGTGGCAAGCGCGCCAGCCTTTTTTATGTTCTGTTTTCCCAATGACAGGATATAGGCGTATGCTTTCATCAGAACCGTGAAATTGCCCATAAATCCCGACACACGCCCGGCAGACTTGTCGCTCCCCACGATATGGTAGCAACCGTCATCGTCGCGCTCCACACGAGGATAAGGAAGATATTCCGCAAGCCGCGACGCCACCCCAACAGGTCCGGAGCCCGGACCGCCACCTCCGTGCGGAGTGGAGAATGTCTTGTGCAGATTGAGATGCAGAATGTCAAAGCCCATATCACCCGGCCTTACTTTTCCGAGCAGCGGATTGAAATTGGCGCCATCGTAGTACAGCAGACCTCCGCAACCATGCACCATCTCCGCTATTTTCAATATTTCGGTTTCAAACAACCCGAGCGTATTAGGGTTGGTCATCATTATCCCGGCAATAGTTTCGTCAAGCAGCGAGGCAAGCTCTTCAGTGTCGATTGTCCCGTCGGGTTTTGATTTCACGACCACCACTTCCAAACCGCAGACGGCAGCACTCGCCGGATTGGTTCCGTGCGCGCTGTCGGGCACGATTACCCGTGTGCGGCCAACATCGCCACGTTGCAGATGATATTGGCGCATTATCATCAATCCCGTCAGTTCTCCATGCGCGCCGGCAAACGGATTCAGCGAAAACTCGGCCATTCCCGTTATCGCCGACAACGCTTTGGAAAGGTCGTGGTAGAGTTGCAACGCCCCTTGCGCGGTTGATTCCGGCTGTAGCGGGTGCAGACACGCAAATCCCGGCATCGAAGCCACCTCCTCGTTGATTTTCGGGTTATATTTCATCGTACAACTGCCAAGCGGATAAAATCCCGTGTCGACACCGAAATTCATGTTCGACAAATTAGTGTAATGCCTTACAACATCGGGCTCACTCACTTCCGGCAGCCGGGTGTCGCTCTCCCTCCGCAAACAGGCGGATATGTCTGTTGCCGTTTCGTCCCAGCCGCATTCCGGAAGCGAGTATCCGCAGCGTCCGTTTTGCGACAGCTCAAATATCAGTTTATCGTAATATTTCATGGCTCGACAGTTTTAATCAGTTCAACCAATTTATCAATTTCCTCACGTGTACGCTTTTCTGTCACGCAGAACGACACCAAATCATCCCCCATGGGCATTGCGGCAAGGTATCCTTTTGCCGCAAGAGCCGCATGCAATTTTTCGGCAGGCAGCGATGTGCGCAGCGTAAATTCTTTCAAGAAAGGTTTTCCTTCGAAAGCCTCGCTGAATTTACCGGTTTCAAGCAGACGCTTATGCAGATAATGCGCTCCTCCATACGACAAATCGTTTACGCGCCTCATACCCTCTTTCCCCATTAAAGAAAGATATATCGTGACATAAAGCGCCATCAGCGACTGGTTGGAGCAAATATTGCTGTTAGCCTTTTCGCGGCGGATATGCTGCTCACGCGCTTGCAGAGTAAGCACAAACGCCCGTTTGCCGTCGATGTCGGTTGTCGCGCCAACTATTCTGCCCGGCAATTTCCTCACAAGCTCTTTGCGACAGGCAAGAAAACCAACGTATGGCCCGCCGAAATTCAGCGGGATTCCGAGTGGCTGCGCGTCGCCGCACGCTATATCGGCGCCCCATTCTCCCGGAGTTCTTATGACCGCGAGAACAGAAGGGTCGGAATATACGGCGAGCAGCCCTTTTGAGACATGCACGGCATCGGCAAGCCCGGATAAGTCCTCAATTATGCCATATCTGTTGACACTTGGCACAAGTATGCCGGCAACATCACCGGCAAGCAATTCATCAGCCATTGATTTTTTGTCGGTCACGCCTCCGTCCTCCGGAATGACATCCATCCCAAAACCATGATATTTGGCGTATGTGGACACAGTTTCGATAACGTTGGCCGGCATCGTCCCTGACACAAGTATTCTGCTTTTCTTCTTGGTGGCGGCCATTGCCATGAGCATCGCCTCAGCAGCAGAAGTTGCCCCGTCGTACATCGAGGCGTTAGCGCAGTCCATGCCCGTGAGCCCGGCTATCATTGTCTGGAACTCAAAGATATAGCGGAGAGTGCCTTGCGAAATCTCAGCCTGATACGGAGTATAGGCCGTGAGAAATTCGCCGCGGCTTATTATTGCCGGAATCACCGCCGGGCTGTAATGGTCGTATGCTCCGCATCCGCAAAACACAGTGAGCCTCCGGTTTTGTTTGTCGAGATTTTCAAAATACCGGCGTATCTCCATTTCCGGCATCGCGTCGGGCAAGTCGTAATCGCCTTTGTAAATCACCTCGTCAGGAACCTCTCCATAAAGCTCGTCAAGCGATTTTACGCCTATCCGTTCAAGCATACCTTTTATGTCGGTGTCGGTATGCGGGAAATAAGGGAAACTCATGACTGCGGCATTATTGTTCTTTTTCACAAAAAGCGGCATAGGCTGTCGCGTCCATAAGCGAGTCTTTCTCTTCCGGATTTGTCAGCCTTATCTTCATTATCCATGCGGAATACGCGTCCTGATTGATGAGTTCCGGCTTATCCTCCAAATCGTTGTTGATTTCCTCAACGACTCCCGACACGGGAGAAATAAGGTCGCTTGCGGCTTTTACGCTTTCCACCGCCCCAAATTCCTCTCCTGCGGTAAACTCATCGTCCTCTTCCGGCATATCGACATAAACGATGTTGCCCATAGCCTGCTGGGCATAGTCGGTAATGCCCACATATCCGTATTCGCCCTCGATTCTCACCCACTCGTGCGATTCGCTGTAATATAATCCTTCGATTGTCTTTGCCATGATTCTTTTGTTTTATGGTTAGTATTTATTTTTTATAATTTTTATCGTAGAAACGTTTTTTGCAAACGGTGCCTTTGAATGTCTTTTTCCGTATCCGTATTTCCACCGGCCGGCCTATCGAGGCATACTGTTTGTCGATTAAAGCCATACATACGCTTTTACCCGTCGATATGGAGTTGTATCCCGTAGTGACGTTTCCTATCACTTTTCCGTCGGCCTCCACATCATATCCGGCACGCGGTATGGCTTTGTCGGCCAATTCTATCCCTACCACTTTTTTCGTTATACCCTCTGTCTTCTGTATTATTATCGCTTCTTTGCCGACAAATTCCGGCTTGTCGGTCTTAACAAACATTCCCAACCCGCCTTCTACCGGAGAGATATCCTCACTCAGCTCGTGCCCGTAGAGCGGCAATCCCACTTCGAAGCGCAACGTGTCACGGCAACCGAGTCCGCAGAGAACCACTCCTGCTTCGGCAAGCATATCCCACATTTTTATTATGGTTTCCGGGTCGGAATACAGCTCAAAGCCGTCTTCTCCCGTGTATCCCGTGCGGCTCACTATCAAATATTTTCCCTGCCATTCTGTTTCCTTAAATGAATAGAACGACAGCTCCGCCACATCCAATCCGAGCGTTTTCACAGCTATGCCTTCAGCCTCCGGGCCTTGCAGGGCTATTTGCGCCCATTGAGGCGAATCATTGTCTATGCTGACATCAAATCCCGTTGAATTTGCTTTAATCCATTCGTAATCTTTTTCAATGTTGGCGGCATTGACAACAAGCAGCCATTTATCTCCATTCATTTTGTAGACCAACAAATCGTCTACCGTTCCGCCATTGGGATACAGCATCATCCCGTACTGAATCTTGCCGGGAGTAAGAGCACTAACGTCGTTTGTGAACACATGATTTACAAACTTTTCGGAATCAGGCCCCGTGACGAATATCTCTCCCATGTGGGAAACGTCGAACATCCCAGCTGCATGGCGCACGGCGTTATGCTCGTTTATGATGCCTGTATATTCGATAGGCATAATAAAACCGCCGAAAGGGCTCATTTTGGCGTTCGCCGCAATGTGGCGGTCGTATAGACAGGTTTTTTGCAGATTTTCCATTTTCTGTTGCTTTTAATTGTTGAACAATGATTTTATGACATCGTTTGTAGAAAGATTCTGAATATATCGGCTCATGTCAAATCCTGAAAGCGCCTCTGTAATGGAGTCTTTGTTGAATTGTTTTCCTCTCAACGCTTCGCTAATATCCCCGTCGGAAACGCTTTCCGAAAGAAAATCGCCCGTAATGAATACACGGCGCACTATGTCATTGCGCAATTCAATGTTTAAACACACTTCTCCGGAATCCGAAGTCCGTATGGTTCTTGATATTGTAAACGGCGGATTCTTCCCGAACAAAAAATCAGGATTGCTGTAAGTTTTTTCTATTTTCTCAATGGCGGCAACCTCATCTACAGTCAGACAATGTTCTTCATCGCACATGCTGCGTTCTATCCACTCGCGTATTTCTCCGATACCGATCCCGGAAATGTCTTCCAAGTTGGCCACACGGCTTCTGACCGACGCTATCCCTTTGCTCTCCAATTTTGAGGCAGAAGGAGTCAGCACACGCTCCATTCGCCGCAAATCGGTGTTACACAGCAAAGTGCCGTGTATTACGCATCGCCGGCTGCCCGGCTGTTTGAAAAAAGCGTTCCCCGATATTTTTTTGCCGTCGACTGTAATGTCGTTGCGTCCCGTCACTTCAGCATGAATGCCTTTTTTCCGAAGAATCAAGGCTATGTGCCGCAGATAATTGTTGAAAACAAAACCCACGTTCTCTCCTTTTGTCACACACGAAAGCATCAAGTTGCCCATATCTGAATACACGCATCCGCCTCCGCTTTTACGCCTGACAAGAGTAATGTTTTCAGCACGACAATAGTCGATGTCGGTTTCCGCCTCTATCACCTGATTGCGCCCGACAATAACCGTAGGCTCCGACTGCCATGTGAAGAAATAATCATTTTCCCCGTCCATATTTTTTGCGACATATTCCTCCATGGCGAGAAAAAAAGCCAATCGCCTTGTCACGCAGTTGCCGGGTAAAGTGATTAATATCATGCCGCAATCGAAATTATTTATCAAAGTTACGGTTTATCCGCGGATTGACAATATCCACGCGATGTGTTTAACAACATAATTTTTCGCGGACAAACAAATTGTATTACCTTTGCGTCAGTAATTAATGATTTATTGATGAAAAAGATAGTATTTTTATCTGCGGTTTCTTTTGCGGCTGTGGCGTCGTTTTCGTCATGCATACAGGAAGAGGCTCCAAATGCCGAGTGCGACATAATAGAGGTAACACTTCCCGGCGACGCTCTTGCAACGGCCAAAATAACCAACGACAGAGTGGAATTGCGCGTCAAGAACAATGTTGACATTTCACGGCTTGCGCCTGAGTTTACCATTACCGACGGGGCAACAATAATCCCCGCAAGCGGCTCGGAACAGGATTTCAAAAACGCTGAGGGCAACACTATCCGGTATATCGTAAAATCGGAGGACGGGCAATGGCAGAAAGAATACACAGTGTCGATTTTGAGAGAGACACCTTCCGTCTATTCGTTCTCTCCATGCGAGATAGACCTGTCGTCCGACCAATATGCCATATTCAGGGAAATAGATCAGGACGGGTATCCCACGATGACATGGGCATCGGGCAATCCGGGATATGTGATGTGCGGAATGGCGCCTACAGAGGCCGGAAAAGCCTATGGAAGCGAGGCCAAAAATCACATCTACGAATTCTTCCCCACTTCCGGAGTATTCCCTGAGGGCACCTCGATAGCAACCGATGAGAACAACACGCGCTATTTCTCAAATGGAGGCGGATACGCAAAACCCGAATTCATAAGATTGGTTACCCGCTCGACGGGCTTTTTCGGCCTGCCGCTAAACATGCCAATAGCCGCCGGCAACATTTTCCAAGGAGTGTTTGAAACTTCGATTGCCACAAAAGACCCGCTCGGAGCTACCAAATTCGGCGAACTGTATTTCCGCAAGCCTGTTTCATTGAACGGAAGTTATCGCTATAAGGCGGGAGAAGTGTTTACGGACGAGAAAAATAAAGTTGTACAAGGCAAACAGGACATATTCTCACTCTACGCGTTGTTTTATGAGACTGATGAGAATTTAGAATATCTTGACGGCACTATCCACGAGCTGAATTTCAAGCACCCCAACCTTGTGGCCATAGCCATGCTCCCCGACCCGCATGAGAGCGCGGAATGGGTGGATTTTGAGGTTCCTTTCGCCTTTGAGGATGGCAAGAGCATAGATGAAACCAAATTGGAAGACGGAAAATACAAAATCGGCATAGTGATTTCATCGAGCGCCGACGGTGATTATTTCCGCGGCGCAGTTGGCAGCACTCTCGATGTTAAGAATTTGGAAGTTAAATACGAAACAGAAGAAAACGAATGAAAAAGCTGATTATAACCGCATTGTTTGCAATATCCGCATTCACAATGCCCGCACAGGTCAACCGCACCCAAGCATTGATAAACGCGGCATTAAAAGGTTGGGACATCGAATTGAGAATGGGATATAATTTGGGAGGAACATCTCCGCTGCCCCTGCCTGAGGAGATACGCGGCATCGACAGCTACAGTCCCGGTCTGCCGCTTTCGTTTGAGGCAAATTTCATCAAGCGTTTTGACGAGGACAAACAATGGGGATTGCTGTTTGGCGTGAAAGTCGAAACAAAAGCAATGGAAACAAAAGCGACAGTGAAAAATTACGGCATGGAAATTTTCGGCGACAATGGCGAGCGGGTTTCCGGGCGTTGGACCGGCGGTGTGCAAACCACAGTCGAAAACTATTACCTGACATTTCCCGTGCTCGGCACCTACAAAGTGCATCCCCGCACAAACATAAAAGCCGGCATTTATCTGTCGTACATGATGCGCAGCAAGTTCAACGGATATGTCTACGACGGATACCTGCGCAACGGCGATCCAACAGGCGAAAAGACCTCATTCTCCGACGGGAAGACAGCAAGCTACGATTTCTCCGACGAGTTGCGCCGCTTTCAATGGGGCGCGCAGATAGGGGTTGACTGGAAAGCTTTCAAGCATTTGAAACTTTATGCCGACTTGACATGGGGCTTGAACGACATATTCAAAAGCGATTTCAACACTATTACATTCAATATGTATCCCATTTATCTGAATCTCGGAGTGGGATACGCATTTTGACAATCTAAAAAACTATTGTTATGATTAAAGCGGTTATCGTAGGCTATGGAAATATTGGGCAGTTTACGCTCGATGCACTGAAAGCCGCCGGCGATTTCGAGATTGCCGGAATTGTAAGGCGCGACGCGACCAATGTTCCTGATGAGCTGAAAGGCTACAAAGTTGTTTCCGAATTGGGCGATGTAGAAGCTGATGTGGCTATACTTTGCACACCTACACGGAAAGTGGAAGAATACGCTAAAAAAGCGTTGGCGTTGGGAATGAACACTGTCGACAGTTTCGACATCCACACAGGAATTGCAGATTTGCGCCGCTCGCTTGACGACGAGGCAAAAAAGCACGGAAAAGTATCCGTGATTTCCGCAGGCTGGGATCCGGGCAGCGACTCTGTGGTAAGAGCCCTTTTGCAGGCTTGCGCCCCCAAAGGCATCACCTATACCAACTTCGGACCCGGCATGAGCATGGGTCATACTGTCGCTGTAAAAGCCATTGAGGGAGTGAAAGCGGCATTGTCGATGACTATTCCTCTCGGCACGGGCATACATCGCCGCATGGTATATGTGGAATTGCTCGACGGATACAAACTTGAGGATGTGGCGGAGGCAATCAAAGCCGACCCGTATTTCGCAAGCGACGAAACACACGTAATTGAAGTGGCTTCGGTCGACGACGTAAAAGACATGGGGCACGGTGTCAACATGGTGCGCAAAGGCGTGTCGGGAACCACACAAAACCAGCGTTTCGAATTCGACATGAGCATCAACAATCCCGCCCTCACGGCACAAATACTTGTCGGAGCGGCGCGCGCGTCGATGAAACAGCGTCCGGGAGCCTACACCATGATAGAAATACCGGTAATAGATTTACTCGAAGGCGAGCGTGAGGATTTGATCCGCCATTTGGTATAAATAGCCTGATTTTTAACAATCACAATAAAAAATAAATGCGGAAAACTGTTTTCCGCATTTATTTTTTATCCATGTATATCATTTGTGTTGTGCCGTCGCCGGTTCTGCACTCTATGCTGTAGAAAGAGTTCGACGGTGTTTCTGTGAGAGTCAGGTCGGAAATTTTGCTGCCGGGCATTTGCTTCTCCACAGCGTCAGCAACCGCTTTGCCGATTGCTTGTCCGCTCATAGGAGTCGACGTAAGCAGCCATTCCCCATCGGTCGAGAACAACGCTGTCTTAGCATTGCCGGAGCTGACAAAGCATATCGCATAAGCACTGCTCCTGACAGCGCAGTTATAAACTACTGCATCAGGGTAAAGCTCGTCCATTTTTTTCTCCACAGCATCGTTTTTCGGTACAGGCAAATATTTTTCAGCACCCTGCTTTGCATTTGTCTCATCAGATTTTCTCACAAGCATCCCGTTCTCGGCGAAATATAGGTCGTAGACCACTTTGTTGCGCTCGACAGTGACCACATAGACAGTGGCAAGCACTTTCCTGTCCAACCTCCGCAATGCCACGGTTTCCCATTGACTGTAATTCGAGGCAAGAGAGTTTTGAGCATGCTGCGGCAACTTTTCGGGAGTCATCGCCCACACTGTCATTATCCAACCATTGTGGTCAAACCATGCCTCCGCGTCGGTGCCGTTAGCCGTGAAACGCGCTATTTCATAGCCGGGCTCGACAACCCATTTGCCAACATTATAATTCGGGAACAGCGACGCAAACGCGCTTTCCGACATATACGACACCTTATCACCGTCTTCGGCACAGCCTGTGACAAAAACAGCGGTAAAGACAATCAGCAAGTATGTCAAAACACGGCTCATCAGAAAATTTTATAATATAAACGTTTCAAATGTAGATTTGCATCTCTTGTTTTGCAAAATTAAATAATTATTCACAAATAATCAACATAACACAGATTAGAAACGCCCTTATTAATATTATTTAACTATAAAATATCTTCGTCAGTCACACATGCTTGCAGATTTGGCGGTTAAAGTTTGCACTTAAATGTTATGTTTCATAAATTTGCATAACATAAACAACATCAATTATATGAAAGAAACAGCTAACATCAACTGGTCAGAATTGTCGTTCGGGTATGTGCCTACCGACTACAATGTGCGTTGTTACTATAAAAACGGAGAATGGGGAGAAATTGAAATCACCTCATCCGTTCTCATCCCCATGCATATCGCGGCCACTTGCCTGCACTACGGGCAAGAGGCGTTTGAGGGATTGAAAGCCTTTCGCGGCAAAGACGGGAAAGTGCGCGTGTTCCGAATGGAAGAAAACGCAAAGCGCATCGCACGCTCTGCCGAAGGCATTATGATGCCGGCGCTGCCTCAAGAAAAATTTGAGGAAATGGTCAGGACTGTCGTGCGCCTCAACGAACGCTATATCCCGCCTTACGGCAGCGGAGCATCTCTGTACATACGCCCTTTGGAAGTTGGGATGTCGGCACAGGTCGGAGTAAAACCCGCGACAGAATACCTGTTTGTGATATTTGTTTCACCCGTAGGGCCATATTTCAAAGGCGGATTTAAAACCACGCCATATGTGATTACCCGCAAATACGACCGCGCGGCTCCTCTCGGCACAGGCACATATAAAGTTGGCGGCAACTACGCGGCAAGCCTGAAGGCCAATCACGAGGCGCATGCGGCAGGCTATTCGGCCGAGTTCTATCTTGACGCAAAAGAAAAGAAATATATGGACGAGTGCGGAGCGGCTAACTTCTTCGGAATAAAAAACAATACTTATATAACACCGCTCTCAACTTCGATATTGCCGTCTATTACCAACAAAAGCCTCATACAACTTGCCGAGGATATGGGCATGAAAGTCGAGCGGCGCCATATACCGGAAGAGGAGCTCGCCACTTTTGAAGAAGCGGGAGCATGTGGCACGGCTGCCGTAATCAGCCCGATAGAACGGATTGACGACCCGGAAACAGGGCGCAGCTACGTCATCGCAAAAGACGGCAAGCCGGGTCCGTTGTCAACAAAACTTTACAATACCCTGCGCGGAATTCAGCTCGGCGAGATAGAGGACAAGCATGGCTGGAACACGATAGTCATCGAATGACAGGAGGCACAAAGGCAAAAGAAATTTTGCTCAAATATTACAACGAGGATTCCGACCTTTTCCGCCTCCTTTGGCTCCACAGCAACCAAGTGGCGGAAAAGGCGTTGGAGATTGCCAAAAAACATTTTCATAAGGTGATTGCGAATGCGGAATTTGTCTATGAGGCGGCATTACTGCACGACATAGGCATCTTCCGCACTTTTGCGCCATCGATTTTCTGCAACGGAGCCGAACCGTATATAAAGCACGGCATTATAGGCGCAGAACTGCTGCGGGCGGAAGGGATACCGCAACACGCCTTAGTGTGCGAGCGGCATACAGGCGCGGGACTGTCGCGCGAAGAAATCATCGCCCAAAACTTGCCGTTGCCTCACCGCGACATGCTGCCTGTCAGCATCGAGGAGAAAATAATCTGCTACGCTGACAAGTTTTTCTCGAAATCCAATCCCGACAAAATCAAGACAGTGGAAAGCATACGGCGGTCGATGGCCAAATTCGGAGAGGAACAGCTCCGCCGCTTCGACGAGATGCACGAGCTTTTCGGCCATTAAGAAAATCCGGAACTTTAAAGCACTGATTGCAAGAGAGATGGTTTTAGAGCGGACAGCCGCTGAATGTGTTGCCGTTTTTTTGTAACTTTACGGCGTATTTCAACAAGAAGCAATGATTTTAAGAAAACTGATATACGCGGTATTCGCAGCCGTAATATGGACTGTGCTCTACTCTTGCGCCAGCATAGGCAACCCGGAGGGCGGGCCACAGGACAAATTGCCGCCTATTTTTGTGAAAAGCGAGCCGGAGCCGGATGCCGTCAATTTCAACAACCGCAAAATTGAATTGTCATTCGACGAGATAGTCACACTCGACGACCCGTCGAATAAAATCATAGTGTCGCCGGCACAGACAGAGATGCCGAAGCTGACAGCCAACGGGAAAAAGGTGACAATAGAAATTGTCGACACGCTCATCCCCAACACCACATATACCATAGATTTCTCAAATTCCATACAAGACAACAACGAGGGCAATCCGTTGGAAAACTTCGCGTTTGCCTTCTCGACAGGCAACACAATCGACTCTTTGCGTGTCGCCGGTATCGTGCTCGACTCGCATTCGCTGGAGCCGCAACAGGGGGTTGTGGTCGGATTGCACAGCAATCTTACCGACTCGGCGTTCCACAAAATCAAACTCGAAAGAGTGGCGCGCACCAACGACCGCGGACAATTCATCATACGCAATGTGAAACCCGGCAAATACCGCCTGTTTGCCATTAACGATGTAGACCGCGATTATAAATTTGCCAATCCGTCAGAGGACATTGCTTTCTATGACTCCATAGTAGTGCCTTACAGCAAAAAAATCGAAGTGGCCGACACCATATTCGGAATGGACGGAAAAACAATCGACACGGTTAAAACCGTGTCAAAATCGATGTTCTATCCCAACGACATACTGCTCAGCATGTTCAACGAAAACTACAAAGCGCAGTACCTCAACAACTATAGCAGGATAGACTCTACACGCATATCGCTGATTTTTGCCGCGCCGTCTGACACGCTCCCCTCGCTGCGCATCATCAACAAGCAACCGGAGCCAGAAGACTGGTATACGCTTGAGCGGTCGCAGACCAACGACTCTCTGACTTATTGGATTAGCCGTCCGGAACTTGTATCGTCGGACACGCTGCTTGTTGAGCTCAAATCTTTGCGTACTGACACCCTCAACAATTTGGTATGGGGAACAGACACGCTCAATTTTTCGTTCCAAAGGCCTAAACAGCAGAAGAAAAAGCGTAAGAAAGACGATGAGGGAACCGATACGGTGGAAATGCGCTTCCTTGATTTCAAAATAGCGTCAGGCTCTGTGCAAGAAGTATATGCTCCCGTCATAATGGAAGCGCTGGAGCCTGTGGCATACGTCGACACGGCGGCCATACATCTTGAAATCAAACGCGACACATTGTGGAACAATGTCACAGACTACCGTTTCAATTTTCGCGACACCACAATCAACCGCCGGCAATTCTCCCTGCACCACCGTTGGGAGCCCGGCGCCACATACCGGATTACAATAGACTCGTTAGGAATCAGAAGCATTTACGGGTTGCCAATAAAGACATTCAAGTCGGAACTAAACGTGCGCAAACTCGAAGATTACGGAAATCTGATATTCAACATACCGGCTGTTGAGGACTCGGCTTTCGTTGAGCTGCTCAACACCAGCGATAAATTGGTGCTCGCGGTGCCAGTAAAGAACCATCGCGCGGAATTTATCAACATGATGCCCGCAAAATACTACGCCCGCATAGTTATCGACCGCAATGGAAACGGAGAATATGACACGGGCAACTACGACAACAAAATACAGCCAGAGGAAACATACTATTATCCTTCGGCAATCAACTTGAAAAAGAATTGGGATGTTGAACAGACATGGGACATTTACGCGCTCCCCATCGATATGCAAAAGCCTTACGACATAAAGAAGAACAAGCCTGAGCGCAAGCGTTGGGAGGAAATCGACACAACAACAGAAGAAACTGATGAGGAAGACGACGGATTCAATGACTTCACAGATCCCAACGACCCAAACCAGCAATTCTTCAACGAGCTTAACGGCTATTATTAGACGACGCAAAATTCTATGGATATATTCGAATATGTGTTTTTCAGGAATGCCATTGCCGGGCTTGCTTTCGTAAGCATCGCCTCCGCCATTGTGGGCACCTACGTGGTGGTCAGGCGGCTGATGTTTGTCACCGGCGGCATCACACACGCCTGCTTCGGCGGTTTGGGATTTGGCTACTATGCGGGCATCAACCCGGTATTGGCCGCCGGCGTGTTTGCAGTGGCGTCCGCGCTCGGAGTGGAATGGATGTCGTCAAAGCAACGCGTGCGCGAGGATTCCGCAATTTCAGTGATATGGGCATTGGGAATGGCCGCCGGTGTGATTTTCATCTTTCTCACTTCGGGATATGTTCCGGAATTGAACTCTTTTTTATTCGGTAACCTGCTAACCATATCAAGCACGGATTTGTGGATTTTCGGCATCTTCCTTGCCGCATTGCTTCTTATAATGTGTCTGCTCTACCGACCCATTACTGTCTGCGCGTTCGATGCCGATTATGCCCGTACAATCAACATGCCCGTAAGGTTGATAAACGGCATGATGATTGTCATCGTTTCGATATGCGTGGTTCTCACCCTTAAACTGATAGGCATAATGCTGCTGATGTCGCTTTTTGCCATACCGCAAATGATAGCCGAGGTCTTTACATCAAGATTGAAACCTATGATGGCAGTGGCGTCTGGCGTGAGCCTTGTCTGCTCCATCTCCGGACTTTTCATTTCTTATTACAGCAACGTCCCGGCCTCTGCCACTATAGTTGTGACATTGATATTTGTATATGCCGGAGCAAAAATTGCGGTCAATCTGAAAAGAAGGTTGGGAAAATCCGCAATAAAAACCGCCCGCATACGTTAATTGATAGTAACATAATCACATAATCAAAATTGACCCGCCGCCCGCTATATATACTGTTTTTAATCGCAGCAGCCGTTTTGCTTTATTCTTGCAACACGAAAAAGAATACGGCGGGGACACGCTTTTTCCAAGCGTTCACAACACGCTACAATGTGTATTTCAACGGAGAGGAGCACTACAAGGAGCAAATAAAAAAGATGGAAACAGAGTATGAGGACGATTATTCCGACCTTGTCTACATACATCCTGCCGAAGCCTATGCCGACCCTAAAGCGCCGCAGCCATCCGCCGATTTCGAGCGCACAATAGAAAAAATGGAAAAAGCAATCGCGCTCCACTCCATACAGAAACGCCCTAAAAAGGACCGGAGCAAAATGAAAAACCCAAAATACCGCGAGTTCCTGAAACGCAATGAATATAACCCTTTTCTCCACAACGCGTGGAGGCTGATGGGAGAGGCGCAATATCTGAAAGGAGATTTTCTCGCGTCGTCATCCACATTCATGTATATCGAGAAGCATTTCACTTGGCTGCCTGAATTGATTGCGGAATCCAAAATATGGCAAATAAGAAGCTATTGCGCTTTGGGATGGATAAACGAGGCCGAGAACGTTGTGAGCAGATTAAAGCCTGAGGAACTGACAAACAAACGGTTGCGCACGATGTACAACACGGCATACGCCGATTTTCTTATTAAAAGCGGAAAAACCAAAGAAGCCGTCCCTTATCTTGAAAAAGCGGTGGACAATACCGGAGGCATCCAGAAAACCCGGCTGCGCTTCTTGCTCGGTCAGGTCTATGCGGCCAATGGCAACAACAACGGAGCCTATAAAATGTTTAAGAGTGTGGCCGGCGCGTCCAACGCCAGCTATCGCACGCAATTCAACGCCCGCATAAAGCAAACGGAGGTATATCAAGGTACCAATATCGAGCCGGAAGTGAAATCTTTGCAGAAAATGGCGCGGCAGGATCGCAACAAAGACTATCTTGACCAAATATATTATGCAATAGGAAATCTTTATCTCACACGCAAAGACACCACAAAAGCCATTGAAAACTATATCCTTGCAAACGAGAAGAGCACACGCAACGGACGGGAAAAAGCAATCAACCAGATTACGCTTGGAGGTCTGTATTTCGACAGATTTGAATACGACAAAGCCCAACCTTGCTATTCAGAGGCAATACCGCAACTGCCCGACGATTATCCGAATTACGAAACGCTGAAACGCCGTTCCGATGTATTGGACGAGTTGGCCGTATATTCGCAAAACGTGACATTACAGGACTCACTGCTTGATCTGTCGAAACTGTCGCCGGAGGAACAGATGAAAGTAGCGCAAAGATTAGTCGACGAGTTGAAAGAGAAAGAGCGAAAACAAGCGGAGGAGGCAGCCCGGCAGGAATATCTCGCGCAAGCGAGCGCCAACGCATCGCAACTGCAAAGCAACACTACCACATACACGCTCAATACCGACAAGTCATGGTACTTCTACAACACGGCGACAAAAAACGCTGGAAAGACGCAATTCCAAAAATTATGGGGAAGCCGTAAACTTGAGGATGACTGGCGGCGTATCAACAAGGCGACATTCTCAATGTCGGATTTTGAGGAGGCCAACTACGACGACGAAGAGGAAGAGGTGATGACCGACTCTTTAGGAAATCCGCTCTCCGAAGAGCAGATAGCCGAAGCGAAAAAGGCTGAGGAAGAAAGAGCGAAAGAGCAGGATCCGCATTATCCGGAATATTATTTGGTGCAGATACCGAAAACCGACGAAGAACGCCAGAACTCCGAGAACATCATACAGGAAGGACTGTTCAACATGGGCATAATATTGAAAGACAAGTTGGAGGACGTGGTGGCCGCAGAAAATGCCTTCATGGAGCTCGACACACGTTTTCCCGACAATATATACCGCTTGGACATGTACTATAACATGTATCTTATGTACATACGCTACGGAATGAACGACAAGGCGGAGATATACCGGCAAAAAATACTTGCCGACTTTGCCGACTCGAAATACGGCCTTGCCCTTGCCGACCCCAACTACATACAGAATTTGCGGGATATGGACCGCGTGCAAGAAGAAATGTACGGCAAAACCTACGATGATTATCTCAACAACCGCAACGCGGCTGTCCATGAAAGCTACAATGAGATGATGCGCCGCTACCCGCTGTCGAAAATAATGCCCAAATTCATGCTTCTTCATGCGCTTGCCTACGTGCCTGAAAAGAAATATGACGAATTTCAGAGCACATTGAAAGAGCTGCTGTTGCGATACCCCGAAACCGACATCACGCCTTTGGCGTCATCGATACTCAAAGACATGGCACACGGACGAAAAATCAGCGGAGGCTCTACCAATATGCGAGGAATGATATGGTCGATACGCCTGACCAACGACACCACCGCACAGGGTGGCGACGGCAGTGTCACTCCTTTTGACCCCTCGACCGAAGGCGAGCATATCTGCCTGCTGACTTATCCGACCGACAGCGTTTCGTCGAACCGGCTGCTGTTTGACGTGGCACGCCATAATTTCTCATCCTACACTGTGCGCGATTTCGACATTGAGCGCATGGCATTCGGACAGATTGGGATGATTGTGATAAAAGGATTCACGAGCCTTGCCGATGTGGAAGAATACAGCAAATTGCTGTTCGCCGACAAGCAGGTTGTGATTTCCGGCAATGTGCGCCCGGTGTTCATCAGCAAGAAAAACTTTGACATACTGCTCAACGAGGGACGTTCGTTTGCGGAATATTTCCAATTTGTGGAAGAACAGTCGGACGACGCGGTGGAAGAGAAAATCCACGAGGCTAAAGAGGCAATCCTCACAGGAGAAAACTGAGGATGTTACTTTCACGGGATTACATGAATATGCGCAACCGGCTTTTCTGACTGACCCGATATTTTTCTGCCGGAAAACAGGTGGACATACGACAAACAAGCAAAGCATCAACCTATTGGCCGATGCTTATTGTGTAGCCCATAGGAGAATCGAACTCCTCTTTCAAGAATGAAAATCTTGCGTCCTAACCGATAGACGAATGGGCCGTAAACCGGAAAACCGGTTATGCTGCTTGTATCTTGTTTACGTGCTTTGCAAGTTTGCTCTTAAGGTTGGCAGCTTTGTTTTTGGATATCACATTCTTGCGAGCAAGACGATCCAACATTGAGCTAACCTTGTTGTATGCTTCTGCAGCCGCAGCCTTATCGGCTTTCATTTCACGCAGACGGCGCACAGCGTTACGCGCTGTTTTGGCATAATAGCGGTTACGCAAGCGGCGCGATGCCGTTTGGCGAACTCTTTTGTCTGAAGATTTATGATTTGGCATTATGAATAACTTTTATAGTTTTATAAATCGTTTAACTGTAGCCCATAGGAGAATCGAACTCCTCTTTCAAGAATGAAAATCTTGCGTCCTAACCGATAGACGAATGGGCCTTGTGGCATTTCCGCCGTAAAGCGACTGCAAAGTTACTTCATAAATTCAGAACAGCAAACTTTTTTGTCATTTAGCCGCCGTTTTTAATAGATTTTAAGAATTAAGCATCGCAATAATCTGTAATTTTACGCCCGGAATGTATGAGCGTCTTAATGGTGTCGTGCTGCGCACGATAAGCTACAATGACAAGAACTCGATAGTGAAAGTCTACACAGACTCTCACGGGTTGCTTTCCTTTCTGCTGCCGCAAAACGGCGGGAAGGCGGCGAGAATGCGCCGTGCGCTGTTTCAGCCACTGTCGCTTGTGGAAATAGAGTCGGACATCACAGCCGGCCGCGAGATATACCGCATACGCGAGTCGCGCTGCATAGTGCCGCTGCCGTCGCTCCACTCACATCCTGTAAAAAACGCCTTGTCGCTTTTCATAACGGAATTGCTGTCGCACGTGATTGTGGAAGAGGAGAGAAACGCTCCCTTGTTCTCTTACATATCCAACAGCGTACAGCTGCTCGACCGATTAGATGACGGAATCGCCAATTTCCACATCTGCTTTCTATATAATTTAGGTATTTTCTTGGGCATCGAACCCGACATCTCCACCTACGTGAAAGGCAGCCGTTTCGACATGCTCAACGGCGTGTTCACAACAGGCATACCCTCGCACGGACATTTCATAGGACAGAAAGAATCGGAGGCGCTGATGCTGATTTCACGCATGACGTATTATAACATGCACTTGTTCCGTTTCAACCGCGAGCAACGCCGCCGGCTTCTCAATCTCATAATCGACTATTACCGCCTCCACAACTCCGCCGTCGGCGAAATCCGCTCCTTAGACATTCTCACCTCCCTCTTCACCTGAAAACCGCAATGTCAAGCTATATTTAAATTTACACACTTTTCAAGTTCCCAAATGAAATCACTGCTGCCCACCCGAAACGGACATGCTTAAAAATTAAACAAATTCGGTTCACCATAATCAGGAGGCCGCATAAAAAAGTCATATAATTTATTTTGCACATAACATAAAAAGCCTGCCATTGGCATGTCTTGCCAACGACAGACTTTTCATTACATACATATTATTAACAACTATCGCTCCGGAAGGGACACTACGAGATTAAGCTCGTCGAGCTGCTTCTGATCCAATGGAGCTGGAGCGTCGAGCATCACGTCGCGTCCGCTGTTGTTTTTCGGGAACGCTATGCAGTCGCGTATCGAGTCCAAACCGGCAAACAACGATACCCAACGATCCAATCCGTAAGCCAACCCTCCGTGAGGCGGAGCGCCATACTTGAAAGCGTTCATCAAAAAGCCAAACTGCTCCTGCGCCTTTTCTGGAGTGAAACCGAGTATCTCAAACATCTTTTCCTGCAACTCAGGATCATGGATACGTATCGAGCCGCCGCCAACTTCCACTCCGTTGACAACCATATCGTAAGCGTCAGCGCGCACCGACGCCGGGTCAGTGTCGAGCAACGGTATATCCTCGTCCTTAGGATGAGTGAACGGATGATGCATAGCCATTAAGCGCCCTTCCTCCTCGCTCCACTCGAACATCGGGAAGTCGACCACCCACAAGCAAGCGAACTTGTTTTTGTCGCGCAAACCAAGCTGGCGACCCATCTCAAGGCGCAGCTCACACAACTGCTTGCGCGTCTTCATCGTGTCGTCGCCACTGAGTATCAATATCAAATCGCCCGGCTTAGCTCCAAATGCCTCTTTCATTTTTTGCAGCACATCCTGCGAATAGAATTTGTCGACGCTCGACTTTACATTTCCGTCAGCCTCAACACGCGCGTAAACCATGCCTTTCGCCCCAATCTGCGGCTTCTTGACAAATTCCGTCAGTTGGTCGAGCTGCTTGCGCGTATAAGAAGCAGCGCCTTCAGCGCATATACCGCCGATATAAGCTGCGTTATCGAACACAGAGAAGCCATAGCCTTTCATCACGTCCATCAGTTCCACGAACTTCATGCCGAAACGCAAATCTGGCTTGTCGCTGCCGTAATATTTCATGGCATCGGCCCACGTCATGCGCCGGAAAGGCTCTGTAAGCTCCACACCGCGCAGCTCTTTAAACAGATGCTTTGCCATTCCCTCGAATGTTTCTATCACGTCTTCCTGCTCCACAAAGCTCATTTCGCAATCTATCTGCGTAAACTCTGGTTGGCGGTCGGCGCGCAAATCCTCGTCGCGGAAACATTTCACAATCTGGAAATAGCGGTCAAACCCCGACACCATAAGCAGCTGCTTCAATGTCTGTGGCGACTGCGGCAAGGCGTAGAACTGACCCGGATTCATGCGCGACGGCACCACGAAGTCGCGGGCACCCTCAGGTGTCGAGCCGATAAGCATCGGTGTCTCAACCTCGAGAAACCCTTTGCTGTCCAAATAGCGGCGCACCTCCATCGTCATACGGTGGCGCAATTCCAAATTCTTGCGCACACAAGAGCGGCGCAAATCCAAATAACGATATTTCATGCGCAAATCGTCCCCGCCGTCGGTATTGTCCTCAATCGTGAACGGCGGCACCTCGCTTTTTGTCAGCACTTTCAGCTCCGACACTGTTATCTCAATCTCGCCGGTAGGAATATTCGCATTTTTGTTCGAGCGTTCGGAAACCGTGCCCGTAGCCTGTATCACATATTCACGTCCGAGATGGTTGGCTGCCTCGCAAAGTTCGGCATCCGTCTCATTGTTGAAAACAAGCTGGGTGATACCATAACGGTCGCGCAAATCAACAAACGTCATGCCGCCCATTTTACGCGTGCGCTGCACCCAACCGGCAAGAGTCACTTTCTCGCCGGCATTTGCCAAGCGAAGCTCTCCGCATGTTTTTGTCCTGTACATATATCGTCTATAAATTTAATTTTAAAATCAAATTAAAACCTTGCATGCTTCTTGTCAAGCAATCCGTGCAAAGTTACAAAATTATGCCGTCGATAGCAGCATCTCCGGCAAAGATTTTTAAATACTTACACCAATCGCTAAAATTTGCGGTTTTCAGAATTTATTCAGAATTTCAAACTACATTTGCCGATGAAAATACATAAAACTCACACAGCAATGATAAAAAAGACACTGTTTTACTTAAACGCAATCCTGCTGCTCGCCGTTGCGGCGATTGGCACAAGTTGCGACGATGAAAAGTGCATCGAATTCGGCGACTTGCCGCAGTCGGCACGCCATTTTGTAGAAACATATTTCGGAGGAATAGAAATCACATCAGCCGTGCGCGACAAGGACGACGGACGGACAACCTACGAGCTGCGGCTCGCCGACGGCACAGAAATCGACTTCAACGAAAACGGAGAGTGGGAAAACATCGACTGCCCGTTCTCTACCCTGCCCGACGGAATATTGCCACAGGCAATAGCCGGCGACATCGCCACACGCTATCCCGACGCGCGCTTGCACGGAGCGGAACGGGCAATCGGAGGCTACATTATTGATTTAAACAAAGCCGACGGCACTCCTCTCGAAGTACGCTACTCAGCCGCAGGCGACTACATCGGCGAGCAAATCGACTATTGACCCCACCTAAATATTTGCTTTTATTTGACACTGAAACCAATTGACGGCAACCCGGGACATAAATGCCCGGGTTGCTTTTTCTTGTCAGTACAGCCGTACATATAGCGGAACGCTTGGCGGAAAGGAAAGGAGAGGGTTTCACAGGCAGGGCGGGGGGTCTTGCGACGGAAACGCGGACGCAATCCGCGAAAAACCGCCGCCAAACGGCTGAAAGACATCCGTTTGGCGTTTTGAAGCCCGGAAAACAGTTAATTCTCTTGAAATTCCTTTGTCCGGCATACGTTTACATTAATATATTTATTAACTTTGTGATATATATAATAACCGCAATGAGGAAATAACTTGGAAAATGATCATAGATAAGGAAATCTGTAAAGAAGCTGCAAAATATAGTCTTGATTTGTCAAAATTGATATTCGGAGGAATTATTCTTGCCGGTTTGATGAACTTTGGCATCAATCAAATCGTGCTGTTTGTTTTCGGGCTGTTGGCTGTAATAGTCACGGCTTTTGTGGGATTTGGTTTTATTAAATTATCAAAAAGTAAAGGAAAATGATACTGATTTATTTGTTCAGCGCAGTAATATTGATTTCTTTGGTTATCAGCTGCTGGCTACTGCATGAGCTGAAGAAACAAAAACGAAATTCGCAATGATTACGCTATGAAACTGTTGATGTTTTTATCCTTTTTCTGAATAATTAGGTGCTGTTTTTGGCATTTATGCCTGCATACAAATGCGTAAGGACAAACGCGCTTATAAATAATTTTGAACAATATGGCATGGTGGTTTGCAAGTCCTACGGCACTCTCCATAACCGGCACAATCCTTCTGATTTGGATATTGTGGTTGGTTATGAGCCGCACGGCGTTAGGCCGCGGCTGCTTCTGTATCGGGGCGGCTGTGTTTGTCGCGCTGTTCGTATATTATCTCGACCTGCCACCGGAATTTTGGAAAAACGTGCTGATTTTCGGCTTTCCATTCGCATTTGCGCTGACCATCGGAATGATAATCGCCAACCGTGAGGAAAAACGCAAGAAAGCCGCGGAAGAAGCACGGAAAGAAAGAGAAACAGAAAGGATGGAAAAATCCATTACACAATCTATTTGGCTTTCAGAAGTCGAATATTGGCTGACACCTAAAGAAATAAAGCATATACCATATCTGCCACATAATATTCAACTTACGGCTTACAAAGATGATGTAACAGGCGAATTGAAAGAAATCAGGGTCATTGTTGACAAACAGACCGTAGGACTTATCCCGAAAGAATTGGAGAGCGAGATATTGCCTCTTATAAGAGAAAACCGAATAACCTTTGCCACATTCCCCGAAACTTATTACAACCGGAAGAGATGTACCGGACATGTAAAAATGAATCTCAGCTATATCCCATTCGAGTCTGATTATTGTCTTTCCTGAAATTGCCATATTGTGCCATATTTGCAATAAGCAATTACAATTATGGCACAATCAGCAGAACTCGTAACAACAGGAGTAACCATTGACGCTTCCAAAGCGGAAACCAAATTAAAGGAACTAAAGCGACAGGCGGATGATTACCGAAAAGCTCTGGATAAAACCACAAATGCAATAGACTATAAGAAAATCCAAAAAGGGCTTAACGATACAAAACAAGATATTGTCACTATGCAATCGTCCGCAAAAAACGTGGAGGACGTGATGCGGCGGTTGAACAAGGCCGCTCCCAACGAGTTGCGGCGCACCCTGCGCTCTCTTAATCAAGAGCTTAACAGAATGGAGCGCAATAGCTGCCGTGACATCCCCGCCTCGCGGCTGGCCCGGATTTGTCCCGGCCTCTGAAAGCGACGAGGGCTCAAACCGCCGTCAGCAGGCAATCTGAACCCTCATTCGTCGGGGTGAAAGGATTCGAACCTTCGACCCCCTGCTCCCAAAGCAGGTGCGCTAACCGGACTGCGCTACGCCCCGAATACGTTACAACAAACGTGGTGCAAAAGTATGTCATTTTTCAGTCTTCTGCAAATTTTTGCCTGTCAAAATCGAAAATCAGGTTTGTTTTTCAAAAATCACAGTCGTTTCTATGCAATTATCGGCGGTTATCACTAATTTTACGGGTAAAATTCTATGACAAATATGAAAAATGTCTTGGTGACAGGTGCCGACGGTTTCATCGGCTCGCACCTTACGGAAATGCTGCTTGCCGAAGGATGCAATGTTAAAGCTCTGAGCGTCTACAACTCGTTCAACTATTGGGGTTGGTTAGACGATGTGCGCCATCCCGCGCTGCAAGTGGTCAACGGCGATGTGCGCGACGCCAACTTCTGCCGCGAGATAACGCGCGGATGCGACACCGTGTTCCACCTCGCCGCACTGATTGCCATACCCTACAGCTATGTGGCGCCTGACAGCTACGTGGACACCAACATAAAAGGCACGCTCAACATTTGTCAGGCCGCGCGCGACTGCGGTGTGGAGCGGCTTATAGTGACATCCACATCCGAAGTCTACGGCACAGCCCGCTACGTGCCTATCGACGAGCGACACCCCAAACAGCCGCAATCACCATATTCCGCCACAAAAATCGGAGCCGACGCGATAGCCGAAAGTTTCTACAACGCTTTCAATCTGCCGGTTGTCATCGCCCGCCCGTTCAACACTTACGGTCCGCGGCAGTCGGCCCGCGCCATAATCCCCACGATAATCACACAGATAGCCAACGGAGTAAAGCAAATAAAAGTGGGCGACCTCACACCCACACGCGACTTCAACTATGTCAAAGACACTTGCCGCGGATTCATCGCGTTGGCAAAAGCCGAAGGAGTGGAAGGAATGGAAATCAACATTTGCAGCAAAAGCGAGATTTCCATGCGTGACACGCTCGAAACAATACGCCGCCTGATGAACGCCGATGTGGAATATGTGCAGGACACGGCGCGACTACGCCCGAAAAACTCCGAAGTGTTCCGCCTGTTCGGCGACAACACCAAAATATGCGGTCTGACCGAATGGCGTCCTCAATACTCGCTTGAAGACGGTTTGAGAGAAACCATCAAATGGTTCTCCGACCCGGCAAATCTCGCAAAATACAAATACGACATATACAACCGATGAAACGGAAGGCAAACATTCTGATGCTCGGCGGAGCAAAGCGTGTGTCGCTCGCACGGCTGCTCATAGCGGCGGGACAGCGCATGGAAATCGAGGTGAAAATTTTCAGCTCGGAAATAATGTCCGAAGTACCGATTTCATGCGTTGGAACCGTAGTGAAAGGCACGCGTTGGAGCGACTCCGACATTTTCGACAACCTGTCAGCGACCATAAGGCGGCATGACATCGGCATTGTACTCCCGTTTGTCGACGGAGCCATAGAAATATGCTCCCGCCTGAAAGAAATGCATCCGGATGTGTTCATTCCTGTGTCATCGTTCGAAATGACACACGCAATGTTCGACAAAGCAGAAGCCGCCGAATTGTTCGGGCTCAACGGATTCGACATCCCCGCAACCTACAGCAACGACGATTTCCGTTTCCCGGCCATACTGAAACCACGCGAAGGCTCAGCCTCGAAAGGCATCAAAATTGTCAACAACCCCGACGAACTAAGCAAAATCAAAGATACCGGCAAATACCTTATTCAGGAATACATCGCTGATCGGGATGAATACACCGTTGACTGCTACGTGTCAGTTTTAAGCAAGAAAGTGCTTTGCGCGGTGCCGCGTTTGCGCATCTCCACATCGGGCGGAGAAGTCGACCGAACCGCTACGCGGCGCATACCGGAACTAATCAGCAAATCAAGGCACATACTGACGGCATTGAATCTCGAAGGCCCCATAACCATACAATTCTTACACGACAAACAACGCGACCGTTACCTGCTCATGGAAATCAATCCGCGGTTGGGAGGCGGTGTGGTATGCTCAATCAACGCCGGCGCCGACATACCGGGAATGATTCTCAAGGAATGGCTCGGAGAAGAAGCAGAGCCATGCGATGATTGGCGCGACAACGCCTTGATGGCAAGATATTTCAGCGAAGTAATGTTCTACGAGAATGAAAAACAATAAAGTTATAATAATAGCCGAAGCCGGTGTGAACCACAACGGCAACTACGACCTCGCGCTCCGCATGGTCGATGAGGCGAAACGCGCGGGTGCCGACTACGTAAAATTCCAGACGGCAAAACCGGAACTCGTAATATCCTCATTCGCTCCAAAAGCGGAATACCAAAAAGAAACCACAGGCGAAAACGAAAGCCAGCTTGAAATGTGCAAAGCAATCCACCTGCCGCTCACCGACTATCGCCTGCTGAAAGGACATTGCGACAAGATTGGAATAGGATTTATGAGCACACCGTTCGACTTGGTGTCGATCGACGTGCTTGAGCCGCTCGACATGGATTACTACAAAATTCCCTCCGGCGAAATCACAAACCTGCCCTATCTGCGGAAAATAGCGTCGAAAGGCCGCCGGGTAATACTGTCGACAGGCATGTGCGAAATCCCGGAGATAGAGGCGGCATTGCAGGTGCTCGAACAGGGCGGACTGCGGCGCGACGACATCACTGTGCTGCATTGCAACACTGAGTATCCTACACCGATGCGTGACGTAAATCTGCGCGCCATGCTCGACATCCGCGACACGCTCGGCGTAGCGGTAGGCTATTCCGACCATACAAAAGGCATCGAGGTGCCTGTTGCAGCAGTAGCGTTGGGGGCAAAAGTAATCGAAAAACATTTCACCCTCGACAAGACAATGCCCGGACCCGACCACAAAGCGTCGCTCGAACCCGGCGAGCTGAAAGCGATGGTCGATGCCATTCGCAACATCGAACAGGCACTCGGCGACGGCAAAAAGCATGTCACAGCCTCCGAGCGTCCGAACATCATCGTGGCGCGCAAAAGCATCGTGGCTGCCCGCAGCATAAGGAAAGGCGAAACACTCACAGAAGAAAACATCACCGTAAAACGTCCCGGCAACGGAATCTCTCCAATGCACTGGGACGAGGTGCTCGGCACACGCGCCGTCCGCGACTTCGCCTACGACGAGCTCATCGAATTGTAAATCACAGATAATCCACCAAAAAGACAGACTTTTTATAAAGCCTTTTTACGGGGATTACATGAAAGAAGCCACAAAAACAGATATGCGCCACTTCATCATACAGAGTCGAAAAAACGGAGAGGCACTGCCATTTCCCGGCACTGCCTCTCCCGATTATCACACAAAATGTCTCTAATTCCCAATTAAAAAGCCTATTTATAGGCTTCCGCCGTCGTGGAAAAATACCACTTGGCTACCTTAACAACAAACCTTTTCATAACACAATCTTTTTAATACCTAAAACCTAACTAAAAACCTAACAGAAATCTTTCTTATATGTATACAAACAAAAAGTATTCCAATCTTTTTTACGTTGCAAATATAACAACTATACAAATAAGATGTGCTGTAAAAATATGTTTTTTAGCATATTTTTAACACTATTCAAACCAATCGGACATTTTATAATCTGTTGCCCACAATATTTTCAGTGCCACATTGGCATTTTACCGTTCTGCTTTTCTGCCCGCCGCAACCTTTCATACGGAATAATCCCCCTGCCATACTTGCCAAAACACACCATTTGCAGTAATTTTGCGCAACAAAACCACCAAGCATGACACCGGTAAAAGTCATAATCCCACTCTATAAAGAGCAATTGCCACTCGCTGAAAAAGCCGCGCTTGACAACAACATCAAGGCTCTTTCAGCCCATCCCATAGTGTTCATAAAGCCGGAGGGGACAGACGTGTCGGGCATAACAGGCGCATACCCGGAAGCCGGTGTAATGGAAGTGACCACAGAGTGGCTCGGCACAAAAAAAGGCATTGCCGGCTACAATGAGATGATGATGTCGGCTGATTTCTACGGCATGTTCACCGACACGGAATACTTGCTAATCTGCCACACCGACGCATGGATTTTCCGCGACGAGCTCAAAGAATGAACCAACAAGGGATATGACATTGTGGCAGCCCCGTGGCCTACGCGTCCGCGCTACAAACGCTTCCCAATAAAACAACTCATCTCACTCAATTCCAAAATTCATCCCGGCAGGATTTCCCGGTACGAGCGTTGCGGAAAAGTTGGCAACGGAGGCCTGTCACTGCGCAGAACAGCGGCTCTTTTGGCAGCATGTCAGACCTACGCGGAAGAAATAGCACGTTTCAACAGTCTGCCCGACGTTATCCACAATGAGGACATCTTTTGGGCGACCATCCCTAAAGAATTCAATTATCCTGACGAGAAAACCGCGCTGAAATTCGCTTTCGACATAAAACCACGGCTATGCTACTCGCTCAACGGCAAACACCTTCCGATGGGATGTCACGGCTACATGCACAAAAGCCGCCAAAAATTCTGGAGGCAATTTATTCCGTTCTGACCGCTCACGCCAAATAAAAGCCACTCCCCTTTGTTCAGTTACCGGTTTACATTTTCTTCCGATTAAAGAACGACCTGTATTTGAAACTTATTACTTTTTAATTTAAGATTCAGTTATTAGGCCTATCTAATCAGCAGACTAATGAAATCAGGTCAAAGTACATTAGCCGTGTCCGCAATTTTGTGTCCTTATCAAATCCGGTATTTTCTGCTTCTTGACTTTCACTGGAAAACAGAAATGTAAAACCGTTCTTTTGGTAATATCCCAATGGTATTTCCTCATTATAGGCATCCACAATAAGAAAACGGCAACCTGTCTTGTTGTTTGCGTCGATAAACCACGACTTGATAAACTCCAATAATTCGCTGCCAATACCACGATGAGCGAAGTTCACGTTGATGCCCAACCTTCCAATCAGTACACCCGGATAGCGGCGCATCTGTTTGGAATAGGGGATATTCTTATGAACTTTTTTCTCCCTACTGTTAGGAAGCATGTCCACGCGAATGCTGTCGTCCGAAAGCGTAAAGGCACAAACAATGACAGACATATCTTCATCCAACCTAAAACAATAGCTTTTTCCTAACATTTGCTTGCTGTAAAGCGGAGCGTCATGCCGAAAAAACTCGTCTAAATCGACGTTGCCACATGAAAAGGGGCTGCATCCCGCGATGACTTCCTCATCTAATGGAGAGAAACTGCATTTATCCAACAGAAATCCCATGCCTACAACATCTTGGCTTTTTTCAATATGGCACGGGCTATTTTCACCTGTTTGGTAAAATCGGTCTTCCCCTTGTTCCGGTAAGCCTTGTCCGCCTCTTTCACGAAACGCTCGGCTTCCTTTCCTCTCAGTGTGGGAATTGCTTTGATTTCTAATGCCATAATACGTTATCTTATTTTGTTTATGCAAAGATAATGCAAATCAAGTGCAATGCAAAGAGCTCGATCAATTTGCATTGCCGAGATGCAGCTTATCTTATCCAAAGATAGCAATTTTTCCAAAATTTTGTTCTTCCACCGGTTTACGCTGTTGTTTGACAAGACAGTGGATGCGGTTAGACAGAAGCAAAGTTGAAAATTCCGTTTTCATTTGTTTCTGCCCTCACCTTTCATTATCTTTGCCAACAGAGATTATAAACCAACTTATACACCATTATACCAATGGAAAAAACTTTAGGAATCATACGCCACGACCCTTGGCTTGAGCCATACGCCGATGCCATTAAAGGTCGTCACGAGGACGCAATTCGCAAAGAGGCCGAACTCGTCGGCAAAAACGGAAATCTCGTTGACTTCGCCAATGCCCACCAATATTTCGGGCTGCACAAGACAAAAACGGGATGGGTGTTCCGCGAATGGGCGCCAAACGCCACCGCCATTTACCTCATAGGCACATTCAACGATTGGAAAGAACGCGACGAGTACAAACTGACACGCGTCGACAACGGCTCTTGGGAAATCAAATTGCCGAAAGACGCCATGAGGCACGGCGACCTCTACAAACTAATGATGCACTGGGACGGAGGATGCGGAGAGCGGATACCGGCCTACGCCACACGCACCGTGCAAGACCCCGACACGCTGATTTTCTCCGCGCAGGTATGGTGCCCTGCACGCAAATATAAATTCAAGACCGACAATTTCAAGCCGCAAACCAATCCGCTGCTCATCTACGAATGCCATATCGGCATGGCGCAAGAGAAAGAAGGAGTGGGCACATACGAAGAATTTCGCAAGAACATATTGCCGCGCATAGCCGACGACGGATATAACGCCATCCAAATCATGGCAATACAGGAGCATCCCTACTACGGCTCATTCGGCTACCACGTTTCGAGTTTCTACGCGCCGTCGAGCAGGTTCGGCACGCCGGAAGACCTGAAACGGCTCATCGACGACGCCCACCAAAAAGGCATAGCGGTAATCATGGACATTGTACACTCACATGCTGTAAAAAACGAGGTGGAAGGATTGGGGCGGTTCGACGGCAGCTATGACCAATATTTCTACGGCGACTCGCGCCGCGAGCATCCGGCATGGGACTCGCTATGCTTCGACTACGGAAAAAATCAGGTGCTGCATTTCCTCCTTTCAAACTGCAAATATTGGCTTGAGGAGTTCCACTTCGACGGATTCCGCTTCGACGGCGTCACCTCGATGCTCTACTATAATCACGGATTAGGACAGGCTTTCTCTTCCTACGACGATTACTACAACGGCGGACAGGACACCAACGCCATCACCTACCTCACACTCGCCAACAAGCTCATCCACAAAGTCAATCCAAACGCGATAACCATCGCCGAAGAAATGAGCGGAATGCCCGGATTGGCCAACAAATTCAGCGACGGAGGCATAGGCTTCGACTATCGGATGGCAATGGGAATACCGGATTTTTGGATTAAGACAATCAAAGAGAAAAAAGACGAGGATTGGAAGCCTACGGCCATTTTCTGGGAACTCACAAACCGCCGGGCCGACGAAAAGACAATCAACTATGCCGAAAGCCACGATCAGGCTCTCGTGGGCGACAAGACCATTATATTCCGCCTCATCGACTCCGAAATGTATTGGCACATGATGGTCGGCGACAACAATATGACTGTCGACAGGGGAATGGCTCTCCACAAAATGATACGGCTCGTGACACTCGCCACAATCAACGGAGGCTACCTCAACTTCATGGGCAACGAGTTTGGGCATCCTGAATGGATTGATTTTCCGCGAGAGGGCAACGGCTGGTCATACAAATATGCCCGCCGCCAATGGGATCTCGTCGACCGCGAGGATTTGAAATACAAATTTCTCGGACGCTTCGACCATGATATAATCCACCTCGTGCGCGGCGTGCGCAATTTTCAGGCCACACTGGTGGAGAAATTGTGGGACAAAGACGACGACCAAGTGCTTGCCTTCAAACGCGGCGACCTTGTATTCGTGTTCAGCTTCAACCCGTCGCAATCGTTCACAGGCTATGGGATACTTGCCCCACAGGGCGAGTACACGCACGTGATGAATTCCGACCAGCCGGAATACGGAGGCTATGGCAACATCGACCCGTCAATCAACCATCTCACCCAGCCAGATCCGCTCTACACACCTCACGGACTCGGTTGGCTGAAACTCTACATTCCGGCGCGGAGCGTTCAGGTGCTGCGGCTCAAGAAATCTAAAAAATGAGCATAACGCCACGCCCGCAAAGCGCAGGCAAACAACAAAGCGAACCGGCCACCGCATTCACAAAGTGGCCGGTTCGCTTATTTCATGCTTCCAACAACTCAAAATCTCTGGCTACCGGTCTTTCCTGCAGGAAAACAGCCATTCCATGAAATCCGGATAACAAAACGCAGGATTCCAACTGCCATGATTACAGCCGGGAAACTCAATATACTCCACATCGGCTCCAGCCGCTTTCAGCGCGCGATACGCATTGCGCGAGCCATCCACAGGCACAACATTGTCAGCGTCGCCATGGAATATGCGGAATTTCACATCCTTTGCCACCGCCAATCTCGACGGGTTTACTGTTCCGCAAATGGCTATTGCCGCCGCAAACATGTCAGGATAGCGGCAGGCCATGTCGAACGTGCCCATTCCGCCCATCGACAAACCCATTATATAAATACGCCTCCTGTCCACGTCCTGCCGGGCGGCGTATGAGTCGATAAGCTCTTTCAGCGTGCGGAACACGGCAGTAAGTTCCGGTGACTGCGGCATATCCGCGCTCTCAAACGACGATGGCCTCGCCCCGTATGCCCAATAGCCGTCCTCCGGACATTGCGGAAACAGCACGTATGCCGGATATTTCTCGCGGTTGACAGGATTAAGGAACATTTGCCCGCCATGCGTCAACTGCTTCTCATTGTCCGACCCACGCTCACCCGCGCCATGCAGAAACACCACCAACGGATATTTCCCGTCCTCAGCCAAGTTTTCAGGCACGAGCAGCCTGTAAAGCAGCGAATCTCCACGCTCCGACACATACACTTTCCGCTCATAGCCGCCCGACGCGGCAGCCGACAAGGCAATCACACACAAAAGACATACAACCGTCAACTTTCTCATAACAATAGTTTTTTGCAATTCATACTCCACGAAATTACGGATTATTTTATTGAATAAAACCTAAAGAAAGCCTAAAAATGGCGAATTATGTTATACAACATATTTCAATGCGTAGCCCGATGCCGCATTTTTCTATACTTTTGATGAAAAATTTACAAACTTAATAAGAACTTAACAGACGAAAAAAGAATTATGAGCTCAAACCTGTTTTGGCTTGTGCCGATATCGTCGATAGCGGCATTAGTGTTGGCTTGGTATTTCTACCACCAAATGAAAAAAGAAGATGAGGGCACACCCACGATGCGGAAAATAGCGGAACACGTGCGCACGGGGGCAATGTCGTATCTCAAACAGCAGTACAAAATCGTAAGCTATGTATTCCTTGCCCTTGTCGTGATATTCGCGATAATGGCCTATGGATTCCACATCCAAAACTCATGGGTGCCAATAGCTTTCCTGACAGGCGGTTTCTTCTCCGGCTTGTCAGGTTTTCTCGGCATGAAAACAGCCACCTACGCTTCCGGACGAACAGCAAACGCGGCCCGCTCATCGCTCAACAAAGGGCTGAAAGTGGCTTTCCGGAGTGGAGCCGTAATGGGTCTTGTCGTGGTAGGATTAGGCCTCTTGGACATTTCTTTCTGGTATCTGCTTCTCGACTGCTGCATACCTGAGGAGGCCATGAGCCCGACATCAAAATTATGCGTGATAACAACCACCATGCTGACCTTCGGGATGGGAGCCTCGACGCAGGCATTGTTCGCGCGTGTCGGAGGAGGTATCTACACCAAAGCCGCCGATGTCGGCGCCGACCTCGTAGGTAAAGTAGAAGCCGGGATTCCGGAGGACGACCCCCGCAATCCGGCCACCATTGCCGACAACGTGGGCGACAACGTGGGCGACGTGGCAGGCATGGGAGCCGACCTTTATGAGTCGTATTGCGGTTCCATTCTCGCCACATCGGCACTTGGCGCGGCGGCCTTCATGTCGTCGGGCGATGTCGACATGCAATTCAAGGCCGTAATAGCCCCGATGCTCATCGCCGCTGTGGGAATATTGCTGTCAATACTCGGTATATTCACCGTCCGTACAAAAGAAAACGCCGGAATGAAAGAACTGCTTCGCTCGCTCTCATTCGGTACAAACCTCAGCTCCGTGTTGATTGTCGGCGCAACTTTCCTGATTATGTGGATGCTCGGCATAACCAACTGGCTCTACCTTTCCTTCTCCGTTGTCATCGGACTGATAGTGGGCGTTGTCATCGGACAATCCACCGAATACTTCACATCGCAGTCCTACCGCCCGACCAAGCGCCTGTCGGAAAGCGGAAAAACAGGACCGGCAACAGTCATAATCTCCGGTATCGGCTTGGGCATGATTTCAACCACCATACCGGTCATAGCAGTTGTGGCCGGCATAATATTGTCATATTGGTTCGCGTCAGGATTCGACTTTTCTAATGTGGCAATGGGACTCTACGGCATCAGTATCGCAGCCGTAGGCATGCTTTCCACTCTCGGCATCACACTTGCCACCGACGCCTACGGCCCGATAGCCGACAACGCAGGAGGCAACGCCGAAATGAGCGGATTGGGACCGGATGTCAGAAAACGCACCGACGCGCTCGACTCGCTCGGAAACACCACAGCCGCAACCGGCAAAGGATTTGCAATCGGCTCTGCCGCGCTTACCGGGCTTGGGCTGTTGGCATCATACATCGAAGAAATACGCATCGGACTCGAACGCGCCGGAACAACAATGCTCGAAATGCCAAGCGGGCTGTTCGTCCCATTGAAAGAAGCCACGTTTACCGACTTCATGGAATACTATGAGGTGACGCTGATGAACCCGAAAGTGCTTTCCGGCATCTTCATCGGAAGCATGATGGCATTCCTGTTCTGCGGTCTTACGATGAACGCCGTAGGGCGCGCCGCATCACACATGGTGGAAGAGGTACGTCGCCAATTCCGCGAGATAAAAGGCATACTTGAAGGAAAAGCAGAACCCGACTATGCGCGTTGCGTGCAGATTTCCACACGCGGGGCGCAGCGCGAGATGGTCTTCCCGTCGCTGCTCGCCATCATCGCCCCGATAGTCACAGGACTGATTTTTGGTGTTTCAGGTGTGGTTGGACTGCTCATCGGTGGCCTTTCTTCCGGATTTGTACTTGCCATATTCATGGCCAACTCCGGTGGAGCGTGGGACAACGCTAAAAAATACGTCGAAGAAGGCAACTTCGGAGGCAAAGGCAGCGAGGTGCATAAAGCCACTGTCGTTGGCGACACCGTAGGCGACCCGTTCAAAGACACCTCAGGGCCGAGCCTCAACATCCTCATCAAGCTGATGAGCATGGTGGCCATCGTAATGGCAGGCCTCACTATCTCTTGGAGCCTGTTCTGATAAATCTTTCTGATAAGCTATACGAGGAGTGCCGTTGTGGGTGTAAATAATCCCGCAACGGCAAAACTTCATTTTATCAAGTATGTTTTGCATCACGCGATTGTCGGCATGGGTGTCGACACGCAGATTGGAATACCTTTCCAAACACCATCTCAGGCACATCTCGCCAACACCTTTCACCTTACCGCTGCTTGCAAGCCTGTGTACCACAGCGTATGGCTTATCATTGATCCACTGCCCTCCGAATATCTGCCTGTAAGTGGGGTCGTCGCCCGGTATCAGCGCAAAAACAGCTTCCACCACACCGTCTTCCTCCATCACATGGCAATAACCATTTTCAATATCCGACTCTATCAGCCCACGCCTCGGATAGCCGTCTATCCATTGACCGGGATTGCCCGTCGCGGCCATAAACACTTTGGCTGAGCCATAAATATCCATCAGCCTGCCAATGTCAGCCATTGATGCTTTACGTATCATATCATAAAAAAGTAAGAGTGGAGCGATTAGCTATCATTTGCGCCGCAGCTCGCAAATCATCAGCGGTGACGGCGCGTATCCTGCCGGCAATCTCCTCTACAGAGCTGACTTTTCCGAAATTCAGTATCCCTTTTCCCAACGACAGGGCATGGCTCTCCGGATTTTCGCTGCCCACAAGCAGCTGCCCGACAAACTGCTTCTTTGCCGCCGCCAACGCCGCATCACGCATTCCGCCGGAGGCTATGCGGTCGATCTCATTGTCGACAAGTTTCAGGCACCGTTTTACGTGACGCTCGTCGCTCCCGAAATAAATCGCAAACAATCCGCAATCCGAGAACAGCGTCACCGACGACTCCACAGTGTAAGCATACCCGCGGCGCTCGCGTATGGCCACATTCAGTGTGGAGTTCATGCCCGGACCGCCAAGTATGTTGTTGAGGAGCAACAGCGCGTATTTACGCTCATCGTGCATCCCGAATGTTGCCGCGCCCGTCAACGTATGCGCCTGATGCGAGCCGATATTGCTCACGACACTGAACGGAGGCGACGGTATCACTCCGGCTCTCGGTTTGCGCACCTCACTATGGTGCATCGACGAAAAATATCGCTCCGCAAGGCGGAACATCTTATCGTCGGGAATACTCCCCACGGCAAACAGCACCATATTTGAAGGGACATAGAGATTCTTCAGATAATTCATGCACACGTCAGTGTCTATCCGTGAAAGGCATTCCTCCGTGCCAAGTATGTTATGGCCCAACTCACCGCCCTTAAACATCATATCCTCAAAATCATCGTATATGGATTCTGAAGGAGTGTCGCGATATGACCGTATTTCTTCCGCAACCACTTCTTTCTCCTTCTCTATCTCTTTAGCCGGAAACACAGAGTTTTGAATCAAGTCGGAAATCAATTCTGCGGCACGCTCCATGTTACCCGACGGAAACACCGAATACACCAGCGTCTCTTCTTTTGTGGTATAGGCGTTCAACTCACCGCCAACGAGCTCCATACGATTCAGTATGTGCCATGCGCGACGGCGGCGCGTGCCCTTGAATATCGTATGCTCCACAAAATGTGCAAGCCCGTGATAGCCGTCGGGCTCATCACGGCTGCCGGCATTCACAGCCACGCCGCAATAAGCCACATTGCCCCCACTGCGGCTATAGGCCACCCGCAAACCGTTAGGCAACGTATGTAAAGTGTAAGAATTATCCATACCAACCAATAAGTCCGGCAAAATTAGCCAAATTTCCCGACACTCCACAAACAGTCACACCGCCCAACGTAAAAACCCGTTTACCGAACAGGCCGAAATATGCGCACGGGGCTGTCAGTCCGCTACAGAAATTCGCACAACAGGTTGGCGTTTGACAGTATCCAACGGAACCGACCTGTATTCGGTGGTAGAAAAATCGATTGTGTTGAGGTCGATGCACCGTATGGCGCTGTCGTACATTGTGCGGTAGTAAATTTTCCGCCCTGCGATATCAGTTGCCGAAGTCCATTGCGTCGCGCTCGGAATATCTGCGACCGCCTCACCCGCCGCTGATTCTATCCCGACAGGAATATCAAAATTGTTCAGAATCTGAAAACATTGCAACACAGTTTCATCGGCTGTGGCAAGTTTCGGTGCGGAAATTTGATAAAAAGCAGCCCGCACAAACCTCGACGGCGGAGTAACATCGCCAGGCATACCAAGAAAACCGCTGCCCGCGCCAAATGCCACAATGTCGAGCGAGCCCATTTTCTGGGGTTTGGCAGAGCCCGGAAACAAATTCACATAATTGTTGAGATTTGCAAGATGCCATTCAAATCCCGGAGAGTTGGTCAGTACTCCCAACTCATTCTCATAGAAATGGGGCTGCTGCCCTGTTATTTCAAGAACCACCTGTCGCCCTGTCGTGTCGGCAAAACGCCAATGCACCGTCGAGGCTCGGGGGTCAATGCTGACCACATCCACCTCTTCTACAGCCTTTATCACCTCGTCGACAGTGCTGCAACTGCCAAGTATCCACGAAACAAGCTGCAAATCGGCTATCGTCCTGTCCTTTCGCTGTTCGCTATAGGCCACATATTCTCCGTATCGCGGAAAATAAAACAGCCCTGCCGACAGTCCGGCCTCGTTGATGCCTTCCGCAACAAACTCTTCCTGCTCGACAGAAAGACCAACATATCCGTACCTGGCCGTAAACTCCATACCATCGCTGCCACCCGGCACTAATGATTGTTGACGGTATCCGCGCGGCACTATCGCATAGCGGCTGTTCAAATCGCTGCCGCCCCATTCTATTGTCCGCGCCACTACGGTCGCGCTGTCGGCCGACCGCAACGTTATGCCTGTACATGCCGCCGCCGGCTGTGCAAAAAACAGCATACCGGCTGCCGCTGCCATGAAAGCTCCAATCTTTTTCATCATCTTAAACCTTGTTTATAAGAAAAACAAAACACCGGACAATAAGTTCACCCGCTCAGTACCACAGGCGCATATTGCCTCCGAAAAATACCAGATTTTCCTGTTTTCGGTTTGGATTTTTGTCAAAACCATGCAATTTTCGGTTTGGATTTTTGTCAAAATCATGCAATTTTCGGTTTGGATTTTTGTCAAAATCATCATATCTTTGCACGTAACCACAGCAATAACAGCAAAATGAGCGTATATTACAAAAGACATATCGACAAATATCTGATCGAATGGAAAAACAGCCCTAACCACAAACCATTATTAATACGAGGAGCGAGGCAAGTCGGAAAATCATCGGCAGTGAGGCATTTGGGCAAAAGTTTCCAATATTTCATTGAAATAAATCTCGAACGCCAACAAAACATCAAAGTTCTTTTCAACAACGACTTAGACATAAAAAGTTTGTGCGCCCAATTAGCCGCAATAGTAAACACTCCCATTGAGGCAAATAAGACACTGCTGTTTATCGATGAAATACAAGAATCTCAACGAGCCATTGCGTCGCTAAGATATTTTTACGAGCAACATCCCGAGCTTCACGTAATTGCCGCAGGCTCATTGCTGGAATTTGCTTTGAGAGAATTGCCTTCGTTTGGTGTCGGCAGGATACGCTCTATTTATATGTATCCTTTTTCTTTCGACGAATTTTTAATGGCGCAAGGATTGGACTTGCAGGCAGACTATAAAAAGAACAAGGCAAATTGCCACAACCCCCTTCCGCTGCCTCTGCACAATGAAATGATAGCGCAATTACGCTCATTCTATCTCGTCGGAGGTATGCCTGAGGCTGTGACCACTTGGATAGACACACACGACTATCATCAATGCTCCGTCATACATAATGATATAATCGACACATATCAAGACGACTTCTCAAAATACAAATCAAGAATTTCCCCTTTACTGCTTATTCAAACCATGCGTTCCGTAGTATTGCAGGCAGGAAACAAATTCATATACTCGCAAGTTTCTGAAGAGCAGAGCAATAAGGCGATAAAAGAATCGTTGTCACTACTTTCTTTGGCAGGGATTGTCATGCCTGTGACGCATACCTCAGCCAACGGCATTCCATTAGGAGCGGAAATAAATCCCCGATATCGCAAATATCTGTTTCTCGACACAGGCCTTATGCAAACCATGCTTGGAATGCAAGCCGCGGATATTTTGATTTCCAATGAAACCGATTTTGTCAACAAAGGCGGATTGTCGGAAATGTTTGCAGGACTTGAGATACTTAAATACAGCGACTTTTTAATACGGCAAGAACTATACTATTGGCAACGTATGGCACGCAACGCGCAGGCAGAGGTGGACTATGTGGTAAACATACAAGGAAGAATAATCCCGATAGAGGTAAAATCAAGCACTTCGGGCTCAATGCAAAGCCTTTATAAATTCATGGAGCTCAAGCACTCCGGCTACGGAATACGCGTGAGCCTTGAGCCATTTGCCATGTACAATAACATAAAAGTCATACCGCTGTACGCTCTGTCGTCGATACGCAATAATAGCAGTGAGGATACGTTATATAATTCATAAACGCTTTTATCGGATGAAAAAATTACTGTTCTTTATTTGTGCGGCAATAGTGTTGGGAGTGTCGTCGTGTATCGAGGACGATTTCACGACAAGCAGCAGCGATTTGCTTGAATTCTCCACCGACACTTTGAGCTTCGACACTGTATTCACAGGCGAAACCACTGCCACTAAACGGTTTCTTGTCTACAACCGCCACAAAAAGCAACTCAACATATCGCATATCTATCTCGACGACATCCCCGAAGGAGCGCGTTTCTATCTCAATGTCGACGGACGCAGCGGAGATGACTTCACCGACATCGAAGTGCGTGGGGAAGACAGCATCTATGTATTCGTGGAAGCGCATATCGATGCCAACAACGAAAATCTGCCTTTCGACATGTTCGGCAATCTGCATTTTCTGACCAACGGAGTGGAGCAGACCGTCGTGCTTCGCGCCGCCGGACAAAACGCCCATACAGTAAGGAATTGGCATATAACAGACAACACAACTCTCTCCACCGACCGCCCCTACAGAATAATGGACAGCATCGTGGTGGAGGAAAACGCCACGCTTACCATACCGCCAGCCACAACAGTGTATTTTCATGACAAAGCGCGGATAAAAGTGCGCGGAACCCTCATTGCGGCCGGTGAGCAAAACCGCCCTGTGACACTTCGTGCCGACCGCCTCGACGATGTGGCCGGTGAAATACCTTTCGACCTGATGGCCGGACAATGGGACGGAATTTTGCTCGAAAGCCAAAGTTTCGGCAACGAGTTCCGCTACACTGTGATGCGAGGCTCCACCACAGGCGTTACTGCAGACTCTTGCGGAGTGCTCGACAAACGTAAACTTTATCTGCTCAATTCCGTGCTCCACAACTCAGCGGAATCCGTTCTAACATCAAGCCACTCATGGATCGATGCCGACGGCTGCGAGTTCTCCGACTCAAAAGACGGAGTGATAGACCTGACCGGAGGCCGACATACTTTCAACAACTGCACATTCGCCAATTATTACCTGTTCGACGCGGTTACGAGTCCGATACTGTCGCTATGGTATGTATTGCCCGACGACAAAATATACGAGAACCCTCTCATGTCGGCTCGTTTCAACAACTGCATCGTCTACGGCAACGCCTCCGACATTTCCGAAGGCGATTTGACCGGAAGCGACGTGATGCTGCAATACTGCCTGCTCCGCTCATCGGGCACCGACGACAACAATTTCCTTAACTGCGTGTGGGGCGGCGACCCGTTGTTCTACACGGTCAGGGAAGACTATATATTCGACTACCGTTTGCGAAACGAGAGCGACGCCATTGGCAAAGGCTCGCGCGACTTGTGTCCCGAAGCCGTCAGATTCGACATCTATGGCAACGACCGTTTCGCCTCATCGGCAATCGACATTGGAGCATACGTATGGACACCGGAACCGGAGGAAACAGAACAATGATGAAAACCACAATCACCCTCGACAAAATGCGTTTCTACGCCTATCATGGAGTAATGGCGCAGGAACAGGCCGTAGGCAATCTGTTCGAAGTGTCGGTCAGCCTTGACTACCCTTTTGAAAAAGCCATGGCCGACGATGACCTTTCCGGCACACTCGACTACAGCACGGCCTATGATGCGATACGCAAAGAGATGCTCATTCCGTCGAAACTGATAGAGCATGTTGCAGGACGTATAAAAGCAGCGTTGGAACGGAAATTTCCCGGCATTTCGGGCGGCTCTGTGACCGTGACAAAACTGCGTCCGCCAATACCCGGAACAACTGCCTCCGCCTCAGTCACCATAGCATGGTGACCCATAAACTGCAACTATCCGGCAAAAACGCATCATCACAGGTTGATCCACACATCAAATTACACCCTTTCGGGTGCAATCGCGCATTAGACAGCACAATTTATACCCGAAAAGGTACAATTTAAACAAATTGTATTATATTTGCACCCTAAAGGGTATAATTTATGGCACAGACACGGTTGTCGAAATATGTGAAAGAAATGCGGAAGAGATATGGACTCACGCAAGTCGACTTGTCGGAGAAATCAGGTGTAGGATTGCGCTTTGTGCGCGAACTCGAGCAAGGCAAGCCGACATTGCGTTTGGACAAAGTGAACAAAATACTCGAACTTTTCGGCTCGGAGGTTGGTGCCGTGCCGATGCCCAAACCGGAGGAATTATGAAACAGGCAATAATAAATCTACGAGGCATCAAAGCCGGAGTGCTTACCGAAGACGAGAACGGATATACGTTCCAATATGACCGGGATTTTTTGCAGTCAGAATTGGCAGAGGCGATAAGCCTCACTATGCCATTGACATCTGTTCCATATCACGACAAAATGCTATTCCCGTTTTTCGACGGTCTTATTCCGGAAGGCTGGCTTCTCGACATTGCAGAAAAAAATTGGAAAATAGATGCCCGCGACCGTATGTCATTGCTCTTGGCCTGCTGCAAGGATTGCATCGGTGCGGTAGGAGTTGAACCAATCAAAGAAACGGAATGACAATGAACAGATGCTTATACTGCTATGGAGAATTGAGCGAAGACGAAAAGGATTTCCACCACGTCTGCTCTAAAAAGATGTTCGGGAAGGAAACCGCACCGCTATTGAATTATACAAGGGACAATATTACCTACCTTGCAAGGCAGGTGATACGCAGCCAGACCACGTTGACCGGCGTACAGGCAAAGTTGTCGTTGGATTTGGACAGCGGCGGAAAAAACGGACAACAACGGTTCACCATCGTAGGATTGTGGGGCAGATATATACTGAAACCGCAAACCGACCATTTCCGTAATTTGCCGGAATTGGAAGATTTGACAATGCATTTGGCGGAAATCGCAAAAATAAAAGTAGTCCCTCATTGTCTTGTGCGGTTTGCCGATGGGGAGCTTTGCTATCTGACAAAGCGCATCGACCGCACGGCCACAGGGAAAAAACTTGCGATGGAAGACATGTGCCAACTCTCTGAAAAAATGACAGAGCAGAAATACCGCGGCTCTTACGAACAAATTGCTAAACTGTTGCTGAAATATTCTTCTGTCCCGAAACTCGATTTGGTGAATTTTTGGGAACAAGTCCTATTCTCATGGATAACAGGAAACGCCGATATGCACTTGAAGAATTTTTCTCTTTACAGTGTAAGGCGCGGGGAATATTCACTCACGCCGGCTTACGATATGCTTTCCACTGCGTTGGTTATGCCTGAGGATACTGAAGAGCTTGCTTTGACCCTTAATGGCAAAAAACGTAAGTTGCGGCGTAGCGATTTTGTCGCGGCAATGGCGAAATCCGGATTGGAAAGCAAAGTGATTGACAATATATTTGCCAAATTCCTGCGGTCAGAATCCAAATGGCAAGAATTTATCGGCATCTCATTCCTTCCGTCAGCAATGAAGGCAGACTACAAACTCCTGATATCAGAGAAGCTCGCCGCTTTGAGCAACGGTTGAGGCGGTTTGCAGAATATAAATGATTGAACGTTGAAAACATAGCCGTCTATCTTAGTGTGGCGCACTAGATAGGCAGCTATGTTTGTTTGATTTGGGGTTATTTATTCTCTGAATATTCAAAAAAATATCTGGTCATATCCCCTTCTTCTCGCTCTGGATAGGTTACGGCTATTGTGCATACGCTTATATTTCCATTATCATCGAATTCATAATTAAATTCATAATCGCATAAAGGGACTAAACTAAAAGGGTTTTCATCACAGACAAATTTATATGACTCTATCATGTTTTTTGGCAAACTGCCAAAATAGCCCATATATGCAAGGAATTCAGAAGAATTTTTGATTCCAACTCCTAAATTAAGAACCATAGCACCTTTTGACGATGGAATATCAGTGTAATTAAAAGTTGTCGTTGCATTGTAACGCGTACCAGTTGGTGTTGATGATTTTAATTCAAAATAGTTATGCATAGAATCTTCATTATCAGTTTCCTCAAAAAAAGCATATTTTTGAATATAACTACTTCTCATTTCAACAATATTTCCATTATTCCATATGTAATCATCAGTCCTGTCGTAAGAAGTTGCACTGAAGCTGCCGGAGGAATAATGGGCATCGAACAGTATGTCATCAGGAGTATATGTTTGTATTAATTGTCCTTCTTCATTGTACTTATAAATAGTGGAAATTTTCCTATTACCACCCACAGGAAGATGTGTGAATTGTATGCTTTCATAAGATTTTATTTGTCCTTTGTCATTCAAAATATATATTCCTTCAAAGTCGTCATTGGATACCAGAATCCTGTCATTAACATAGTAATAAGTTTTAGATATAGTTGAGGTACTCATTTTTTGTTCATATTTAACTATACGATCTTTTGTATCATATTCGAAGATATAATGACTTGGATATAGGTTAGTTCCACTTTTGGTTATGCTGCTTATTTTTAAAGGTGTTCCATAGCCCCCATTAATGTCACTGCTGTTACCACCGCCAGGCTCGTCCTTTTCACACGACAGCAATGTTACAATTAACATCACTAACAGTAGCATAGTGATTGACTGTTTTAACTTGTTTGCATTGATTGCATTCAAAAGCCTTGCTGTTTGTTTTTTGATTTTAGTATTCATAATATGTTGTTTTAAAATTGGTTGTCTACTGTTTGGTTTTTATGGGTATTCTTGATTCTTCAATTTTTCCCTTGTCTAAATTAAATTTGTCGATAAGTAGATCCTCTAATAGTGAATAGGTCTTGATGTTGAGAAATGGAGACAACGCTATCTTTGAAGTGTACCTGCTGATAGCTTTATTTATATCCACATGTTTGCCTATATGGATATTGTCACGAAGAAGTGTGAACCTGTCATTGTCAAGCATAAAATGTCGTTTAACCAGCAGGCTCCTTGCCGGACAATTAAAAATAACATCCATATACGAAAAACGTGGAGCCGAACTGTCGCTCGATCCACGGTCTAAAGGCTCTCGCATTGCCCTGATAGTCGAAACGAGCAACGCTGAAAGCCCCACGCCGATGTATAATATACCTATCTTCCGTAATTGCAACGGAAGAATAATATATAGACACCCCACGGAGCGTTTCCGTTGCTTTGCTTTTGACTATCAGTTGTGAATTTGCGAGATTCTTAGACCGTCAAAATCAAAGCGTACAGTAACGCTTTATATGTATATTCCCCACCCATCACCCTGCATTAAGCAGCTTTGGCGTGAGGATTCGATGCAAAAATAATAATATTATTTGATTTTGTGCGGCTTGGGTTGTAATAAATGCTTCTTAATGCGGTGTGATTGACGGCTTCCACACCATCAATTACACTGCTGTGGCTGTCGGTATTATTTCGTGCCGGAGAGGATGCCGGTATCGATGTCGCTGTTGTTGATGCGCTTGCCGCCGTCGTCATAACGTTTGCCGAAATCAAGATTGAACGAGAAGTTGAGCATCACCATGTGGTTGAACGAGTTGCTGAAAGCGTGGGTGGTATAGGGCGCGGCTTTCGA
>CALUMI010000017.1 GCA_944321725.1 uncultured Muribaculaceae bacterium
GTCAGCGGATTGTCCAAGCCTACCGCAAGAAACGTATATTCTCCGGCAGGCAGCTCGGCAAGCAATTTGTAGTACTGCGCCGCAGACTCGCCCTGCTGCTCCCGCCACATTACGTTTTCACTCGCCACGCAGCGTGCTGTCGATACGTCAGTCCCGTTGAACACATACAACTGCACATACGTCACGTGCTGCAAATTGTCGCTTCCGGCAAGCGATACGCGGGTCGACGGCTCTCCCGACGATTGCAAAGCGATAAGTATCCCGGCATTGCCATCGTTCTCCGGCAACACGTCATCGCTGCCACATCCCGAAAAAAAGCAAGCCGCTAATAAAGAGAATAATATTCTACGTGCAACTTTCATATCCACAAACAGAATTTGTTTTTATTAGTGACGGCAAGGGGAACATTCAACCCCTTTGCCGCCTATGAGTTAGTCAAAGCGCCGGACGCAACCGGCAACAATGAACACGGTATGAGATTAGTCGAGCACCATTCCGGTGATGGCTTCCCACTCGCCGCTTACCTTGATAACGAGCTGCTGGCCCTTGTTCAAGTCTTCCGGATTATCCTCGTCACCATCGGGGTCGTCATCGCCACCGTCGTCGCCGGCCTTGCGCATACCAAGTGTGTAGAGGTGGTTGCGGAGCACGCTGTAAGAAGAAGTTGACAATTCATCGGCAGCGGCAGGCTCACCTGCGGTTATGTCGATTACATCTTCCTGAGCGGCAGCCAAATTGACATTCCAATATCTCAAGATATTGCCGGTTGCGTCAAGCAATTGCAGTTGCAGAGAGTTGCTTGCCGATGCCACGGCTGAGAACGGAACAAGGAATTTGCCGCCGAATACAGAACCCGTCTTGAAAGAAACGCCCTCTCCCGTGATGCCGGCAGTCCAAGTATCGTCTGCGTTGAGCAAACCGTCGCCATTCTTATCACCCTCAGTAAACCATGAGTTAAGATCGATACTGTAGACAACGAAGCCATTAGTGGTGCCGTCGTTGAACAGAACACCGGACTCTTCATCGGCAGAAGTCTTGCCGTTTACGGCATTAGCCTTGTCGAAACCGTCGAGAACAACATCCTTGTTCTTGGCTGCGGCAACAAGACGCAAAGTCTTGGCAACCTCATCCTTAGGACCTTTGGCCGGGATATTGGTGAAATAACCGTAAGTACCGGCAACCTGACGCTTCAAAACGATAGTCTTTGTGAAAGTTTCACCCACAGATGCGATTACGATATTTTGATTATCATCTGTCGTACCGGCAAAGATTTCCTCAGCGTCGCCTGATGTAGTGGCAGTAACGGCCGATGCCAATTCGCCCCCTTTTTCCAAAGCAGTGAAATCGGGAGAATAAGTGTAAACGCTTCCGCTCGAAGTGTAACCTATGGCGTATGCCTTATAAGTACCTGCCGCAAGTTTGTCCTCGCCTTTAAGCTCGATAGTTGTCTGGCGGGCATCGCCTACAGTGATTACACTCGGGTCTGACATCCATTCCGAAATTTCTTTCTCGTAAACAACATTATTTGTTTCTGTACTGATGATAAAGAAACGCACCATGTCGATGTTTTGTGCGGCTGCCTCGCTGTAAAGCGGACGTCCGGCACGGGTATCTTTACCGTCGTTGTTAGAAACTGTCAGAGTGAACACTTGCGCGTCGTCGTTATAAACCGGCGCGTCTTCTTTCTCGTTGCAGGCTGACAATGCAATCATCGACAGCGCAGCGAATCCGAACATTAAATTTTTCTTCATATTAATAGAATTAAACAAGTTAATAAATTATTTTTCTGTTTTAATCAATCTCAAGGTCATGAATATTTTCCCACCGCGAGTCGACAAGCATGAATATCTCACACATACCGGTTTCCGCGTCGTAATCATAACGGACCACCGTGATATGGTTGCGCGACAACGGCACTTTCACCGGCGCGGGCTTGCAAACCGCATTTGTGCGTGACGCATCGTCGTAGAACTCCACATCGAGCACAGACGGCTGCCTGCCGGCAGATGGCGCGAGGTAAGTATCCGTAAGTATGCGGCTCTCGCCATTCCACTCTTCTTTCGCCCTTACAAGCTCCGCCCCGCTATACTCAAAACGGGTATTCACACATCCGGCCACATTGTCGACAGTCTTGGCGCTCCACCTCACGTCAGCAGGCAGATTGCGCACCTCAATAAGCATCTTGCCATTTACACGCCTCAAATCCACATTGTGCAAGCCATTATCGTAATCGTAGTCGATGGTGTCGCACACCATATATATATCGTTGCCTTCCAACCCGTCAGGGTGCAACACGGAAGAACGCAGCCCCCCGTCATTGTCAACGACCGCCTCGCCCGGCAAATTGCCCCAAGCCGTAACGATATATCTGCCGAAAGGCAATTCCTCGTCGATGCCCTCACAAGCCACCCGCATATCGTCGCCCTCAACAACAGGAATGCGTTTCTCCACTACTATCTCATGCGTACTATAATCCTCCACCACATAGTAGAGCGAGCCAACGAACGCCCGGAAAGGCTCATTGTCGCCACGCCGGACATCAAGTCCCTCGACTGTCACGTCATCGATATTGTCGTAATTCCTGTCCTCCACGCCAAACATGATTTGTAACGGCGGACATGGCTGTATGTCCTCGCGCACGCACGAACAAAATGCGAGCACGGCAAAAACCGATAATAATATTGTAAGTTTCCGAATCATTTGATTTGTAGCTCTATGCCTCATTGTTTATATACTGCCTCGCGAAAATCAGCATTGTCGCGGTAAGGCTTAAAATCATATTCTATCTTCGCGCGCTCACGCAGAGTGCTGTCGGCCGCAGCCTCAACAATATGGCCTACAGCCTCGTCGCCACGCGAAAGCCGTGCGGCCGCTATAGCCCTTACATATTCGCATTGCGGAGATTTGGAAGCCACTCCTTTCATTATCCTGTCGGCCTCCTCATTTTTGTTGACGCTCAATGCGGCTACCGCGCTGTTGACATCGCCAAATGGTGCAAGCAACTCGTATGCCTCGTCCAACTGCCGCATCTGGGCTTTCACCAATCCGAGATTATAACGGGCTTCCGGGTCTTCAATGTCGGTTTCCAACAATTCCACCGCCTTCTCATACTCATTATTATATACGTACAAAGCGGCTTTTGTCTTCAACGTTTCTTCGCTATAACCTTTCACGCTGTCGAACACCTCACGGGCCTCATCCTCCTTGCCCTCACGCAATAAGAGCACGGCCAAGTTGTTGGCTGCCACATGCGACTGCGGAAAATAGTGGAGAATTGTGCGGTACACCTCTTTTTTCTCCGCGTCAGTCTTCTTCAGAGTCGACACTCTCAGCAACTCGTCCTCGCTGAAAGCGTCAGGACGCTTGCCGTACATGTCGAGCAACTCCTCGTCGGTAGTGAAACTCTTTATCTGATAGGAATATACATATTCCACATTACGGTCTTTCTGCAAATAGTTGTCCCTGACTCTGCCCCAGCAGCGCAAGCGGCGTATGTAGTACTCCTGCACATCATCATTCCGGTCGGCATATTTTTCAAGTATGCGAGCCACCGACGCGGTGTCAGGGTCACCTGCCGCACGCATGGCCTCAAGCACCGGCTCCCAGCCTTCGGGACGCGAGCTTACCGAGAAACGGCTCTGCACCGAAGCCGGTATGCCGAGCTCGTTTATCAGCCATTCCTTGGCAGAGTTGGCACGGTTGCGGGCCAATGGCGTGTTGATTCGCAATGAGCCGTCGGCAGAAGCCACACCGGTAATCCTCACATATTCCAACGTGGCGAGCGAGTCCGACAATATCGGGCCGAGCTTGGCAAGCATGGTGTCGAGCTCCGACTTGTTGTTGCCGAGATCGCGGCGTATGTCGTGGCGGTTAATGACAAATTGCAGGCGCGCAACGCCTTTTCCGCTCCGTATTTTCGGTTTTATCTTAAATTCAGGCTCTATCCAGTCGAGCTTCAACGACTCTTTCACGTCAATCAGAGTGACCGGATTGCTCACGCCGGCCAAATAGAGCGTGTCGATACCGGCACAAACACCGCAACCGTCAGTCGTGACGTTGGCAATGATCTCTCCGCCATCCACGCCCTCTGGCAATTCAATGGTCTGATGATAAGGCACGCTATGGCTTACACGGTTGCTCACTTTTTTCGACTTCAACGCCACAGGGTCAATCTTCTTTTCAAGAACGGCGGCGCGCAGCGTCTTCTTGGTAAAGACCGGCGCGTCCAACACCACCTCCGGATATTCCTTAATAAGACTGTCGCCGCTGTAAAGCGCCGGTGAGATAAACAGCCGGTTACGCTTAGAGAAATAACGGGCCGGCACATTGAATGTCACATCCAATTCCGCTTTACGGGCAGAGTCAAGCGTAAGGACTTGCACTCCCGGCTCAAGCTCAATCTGCCTGCCTTGCTTATGAGAAGCACAACCCGTAGGCAACGTAGACGCCATAACAAGCAACGTCATTGACAATAATTTATACTTCCTGATTTTCATAATCTCACAGAACTAAAACAGATAACTGATTGAAACAGCGGCTTTCGTAGGCCCTACATAATCCTTATGGGCGGGTTCTACACATTTCTCGCACGGGATACGCGGACTTTCGTCGTACCACAAGCGGGCATACCCTACTCCAATGGCAAGCTCAAGATTCCAATGCGGAGAAAGAATCCAATTATAACCGTAGGTCACTCCGCCTCCGGCAAGGTAACCGTCGTAGCGCGTTTCCTTAAACCCTCCGAAATACTGCGCCCCATGCAAATGCACACCGATGAAATGGCCTTCGAATTTCTCGCAAAACCAATAACGGATTTCCGGTTGCGCAAACCAGAATTTCATCTTTTTGTCATCCTTGAATGTCCACGGATTATAGGCAGCTGCCGCCTCCAAAGTGACCTTATTGCTGAGCGCGAACTCCACAGAAGCGTTAGGCGTAGTGGCCAGCCAATAAAGAGCGTTGGTTTTCAATGCCACTTTTTGTGCTTTGCCCGGCACACAAACCAAAAACAATGCAGCTATAAACAGCACTATTCTATACCTTAATAAATTCATTAAAACCTCATTTCTGATTTCCGGGTACAAAATTACGGTCGCCTGCAAAACCGCATGTTACTAAAAAATGCCAAAATATTACGGTTTTATTCCAAACTTAAGCTAAAACCTATGCGAGTATCCTTAAAAATCCTCAAAACGAAGTTGTGTAGGTGTTTTTCCGAATTGGCGACGACAAAAATTAGAGAAATACTGCGTGGATGAGAAGCCGTATTCGTCTGAAATTTCATTGATGGTTTTCCCCGTAGTCTTTATATCGCGTATTATCAGCTCACATTTACGGTCCATCAGCCATTCGTTGACAGGCTTTTTGAACTCAGATTTAAACTTCCGCTGGAAAGTGGAAGGAGTCATATTGAGAAGCGCGGCAAACTGCTTTATATCGACAAACTCTTTATAGTGGCTCAACACCAATTCGCGAAATTTGTCGTCAAGCCCCAAAATGGGAGAAAACATCTTTGCCAAATCCTCTTTAGAATAATATACCCGCAACAAAATAAAAAGCTCCTGCAGCTTCAACCTGTGAAAGTGCGCACATTGTATGCCGTCTTCCATACAGCCGGCAAGCAAACATAAAAAATTATGAAGCCTCTTGCAAATAGGCAATGTGAAGAAACCGTTGTCAACGCAGCCTTTATTGCCCAAATCATTGGCAAGATTTTCCATAGAATAGATATTACAGAACTTTGGAGTATCGGCAAACGAACAGCACATCAGCTTTGAACGGCATAGTTGCCAACCATAAAAATTCACGCTTGCAGGCACAAGAAAAAAATTGCCCCCTTTAATGTTTTTCACATGATTCCGGCCAAACTTTGCGACAATTTCCCCTTCTCCCACAAAACACAACATAGACTTCTCCATTTCCGAAAAGACAGGAGGCGAATTCTTGTCTAACTCGAAACTTTTGAAAACGACCAATTCAGGCACGTTGTAATTATAGCACGTCTTATGTTCTTCCGCGTAGAATATTGACATACTGACTGAATCATAACATCTACGCAAAAATAAATTATAACAATATTACAAACATAATTTACCCCCCCCCCATTTAACTCTTTATTAACATGTATTTAATATTAATTTACAAAAACCTGCCTGACTAAAAAGGCCGGCCACAAAAAATTGGCAGTATGGCCGCCACGCCCTCGAAAAGATGCGCATGAAGCCATACCGCCAATATTTTCCGGGAATTGTCATATCCCGCTCCCCATCAACCCGGCGGACATATTTGGGAATAGCAATATATTAATGTGTCATGCCATACCGGCGTTATTTATACGACTTTGAGTAAATGTCGATAATCTCGGCATTAGTCAGTTGGCGAGGGTCGTAACCGAACAAACCGCCCATCGTATTGACAGCATTGTCGGCGAAACGCGGAAAATCGTCAGGACCGATGCCGTAATCGCTTAATTTTATATTGTCGACACCGCACTCTTTCTGCATAAACACGAGAGCGTCAACAAAATCCGACGGGCGCGCGCTCTTCTTTTCCGTCATTATCTCATACATTTTCATGTAACGCTTCATGCGGTCATTCTTGAAAGCGGTGAAATAAGCCTCAGAGATGGCTATCAACCCCGCCCCGTGAGGCAGCTGCGGATAGTAGGCGCTCATTGCGTGCTCCATAGAATGCTCCGACGTGCACGACGATGTCGACTCAACCATTCCGGCAAGCGTAGAGGCCCACGCCACCTTCGAGCGCGCCTTCAAATCCGAGCCGTTTTTGACCGCCACAGGCAAATACTTGTAAAGCAGTCTTACAGCCTCAAGCGCATAAAGGTCGCTCACGGGCGACGCTATCGAGGCTATATACCCTTCCGCAGCATGGAAAAAAGCGTCAAACCCTTGATAAGCCGTGAATTTCGGAGGTATCGACAGCATCAGCTCAGGGTCGACTATGGAAAGCGTCGGAAACGTCAAATCGCAACCGAACCCAATCTTTTCTTTCGTGTCCTCATTGGTTATCACCGTCCACGGGTCCATTTCCGTACCCGTGCCGGCCGTTGTCGGTATAGCCACGATAGGAAGCGCTTTTCTGACAGGCATACCTTTTCCCGTGCCTCCCGACACATAATCCCAATAATCGCCATCGTTGACCGCCATCACAGCAATCGATTTAGCGGAGTCTATCGAGCTTCCGCCTCCAAGACCTACCACGAAATCGCACCCGTTGTCGCGGCAAACGGCAGCGCCTTCCATTACATGTGTCTTCACCGGATTGGCAAGAATCTTGTCAAACACCACCGGCTCAACTCCGTTTTTCTTCAACAACCCGCACAAACGGTCGAGATAACCGTACTTGCGCATCGATGTCCCGGCGGAAATCACCACCAAAGCCTTTTTGCCCGGCAGACTGCATTCTGCCAGTCTCGACAGCTCTCCAGCCCCGAAAACCAATTTAGTGGGGATGTATGCTGAAAAATTCATTCTTCTCATACGCTTCAATATTTTAACGGTTTAACTTAATTGCTATTTTTATCAAAGTTAATGCGAAAACAAAACATCCGGCACTGTTTTATGTTAAAAATTCATATCCGGGCTGTTTTTAAGAACAAATCAACACTATCCCAACAGTTTTACCTTAAATTTACCATATATATAGGAGGCGGCTCGGCATAATCAAATTTGAAAACTTCGTTTTCATTTGCTTCTGCTCTCGCCTTTCACTATATTTGCACGAAAATAATAACAGATAAATGACAGAAATAATCATAATAGTCATTCTAATTCTGCTGAACGGACTTTTCGCCATGTCGGAAATAGCCGTAATATCAGCGAGAAAATCAAGTCTTTCATCCGACGTAAAAAAAGGCAGCAAAAGCGCGCGCTATGCACTGAAACTCGCCAACGAGCCTGACCGCTTCCTCTCGACAGTGCAAATAGGCATCACTCTCATCGGAATATTGACAGGTATCTATTCCGGCGCACAACTGAGCGACGATTTTGCCTCGCTGCTCATCAGTTTGGGGCTGACACCATCGATAGCCGACGAAACGGCGCAAATAACAATAGTAATCATCGTGACCTATCTCACACTGATAATGGGTGAGCTCGTGCCCAAGCGCATCGGCATGGCCGCCGCCGAAAAAGCGGCGAAACTGATAGCCCGCCCGATGTACTACCTGTCGGTAATCGCCTCGCCTTTTGTCAAAATACTTGCCGCAAGCACATCGGGCATGTTCAACATGCTCGGCCTCAAAGAAGCCGAAACCAAAGTGACGGAGGAAGAGATAAAAAACATTGTGCAAGAAGGGAAAGAAGACGGCGAAGTGCAAGAAGTGGAGCAGGACATAGTGGAGCGCGTGTTCCAGCTCGGCGACATGAAAGTGTCGTCGCTAATGACCTACCGCACCGACCTCATCACCCTCGACATCAACATGGGCAAAGAGCAGGTAAAGGAAGTGCTGCAAGAGAAAATTTTCCAAGTATATCCGCTCATCGACAAAAATTTGGACAACGTAAAAGGAATAATACGGATAAAAGACCTGATTTTAGAGCTTGAGAACCCCAACTTCGACATCAGCAAAATTTGCCGTCAGGCAACCGTTTTCCACGAAAACATGAGTGTGTATAAAGCGTTGGAGAAGATGCGCGACAACTCGACAGGCTCCGCGCTGGTCTACGACGAGTTCGGAAGCTGCCAGGGCATAATAACACTGAAAGACATAATGGAGGGTCTGGTAGGAAAATTCGAGGACATCAACACAGAGCCGGAAATAATAGCGCGGGCCGACGGCAACAGTTGGCTCGTCGACGGACAATGCTCCATCTACGATTTCCTAAGCTATTTCGACGCTGAGGACCTGAACGACGGAGAATATTCCTTCAACACCGTTGGCGGACTGATTTTAAAACAGTTGGGCGACATACCGCAGTCGGGCGACGTAATCGAGTGGAATTATTTCCGTCTTGAGGTAGTCGACATGGACGGAGCGCGCATCGACAAGATACTCGTAACAAAAATCGAGAAAAATCAGGGGAAATAATGGGCGTTGCCTCGATAATCGAATGGGCGCTCGCCCACTTGAGCTATTGGGTGGTTTTCATGCTCATGGTAATGGAGAACTCCGTAGTGCCATTACCGGCGGAGCTGATTGTGACACCTGCGGCCTACAACGCGGCAAACGGAAAAATGAACGTCATTCTGCTCATCGCCGTATCGACCATAGGCTCTACCATAGGGGCAATCATCAACTATTATCTGTCGCTGTGGCTCGGCCGTCCGGCAATCTATAAATTTGCGGACAGCCGTTGGGGAAAACTCCTGTTCCTAAACCGCAAAAAAATGGAGAAAGCGGAAGAGCTGTTCCGCCGCAACGGCAAGATTTCCACTTTCATAGGCCGCCTCCTTCCGGCAGGCAGGCAATTCATATCGATTCCGGCCGGATTGGCGCGCATGGACATCAAAGCATTCATCGTCTATACCACACTCGGCTCCGCAATATGGAACTCGTTTTTAGTGGGACTCGGATATTATCTCGCATATCTTTTGCCCGAAGACCAAATAGCGGCAGAACTCGAAAAATACGGAATGCAGCTCAACGCCGCTTTCATAGTCATCGTAGCCGCCGCAATCCTGTGGCATATAGCAAAACGAAGATTGCACAAAAAAAGATAATCCGCGCCGTTTTGCACACTTTTCCGTCGTTTGTGCTGCACACACAAGGCATAAGTGTGTAATTCTCAATTATTTATACAACTTTTAATCCCTATTTTTGCTATTTTTGAGCGATTAATATTTATATTTGCGTCGGCTTTTATAGTTAACAATCGTAAGCTAACAACCAAAAACAATAACAAATGGGTCATATAGAAGAAGTTGCAAACCGGCTCAAAGGCCTGAGGGACGCTTTGGGGCTGACTACTGCCGAGATAGCGAAATCGTGCGGCATAGAAGAAAGCAAATATATCGAATACGAATCCGGCGAAACAGACATACCCGTAAGCACAATACACAAGATTGCGCACACCTACGGAGTGGAGATAACGGCATTGCTGTTTGGCGAGGAGCCGAAAATGAAAAGCTATTTTGTCACACGCAAAGGCACGGGCGTCAGCGTGGAGCGGCGTAATTGGTACAAATACCAATCGCTTGCCGCAGGCTTTTCCAACCGCAGAATGGAACCGTTTCTCGTGACAGTTGAGCCCGACACCGACAGCCGCGCTGAAGTGCATCTCAGCTCACACGACGGGCAGGAGTTCAACTATGTGGAATCCGGGCAAATGGAAATCCACATCGACGGCAAAACCATCACTCTCAACGAGGGCGACACAATAATGTTCGACGCGAGGCATCCGCACGGAATGCGCGCCGTAGGCGGCAAGCAACTTCGCTTCATAGCCATCATTGTCTGAAAACACAAACTATAAAAACATACACAAAAACATGCTTGAAAGATTTCTTGACAAGACGAGGTTTGAATCGTACGACGACTTCATGGCAAACTTCCATGTCAACGTACCTGATAATTTTAATTTCGGCTACGACGTAGTCGACGAATGGGCACGCGTCGCTCCCGACAAAAAAGCTCTTCTGTGGACAAACGAGCAAGGCGAAACCATTCAGTTCACATTCGCCGACATCAAGCGCGAAAGCGACAAGGCGGCATCTTTCTTCATGTCGCTCGGAATAAAGAAAGGCGACATGGTAATGCTCATACTGAAACGCCGCTATCAATTCTGGTTTTCAATAATAGCCCTGCACAAAATAGGGGCAGTGACAATCCCGGCCACACACCTTTTGACGGCAAAAGACATCGTCTACCGCTGCAATGCCGCCGACATAAAAGCTATAGTGGCAGTGGGCGACGACATTGTGACAAAACACATCATCGACGCAAAACAGCAATGCCCAACACTGCAATACTGCATATCCACAGGGCCGGAAATACCTGAAGGCTGGCACGACTTCAACAAAGAGTGCGAGAAAGCCGCGCCATTCATACGCCCGGAGCATCCAAACGACAACGGCGACATTTCGCTGATGTACTTCACCTCCGGCACCACAGGCGAGCCAAAAATGGTGGCACACGATTTCACTTATCCGTTAGGACACATAATAACAGGCTCTTATTGGCACAATCTGCACGAAGACAGCCTGCATCTGACTCTTGCCGACACCGGTTGGGGAAAAGCCGTATGGGGCAAGCTCTACGGGCAATGGATTGCCGGAGCCAACGTTTTTGTCTACGATTTCGACAAATTCCAGCCGGTGGACGTGCTGCACAAAATCCACGACTACAGAATAACCTCGTTTTGCGCGCCGCCTACGGTTTTCCGCTTTCTCATACGCGAAGACCTGACAAAATTCGACATATCATGCCTAAAATACTGCACAATAGCGGGAGAGGCGCTCAACCCGAGCGTCTACGACGAATGGCTGCGGCTCACGGGCATAAAACTAATGGAAGGCTTCGGACAAACTGAAACCACGCTGACAGTCGCCACATACCCGTGGATTGAGCCAAAGCCCGGCTCGATGGGAAAGAAAGGCCCGGTCTACGACATCGACCTTCTCACATCCGACGGACGCTGGGCTGAAGACGGCGAACAAGGCGAAATTGTCGTGCGCACACACGGCATCCGTCCGTTGGGACTATTCAAAGAATATTACCGCGACCCGGAACTGACGCATGAAGTCTACCACGACGGCATTTACCACACAGGAGACGTGGCATGGCGCGACGAGGACGGTTATTTCTGGTTCATCGGAAGAAAAGACGATGTGATAAAGTCATCCGGCTATCGCATCGGCCCGTTTGAGGTGGAAAGTGCGCTGATGACCCACCCGGCAGTCGTGGAATGTGCCATAACAGGCGTACCCGACGAGATACGCGGCCAAGTGGTAAAAGCCACCATCGTGCTTGCCCCCGCCTACAAAAACAAAGACAAAGAGCAACTCACCAAAGAAATACAAGACCACGTCAAACGCACCACCGCGCCTTATAAATACCCCCGTGTAGTGGAGTTTGTGGAAGAGTTGCCAAAAACGATAAGCGGGAAAATACGCCGCGTGGAAATACGCCAAAAAGACAACAAATAGACAAAGGCTATAAAGGTTAATGGTTAACGGTTATGGTGATACGACTGCCTACCACATAACCGTTAACCATTAACCTCATTATAGCATTGTTTTTTGATTATTCGGCGATTAATGATATATTTGCGTATCATTTCATTTCCGGAGCAATGGACAGTAACACTCAATTTTGGATTATAAAAAACGGAGAAATGCACGGGCCGTTCACTCTCGACGAGCTGAAGTCCGCCCAAATTACCCCGTCGACAAAAATATGGTATAAAGACCTGAAAGAATGGACCGCAATAGAAAATACGCCCACAGCTACGCTGCTGTTCCCGGAAAGCGGCATAGCCGCAGAACCTAAAGAGGAAACTTCACCTGCGCCTGAAGAAAAACAAGCGGACGAAGAGCCCGTAAATGCACGGCAAGAGGACGACAAACACACTGTCAATCCGCCTTTGTTCAACCGCGAGAGCTATGAGGCGGCGCAACGTATAGCAACAATTCCTCCGACACCGGCTCAACCGCGCGGCTGCTCGCAAGCCGAGATTGACGAGGCTTACCGGCAAGGTTACAAAAAAGGATTGGACGAAGGCAAAATGCTCGACAAAGATACCGATACCTCAAAATGCCCTCCGACAAACCTTGTATGGGCCATTGTGTCAACCATTCTTTGCTGCCTCCCTGTCGGTGTAGTCGCAATCGTCTACGCAAGCAAAGTGTCAGGCTACTACTACCGCAACGAGTTTGTAAAAGCAAAAAAAGCAAGCGACCGCGCTTTATATTGGTCACTTGCCTCATTTATCACATGGATGGTCACCTATCCAATCATCTCCGCATTATCGGTTTTAACAGGGCTGTTTTAAATAATCGACAAATTTAATTGCGCGGTATTTTCAGCTTCTGCCCCACACGTATCATCGAGCCTTTTATCCCGTTGGCACGGCGAATAGCCGCCGCCGTAGTGCCATTCCGCTCGGCTATTCCGCCAAGCGTTTCGCCAGATTTGACAGTGTAGGTGATATACGACGATTTTTTCGACTTGCCCGACGACTTGGCCGCGCCGCCCTTTACGATAAGTTTCTGCCCGGCTTTGATGTTGCTTCCCGTTATGCCGTTCCACTCACGCAAATCCGACACGCTTACACCGTATTTTTCCGCTATTGAGCCGAGCGTTTCGCCACGTCGCACTTTATGGGTGGTTGTCGATGATGCCGACTGCTTGGATGATTTCGCCGGAGATTTTTTCGCCACACTGCTGTCGACAGCCAAACGCTGCCCGGCGTTGATAGAGCTGCTGCTCAGCCCGTTCCATTCTCTCAGATTGCTGACTGTCACTCCGTATTTCTCGGCGATGCTCGAAAGCGTTTCGCCGCGGCGCACTTTGTGATACACCGCATTCTCCGGAGCGGCCGATTTTCCGGAGTTTTCGGCAACCGCCTCTACCGCGCCTGATTTTTCATCCAACTCTTCAGCGTTGTCATCCACTGTTTCATAGGTGTTGATTTTCAAACGTTGTCCACGCTTTATGCGATTGCTCCGCAATCCGTTCCAACGTTTTAAGGAAGTTGTCGACACACCATAGCGTCGGGCTATCTTTGAGATAGTTTCACCGCGCTTCACCACATGGTATTTCGTAACCAACTTCTTATCGCCCGACAGATTATCCTCATTTCCGGGAGTAACCTCCGAGCGGCGGGCATAAAGAGAAGCGTCACGCCCGACAATGCTGTCCTCGCTCACAATATAACTGTAAATCTGCTGTGAGGGCAAAGTCAGCGAATAAGGATGGATGTCGCCGGGTATTATGTCACGGCGATATTGGGGGTTAAGCACACGCAATTCCTCGACAGGGATGTTGAGCACCGACGAAACCTGATTGAAATGCACCCGCTCATCCACCATTACCGTATCCGTAAGCACCGGACGGCTTGCCAACGCCTTGCCGATGTTATGGTCCTGATAATACGTCATCACATAGTTGGCCGCGATGAAAGCCGGCACATAACCGCGAGTTTCGGCAGGCAGATAAAAATAAATATCCCAAAAATCCTTTTTCCCGCCACCTGCGCGGCGCATAGCCTTGTTCACGTTGCCGGGCCCGCAATTATACGACGCTATGGCAAGCGACCAGTCGCCATACATGTCATACAGCTGTTTCAGATATTTTGCGGCCATTTCCGAAGAGCGGATTGGGTCGCGCCGCTCGTCGACAAGAGAATTGACCTCAAGGCCAAGCCCTTTTGCCGTACTCAGCATAAATTGCCACAGGCCTGTGGCACCCGCGCGCGACACAGCGTCGGGATTAAGCGCGGATTCTATCACAGGCAGGTATTTCAATTCCAAAGGCAAACCCTCTTTTTCCAAAGCCTGCTCAAAAATAGGCATATAATAGAGTCCCAAACCAAGCATCTCCTCCACAAGGGCGCGGCGCCTCTGCGTGTACATGTCGATATAGCTGCGCACCACTTGATTGTATGGCATCTCTATGACGGTGGGAAGATTTTGCAGCCGCTCTATAAACTCTTCTTTTGTCGTAGGCACATCAGCTTCGGCCTCGCTATCCTCGTCGAGAACGGCATAATTCTTCAAATACCAGTTCTCCAACAGTTTCTGCGTGTCAGTCTCAAAACTTTCCGGATAGATTATCGTGCTGTCCTGAATCGATTCTTTCAGCGTCAACACCGTAGGACGCGCAAAAGCCGCACTCCCGGCTCCTGCCAACAACACTAACGCCAATAATAGCCTTCTCTTCATATCTGTTTATTCTTTTTTTACTACACCATATACTTTAAAAAGTTAAAGCGCACTGCACTCCAAACGATTTGGATATATTATCCGCCGGGCCGAGAATTGCTGGCGCCACATCCATCGACAAGTTAGGCGAAATGTCGAAATGCGACAACGACGCGTCGACATAGGCATCCACCATGCACACCAAATAAAGCCCCACCATTCCGATAATACACAAATCACGGTTTCGCCTGTAAAAATCTTTCTTCGATTTCAACGAGCGTTCCAGCCATTCCATATCTATATCCTCCTCTTTGGTCGTCGGTGGATATAAATCCATATAGCTCTTTGTGTTCGGGTCGCTGTCGGTAATGTCCCTATATGCCTGCGTATAGTCGGTAAGCATCCTGTTGTTCCACGATGTGGCATACACAAGCCCCGCATATCCGCCAATCACGATAGGCAGCTTCCAATAACGCCGGTTGTAAATCTGTCCCAAACCCGGGCATAAGGCGGAAAGCCATACGGCGCGAATCGGATCGGGATTAAAATTGCGGCGAAGCTCAAACTCCGAAGGCAGCCTGTCATCCTCTGCCGCGACAGTGTCCGACAGGGTGGCAAGAGCACTGCCGGTTATTGAGTCGGTGGCAAGTGTGTCGCCCGCGATTTTCATCTCCGTGCGCAACGAGTCGGAAGGCAAAAAGGCGGAATCCACAAAAATCGTATCACCACCTTGCTTCGGGGGCGACACGCGCTCTGCACGCTCCGGCACGACGATTTCATCGCCGCTTTCTGCTTTCGCGGTTTCGTCAGCAAATATAGAGAATGGAAAGGAGATGGCAAAGATTAGCAACAATGCTAAATCTTTTTTAAACATTTCTTTCCCGAAAAATCTAAATCTTGCCAAATTTTTTCAATTTTGTTTATCTTTTATCTCAAATGGCACCTGCCATCGGCTGTCAGTTCTCAAGATTGCCTTTCAAGCGGTCAAAGATAGTAATTAATCTCTCAAGTTCTTTCTCATTTTTAAAAGGAAATGCGATTTTTCCTTTTCCCTGCCTGTTGCAAGAGAATTGCACCTGAGTGTGGAACGACTGCGAAAGATGCTTCGTCAGCAGCTCATATTCTTTCGAGACGCTTGCCTGCCGGCGGGCTTGCGGAATGTCGCCCTCCGCCTCACTGTTATATTGCTTGGCGAGTTCCTCGACCTGTCTGACCGACAAGCCTTTCTTCACAATCTCGTTGTAGAGCCTCAACTGCTGCTTAGGGTCGTCGACAGCAAGCAAAGCGCGGGCGTGCCCCATATCGACACGGCGGTCGCGCAATCCGAGCTGCACTTCCGCCGGCAATTTAAGCAACCGCAGGAAGTTGGCGATAGTGGCCCGCTTTTTGCCAATACGCGTGCTAAGCTGCTCTTGGGTAAGCTCATATTGGTCTATCAATTTCTTAAACGTAAGCGCTATTTCAATGGCGTTCAAATCCTCACGCTGAATATTCTCTATGAGCGCCATCTCTGTGATTTCGCTGTCGTTGGCCGTGCGCACGTATGCCGGCACACTGTCAAGACCGGCAAGCCGCGCCGCGCGGAAACGCCGCTCTCCCGATATAATTTGATACCTGTCGCCTCCGGTTTTACGGAGCGTCAACGGCTGTATTATGCCAAGCTCACGTATCGACGAGGCCAATTCTTCCAACGAGTCCTCGTCAAACCACGTGCGCGGCTGTTCGGGATTCGGGTCAATCTGCGACAATTCTATTTCGTTGATGGCCGACGAACCACCTGTCTGTATATCGTCCATCGATATAAGAGAGTCAAGCCCTCTGCCCAACGCGTTTCTTTTCGGATGTGACATATTTTGCTAAAACATTCCTTTTAATTAAACATCATTGCGCGACAACAATTCTTTGGCAAGCTGCATGTGGCTTGTCGCGCCTTTACTTTCCGGGTCATAGAGTATGGCGGGCAATCCGTGGCTCGGAGCCTCGCTCAGCTTAATATTGCGCGGAATGACCGTATTGAACACCATATCGCCGAAATGGCTCTTCAGCTCCTCGTAAATCTGGTTGGCGAGGCGCAGCCGAGCGTCGTACATTGTCAGCAAAAAGCCCTCTATCTCAAGACCGCGGTTGAGCTTTGACTTTATTATGCGGATGGTGTTAAGCAATTTGCTGATGCCCTCAAGCGCAAAATACTCCGCCTGCACCGGTATTATAACCGAGTCGGCAGCCGTCAGGGCATTGACCGTTATCAAGCCCAACGACGGAGAGCAGTCGATAATGATGTAATCATATTTATCGCGAATGTCGGCAAGCAAATGTTTCAGCACCTGCTCGCGGTTATCCCTGTTGATAAGCTCCAGCTCCGCGCCCACCAAATCGATGCGCGAGCCGATAAGCTCAAGGTTTTTCACGCAGGTTTTGCATTCCGCTCCCCTTAAAGGATAGTCGTCGACAAGGCACTCATAAATCGACGATGTCATCTTGCGGGGATCCACTCCCAACCCCGACGTGGCATTGGCCTGCGGATCGGCGTCGATTATCAGCACTTTTTTGGAGAGAGTCGCAAGCGAGGCGGCCAAATTTATCGATGTCGTGGTCTTCCCGACACCACCCTTTTGATTTGCTATCGTAATTACTTTGCCCATATCCAAATGTAATTTTTCATTGCAAAGGAATTATTTTTACAGGCAACCGCAAAAGGATTTCTCAAAAAAACGACTTAATTGTTGATAAGTCACCCTTTTTGTTAATAACTTCCGATGTTCCACAGCCTAAATTGCAAAATTATAACAATTTACACATCGTGAAACACTGCCGGACTCATCATATTGCCTTTCCGTAGGCACGACGCCGCTTGTGCTGACGGGTTTCGAAGTACTGCCATTGCGACTGCACTTTATGGTTAAGCTCCAACTCGGGATTGCTTTCCGCATATTTAAACCCGTATTTCTGAAAGTAAGGAATCAAGTCGGTGAAAAGCAGCGCGTTGACACCCTTGCTCTGATATTCGGGCTTCACGGCCACAAGCAGCAGGTCCACGGTATCGGTCACATTGAAATACATCGCACGCATCAAATGCCACCAACCGAAAGGCAGCATCTTGCCATGCGACTTCTGCAAAGCCCGCGAAAGCGACGGTATGGCCACACCGACTCCGACAAGATTGTCGTCCGAGTCTTTTATGACCGTCAGCAAATCGAGGCGCAACAAACGTATGTAGATATCCACATAATGGTCTATCTGGCGGTCGGTAAGCTGTGTGAACTCGAACAATTCACCATATGACTCATTGATAAGCTCGAACAGCGGCCGCCCGATTTCCGCAACCGCCTTTTTCCTGCTTCTGCATTTCACGACTTTCAATCCATATTTTTGCTTCACTATCTCACTGATGCGCACATGCTTTTCCGGTATAGAGTCAGGCACCTTCATGCTGAACTCCACCCAGTCGGCCTTCTTCACAAAACCCATGCGCTCCAAATGCTGCGGATAGTAGGGATAGTTGTAGATAGTGGCCATAGTCGACAATTCCTCAAATCCTTCGACAAGCATTCCCTCGTAGTCCATGTCGGAAAAGCCGAGAGGGCCGAGCATAGAAGTCATCCCTTTTGATTTCCCCCACTTGGCAGCCGCGTCAAACAATGCTCTGCTGACCTCCTCATCGTCGATGAAATCCACAAATCCGAAACGCATCTCTTTCTTTCCGCGCTGCTCATTCGACAATTTATGAATTATTGCCGCAATCCTGCCGACAGGCTTTCCGTCGCGGAACGCCATGAAATACTCCGCCTCACAAAAATCGAACGCCGGATTTTTCTCGGGCAGCAAGGTGTCAACATCGTCCGACACCAACGGCGGAACATAATACTTGTTGTCTTTATACAAATCATTCGCAAATTTCACGAATTTGCGCAACGACTTTTTATCTTTTGGAATTATTCTGATTTCTAATGCCATCTTGGTTAAAATTTGGCGCAAAAATACGTAATTTCCTTTAAATTACCCGTATATTCAAAAAATAATCACCGCTGCTCAGCGGTTGTCGGCTCCCCACATCAGCTTGTTGCGCAACGCGCAGGCAAAATTATGACCGCGGCGTTGCAGCAGGCGTACCGTATGCGCCGCTTTCCTCATCCGTATGCAAGACCCTATTGGAAGTGAAACAGAAACGCCGTCGACGGCCACACGGAATGTCTGAGAGCGGCCTGACACTGTTGTTATCTCTATCTCCGACGTGTCGGCCAGCACCAACGGGCGCATCGTCAGCGAATGGGCGGCAATGGGCGATATGGCGAAACATCCGCTCACGGGATGCAATATAGGCCCTCCGACAGACAGATTATAGGCAGTGCTACCCGTAGGCGTGGCGACAATCACCCCGTCGCCCAAATATGCGCCAAGCCGGTTGCCGTTCACCATTGTTTCCATGCGCAGCATCGAAGCGGAAGCGTTTTTCTGGATAGCCACCTCATTGAGGGCAAATTTACCGGGAAGCACCACACCGGCATCGGTCGACACCTCCAGCACAGTGCGTTCCTCCACTTTATAGTCGCCCCGTTTAATCTCCATAAACAAAGAGTCGAAATCATCAGCCGACACTTCCGACAAATACCCCAAATGACCGGTATTTATTCCTACTATCGGCACCTGACGGCCACCAACTATCGCGGCAGTACGCAAAAACGTACCGTCGCCGCCGACGCTCATAACCACATCGGCGTCAAAATCACCGTCTTCGATTATCTTGTCGGCCTCCACTCCGGGCATAATGACCGACAAATATTCAAAAAACCGCCTTTCAACACCAATCCACACATTATTCTGCCTCAACGTCGCAAATATATTCTGAAGGCTTTCCACATGCCCTTCTTGGTGCAAATTGCCGTAAACAGCTATTTTCATCGCTCTAAACCATTACCATTACATACCTTACGATAAAATACACGCATACCGCCAATTTAACAAGCGTACCGAAAAGGAAGCCGACAAACGACCCGAACCCGGCCTTCAAGGCCGCCGACATAGGTTTTCCGGCTATCAGCTCACCGATAACCGCACCGGCAAAAGGCCCCACAATAAGTCCCACAGGCATGAAAAACAAGCCTGCGACCGTGCCTATCACGCAGCCCCAATTGCCATATTTGCCGCCCCCGAATTTCTTTGCCCCTATCATAGGGGTAAAATAATCGAGAACCAAAGTGGCTACCACAACCAAAGCACTGACAACCAACTCCGTAACAGAAAAGTCAACCCTGTCGGTAAAATGCAGCAACAGCATTCCCAACCATGAGAGCGGAGGGCCGGGCAACATCGGCAGCACACACCCCGCCAGACCGACAAGCATACAAATCGCCGAAAGAATGTACAACAAATACTCCACTGCCATCATCAACGCTTTTTAAACGTAAGAAATTTGTTCATCATGAAATTCGTCGCGCCAAACACAAACAATCCCAAGAATTGTGAAATATATTCGTTGAGCCCGACAAACTCGACCATGCAATACAGAAAAACGAACTGCAACAGATAAGCGCATCCGAAAGCCGTCAGATACAGCAATATCTCATTGACGAGTTTTCCATTGGAAGCCTCAAACACCCATATTTTATTCCAAATGAAACTGCTTGCGACAGCCAATGTGTAGGCCACCACATTCGAAACATAGACATCCTTGCCCAGCAAATGCATCATAATCCACACCGTCAGCGATATGATTACAAAATTGCTGAAACCAACGACGCAAAACCGTAATATCCTGTTCAATTCTTTCCGGTTCATTACGCCGGCAAAGATATAGTTTTTATGTCAAAATAGAAACTCCCGGCAGCCGCAAAGCCATAAAGTTCACAAATTTACCGGCGAGGAGGCATGGGCGGACGGCCTCCGCGAGAAGGCGGACGATTGCCGCGCGGGCCGAACCCGCCGTAGTCAACATCTTTTTCCGCAGTGCCTTTACCGAACGCCGTAAACCTGTATGAGAAAGTAAGCATAAAATAGCGCGTCACCGTATTAAATTCACTATCCTGAATATAGTTTGCCGTGATATTACGCGATATGTTCTGTTTCTGATGCAAAAGGTCGTAAGCGCGTATTCCTATCGTGGCCTGCTTGTTTTTCAGGAATTGGTATGACACTGAGGCGTTCCACAGCCATTGCTCGCTGTCATAGCCTTGAGAATATCCGCTTGTGTTTCCATAAGAAAGATCGGTGTTAAGCACCAGTCCGAACGGCAAATAATAGTTGGCATTGAAAGTAGCCCCGTAGGAATGCACATCGCGGTCGGAATTTTTCTGGTTGGAGTTGCGAGTTATCTGAAAATTATAGTACGGGCGCAATTCCACATCAACCGCGTCAGTGCGGTATGCCACACTCGGGGTCTCGCTTATCATCACGTTGCTGCTGCGGTTGATAATATCATTATTAAACCCGACTGTACGCGAGAAATTGGCAAAAAGGTTGTTTGCCACTCTCCAATTCTTGTTGCGCAACGGCGAAGTGTACATCATCATCGCGTTAGCCGACCACACACCGTTCACATTGTCGTAAGTAGTTGTCTGTCCGCCGGTTTCACGGTCGAACAACGTTTTCGATATGATGCTGTTGGTCGTGATGTTGGCGCTTATCATCGCCATTATGCTTCGCTGCGACTCCTGATTGAAATTGTTGTAGCGCAACGATATGCGATGGCGGAACGAAGGCAGAAGGTCAGGATTTCCGACCACTATGCGCAACGGGTCAGACTCATCGGCCACCGGCTGCAACTGCCTCATCGAAGGCGATTGCGAAGAGCCGCGATAGTCGAGCGCAAGACTTTCCATTTTGGAGAAAGCGTAACGAAAACGCATGAACGGCGCGTAATTCCACACCCAATTAGTCGGGATGTTACGGTCGCTGTTGATTAGATCCTCACTGCGCATCATTGTAGGCGTAACGGCAAAACCTCCGTTCAATCTGTATTTTTCACGATTTTGCTGAAAGCCCACACGCAATTCCTGCGTGAACTGGTCGTTACGGAAACGGTTGCTGAGTTCCTCGTCGAGCACGCCCGACTCCTCCGCCATGGCTTTTGCCGCCACAGGATTTGTCAGTATGCCGCGCCGTGCCAACATGTCAACGGCTCTCTCCCCGTCAAACACTCCCGACATGTCGTAGACCAACTTGTCGGCATTGTTGAAATAATAATTCATGCGATAGGCAAACGTCAGGAAACGGGCTTTCTTTATGTCGCCAAGCGGCTCCGTCCATGTCATCCGCAATCCGGCTCGGCTCGTCCATTGACGGTTGTCGGTCGTCAGGTCGCGCGTCTCGTTGTCTTCCGGGACAAGAAAAAACTCATTGACGGCATAAGATGTCTCATCTTCGCTGGTATTGCTGTACTTATACGATATTTGTGTGCTGAACGAGCGTCCGGCGCGGCGTTTGAATTTGTAGTTATACACCAATTCGCCCGACAAATCATAGCTTGTGCCATCGCTCATGACACTGTTAGTGCTGCGGTTCACACGGGTCATACCGGCGTCGCCGGCCCTCAACATCGAATAGTCGTCCTTGTCGGAATCGTTGAAACTTACCGTAAAATTCGGACGGAAGTCTATCGTGTTCGACGAATCGGCCTCCCATTTCATCCTGAAATGCCCTCCAATGTTGTAGTTGCGGTCGCGCGCGCCACTCTCGGAATCCTCATAAGAGGTGGAATCCGTAAAAAGATATTGTTTATTCGACTTTGTTTTCGTTTCCTGATTGGAATGAGAGTACATCACATCGCCGCCTACACGGAAAATCTCCTCATTGCCCACATTGAAATTAAGGCCGATGCTCTGAGTGGAATTTATGCCGTTGGAGCCGGAAAAGCGGGAGAACCGGCCAATGCCGGGATTGGTGAATCCCGGGTCGTTGATGTTGTTGACATTGCCGAGTATGCTGAATTGGTTGTCGTTGACAAACCTGTTGACCATAAAATTGCCTGCATAGCGGTCGTCGGTGCCGTAGCCTGCCGTGACATTCCCGAACCAGCCCTGCTTCATGCCTTTCTTGACAGTCAGATTTATCACAGTTTCCTCCTCACCGTCGTCCACTCCCGTCAGACGGGCAAGGTCGCTCTTCCTGTCGATTACCTGCAATTTGTCGACGATATCCACCGGAATGTTTTTCGAAGCGACTTTCGCGTCATCCGAGAAGAATTCTTTTCCGTCAACAAGTATCTTCGACACTTCCTTGCCTTGCGCCGTTATTTTTCCGTCACTGTCAACCTCCACTCCCGGAAGGCGCTTCAGCAAGTCCTCCACCACGGCGTTGGGCTGTGTCTTAAACGAGCCGGCGTTATATTCCACAGTGTCCTGCATCACCTTCACATCAGTCTTCACTCCTACCACCTCAGCCTCATCGAGCACAATGGTATTGGCTCTCATCATTATCGTGTCGGCCACCATCGTGCGCCGGCCAATCTTCACAGGCTTGACTTCCGTATGATATCCCAAATAAGTTGCCTCGATTATGTAATTTCCCGCATCGGCCCCGATAGAGAAGCGGCCTTGCGCGTCGGTCATTCCACCGGCTACGTATGAGCTGTCGCGCTGTTGCAAAATCCTGATTGTGGCATTTATGAGAGGCGACTTGTCGGCTGCATCGACAACCACTCCCTTGACATTGCCCGCAAAACATTCCACAACCGACAGAACAACAGCCACATTGAATAGAATAGCTCGCATTTCAACAATATAAATCTTTTTTACGGTGTCAAAAGTAATTAAAAAAGGGCGGATTTTTCACCACGCGATAGACAAAACAGCTATTTGTGTTTATCTTTGCAAATATTTTAATAAAATTTAATCGATGAAAGAATTCATTGAAATACTGCGCAGATTTGTGCCTCCGTACAAAAAATACCTTGCGCTCAACATTCTGTTCAACATATTGGCAGCGGTTCTGACGCTGTTCTCTTTCGCTTTGATAATCCCTATTCTTGAAATGCTGTTCATGGGCGACAAAGGCGTGGTCTATCATTACATGGAATGGGGAAGCGCGTCGTTCAAGGATGTGGCAATCAACAACTTCTACTATTCGGCCTATTATTGCAAAATACATCTTGGAGCGTCGCTCACGCTCCTGTCGCTGTGCGTGGCTCTCGTATTCATGACCTTCCTGAAAACAGGAGCCACCTACCTGAGCTCCTATTTCCTGATTCCGATACGCTCCGGCATTGTCCGCGACATCCGCAATTTCGTGTATGACAAGATTGTGAGCCTCCCGATAGGTTTCTTCACGAGCGAGCGGAAAGGCGATGTGATGGCACGCATGTCGGGCGACGTGGCTGAAGTGGAAAACTCTATCATGGCATCGTTGGACATGATGTTCAAAAACCCCATAATGATAATCGTATGCCTCGCCATGATGATTACAATCAGTTGGGAGCTGACGATTTTCGTGCTGATTCTGCTCCCGCTCGCCGGAATGGTGATGGGGCGCGTGGGCAAACGCCTGAAACGCACCTCGTTGGAAGGGCAGCAGCAATGGGGAGCTTTGATGTCGACCATAGAAGAAACTCTCGGCGGACTGCGGATTATAAAGGCATTCAATGCCGAACACAAAATGAAAAAGCGGTTCCACGACGAGAACCAAAGGTTTTTCGGCACATCCAACCGCATCAACCGACGGCAGTCGCTCGCTCATCCGATGAGCGAATTTCTCGGCACTCTGACGATAGCCATCGTGCTATGGTTCGGCGGTACCCTGATACTATCGGGCAACAACATAATCGACGCTCCGACATTCATCTACTACATGGTGATATTCTACAGCATCATCAACCCGGCAAAAGACCTCTCAAAAGCCGTCTATGCCATCCAAAAAGGACTCGCGTCGATGGAGCGCGTCGACAAAATTCTCAGCGCGGAGAATCCGATAAAAGACCCCGTAAACCCACAAACTGTATCGACACGCGAAGGATGCATACGCTACGACCACGTGAAGTTCCGTTACGGCTCAGATTGGGTAATCAACGATGTGTCGCTCGAAATACCGTTTGGGAAGACTGTCGCCCTTGTCGGGCAGTCAGGCTCCGGAAAATCGACTTTGGCCGACCTTTTGCCGCGTTTCTATGACGTAAACGGGGGCGCAATCACCATCGACGGCACCGACATACGCCAAATACGCGTAAAAGACCTCAGGGCATTGATGGGCAACGTCAATCAGGAGGCCATACTCTTCAACGACAGTTTTTACAACAACATCACATTCGGAGTGGAAAACGCGACTAAAGAGCAAGTGACGGAAGCCGCTAAAATTGCCAACGCCCACGATTTTATCATGGCATCCGAAAACGGATACGACACCAACATTGGCGACCGCGGATGCAAATTGTCGGGCGGACAACGGCAACGCATCAGCATCGCACGCGCAATACTGAAAAATCCGCCGCTGCTGATCCTCGACGAGGCCACATCGGCCTTAGACACTGAAAGCGAGCGATTAGTGCAGGAAGCGCTCGACCGCCTGATGAAAAACCGCACAACACTCGTAATCGCGCACCGGCTTTCCACGATAAAAAACGCCGACATGATTTGCGTGATGCACGAGGGAAAAATAGTGGAACAAGGCACACACGACGAGCTGATTGCGCTTAACCGCTATTACAAACGTTTGGTCGACATGCAAAAATTCTGATTGAAATGAAAAAAATAGCCATATTTGCGTCAGGCACAGGCAGCAACGCCGAAAATCTCGTCAACACATTCCACAACGATACGGAAATCGCTGTCGATTCTCTGTTCTGCGACCGCGAGAATGCGCCGGTAATCGAAAAGATGCGCCGGCATGATATACCCGTATTCTTTTTTCCGAAAGAAGAGTGGCGGGGCGATTGCTTGGAAATCACCGCTCTGCTGCAGTCGCGGGGCATCGACCTGATTGTCCTTGCCGGTTTCACAAGTTTTGTAGCCGACTCTATAACAAAAGCGTTTGACCGCCGCATAATCAACCTCCACCCTTCACTGCTGCCAAAATTCGGAGGCAAAGGCATGTGGGGAATGAATGTGCACCGCGCCGTAATTGCCGCCGGAGAAAAGGAAAGCGGAATAACGGTACACTACGTTTCGCGTGAAATCGACGGCGGAGAAATAGTGGCACAATTCAAATGCGAGGTTACACCCGGTGACACACCGGAAACTCTCGTCGCAAAAATCCACGCGCTCGAGCATCGCCACCTGCCCTCCGTAGTCCGCTCCCTCCTGAAATAAGATTCCGCGTCACCTTATTTTAGTTTGCCCAACTAATGATTTATATTACCTTTGTAAAGAAATATGACAATCAAATTAAAAAGGATGAAGACATTAGATGAATATAAAATTTTAGTCGGTCGTTACTTCAAAGAAAAAGCCGTAAAATACGGAGTAAAACGCATGGGGATATTTGGCTCTGTTGCCCGAAACGAGCATAAAACCGGAAGTGATATCGACATAATATATGAAGGGAAAGCAGATATATTAATGCGCTCAAAAATGAAAATCGAATTAGAGTCATTATTAGGCTGCACTGTAGACATAATACGCAAACGCAATGAAAATAGCACTTTTGAGCAACAAATAAACGATGACATTTGCTATGTATGACAAAAACCGCATTTTTGATCTGCTAAATAGAATAGATGAGTCCATCTAACTAATCAAATCTCAACGCGACAAAATTAAAAAGCCCGAAGATTTCATATCAAGTCAAACAGGCATGTTCCTTTTAAGCGGCATTTGCATGCAATTAATATTCATAGGAGAATCTGTTAAAGTCATCGACAAAAAAACCAATGGAATTTATCTCACAAATTACCCCGACACACCATGGATTGCAATTATGGGGCTGCGTAATCTCATAGCCCATCAATATCACAGGATAGATGAAGAAGAAATTTTCAACATCATATATGATGATTTGGACAGATTACAAAACACAATAGAACTAATGAAATTTGATTTAACACAAACAAAATAATTTTGGCACATGACCATGCCGCAATGGTTAAAGTTCGAGAGTGATAATTTCAGTGAAAAGATTTCTCAAGCCCAACTATGTCAATAATTATAACTGTCCATATAGAACAGGGGAATGTGAGTGCCCGTATTACGGTAAAGTCAGCCCTATAGAAACTCTTACATCCCACCGGTTTGACGGTGGGATGTAAGAGCCACAACAATATTCTTATTTCAGGGTAACGACCTTAGATATAAATTCCAACAGCTATTTCACAATGACATTGCGGCTGTCGTTACCGTTGACAACGATATAATAGCCTGTCGCAAGCGATATGGCCGCACTGCCGTCGACAGTGCCGCTGTACACCTGCTTAGCATCGATGCTGTAGACATATATTAAAGAGGGCTCCGATGTTTCCACACGCAACTGCCCTGCAGCGCAATACGCGTCCCACTCCGATGCCGCAAGACCGGCTACCGACGACATTGTGTAGGCAGTAATCTTCACGTCATCTATATTCAACCTGTTGCCGTCTGTCTGCTCAAATTTGAATTTGACAGGCTCTGCCACATTAATTGTTGCCGAATATTCCTCAAACTCACCCGTAGGCACAACAAATTCCTCAACTTTCGCCCATGCACCATTTGAAACCGATTGATACAGCACGACTGTAGCCGCCTCATCATCGTTGTACGGAGCCGCCAAGAAAGAAATCACACCTGCGCCATCCTGCTTGTTTTCAGTCATTTCAATCGTGCCTTTGGCTCCTTTTCCGGTACAGACAGACTGCTTGCCGTTTTTATGGTCGCCAGAGCGACCATTATAAATACCGGCGTCGGTCAAGTCCCAACCACAGGCGGTGCCTTCGTAATACCCGCCATTGTATCCGCTTATGTCCGACGGTTTCTCAAAATCCTCAAAGAAGGTCACGGGAGCGGCAACATTTCCTGTCAAATCGGCATCGACACCGGAAACTGTAGGAGTCGACGCGCTCAGTGTGCCGCGATACGAGCCGGCAGCCTGCGCTTTCATTCTAACATACACGCGCACGCCTATCTCTTCTGTGTCTTTTGTCGATATTTCCAACTGCTCTGACCAATTATTCTTGTCCTCACTTATCTCAAAACCGGCTGTGACACTGACAGTAATTTCATCCTCCTCCACATATTCCGAGAAAATTGTCACCGTAAGCGGCTCTGATGCCACACCGGGCTGCGCCGAGAACACAAGTCCTTGAGATGGCAATTCAAACGAAATCTCACGATTAGGGTCAGCCGTTCTGACCGTGACGACATTCGATGTTTTGCCGCCGACATCCGAAAGGCTGTATTTATAGGTCGCGCCATAGTCAAGTCCTGTCACCTGATACTTCTGCGCCGAGGCCGCCACACTGACAGGATAGCCGGGTAACAGCGTGACACCGTCCTCAAAAAACACCGACAATGAGTAATTTCCACCGTCTTGATCCACGTCTATCCAATTTGCCGTAAAGCGGTCAGTCCCCACTTCAGTGGCATCCAATGCCGGTATGCCGTCAACGGCTTGCGCTTTCAAAGTAACTACAGATTGCGCCTCATCGCTGCCCACCGTCAACGAGCCGGTTGCGGTAGCCGCCAACTGCGAAGTGTAGCGCACTGTGATTGTTTCACCGTCCGAGCTGTTTGCGGAATTGGCTGATATGCTATTGGTCGACACCCAAAATCCCGTGCCTGAAACACTGACAGAAAGATTCTTCGTCAAGCCCTGCGCTTTCACTGTAATTTGGCTCTCAACCGGTTTTCCTACGGCAGTCACTCCCAAATCAAATATTTCACCATCGTAAGGCGATATGATTTGCGGCTCCGTGACTCCGCCCGGAGTCCACCCCTCGTCTTTCCTGTCACCCCAAATATAATCGGCAAGCTCCGGATGGTCGATAAACGGATTGCGGTTGTGCTGAAAAGAATACACCGCCTCATTGCGGTCTATCTCCTTTTGGCTTACAGGATCCTGCTCATTCCATTTCATAAGCAAATTCACCGCCCACGTGGTATATGCCGGATAGCTGTTACCGGCAAGCATGTCGCTGTGCCAACCGGAAATCCTGTCGTTATAGCAAGCCGCCATATAGAAATATGAGCGGGCAAAATCGCCTTTATACTCATCGTCGGGCTCAAATACCGTGCCGCTGTATCCCGGAAACGACGACGGCCCAACCTTGCTGAATCCCCCACGTGAGGAATACGTCGGCCGGTCGGTTTCTCCAAAAGGATAATTGCTGCGGCGGTTGTTCACATACCCGTCTGTAGGATAAATATGGAAAGCGTCGGAATACATCGGAGAGCGATCATCAAACCAGCTTTTCGGCATCGAGTGCTCGCGGTTGTAGCAATCGCCCTCGCCGGAATAATTGCCGCATTGGTCGCTGCCCACCGTGAAATTGGTAGCAGATGAGTACATGTCCCATATCTTATTCGTACCGGGTACAACATCCGACTCCCTGTACACTTCCCACAGTCCGTTATAGCCGACATTGGTGTGCTGCCCGACTATATCGCACAAAGCGGACAGCAAAGCCCCCTTGTTTTTCCCCTCCGCACTCTTATAGTATCCTGCCGGAGCTTCCGCATCGGCAATGGCAGGCAATAGCAATAACAGTAAAAACAGTCTGTCAATCTTTTTCATATTTTAATCACGTATGTTTGGTAATTATTTCAAATCCTTGCCGGCAAGCATGCCGCACGCCGCCATTATATCCTCTCCACGCGACCGGCGTATCGTGCAAAGCACCCCTTTGGAGTTCAAATAATCGCGAAACTCCGTCATGCGCCGCTCGTCGGAAGTTCTCAAATCTGCGCCGGGTATGGCATGAAAACGTATCAGGTTGACACGTGCCGACGTGCCTTTCAACAGCCTCACAAGAGCATCGGCATGATTGTTGTCGTCGTTGAGGCCTTTCCACATTATATATTCCACTGAAAGACGGCGCTGGTGGGCAAAGTCATAACCGCGCAACAAGTCCATCACCTTTTGTATCGGAAAAGCCGCCTCGACAGGCATCAGCTCTTTCCGCTCGTCATGGAAAGGCGTATGCACGCTAATGGCAATATGCACGTGGGTATCATTCAGCAGCCGCTCCAATCCATTCACATTTCCTATCGTAGAAACGGTGATACGCTTCGGACTCCACGCAAGCCCCCATTTCTCCGTCATTATCCGGATTGTTTTCAGCACCTCATCCAAATTGTCGGTAGGCTCGCCCATGCCCATATACACTATGTTGGTAAGCCTCTCCGACTCGGGGACGCTGAATATCTGGTTGATTATCTCGTTGGCGGTCAGATTTCCATGAAATCCCTGCCTGCCCGTCATGCAAAAACGGCATCCCATTTTGCAACCGGCCTGCGACGACACACACAGCGTAGCGCGCTCGCTTCCTCGGTCATTATCGGGGATATACACGCTTTCAACCATTTTCTTGCCGGACACATCAAACAGATACTTGGCAGTACCGTCTTTGCTGCGCACCTCGCCCACAGGAGCCTTTCTGCCGACCGAACAACACGACGAAAGCCGCTCCCTGTTTTGCCTCGACAAATTTGTCATCGAACCGATGTCGGCGACACGGCCTTTATAAAGCCATTGCGCAATCTGCCCGGCGGCAAATTTCGGCATTGACAGCTCGGCTGCCACGTCTTGCAGCTCCTCAAGCGTCATGCCCAACAAGTTTTTTTTATCAGTTCCGGCTTCCATCTTCAAAAACATTTCTGCAAAATTAGTGAAAGTTTACTATATTCTGACTTTTATAATTAACTTTGTTCAAAAGAATAAATTACACACTTATGGCATCCAAACTTTGGGAAAAATCCGTGACAGTAGACACCGGCGTTGAGCGCTACACCGTCGGTCGCGACCGCGAAATGGACCTCTATCTCGCCCCCTACGACGTGCTTGGCTCTATGGCCCACATCATAATGCTCGAGTCAGTCGGACTGTTGGACAAAACCGAGCTTCGACCGTTGCTCGACGAGCTTAAAAACATCTACGCCACAGCCGTCAACGGAAATTTCACCATCGAGGAAGGCGTTGAGGACGTGCATTCGCAAGTGGAGCTTATGCTCACCCGCAAACTCGGCGACACAGGAAAGAAAATACATTCCGGACGTTCCCGCAATGATCAGGTGTTGGTGGATTTGAAATTATTCACGCGCTCGGAAATAGAGGAAGTGGCGAATGCTGTGAAACAGCTTTTCAACACACTGATTTCGCAAAGCGAACGCCATAAAGACGCTATAATGCCCGGATATACCCACTTGCAAGTGGCCATGCCATCATCGTTCGGGTTATGGTTCGGAGCCTATGCGGAAAGCCTTGCCGACGACCTGACCGTGCTGCAGGCCGCCTACCGCGTGGCAAACCGCAATCCGCTCGGCTCGGCTGCCGGCTACGGCTCGTCATTTCCGCTCGACCGCGAAATGACGACACGCCTGCTCGGGTTCGAGTCGATGAACTACAACGTGGTCTACGCGCAAATGGGACGGGGAAAGACAGAGCGCGTCGCAGCCAACGCGCTTGCCGGCATAGCCGCCACCATTTCCCGGCTTGCTTTCGACGCCTGCCTTTACAACTCCCAAAATTTCGGGTTCATCAAGTTGCCTGACGAATACACCACAGGCTCATCGATAATGCCACACAAAAAGAATCCTGACGTATTTGAGCTGACACGGGCAAAATGCAACCGCCTGCAATCGCTTCCCGCAGAGATAACAATGATAACCGGCAACCTCCCGTCGGGCTATTTCCGCGACATGCAGATAATCAAGGAAACATTCCTTCCGGCATTCGGCGAATTGAAGTCAATACTCGCAATGACCAACGATATGCTGTCGAGAATCGAAGTCAACCAAAACATTGCCGACGACCCGCGCTACAAATACATGTATTCGGTGGAGGAGGTCAACCGGTTGGTGCGCGAAGGCGTTCCTTTCCGTGATGCCTACAAAAAAGTCGGGCTTGAGATAGAATCAGGCTCTTTCGAGCCTGTCAAAGAGTTGCGCCACACCCACGAGGGCTCAATCGGCAACCTTTGCAACGACCGCGTCGCCGCGCTTTTCAATGCCGCCTACGACAGTTTCCGGTTCGCCGACACCCACCGCGCCATCAACAAACTATTGGAGTATTAACACCAAACTGAAAATAATGAGCGATATGAATTTTGCGATTGACTATAAAGCGGACGAGGGACGCTACGACGGGCGGATGCCATACCGCAAATGCGGAAACTCCGGCATCAAGCTGCCGGCTCTTTCGTTAGGGTTTTGGTGGAATTTCGGAGGGATTAACCCGATAGAGGAATCACGCGAGAAAATCCTCTACGCTTTCGACAACGGCATCACATGCTTCGATCTCGCCAATAACTACGGTCCGCCTTTCGGCTCTGCGGAGCAGACATTCGGACGCGTCTACAAAGAAAACCTGCGGCCTTACCGCAACGAAATAATCATCACCACAAAAGCCGGCCACGACATGTGGAAAGGCCCATACGGGACAGGCTCCTCACGCAAAATGCTCATGGCAAGCATCGACGACTCCCTGCGCCGCATGAACATCGACTATGTAGACATTTTCTACTCACACCGTTACGATGCGGAAACACCCATCGACGAAACCATGCAGGCACTTGTCGACATTGTCAGGCAAGGAAAAGCCCTGTACGTGGGACTCTCAAAATATCCTGTCGACAAATTGCTCTACGCCGTGAAATATCTGCGCGACAACAACGTCAACTGCCTGATATATCAAGGCAAATACAACATGCTTCACCGCGATGTGGAGCAAAACATCCTGCACACGCTTTCCAACTCCGGCATAGGCTTTACAGCCTTTTGTCCGATAGCGCAAGGCATATTGACCGACAAATATCTGCACGGCATCCCGGCGGACTCTCGCATAGGGCAAGGACACTATTTGTCGCGAAAAGACATTTCCGAAGACGTTATGAGAAAAGTGGCCGCGCTCAACAGCATGGCACTGCGGCGAGGACAGACATTGGCGCAAATGGCCACCGCATGGCTGCTTGCCAAAGAAGATGTCGCGTCGGTAATAATCGGCTCCCGCACCATCCCACAACTCGCCGACAGTCTTGGCGCGATTGCCAACACCTCGTTCAGCGGCGAAGAACTCGAACAAATAAACCAAATATTGGAACAATGAACCATAATGCACTGTTGAAATACATTTTTTCCGCAATTTTAGCAGCCATGATATGCTCATGCGAAAGCGTCGACGACAACCGCATACCGCCTGTCAGGGTGAACATCGAATTGGCCGACGCCGGCTCTTGGAATGTCTATGGCGTGGCAGGCTACGGCGACTACCGGTTCTTCTCGAAAAAAGACCGCATTCCGGGCAACTACAGCTACTCCGAGAAAGAATACACCGGTTTTGGCGGCGTGTTGCTAATCTACGGCATAGACAGGCCGTTGGCATACGACCGCGCCTGCCCCGTCGAGGCAAAGCAGGATGTGGTGGTTACTATCGACCCCGAAAACTATGAGGCCGTGTGCCGCACTTGCGGCTCCCGCTTCAATGTATGTGAGGCCAACGGTGCTCCGCTGTCAGGCCCAGCGCTCGACAACAAATACGGGATGCGCACTCTATATGTCGTACCTTCCGGTGGAGGATACATAATATCAAATTAAAAAGACAAAACATGGGAATAAGAATCTTTTTTGCAGCATTATTGGCGCTGGCAAGCATAGGGGTTGCCGCGCAGACAACAGGACTATTTACCTACAACGGCGGATACTTCATAAAGGCAGGTGACTATTGGACGGAATACCGCCCCGCCGACAAAGACGGCGTATGGGCCACCTACACCCAATACAACGACGAGGAAAATTATTATCAGATAAGCAATTCCTCGTGCAGTTTGAGCATACCGAAAGCCGACAAAAACAACTTCTACATCTGGAAAAACAACGAATGGGAGGTAATCTACACGACGAAACATGTGTATGACTATTTCGACGACCAAAGCCGGGAAATCTATGCCTACAACCAAGGCGGATATTTTGTGCGCGACGGCGGCACATGGCGCGAATACCGCCCCGACAAAAAAGCCGGCGTGTGGGCAACATACTCGCAATACAAAGAAGACGACAATTATTACTACATGCGGAGCACAGTGAGCGAGGTCTGTGTGCCAAAAGAGGAGCGTAACGACTTCTACCTGCTCAACGACGGCGAATGGATGAAATGCTACACCACATCAGCCATCTACGACCCCTACGGCATTTATGATTTCGTAATCGATTACGAATACTACCGTGTGGCAGACGCCGACGGAATGCTTCAAGACTTCAAATCTCCGGCAAAATTATGCTTCTCGCGCGACGGCACCGGACTGATTGTCTGCGGACACGGAAATTTCAAGTTCCAATTTAACGCCATCCTTACAACCGTATATACAGGAAGCGACACAATCAGCGGATTTAAGCTGTGCCCGGATGCCGACAACGAGGACAAGTACGTCTTTGTTTTCCCCGACTGGTGCATCGTCAACATAGAGGACACATGCGAATACATGAACCTCAACGACGGCAACTACCGCGGATTGTTTGACGAGGTGATAGGGCTGATTGAAAGCAACACCTTCTTCGACGAATAAAATCGCGACTTCCCCACAAAAACACCGGCTGCCGCGTTTCAACAGCGCAGCAGCCGGCCTAAATTACAGAATCTAAGTAAAGCTATCACAAATCAGGTTATGTGTCATTCCAAATTCCCCGCATTACCGTATGTGTCCATTTTTACATCTGTTTTATTATCCGCTTTATCGAAACTGATTTTATAGAATTTTTCTCCCGAAGAGTATGTTTTCACTCTGATGATAAACCCTTTCAACGACGGATTCTCCGACAGCACATCGGCGGTGCGGAATGACGCAATCCCGTTATACGGATACTCTACACTGTCGTAATTGGCATTGTGGCGGAACTCAACATACAAATAACCGTCTTCCGACTGTTTCGGCTCGTCGACCGTCACAAGATTTATATAATGCGTCTTTCCTCCACCCGAATAAAATTGAAAACGGAAATTCAAGTAATCGTCCGTAGTCCATATTTCCGACACCGAAATATTGTCATCCCCGATTTCCTGCATATTCTCATCCGTCAAATGCACAAAATCCTTTACCAGCACATCATATATAAAATACACATGTATCACATTATCATATCCCTCCTTCACAACATCAAGGATTGTGAACTCGGCATACACCCGTCCGCTTTTCATTGACTCGGAATCAATATCCGACGAGTTGCTTATCAATAATTTTTTCCCTGTGTCGGTAGCAATGCCATAATTATTATCATCCACTTTCTCAAGCATACCGATAGTGGAATAATAGTATGCCTGCTCAGTGTCGTCATCGTCGAGACACGAGGAGAAAGCGGCCATAATTATGCACACACACACTAATTTTGTAAAGATAAGTTGTCTTGTTGTCATATTAAAAATTGATTTTTATTCTATAAACAGCACTTGGCGAAAAATACTGCGCCAATGTCCTAAAAAAATCCGCGATGCAGTATTTTTGCATCCGGCACGTTTACTTATTACTTAATAATGATTACCGAAGAGGAGATATACGAAGGATGCCGGCGAGGTGACGACACTGCCCGCAAGGAGCTCTACGTGCGTTATGCCGGAAAGCTCCTCGCCATGTGCATGCGCTATCTCCCCGAAAAAGAGACGGCAGAGGACGCGCTCCACGACGCTTTCGTGAAAATACTCGACTCATTCGGAAAATTCAAATACAGAGGGAAAGGCTCTCTGCAAGCGTGGATAACAAAAATAACGGTAAACGAGTGCATCGAGGCGCTGCGGCACAGCCGTAAACAAGGCATCGTACCGATTGACAACATCCCGGAAGATGTGCCTGAGCCTGACAGCGACATCGACAGCGTTCCGGAAAAAGTGCTTTTGCAATTCATCGGTGAGCTGCCTCCGGGATATAGGGCTGTTTTCAACCTGTTCGTGTTCGAGAGGAAAAGCCACCGCGAGATAGCCTCAATGCTCGGCATAAACGAAAAATCCTCGTCATCGCAATTTTTCAGGGCCAGAGCAATGCTAAGCAAAAAAGTTAATGAATATTTGAAAAAACGAGAAGCAAAATGAAAGCCGACAACGATAAATTCATTGAGTCGCTACGACGGAAACTCGACAACTACGAAGAGCCTGTCGACGACAGCGCATGGCAGTCGATAACGCGCGACCTTGAAAAACTGCGACTAAAAAAGCGTATGCGAAAATTCGCCATCAGCGTTTCATCTGTCGCCGCATGTATCGCGCTGATTGTCGTGGCATTGTTCAGCACTCGCGACAATCAGGTCGCTCTCATGCCCGAAACAACACCGATAGCATCAAAGGCAACTCCCCACAGCGACAATGCCGGAACGCCACACGACCGTGAAATTTCCGCAAATGAGCCGCCACACATAGCCGCCACACAGCCGGAGCAGCCGGAGCGACCGGAGCGGGCAGAAAAGCCGCTAACCGTCGCAACAGCGCCTGTCAGCGGATCAGTAGAACCTATAGCCGCAACCGACAGCACATCATCCGCCGCGGCAACGCAACCGGCGGAGCGACGCGCCCTCAAAACCGGAAAAAACGATAAAACAACAAGAAGCCTCACGACAACAAAAGAATCACGCCCACAGAAATACTACGCCCGCCACAGCAACACGCCCTCAAAACGAAATCAAAGCGGCAAATTCGGCGCAAGCCTCAAAGTGGACAACGGATTAATGGCACAAAACAGCAGCAACGGCGGATTCATGCCCATAAACAAGCAGATGCGTCCCGTAGGACCTGTATACACATCAAACGGCAACTCCGGCTTCAGCTCCTCGTATGCGGAAATGATGGCCAACAACATCGAGCAGCCAACACGCACCGATTTGCAATTCGACATACCGATAACCGTATCAGCCTCTTTCCGCTACAATTTCACAAAACGCTGGGGAATAGACGCGGGACTGAGCTTCACACGAATGGGTGCATCTTGGAAATCAGGCTCCGATGCCCACTACTACCGCTCAAAACAAAAAACTTATTTTATCGGAATACCTGTAGGAGTTAATTTCACGATTTTCGACAGCCGGTATTTCTCTTTCTACGCCTTAGTTGGCGGCAGCGTTGAAAAATGTGTGGCGGGAAATGTCAGCACATCACTCGTCGGAGGATTGGAAGGTGCCGACACCTCCACCAAAGAGGAACTCAAAGAGCATCCGTGGCTGTTCTCAGCATCAGCGGGCTTGGGACTGCAATTCAACATAACAAAGCGATACGGCATATTTGCGGAGCCAAAAGTGACATACTTTTTAGATACCGCCGACGATATTATTCTACGGAAAGACAATTCTCCGCAATTCAACCTGAGTGTCGGGATGCGCTTCAATTATTAGATTAATTGCCCCTTTCAAAAAAACACACAATTTACATTCGTATTTAAGTAAACAAATGTAAATTTGCAATGTTTTACAAAAATAACGGAGCTTAAAAATTAAAGCTATGAAGAAGATTATCATGACAGCCGCCGCATTATGCTGCATAACTGTGGCAGGTGCCCAACGGCAACAAGCATTGCAAAGCACAAAATTCCTCGACAACTGGTCGGTAGGACTGAACGGTGGAGTAACACAACCATTGGCTCACCCCTACTCCATAGGAGAAAACATTCGCCCGATAATAGGCCTTGAAGTCAATAAGCAGCTCACTCCCGTGTTCAAATTGGGTGTTGGCGCGGATTTCGGCATCAACACAACAGGCATCTATGGCAAGCGCGGCGTGCGCACGGCTTTCGACCATTCTAACATCTCGCTTATCGGCGGATTCAACCTGATGAACATTTTCGGCGGATACAAAGGCGAGCCGCGAGTTTTCGAGATAGAGGCGACAGGAGGCATCGGTTGGGGACACACCTATGGCACATACGCTGTCGACGGCTCAGACTATAATTTCATGACCACCAAGTTCGGGCTTAATTTCAACTTCAACATCGGAGAGGCAAAAGCATGGACAATAGCCGTGAAACCGGCCATCGTCTACGACATTGAAGGACGAGGCGCGGCGCGCAACAACGTAATATTCAGCTCAAACCGCGCGGGTGTGGAGCTGACAGCCGGCGTAGCCTACCATTTCCGCACAAGCAATGGAGAGCACCACTTCGTATATGAGGATCTCTACGACCAAATGGAGGTCGACGCGCTCAACAGCCGCATCAACTCCCTTCGCTCTCAACTGTCGGACACCGACGACAAACTTGCAATGGCACAGTCGCGCATCGGAGTTTTGGAAAACGAGCTTGAGGAATGCCGCAACCGCAAACCGATAGAAATAGTAAGAACAGTAACCGAAACAAAAACAAGCTCATCGCTTGAGTCAATCGTTACATTCCGACAGGGACGCACATCAATCGACGCGTCGCAATATCCCAACGTGGAGCGTGTGGCGACCTATCTCAACAACCATCGCGACGCCATCGTCGTGATTAAAGGATATGCCTCGCCGGAAGGAAGCGCCGAAGTCAACGAGCGCATAGCCAACCAGCGCGCACAGGCTGTAAAAGACATGCTAATCAAAAAATACCGCATCGACTCGCGGCGCATAAAAGCCGAAGGGCAAGGCATAGGCGACATGTTCTCCGAGCCGGATTGGAACCGCGTAAGCGTCTGCACACTCATCGACGAAACAGAATAGAATTCATGAAATATTTAAAAACCAAACGTCACCGCAGTTATTGCCCGGTGACGTTTGGTTTTTATTTGCCGGCGGCATTTACCGCCCCGCCTTCATAGACATTGTTGACACGCTTTTCAACATCGCGCTGCTTGCGCCCCCACTGTATATTGTAGCGCAACATCACGAAAGCCAAATTCTGCGCCATCATAAGATGCATTTTGCGGTCATATCCGGCATATTCGTTCAGGTTCTCGGTAGGAATGTTGTAATTTTTCATAAACGGATTTATGATACCCACACCGACATACAAATCCTTATGCTTGTATGACAGGATTATGTCCTGATAATTCTCTGTCCCGGTAATCGTTTCGCCCCACAAATCACGGGAATTGGTATGTCCGTCATACATAAGGCTGAAATTCCAATGCGAAAGCACAACGCTCCAATCCGCATAAACCGACTTGTTCATAACGTGGCGGTACTCCCAACCGCGCGACACCGAATGCTTCCACCCGAAACTCGCCCCTACCGTGAGCCATCCCTGTATGGCCTCAACCCTTGCGTTGGCAAACACCTTGAACGTACTGTGGTATTTTTGGTTGCGCACGGTATTGAGCAAATACCAACTGCCGTCGCTGCCGGTCTCCCAATATTTTTCCTCCATGACAGGATTGTCTGTATAACGCAATGCCGTGGCTATATTACCAAAAAAAATCCCTTTCGCATATTCATAGCGCAATTCGCCTATATAGCGGCGGAATGGTTTCAGCGACGGATTGCCGCGATATTTCTGATACTCGTCGACATCTTGAACTGCCTGACTAAGCTCGTTGGCAGTAGGCGACACTGTTTCTGTCGAGAAATTAAAGCGCAACGTGCTGTGGCCTCCTATCTTATACCGCATTCCCAAAGAATAGACCAAATCGAATGTGGAAACAGCGTTACTGCCCATGATACGGAATCTGCGGCCAACAGCCGACAGACCCGCCTGATAATCAAAACTATCGCCCAACGGCTGCCACCATTCGGCATATACACGCGTATCCGATTCCCTCGTTTTGTCAATCACACGGCTCGTCAGATAGTCATTCCGTCCCCACCCGCGCAGAAAGCGCACACCTGCCGTAAACCGTCCGGCATCGAAACGCTGCTCATAATTGGCGTTGGCAATCAATGAGTATGAGTTGCTTTTTATTTTTGTAAATATCGACGACAATTCATCGCCGGCACTGCCATACACAAAATATTCACAGGTGGCATAACTCCGCTCCGAATCGGAATAATAGTCGGAAACAGTCAAATCAGCCACTATCTGTTTACGCTTGTCGATATTATATTGCCAATACATATTAAAATTCGGACGAAACGAGCGTATATGCAACACATCCGAAACTTTCAATTTATCGGCAGACAAAGAATTAGAATAGATGCCGTTGTATTCATTGCGGTCGTTCCATCCTCCTGTCGCTGAAAATTGCGTAAACAGCAGCATCTTGTCGCCGTCACTATAGCTGTAGTCAAGAAAAAATCCGTAGTTAGGGGCATCCATGCGTCCGGGCAACCCGGTTTCTGTACGGGTGAAAGACGTACCGTCAGGCAACTCGTAATGCTCCACGTTGTCGCGCCACATCTCGAAATCACGTCGCGGATTATACCAACCCGACACTCCGAACTGCGACCTCTTATTATTAAGTTTCAGATTGGCGTAATATCCGCCCCAACCGCTTACAGCCTGCTTGCCCTCCACATAGAAACTGCCGCCCGACTCATGCCGCGCCACGATGAAATCCACCACCGCGTCGACCTCGCCATAGCGCATCGACGGGTTCTGATGAAATTCCACCCTCTTAACCGACTCAGGGTCTATGCCTTTAAGGTCGTTTACCGTAGCCTTGCGGCCATTGATTCTGATGTCAAGCGTCCCCTTGTCTACCAAGTTTATGGCATCGTTCACCATATCGACTCTCAATTCAGGCATCTGCATACGCCGCAACAAATCTACGGCATTTGCCGATTGCCTCGCCTGCTCCGATGTAGGGATAAACAACTTCCTGTCACTTTTATCGACAACGGTAGAGCCTTTCACCTCCACTTCGCCAAGCGTGACACCGGTCTGAAGCGTATCTACAGGCACCGTCTGCGCAAACATGGCAGGCATGGTGATTATGGCCGCCAACGACAACAATATCCTTTTCATTTCACCTTTTTCCAATTAGACGTCACAAGACCAATGAAAAGTTGCACAAATGATATGAAATTTATTGCAGCCGCTCACGCAGCCGGGCTATCATGTCGCGCGTCATTGCATCAAGGTCGTACTCCGGTTTCCAGCCCCATTCCTCTCGCGCGCAAGTGTCGTCCAACGAGTTTGGCCACGATTCCGCTATTTTTTGACGCAGAGAGTCAACCTTATAGACCATATTAAAATCAGGGATGTATTTGCGGATAGCAGCATAAATTATCTCCGGATCGAAACTCATCGCCGCAATATTGAACGAGTTGCGGTGCTTGAATTTCGAAGGCTCGGCCTCCATTATTTCGATTGCCGCACGCAAAGCGTCGGGCATGTACATCATATCCATAAACGTGCCTGCCGCTATCGGGCATTCAAAGGTTTCGCCACGCACGGCGGAATAATATATGTCGACAGCATAGTCGGTGGTTCCGCCGCCCGGTAATGTCACGTATGAAATCAATCCCGGGAAACGCACCGAACGCGTATCCACACCGAAACGGTAGAAATAATAGTCGCTCAACAATTCTCCCGACACTTTCGTGACACCGTACATGGTGTGGGGATTGCGAAAAGTGTCCTGTGGGGTCTTGTCCTTCGGGCTGTCGTCGCCAAACGACCCTATCGAGCTCGGAGTAAACACCGCGCAACCGCATTCACGCGCAACCTCAAGCACATTGAACAGGCCGCCCATTCCGATTTTCCACGCGAGTTGCGGCTTGGATTCCGCCACCGCCGAAAGAAGCGCGGCAAGATTATAAATAGTGTCGACCTTATATTTCCTCACTGCCTCTGAAATTTGGGCGGCATCCGTCACATCAACCACAGCCGACGGTCCCGACTCAAGCAGTTCGCCTTTTGGCTCAGCCCCTCTTATATATCCGGCAACAATATTGCCACCGCCATAGATACCGCGCAGTTTCATAGTCAGTTCAGAGCCGATTTGTCCCGTAGAACCTATAATCAGAACATTTTTCATCGCATTACAATATTTCGTTTCTCAAATAGGAAAAGCACGTTTAATTTTGATGTTTTATAAAACAAAGGTAGCAAAGAAAATTTCAAGTTTAACGATATTTTTCTACAATTTTTCAACTCTCCGGCAAAAAATCGCTAACTTTGAAATAAATAAACTCAAGTCAAAACAACAAACATAAAAACCATAGTCTATGTACGGTAAATTTCAAAAATTCCTGTCCGACGAGCTTGCCGGAATAGAAGCCGCCGGATTGTACAAAAACGAGCGGATAATCACATCGCCGCAACGCGCCGGCATAAAAGTCAACGGCGACTGCGACGTGCTTAATTTCTGCGCCAACAACTATCTCGGACTTTCCGACAACAAGAGGCTGATTGAAGCGGCCAAACGCGCAATGGACAGTCACGGATACGGGATGTCGTCCGTAAGATTCATCTGCGGCACGCAAGATTTGCACAAGCAGCTCGAGGCCGCAATCTCCAAATATTTCAAGACCGACGACACAATTCTCTACGCCGCGTGTTTCGACGCCAACGGAGGTCTGTTCGAGCCGCTCTTCACCGAAGACGACGCAATTATCTCCGACGCGCTCAACCATGCCTCGATAATCGACGGCGTGCGCCTTTGCAAAGCCAAACGCTACCGCTATGCCAATGCCGACATGGACGACCTCGAACGCTGCCTTAAAGAGGCGCAGGCGCAAAGATTCCGCATAATTGCCACCGACGGAGTGTTCTCTATGGACGGAAATGTCGCGCCTATGGACAAAATATGCGACCTTGCGGAAAAATACGACGCTTTGGTAATGGTCGACGAGTCGCACTCCGCCGGAGTTGTAGGCCCTACAGGAAGAGGCGTGGCCGAGCAGTTCAACCTCTACGGACGCATCGACATATTCACCGGAACGCTCGGCAAAGCGTTTGGAGGAGCGATGGGAGGATTTACCACCGGACGAAAAGAAATCATCGATATGCTGCGCCAACGCTCCCGCCCCTATCTGTTCTCCAACTCTGTGGCACCGGCAATAGTGGGGGCAAGCCTCGAAATGTTCCGTATGCTTGAAGAAAGCAACTCACTGCACGACAAGTTGGTGGACAATGTAAATTATTTCCGCGACAAAATGATTAAGGCGGGATTCGACATCAAACCGACACAATCGGCTATCTGCGCCGTAATGCTCTACGACGCAAAACTTTCGCAGGATTTTGCCGCAAAAATGCAAGACGAGGGCATCTACGTGACAGGATTCTACTATCCCGTTGTGCCAAAAGGACAAGCCCGCATCCGCGTGCAGCTGTCGGCAGGACATGAGCGCGAGCATCTCGACAAGGCAGTCGACGCTTTCATAAAAGTAGGGAAGCAGCTCAGAGTAATAAAATAACCACCGGTTAAAAAATGCGTAAAAAAAGTAAGCGGGGATGTGCTCAACACACATCTCCGCTTTCCTTTTCAGGGACTTATGATTTACAACGCCTCAAAACCATTATTTGATTTCGATATTACGTGTCTGTTTCGGCTGCTCCTCTTTGGCAAGTTTAGGCAACTCGATATCGAGCACACCGTTGTTGACTGAGGCCGAAATCTTTTCTTTGTCCACATCGTCAGGCAAAATCATTGTCTGCTGGAACTTTGAGTAAGAGAATTCACGACGCAAATAACGGCCGTTCTTATGCTCGTCTTTCTTTTCGTCTTTCTTCTCCATAGAGATTACAAGATTGTTGTCCTCATCGATATGAACGTCAAAATCCTCTTTCGTCATACCCGGAGCGGCCAACTCCACCTTGTATTCTTTGTCGTTCTCAATCACGTTGATAGCAGGAGCAGTAGCGTTTGCTCTTTCCATCCAATCGTTGTCGAAGAAATCATTGAAGATACTTGGCAACCAATTCTGACTGTTTCTTCTAATCGGCATCATAATAAATATCTCCTATAATTTAATTTTACATTCCGTTAATTCCGGATGCCTTTGGAATTGTTCCTTCCGGACTGCCTCCCATCGGCATCCGTCTTATGATATATCAAACCTCATGCCAACGGCTACAGCCACGCCACACAGAAAATTTGTCAAACATAAATGACAATTTTTCGCCATTATGGTGACAAATTTTCATTATCCGCCGTTTTTGGCGTATATTTGAAACATAATGAACACCGCTATGAACAGGATTATCATCATTCTGACCGCATTGTCGGCAATGTGCAATCTCGCATACGCCGAAACCAACGGCATCTCTGACACAGAAGACTATTCCATATCGCTGATTGACTCAATCTGCTTCTACTACAACGCCGGGAATTTGGACACTGCCATAGAATTCGACAAAAAGCTGCAACAGCATGCCGGACGTACATATTTGGCGACATACCTCAACGCCATGGCTTTCATGGAAGAGCGCAAGTACAATCTTGCCAATGCAATCAAATTTGGGAAAGAGGCTATTTACGTACAGGAACAAACCGGCAACGACGACAATATCGACTATATAGCGTCGATGATGCTACTTGCCCGCTACACATCCCATTCGGGCGACTATAAAGAATCTCTCAATATATTGCGTGATGCCGTCGGAAAACTGCGACACGTGCCGGAAAACAAAGAGTTTACAATATCCTTGCTCAGCGAACTCGCCTCTTGCCACAACAACTTATTGGAATACAACGAGGCCTTGCGAATATGCGACAATATAACTGCAATCATCGACGGCAACCAAATGGAGGAAAGCATTGCATTGGCCAACACAATAGTAAAATTATCCGTGATTTACTCTGACGCCAACAACAATAAAAAAGCTATTTCTTTGGCAAAAAAAGCCATTGCAATCTATGAGCGGCTGGAAGGCGAGGAATACGACGTAAATGAGCATAAAGCCATCGCGCTCAACAATCTTGGCAATTTCTATTATCTCGCAGGCATGTACTCCGACGCAAGGAAACTATATGCCAAGTCCATGCTCATCAGGCAAAACTACAACGGGAAAAATCATCCGCAATATGCCGCGTCATTAAGTTCTCTCGCCTTGATCAACTCGCAAATAGGCGATTACGAAGAGGCTATACGGCTTAGCAGCAATGCGCTGAGAATCTATGAGGCGGCATACGGACAGGAACACCACACCTGCCTGAACGAACTTTGCAACCTCGCCTCCTACAACCTATCGGCAGGCAACCTGTTACAGGCAACCATATTAAGCACACAGGCACTTACCATATCCAAAAAAACAGGTGACAAAAGAAACATAAACTATATAAATGCGCTTGAGATTCTCGCAAGTTGCCAATCAGAATATCATAAATATGACGAGGCCATAAAACTCTGCAATGAGGCGGCAAGGATAAGCAAAGAGCTCTACGGAGAGCAAAGCGCCAACTATGGCGACGCTTTAAACAACCTTGCCGTTTACAACTACTACACAGGCAACGATTCTGTAGCCGCGCAATTAGCCTTGCAATCACTTGAAATAACAATAAAAGCGTCAGGCAAAAATCATCCGGACAAATTACCGGCTATGCAAAACCTGATAGCATTTTTCTTCGACTACGACACTAAAAAAGCGGAAAAGGCAGCTATCGACGCTTTAGATGCCACATCGGAATTCGTCATCTCATCGTTCCGTGATTTGACAAGCTCCGAAAGACAGAATTTTTGGTATAAAAACAAGCGGCTGTATGAATATTGGCTGCCTAAAACCGCCGATAAAATCAGGTCGAGCTCGCTGATTATGGCTGCCTACGACGGGGCTTTGCTGAGCAAGGGAATACTGCTGAACAGCGACATTGAGATGAGCCGCCTGCTGCTCGAGAGCGGCGACACTGCCATTGTTGCGCTCTACGACGGGATGCTCGCCAACCGCGCCTTTGCCGGCAAGCAGCGCGAGAATCTCGCCATGCGGACCGACATGGACGACTCACTGAGAATGTCGGCAAGGCGGCTC
>CALUMI010000018.1 GCA_944321725.1 uncultured Muribaculaceae bacterium
GTGTATGATACAGCCGTCCTTGAAAAGCACATACACGACTTGATGGAGGATGACGAAATCATGAAGAAGTCCGGCATCTACCGTTATGTCTTGAGTGGAGACCTACGCGACCTTAGTTTCCGCACTTTCGACAAAAAGCAGAAACGCGAAGCCTACGAGCGGCAGCACGGCATCTGCGCTCATTGCGGCGAGCATTGCGAGTTGGAAGAAATGGAAGCTGACCATATCACGCCTTGGAAAGAAGGCGGTACGACTGTGGCAGAGAATTGCCAAATGCTTTGTAAGAGTTGTAATAGGAAAAAAGGATGGAAATAACACAAATAAATTGAAATATGAAGATTGATATGAAAGGAAAATCCGGTATTGCTACATTAGAAAAGATAAAGGCCAAATGTAACTCTTATAGCCATGTAAGCCAATTACATCTACCGTTATGTGCCATAAAATCAGTATTATTAAAATTTGAGTATGATGATAATCACCCTTTCTTCCAATATTTGGAAAATACGGAATTGTATTTTAACGAAAATGAAGGACGTGGAAATTATGGAATCGGAATTAATACAGCAAAAGAATTGGTATACGAAATAATAGACTATATCATTATTGAATTGCAAGCATTTTATGAAAATGAATAAAATACAATTTAGCCCTAAAATTTAAATTCAAATGCCAACCGAATCTTAAAACATAGAATTTACAGAATCTTGGCGCGATGAATGCCAAAAGTGGATTTGTGGCTTCGCCAATGCACAATGCGGTGTGCTTTATGTGGATTGATTTAGGTCAATCTGAAAGTAGAGGAATTGGACAACGCTACGTTTGATTTTTTGTTGTTCTTCGTTATTAAATCTAAGCCGGTTACGGAAAAAGTTGTTATATGCTGTGGGAATTAAGAGTGTCGCTAAAAGTAAAAAACCGCTTCCCGACAGGGGAAACGGTTCTCGTAAAATTAAACATTGCTTATGAAAAAGAATCTTATTCTGCTTTTCCTTCGCTGCCAAGAACGTATTTGATCTTGTGGATGTAGAGCTTTTTCATGTTGTCGCGTGCCGGGCCGAGATATTTGCGCGGGTCGAATTCTTCCGGATGCTCGGCGAACACTTTGCGGATAGCCGCAGTCATTGCAAGACGGCTGTCGGAGTCGATGTTGATTTTGCAAACTGCCGATTTAGCCGCTTTGCGGAGTTCATCCTCAGGAATACCGATAGCCGCTTTCAAAGCTCCGCCGTATTTGTTGATTGTGTCAACTTCTTCTTGCGGAACTGATGATGATCCGTGAAGCACGATTGGGAAGCCCGGGAGTTTCTCCATTACAGCGTCGAGCACGTCGAATGCCAATGGCGGCGGAACGAGGCGGCCTGTCTGCGGATCAACGTGGCACTGTTCCGGAGTGAACTTGTATGCGCCGTGTGAAGTGCCGATAGAGATAGCCAACGAGTCGCAGCCTGTACGGGTAGCGAAGTCGATTACCTCTTCAGGGTTGGTGTAGGTGTGGTGGTCGGAAGAAACCTCATCCTCTACGCCGGCCAATACACCAAGCTCGCCTTCTACAGTTACGTCGAACTGATGAGCGTAGTCAACCACTTTCTTTGTCAATGCCACATTTTCTTCGTAAGGAAGGTGTGAACCGTCAATCATTACAGAAGAGAAACCGAAGTCTACACAAGATTTGCAGAGTTCGAAAGAATCGCCGTGGTCGAGGTGAAGAACAATTTGCGGATGCTCCCATCCGAGCTCTTTTGCATATTCAACGGCTCCTTCTGCCATATAGCGGAGCAACGTCTGGTTTGCATAGTTGCGCGCGCCTTTCGACACTTGAAGAATTACCGGAGATTTAGTTTCGGCAGCTGCTTGGATGATAGCCTGAAGCTGCTCCATGTTGTTGAAATTGAATGCCGGGATTGCATAACCTCCCTTGATTGCCTTTGCAAACATCTCACGGGTGTTTACAAGTCCGAGATCTTTATAATTTACCATAATGTAATGAATATAAAGTGAATAAATTAGTCTTTATTTTTACCGGTGCAAAGATACAGCAAACCGATAGCAATACAAAATTTTTAAACTTTATTTTCATACTTATGTTTTTATTGATAATCAGAACGTTATGCTTTGCTACAAGGCTACATGTATCCATTTTCCTCCTTGCTCCCAAATCAATTCTGTGTGGGGTAGTGATTTGAGGATGCCGAACAGGCGGCGGTTTTCTCCGGATCGTGTGTCGAGGTCGGCCGCGCGTCCTTGCAGATGGTAGGAATTTGCAGCTCCGCCAACTTTGCGATTCAGTTCGGCGCAGCGGTATCCGCTGTTGACGTAGATTGGCTTGCCGAATTGTTCTCTGGCTGGATCAAGGACGGTTTCTATCAGTTCCCAAAGATTTCCTACGGCTTCTATCGGCGGGGTGTTGTCGATGCCGAACTGTGTGGCTGTTGTCGAACGTGTAAGTTCTTCGATTGTGAAATGTTTCATCTTTTCAATGATTTTAGTATGTCGATTAGTTTGTTAAGATGGTCGCTTTTTGTGAGGTATTCAATCAGCTCTGATATGTCTGCGATGTCTGACTTCTCTTTTTCGCTGCCGTTCTCGACAATGCTTTTCACCTCAATCATCGCCATGCCCATCGAGCCTATCAGCGTGAACACGGGTATGGACGGCAGATTGTAGCCCTCTATTGCCCGGAGATAGAGCGACGCGGATATTTGCATCACGTCTATGATGGTTAAAATGGCAAGGAGATTGTAGTAGCGCAGCAGTTTGTCGGCGCTGCGGCGCAGAGCGCGGCTGCGCGTAGCCTGCTTTTTGCGCCGCGCTTTGCGTATTCCGCTTACCATGTCGGCCACTACCGCCGCAAGCACAAGCAGATATTCAATGGCAATGAATGCCGCCACCCATGCGGCACGTTCTGTGATTGTGTTTTCCATGTCGGTTGCTTTTTTTGCAAAATTAAGCTCTTTGCGCAATGTCTTGCCGCAAAAAAGCGAATAAGTTGCGGTCAACAGATAAAGCCTGCTAATGGAATTTCAGTCGTGCATTTTCTTTTGTTACTTCGAACGCTGCTTTTGCGCCTTCCACTATGGGAAGATTGCGGTCTGTGTGTCCTATGGGGAAATTGTATGCCACGGGAAATTTGTAGTCGCTTACCATTTCCTCTACCATGCCGTACATGTCAGAGTAGTCCTGACTTGCGTTGTATTCTGTGAATTGTCCCACTATCAGGCCTTTTATTTGTCCTAAAGTGCCGTTCAGACGCAGAGTGTAGAGCATCCGTTGTATTTTATAGATCGGTTCGGCCACATCTTCTATAAACAATATGTCGCCTTTTCCAAGCAAATCGTAAGGGGTGGAAACAAGTCCCGACAGCACGGCCATGTTGCCTCCTGTGATAGTGCCTTCCGCATATCCTTCACGGTTGCGGGAGTTGCCGCCGATTGTGTATTCAGGCATTCGGCCTGTCAGTATTTTCAATATTTTCAGACTGCTCTCGCTTTCAGGCTGCTCGGCAAGGCATTTGCACATTGAGGCATGAAGGCTTGCCACACCGGCATGGCAGGAGGCGGCATGCAATGCCGAGATGTCGCTAAATCCTATCAGCCATTTGGGGTCGGTTGTCCACATGGAGCGTTTGAAATATTTAAGCAACTGTACGGCGCCATATCCTCCGCGGCTGCATAGCACCGCCCTCACTTTCTCATCCGCGAACGCTGCTTTGAAGTCTTGCAGCCTTTGTTCCACAGTTCCGCTGAATGAGCCGTGTTCTCCTTTGCAGAAATCACTTACTACAGGATTAAATCCCCATGATTTTATAGTTTCGCAAGCGTTGTCAACAAGTTTGCCGTCAATTTTGCTTGCCGGGGAAATTATGGCAATCGAGTCCCCTTTTTTTAATGGCTTGGGATATATCATGATTAATTTACTTGCACTTTTATTCCTTTTTCTCTGAAACGGGCGGCTATCTGCTCTAACTCGTCGCGTCCCACTTTTTGCAGTTTCACCTCCGGTGTGGGGCGGTCTAAAGAGTAAAGCATCACTTCTGCCGGTTTGATTTCTGTGTAGGCGTTTAGCAATGCTTCTGTTTCCTGAGGTGTTGTGTTGTCGATTGTCCGGCCTTCGTGGCTGCCGCGCAGCATCATTGTCTGTATGACGCATTGTCCGGAAAACTGTTTTAGTTGCTCAATGAGATTTTCTATGTTGAAATCGGGATTTGCCGGCCTGTTGACAAGCCGCATTGTCGACTCTATTGCCGAATCGAGTTTTAATATGTTGTTGTCGACTTTCATCAGGGCATTGGCCACCGATTTTTTCCATATCATTGTGGAGTTTGACAAAACGCTGATTTTTACGTCTGGAAAATATTTTCCGCGCAGTGCGATGACATCGTCTACAACTCCTTCAAAATCCGGATGTAGTGTCGGCTCACCGTTGCCGGAGAATGTTATTACGTCGAGTTTCTCGCCTGCAATTCTCATGGCTGAGAGCTTCTCCTCAAGTTTGGTTTTTACTTCTTCACGGCTGCTTATTCCGGCTTGTCCCTTACCTTGTGCGTTGTAGCCGGCTTCGCAATACAGGCAGTCGAATGAGCATATTTTGCCGTCGTTGGGCATGAGATTGATTCCGAGCGATGTGCCAAGTCGGCGGCTGTGTATAGGCCCGAAAACCGTTTCGTGAAATAATATAGTTACCATATCTTTGTTTTTCCAAACGCTCACAAAGTTACCACCATTTCAAAAAAATCCAAAATACATGTTTCCTCACTGCTGGAATTTAACCATTAAAACATCCCAATGGCATCTTCTGTCACGTGCCATAGCCACGAGGATGTGCATCATCTTGTTTTTGACATTGTTCTTTACGATGAAGGGGGGTTGCCACTTGCTTGTTGGTTCTGCCGGTGTAGATTTTGGTTGGTTTCATTTGTTTCTGCTCTCACCTTTCATTATCTTTGGATAAGATAAGATGCGGTTCGGCAGAACCAAAGATGAAAACTGTGTTTTCTATTTGTTTCTGCTCTCACCTTTCATTATCTTTGTGAAATACAATATCAGATTAGCGTATGAATGAATTTGTGGAGAAATGCAATGAGATATTCCGCGACACTACGGAGCTGTATCATAAATACGACAGTATTGACGCGGTGCCGGAAAAGCTCTATCCGGAGGGAACGATAGATGACGTGCTCATGCGGAAAAACTGGATAGACGCGGCGCAATGGCACATGGAGGACATAATCCGCGACCCGGAAATCAATCCTGTGGACGCGCTCGCGCTGAAACGCCGCATTGACAAGTCGAATCAGGAGCGCACGGATCTTGTGGAGGACATAGACACGTATTTTCGCGAATTGTATAAGGATGTGAAGCCTGCCTCAGACGCCACAATAAATACTGAAAGCCCGGCTTGGGCGATAGACCGCCTATCGATTCTCGCTTTGAAGATTTATCACATGCGCGAGGAAACGGAGCGGAAAGACGCGTCGCCGGAACATGTGGCTAAATGCGGGGCAAAGCTGAGTGTGCTTTTAGAGCAGCAGAAGGATTTGTCGACGGCGATAGGGCAGCTGCTTGACGATATTTCTGCCGGAAGAAAATACATGAAGGTTTATCGCCAGATGAAAATGTACAATGACGCGGATACCAATCCTGTGCTTTACGGAAAGAAATAAGTGTCGGGAGTGGAGCATGTGTCGAAATATAGGAATGTGCTGATAGCGCGGTTTTCGGCGCTTGGCGATGTGGCCATGACGGTGCCTGTGGTGTATTCGGTGTGTGTGGCATATCCGGACACTAAGTTTGTGATGATAACGCAGCAGGTTGCGTCGTCGCTTTTTATCAATGCTCCCGCAAATTTGACGGTCATGGGAGTGGATGTAAAGGAGAAATACCGCGGTGTGTGGGGCATGTGCAGGTTATTTCGGGAGTTGCGGCGCGACTATTCGATAGATTTGTTTCTGGATTTGCATGATGTGATACGCACTCATGCCATCACTGCCTGTTGCGTTGTTTCCGGAATACCTTTCCGTCGCATAAAGAAAGAGCGTGGGGAGAAGCGTAAGCTGACACGTGCGGGCAGAAAGGATTTGCATTGCCTGATTAGTTCTCATGAGCGTTATGCCGACGTGTTCCGCCGCGCCGGATTTGATTTTGCGGAATCGTTTGTGTCGTTGTATCCCGCTCCGGTCGGGCAGTCGATATTTTCGGAGGTGACACCGCCGAAGACGGAGGGTGAAATTTGGATAGCAGTCGCGCCGTTTGCCAAGCATAAGGGCAAAATTTATCCTCTTGACAGGATGGAGGAGGTGGTTGAGCGGTTGTCGGAGCGCAAGGGCTACAGGATTTTTCTTTTCGGTGGCGGTGGCGGAGAACGCGACATCCTGCATCGATGGGCGGAGCGCCGTGAGAATGTCGTGTCGTTGGCAGAGCGGCGTTACGGTTTTCCGTTGGAGCTTGCTTTGCTGAGCAGGATGGACGTCATGCTGTCGATGGATTCCGCCAATATGCACCTTGCGTCGTTGGTTTGCCTGCCGGTGGTGTCGGTATGGGGCGCAACGCATCCTTACTGCGGGTTTACGGGTTGGAGGCAGCGTTATGAGGATATTGTGCAGGCTGATTTGCCATGCCGTCCGTGCTCGGTGTTTGGCAATCGTCCGTGTATGCGCGGCGACTATGCGTGTTTCTTGGCAATTACTCCTGAAATGATTATTGAAAAAATCGACAGTGTGCTTTCCCGCACAAAAAGCAAATAACAGACAGATGAGTGAAGAATTTGACATAAGGGCGAGCCGGACAGAAAGCGACCGTGAGTTTGAGCGGGCGTTGCGTCCGCTCGTGTTCGACGATTTTAGCGGACAGGAAAAGATTATCGACAACTTGCGTGTGTTTGTGGCTGCCGCAAAGATGCGCGGCGAGGCTCTTGACCACACTCTGCTCTACGGGCCTCCGGGATTGGGAAAAACCACGTTGAGCAATATAATGGCCAATGAGCTTGGCGTTGGCTTTAAGGTGACATCGGGGCCGGTACTCGACAAGCCGGGCGATCTTGCCGGAGTGCTGACCTCGCTTGACGAGCATGAAGTGCTTTTTATAGATGAGATACACCGGTTGAATCCTGTGGTTGAGGAGTATCTGTACTCGGCAATGGAGGATTTCCGTATCGACATAATGATTGACAAAGGGCCGGGGGCGCGGTCAATTCAGCTCAATCTGCCGCAATTCACGCTGATAGGGGCTACGACCCGCAGCGGGTTGCTGACTCCTCCGTTGCGCGCCCGTTTCGGGATAAAATGCCATTTGGAGTATTACGACCATCAGGTGCTTCAGCGCATAGTGTCGCGCTCGGCAAAGCTGCTCAATGTAGAATGCACGAGCGAGGCAGCCTGCGAGATAGCCATGCGCAGCCGCGGCACTCCCCGTGTGGCAAACGCGCTGCTCCGCAGGGTGCGCGATTTTGCGCAGGTCAAAGGGTCGGGACGGATAGACACTGAGATTGCCCGTTTTGCCCTTGAAGCGTTGAATATCGACCGTTATGGCCTTGACGAGATTGACAATAGAATTCTTACCACCATTATCGATAAATTCAACGGCGGGCCTGTGGGGCTGACAACGATAGCCACAGCTCTTGGCGAGGACGCGGAAACAGTGGAGGAGGTGTATGAGCCGTTCCTGATAAAGGAGGGCTTTATCAAGCGCACTCCGAGAGGACGTGAGGTGACGATGCTGGCTTATTCGCATCTCGGAAAGACTCCGCGCGCGTCGCAAGGCGGGCTGTTCGACAATTAATCGTTAATCCCTTTTAACGCCCGTCTGTCGTAATCGCGGAAAGCGCATACCGGCACTATGGATATTTTCCCCTGAGAAAGATGATACAGGTCGGTGTTTTTGTTCTCAGGGTCGAGATTCCGGTACTTTCCTGTCAGCATGTAGAATTTGCGCCCGGAAGGGTCGGCGTATTCGGCGTACTCCTCAGTCCATTGCCCGATGCAGCTTTCAGCCGTTTCCATTCCTGTGATTTCCATCTCGTAGGGGATGTTGACGTTGAGGCATACCCATTCGGGCAGTCCGTTGTTGAGAACTTTTCCGACAATTTGGCGTATGTAGGCGCGCGACGGCTCAAAATCGCCTGCTGCCGGCTTGTGCGACAGCAGAGAGAATCCTACAGATGGAATCCCTTGCAAAGCTCCTTCGATGGCGGCTCCCATAGTGCCGGAATAGACCACGCTGTTGCCTGTGTTCGAACCATGGTTTATGCCTGAGAGGATAATGTCGGGACGGCGATTCTCTTTGGCAAGTAGATGCAGCGTAAGTTTGACGCAATCGGCCGGCGTACCGTTTATCGCATTCATTTTTATTCCGCCGGCATCGGGCATTTTGCGTATGCGCAAAGGCTTGTCGGTGGTGATGGCGGAGGAGAAACCGGAGCGGGGACCGTCGGGAGCGGCAACTATCACCTCACCCATGTCCGCGACAAATTCGGCAAGTTTGTTGATGCCCTCCGCTGTTATTCCGTCGTCGTTGGTTATGAGTATTAACGGTTGTTTGTGAGATTCCATATATGCTTGTTTTTACAGGTTTGACAGCCGCTTGTTGCGCACAATCTCCTGCGCATGACGGAAGTCGTCGGGTGAGCCTATGTCGAGCCAAATGCCATCGATTGGGTAGTAAACCACCTTGCCGCCCTCGTTGATTATCAATTCGATAAGGTCGGTTGCGTCGAATACGCAGTCGTCGGGTATGCGTTCCAACAAGCTGCGCCTTATTATGTAGATCCCCGCATTCGCATAATAATTATAGGTGGGCTTCTCTTCCAAGCCTGTGACACGTGAATCTTCGGAATGGAGGATGGCAAACGGGACGGAAACCATATATGGCACCGCCGCTATTGTCATATCGGCCTCCTGCCCGGCATGGAAGAGGAACATTTCCTCATAACTGACAGTGGTCAGCAGGTCGGAATTCATTACGATTACGTTGTCGTTTGACAGTCCGCCGACAAGTTTTGCAGAGCCGATGGTACCCAATTTTTTCGGCTCGCGCACGCATCTCACCTGTACTCCTCCGACCGGGTTTTCGAAGTGCCGCTCGATTTGTTCCGCCAGATAGTTGACAGTAACGGCAATGTTGTCGATGCCGTTGCGGGTAAGCTCCTCGACATTGTAGTCGATGATACATTTGTCGCCTACTTTTAGCAGCGGCTTCGGGGTGTCGAGCGTGAGCGGACGCAGACGCTCGCCTTTTCCTCCCGCCATCATTATTGCGTCTAGCGGAAGAATGGAATGGCATTCTTCAAAGTTGTAGACGGCTTTGATGCTTCCTTCCTGACTGATGACAGGGACAAGCGTGATTTTATTGCGGCGCATCTCTCTCACTTTCATGAGGTCAATGTTACCTTCCTCAAGAAAGCGGAAAGCGCAGTGCATGACGCTCTCGACGGATGAACTGAGTTCGGCTCCGGCGATTAGCGAGCGGCGAATGTCGCCGTCGGTTATCGTTCCCGCCATTTTTCCGCCGGCATCGACGGCAAACAGCACCATCGCTTTTCCGGACAGGCAGTTGAGTCTTCGCAACGCCTCAATGAGTGTCGCATCTTTTCTGATTATATGTTTGTCCCATTTATACATTGCTGTCAATGAAGTTTTGCGGCGAGCCCGGAGATTGCTTTCTGGGCCGGGACTTTGTTGTAGAGAATGTCGTAGACGCAGTTGAGTATGGGCATATCAACGTTGTAGCGGCGGTTGATTTCGTAGATGCACTTCGTGCCATAGTAGCCTTCCGCCACCATCTCCATTTCCATCATGGCGGCTTTTACGGAGTATCCGCGTCCGATGTATGCTCCGAGATTATGGTTGCGGCTGAATTTGGAGTAGGCGGTTACTATCAGGTCGCCGAGATAGACGGAGTCGCAAATGTTGCGTTCCCCTCCGCATACGGCACTGATGAAAGTGTCCATCTCGCGTATGGCGTTGGATGTGAGCATGGCGAGGAAGTTGTCGCCGCTTTTCAGCCCGTAGATTATTCCGGCGCAGATGCCGTAGACATTTTTGAGCACCGCGCCATATTCTATTCCGGCCACATCGCCGGATGTGATGGTGCGCATTGCTTTTCCTTGCAGGCATCGCGCGAATTTCTCGGCAAGGCTGATGTTGTTGCAGCCGATTGTCAGGTAGCTGTTGCGTCCCAACGCCACTTCCTCGGCATGGCACGGCCCTCCGATGACGAGTTGCCGTCCGGGGTCGATGCCGTAGAAATCCGACATGTACCGTGTCACTATGGCGTTTTCGTCGGGGACGATGCCTTTGACGGCTGTGACCATGTATTTTCCGCTTATGTCGGTGGTGATTTTCTTCAAATGCTCTTTGATGTAGGGCGACGGCATGGCCAACAGGAGCGTGTCGGCCTCGTCGCATGCGGCGTTGATGTCGGAGTAGAATGATATTCTGTCGACATCGAAAATCACATCCGACAAATATACCGGATTATGGCCTTCGCTCTTGAAATCGGCAATGCGGTCGTCGCGCCTCATATACCAGATTATCGACTCGCAATTCTGCAACAGCAGTTTGGCAAGGGCAGTAGCCCAACTGCCTCCTCCCATTACCGCTATTTTACCGGGAAAATCCATTTATGCGGCTATTTTTTGTTGGCGTTTTCCACCCATGCGGCAACGTCGTCCTGCGACGGGTTTGCAAGTTCGAGCTTGTATTTCTTGTTGAGTCCGCACAAATCCTGATGCAGCTTGCCGGGTTTGGCTTCGGCGAGAGCGGCGACTGTCAGGCAGCCGGCTTTTTGGATGGCCGGTACCCATTCAGCCGGTACTCCTATTGCCGTGAATGCCTCCTCGCGGTCGCGCTTGGCTGTTTTCTCCGGGCGCATTTGCGGGAAGAACAGTACTTCCTGTATGGTTGTCTGCCCTGTCATGAGCATTACAAGACGGTCCATTCCGATGCCCATGCCGGAAGTGGGCGGCATGCCGTATTCCAGCGCGCGGATGAAATCCTTGTCGATAATCATGGCCTCGTCGTCGCCTTTCTCGCTGAGGCGCATTTGCTCGACGAATCGCTCGTATTGGTCGATAGGGTCGTTGAGCTCGGAATATGCGTTGCAAAGTTCTTTGCCGTTGACCATCAGCTCGAAACGCTCCGTCAGGTCGGGGTTGTCGCGGTGGCGTTTGGTCAGAGGCGACATTTCTATGGGATAGTCAATAATGAAAGTGGGCTGAATGTAGTTGCCCTCGCATTTCTCGCCGAATATCTCGTCGATGAGTTTGCCTTTGCCCATGGTATCGTCGACCTCGACACCGATTTGCCGGCACACCTCGCGCAGCTGCGGCTCGTCCATGCCGGTGATGTCCACGCCTGTGAACTCTTTTATTGAGTCAATCATTGTGACACGCTTGAACGGGGCTTTGAAACTGATGGTGTTGTCGCCCACTTTCACCTCTGTGGTGCCGTTGACATCAAGGCATATTTTTTCGAGCATCTTTTCAGTGAAGCTCATCATCCAATTGTAATCTTTGTAGGAAACATAGATTTCCATGCAGGTGAATTCCGGATTGTGTGTGCGGTCCATTCCCTCATTGCGGAAGTTTTTCGAGAACTCGTAAACGCCCTCGAATCCTCCCACAATCAGCCGCTTGAGGTAAAGTTCATCGGCAATGCGCAGATACAGCGGAATGTCGAGTGCATTGTGGTGGGTGATGAACGGGCGCGCTGCCGCGCCGCCCGGTATCGGCTGCAGGATAGGCGTCTCAACTTCCATGTAGCCGTGAGAGTTGAAATATTCGCGCATTGAGTTGTAGACTTTTGTGCGCTTGATGAATATGTCCTTGATGCCGTCGTTGACCACCAAATCTACGTAGCGTTGGCGGTAGCGCAGTTCCGGATCCTCGAAAGCGTCGTAGGTCACGCCATCCTTTACTTTTACGATAGGCAGCGGGCGGAGCGACTTGCTGAGCATTTTGATGCTTTTTGCATGTACTGTGATTTCCCCCATCTGTGTGCGGAATACGAATCCCTCGATGCCAATGAAGTCGCCTATGTCGAGCAGCTTTTTGAAAAATATGTTGTACATGTCCTTGTTTTCGCCGGGACAGATGTCGTCGCGGCTTACGTATACCTGAATACGGCCGTCGGCATCCTGCAATTCCATGAAAGACGCTTTCCCCATTATGCGGCGGCTCATTATTCGTCCGGCGACGCTCACATTGCGCGGCTCTTCGCCGTCATTGAAGCTCTCTTTGATTTCCTTTGTGTGTCCGGTTACTTTGAATTCTGCGGCGGGATACGGGTCGATGCCCATTTTGCGCAGTTCGGCAAGACTGTTTCGCCTGATTATTTCCTGTTCACTAAGCTCAAGTACATTCATATATTGTCAATTCTGTTATTGTCTTTGAAATGGCCGCGATTTCTGCGGTTTGCAAAGTTAATGATAATTGCCGGAAAAATTGCTTAAAGCGTTTAAAAACGTGACGGATAAGGCTGTAAAGCGTCGCAGAAAATGCCGTTTGCCGGATTTGTGTGTTTGCGGAAAGATATTTTACGTATTTTTGTGAATGAATTTGAAGAGAAATCCAATGAGTCAAAATAAGAAAAAGCAATATTTTGTAGTTATGGTTACTACGATATAGATTTTGATTTCACGGGCGCCGATACAATGTATCTGACCCATTCTCAAATATATTCTTCTCCTTCTTTAAATTTTTCAATTAATGCTTTTCTGTGGTAGCCATGTTTTACAAATTCATTAATCCAGATTAGTCTTTTACTGCCATCTCCATACGGTTGTAGTCTAAAATGCCCACTGACTGTAAATTCATTGTTATTGTATATTTCAGTAAACCATTTGCTGTCAAACGTAAAATAAGTTATTCCACTTTCATTGATAATTTGGATCTTCTTATTCTTTTTAATCTCTTTCTTTTGTCTTGTTACAGTTTCTGCAATTTCAACATCTGCCCATTGCCTAAGGCAAAGGTAATCGAGAACCATATCAATATAATCTCTTAGATTCATGTCATAATAATGATCTAACATTCTAATAACCATGCAATCTAATTGGTGTCCTTCTCCTTTTATTTTATCTTTTGGGCTTGCGATGATATAAAGAGTTGGTATAGCCATTAGTTTTTTATGAGCATTGGGCAAATTATGGAACACCCATAGCGATAAAGAACCGTTTTTTATTGAATACACCACGAAAGAACCTTCAATGAAATAGGGACTTTTTACTACACCTTTTTCTCTATCACACTCTGCTAAGATATCCATGTGAAATTGTGTGAATTTCATGAATGACTTGTCCATAGCATCCACAAAATGTTTCGAAAAAACAGCTAAATTTTTGCAATTATTTCGTAGCCCATACAATTCGTTGATGGCTGCTTCACGATCTTCTGTCATTGTATTGTTGGTGCTCGTAAAAAATCTTTTGATACTTTGAGGATAATCCACGTTGTCAAGTCCATACAAATATCTCAGTATTTGATTGTCATTGTAACTCATATATTAGCTGTTTGAGAACTTAAAATACTTTATTTCTTGAGAATTCATTTGTTTAAAAAAATTTTCAATTTTGCATTAAGAGAAAAAATTCCATCAGAAAGCCCTTTTTTTATTATGTTTTTCATAAATTCTTCTTCTGTAGGATACTCATTTATGTTAGCACCTCCTATGATTCTGTTTATTCCATCAATAGTGGTACTTTTAATATTATCAAAACTTAAAGTCCATTTAGAGCCGTTCCAATGTAGGCCAAAAGAACAGAAATCAACAGGATATTCAGGATTGTAATTCTCAAGTTTTGAACAATCAGATGTTGCTTGGAGATATTCCATGGCTAAATTTTGTACTACAAAAACGATTTTACGATTCCAATATTCTACAATTTTACCTTTTTTATAGGCTTGTTGCATCATTGTTTTTGCAAATTCATTTGCCCAGTTGATACCATATGTATAGTTTCTTCCTGTATAGTGTCCATATTCGAGCAATTCTTTTACATAAGGATATGGTGTGCCTGTTGTGCCTGCTGCTTGTATTTCTACACAAAGGAAGTCTTGTACAATATCAAATTTATCAACTTCTACTGCCACATAATCGACATTGCCACCTACTCCTATGTTTACTTCTTGAATCCATTTAACATTTTTCCAATGTGACAAATATTTTTGGCGGATAGTTTCAAACATGGATTCTTCTTTGAATCTTTGTGGGCATATGATGACAGGATGAATTATTTTGCCTTTATTGATAGTTGATCCTAAAGAACATATACCAACTTTTATATGTGGTTCACTTTTCCTGGGTTTTGTGCAAGTCCCCTTTAAGTACTTACAATATTGTTGTTTATAAGCTAAAAGTGTTGATTCTGTATGATCTTCAAAATCGCAACAGAAAACCTCAATAGGGTATTTTCCTATATTTTTCATAATGCCAATGTTGGTTGGATTCTTCGTTGTGAGATTTTTAAGTATTCCGGACTAAGCTCTATTCCAATACCTTTCCTTCCTAATTTAAGGGCGGCAGAAACAGTAGTACCAGTTCCGCTAAAAGGATCTAAAACTATGCCATTTTTGGGGCATGTTGCTAAAATTGGGATTTTAAGAAGTTCTTCAGGATAAACGGCACAGTGACTATCTGTACGCCATGTATCTTCTGTTACGATATTCCATACATCAGAAGGCAGATGACCGTTTGATGATATTCTCATTATGTAATATCCTTTGGCTATTAACTCTTTAGCCCTTCCACTAATTTTTGTGTTATTGCTATGCCATGCTCGTTGTGCCCCCCTTATTGTCATACGGAAATCGTTAACAACTCCATTTTTTATTTCTTCCAACACTTTATCTAATGCTTTTTCGGCATTGATTTTCTCAATTTCAGTTAGTTCTCTACTTTCGTGTATCAATTTTCTGTATTTTTTGCCTGATACTCCTGTGGAGGAAGTTATGCCATTTTTTGACATACTTGGCATTTTTGAAGGTTTGATACGAATTGCATCTGCGTCATAAAAATATTTTTTTGATTTCACAAAGTGAAATATATGCTCGTAGGAGTCTCTTAATCTGTCTTTGCAGCTTTGTGTCCCTTTTAATTGATGCCAAATTACATCATTTCGCATAATCCATCCATTGTCCATTAATGAAATTGCTACGCGCCAGGGCATACCTAAAAGTTTCTTGTCGACATATTTATCCCCTAAATTCAACCATAGCGAGCCTTCTTTTTTTAAAACACGTTTAGCTTCTGTAAATACTTTTGTAAGAGCATCAACATAGTTAATGAATTGTGGCTCATTGCCTATTTCGTATTCACTTTCGTCGTTGTCATATGTTCGCATACCCCAATAAGGAGGCGATGTTATTATGCAGTCTATTGATTCACTTTCCATTTCTTTTAAAACAGAAAGGCAATCTCCGAGTATAAAATTGTATCTACAGTCTTCTTTTAAAGGGTTCATCTCAATTGTTTTATGCTACAAAGTTACGAAAACAAGTAAATAGTATAGCATCAATATTAGTTATTCCTGATTAACAGTTGAATATCATGTTCATTATTAGCGAAATTAATCATTTGTGAAAACATAAATGTGAGTTTGAGATTTATTTGATGTTTAAAATAACGCAGGTCAGTCATCGAGGATTCGCGATGCCCGTTTGAGATAGTCGGCGGCACGCTCTTCGGCATTCTCGGCATAGCGCATTTGTGTCTCGTAACGCTCCAAAGCGTCGTCGGCATAGTTTAGATATGTGCGTGCGCGATCCATGTCACCGCGTTTTGTGTAATATTCGGCTTCACGTTGATAGTTTTGGGCCTTTTTTTGATAGTACTCGGCTTCACGGCGGTAGCTGTCGGCTTTCTTTTGGTAATATTCCGCCTCTTTTATGTATGATTCGGCACGACGGCTGTCGTAATCATCGTAGGCCATCGCGTGTGCGGGCATCAGAAAGCACCACACAAGAAGGAGGGCAGGTAAATGTTTCATAATTCGATAGTTTTATTCCCTTTTAATGAAAAACAATTTTGGGACTGTTTTTGGCTGATATGTGGTTCGTAAAAAAAGTTAATATTGCGCGGGCGGCGATTGAGTGGCAAAACTCCGATGTTTTTTGTGTTTGTTAGTATTTGTTTTATTATTTTCAGTATTCTTTGGCGTAAGTTTGCAATCGAAATCTATTACATAAAACTGCATTAAAATTATGAAAATAAAGAAACTCCTATTATTGTCAGTGTTTTTGTTGTCGATGCTCCCGCTATCGGGCGCTTCTTCTCCCATTAGGGAATTGCGAAGCATGTGGATAGCGACGGTGTGGCGTTTGGATTGGCCATCAACAGCCGGAACGGGGACATCCGTAGCCAACAGGCAAAAGCAAGAAATGACAGAATTGCTCGACCGTCTTGCCGAGTCAAACTACAATGCGGTGTGGTTTCAGGTGCGCTCGATGTGCGACGCGATGTATGAGTCGAAATATGAGCCTTGGTCGTCAAATCTGACAGGCACGCGTGGCGCGGCTCCTGCGTATGATCCGTTGAAATTTGTGGTGGAGGAGTGCCATAAGCGCGGAATGGAATGTCATGCTTGGATAAATCCATTCAGATTCTCGACGGGGACGGCTCACAACACGCCAAACGATCAGGCCATGCGGGAAAACGGCTGGCTCATTACGCATGAGAGTACTACGGTGATGAACCCGGCTTTGCCTGAGGTGAGGCAGCGTGTGGTGGATGTGTGCCGCGACATTCTTGAGAATTATGATATTGACGGAATAGTGTTTGACGATTATTTTTATGCCCCAAATATACCGGAAAATGAAACAGCGGAGGACTATGAGCAGTTTGTGGCGTCGGGCGCTCAGGATTTCGGCGATTGGCGGAGAGAGAACGTCAACACTGTGGTTAAGGCAGTATATGACATGGTGCAGGAGGTGAAACCGTATGCCAAATTCGGTATCGGTCCGCGCGGCATAGCGGCAACCGACCATGCTGTGGCTGACAAATACGGTGTGCCACGCTGTCCTACAGGATCGGATTCGCAGTATGACCAGATATTTTGTGACCCGTTGGCGTGGTTGAGCGAGGGAACAATCGACTATATATCTCCCCAGATTTATTGGGCGCGTGGCTACAGCGCGGGTGATTTCAGCCTGCTGTGTCCGTGGTGGTCGCAGGTGGCCGACAAGTTCGGGCGTCATTGCTATGTGTCGCACTCCTTGGAGTATTTCAAAAACGGGGCTCATTCGCCTTCCTCGCGTGAGAAGACATTTGATGGGATGGCTGCGCAGGTGCAGATGAACCGCGATGAGTCGTTGAACGACGCTCCGGGTTGTGTGTTTTATTCCTACTCGTGCGTCGATGGAGAGCCTGAGGCAGAGAAAGAAAACGGAGTTGATTTTTTCACTTATATGAAAGAGCATAAATTCCAAAACAAGGCGTTGACCCCATGCATCTCATGGAAAGAGGCTCCGGAGCAGGGCAAGGTGACGAATTTGCGTGCCGTTGACGGCGTTTTGGAGTGGGATGCGGCAGAGAATGTGCGCTATGCGGTGTATCTTTTGCCGGAAGGCTCATCGCACGACGGCAGGCAGTTGGGATTTGCGGAAAATTTGAAAGCGCATCTATATGAGAACAGATTTGAGTTGCCTGCCGGTTATGAGAAGTGTGAGGCGGCTGTGGCTATCGTGGACCGTTACGGCAACCGTTATGATCCTGAGTGGATTTCTGTAGAAGGAGAGCAAGGCGGCATAGACGCGGTTGGCGATGAGGTGTTTTCTATTGCGATGAGCGGCAGAGTGGCTGTGTTCTCGTCTGTGGCAGAAACGGTTACGGTTTATGATTCGGCCGGAAAACAAATATTGTCGCGAAGCGGTTGCACCAGTGTTGATTTGAGTGGGGTGCAGGGAGTGGTATTTCTGCAAATAAGTGCAGGAGGGAAAACTTTTGTGCGCAAACTTGTCCTGTAAGAGACAGTTTTTAATAAAAGTGAAAATAAATGGTTAATCATTAAAATTACAAAGCCGGGTTAAAATTCTTTTCATAAATGCTTTTTATTTAGAAAAAGAATGGTAGCTTTGTGCTTAAACACGCGTGCATAAAGCTTTTTCGTGAGGCCGGCGATGAGGAAAACCTGTGATTGATTTAACTGTTTGCGTTGATTTTTCGCTGTATGCTTGCGAATAAGAAATATGCTGGTGTTAATTTTAACAAGTTTGTGATTAAAGAATATTAATACAAACCTAACAAGGAACGAGAAAATATAAATATAAAACAAACAAAAAGTAATTATGAGAAAACAGCTATTGCTACTGTTATTTTCCTTGTTTGCGGTTGTGGGTTACGCCCGCACCGTTACGGGCGTGGTTACTTCTGAAGCCGACAAGCAGCCGGTGATAGGCGCTACAGTCATGGTTCAGGGGTCTTCAACCGGAACGGCCACCGATTTCGATGGAAAATATACAATTAACGCGGGGGATAATGATGTCCTCGTTATTAGTTATGTCGGCATGACTACGGCTAATGTGAAGGTCAACGGTCGCGATGTGATTAATGTTGAGTTGAAAGAGAACGCCCAAGTGCTCGACGAAGTTGTTGTGACGGCAATGGGTCAGACGCAGGAAAAGAAGAAACTTAACTATGCGGTTCAGTCGCTTGGCTCAGATGACATTACAGCTGGACAGACTGTGAACTTCGCTAATAGCTTGCAGGGAAAAGTTGCGGGCTTGCAAGTGTCGCAAGGCGGTAGTTCTCCTAACGCTTCTTCTCAAGTGATAATTCGTGCCATTTCGTCAATTAACAATTCTCAGAGTAACGAGCCGTTGATAATTATTGATGGAATGGCGGTGAGAGGTGCCGGTACAAGCCTTGGCGATTTAAATGCCAACGACATAGAGAATATGAGCGTGCTGAAAGGTGCCGCCGCTTCCGCCCTTTACGGACAGGAAGCAGCCAATGGCGTTATAATGATTACCACAAAGAAAGGTAAAGTAGGGCAAGTAGAGGTGAAAGCCACTGGGAGTTGGGAATTCTCCAATGCGTTGCGTACTCCTGCAATCCAAAATCAATTTATAGGAGGTTCGCAAGGGTTTTACCAACAAAACGCTGTTGGTGGTTGGGGCTCTTACTTGACTTCTAAGGATCATGTTTATGATAATGTCGGAGGATTCCTCGGTACAGGCTTTTTACAAAAATATGATATGTCGGTTTCGGGTGGTAGTGAAAAGTTTAATGGGTATGCTTCTGCAAGTTATATGAACAATGAAGGTATTGTCCCGAATGACTATAAAAATCGATTGAATGTCTTTTTGAAAGGAGAATATAAGCCTTCTGAACAAGTGACTATTTCAATGTCGACTAATTTTATCAATAGCAAGAGCCGTTCATTCGGTTATAATATGTCTACAGTATATACATGGCCTATTAATAAAGATATGTCGGATTATGTAACAGTGGAAGGCCGTCCAAATTGGAGCAACCGTTATGATAATTGGGACGCTCTTACCGATGAGGAAAAAATATCGGCAACGGTTTCTCCTTATTTTGGGCGTTATATGGATGATGGGCAAGCGGAATCCACTCGTATAATTCTTAACGGACAAATAAGTTATGAGCCTATAAAGAATTTGGTGTTTACCGGCAAACTTGCATACGATAAGACCAACTCTTCTTCTGAATCTACAGCTGTTCCACGTTTTGTGTCGAGTGATTTCAAAGATCCTAACAGTTCGGCACTTGCAGATTACGGTTATAAATTCGGCTCTTATGTAATTAATCCTTCAAGTGCAGACCAATTCACTGCACAATTGCTTGGTACATATAATATTACATTTGCCGATGATTATACTCTGAATGTGCTTGCCGGTGTTGAATATAAAGAAACCTCAGGGGTTGATGTGCAGTTGGGTGGTCAACATTTCGAACTTGCGGATTTCTATAGTTTTATGAATACAGATCTTGGGTTGATAACCACATTGAGCTCTTCTGATTATAGGACATACGTGTCAAGGTACAATCAGAATAAATTTGGTTATTTTGGTGAATTGAGATTTGATTATAAAGGTATTGCTCAAGTGTCGGCGACAGCTCGTTATGATGGCTCTTCTACATTGAAACAATTTGGAGCGACATATTTTTACCCGTCAGTAACAGGCGGTTTGATTTTCTCTGAATTATTCAAGCTGCAGAATGATTGGTTTTCTTATGGTAAAGTTAGAGGAAACTGGGCAAAAGTTGGTAAGGATGGTCCTCGTTATCGTGCGCTTCCGAGTTATAAGAATTGGAGTACGTTCCCTGATGGCGGCTGGGGCATAGATGCAACAACCGCGGTGGCTCAGAATCTGGAGCCGGAAATGACGAGTTCGTGGGAAATAGGAGCCGATTTGCGTTTCTTCGACTCTCGTACGCGATTGGATGTGGCTTATTATTCTACCACTGTCGATAATCAAATTGTTCAAGTGCGTGTATCGCCTTCTTCAGGAACTATTTTGCAGACCCGTAATGAGGGAGCTATCGAGAATAGAGGTGTTGAAATTACATTTGCACAGGATATTCTTCGTATGAAAGATTTTGATTGGACAGTTACAGCCAATTTCTCGCTGAATAGAGGTGAGGTTAAATCATTGCCTTCTGATGTGTCAGAGATACAGGGAACTCAGTATAGTGATGTCTATACGAGCGCATATCTTGGAGGGTCTACTACAGCTCTTACCGGCCGGGACTATGAGCGTACACCTGACGGACAGATTATCGTTGATGAAAACGGCTATCCTGTAATTAGTCCGCAGAAATCGTTGCTGATAGGTAATCGTGAGCCGGATTTCCTTTTGGGTATAGGTTCTACTTTCCGTTGGAAAGACCTTACGGTATCATTCTTGTTTGATGGACGTTGCGGAGGAGATGTTTATAATGCAACACGGCGTGGATTGGTTAGTGCCGGAATGGATAATCTCTTGACCAAATATCGCAATCATCAAGTTTTGGTTAAGGGCGTCGTTCAACAGCCTGACGGTTCATATGTTCCAAATACCACGCCTGTGATATTTGATAATAACTTCGTGACGAATTACTATCATGCAGTGTCTACTAATTTTATAGAGGATGGCTCCTATATCCGTTTGAGCTATTTGACATTGGCTTATGACTTCTCTAAATTTTTGAAGAGTGGATGTCCGATAAAAGGTTTGAAATTATCGGCAACAGGGCGTAACTTATTCTTGTTGAGTAAATACACCGGTTCTGATCCGCAGATTCTTGCGGGAACAGGAGGCGGTACAGGTTCGGCAGGTATTGATAATTACGGAGTGCCGACTACTCGCAGTTTCAATTTCACACTTAGTGCAACATTTTAAAAAGAAGAAAAGATATGAATAAGTTGAAATATATAGCATTGTCATTGCTACTCGGTATAGCCGGAACAAGTTGTGAAGATATACTCGACGACAATGTTAATCCGGATGCCGCACCGGGAGTGTCGGCCGAATTGGGTTTGCCGGTAGTGGTTTATTATGCGGCACAAACCAATTATGACCATGCAGAGTATAATGTTTATTTGTCGCAATGTTTGACCACAACGAGTAAATCATCGACAAGTGCTTATGCCTATAAAGGTGGTTGGCAATTTCTTACAATGAACCGTCATCCACAGTGGCGTCGTCATTTCTATGACATTGGTGCTAATGTTAATGAGTTGCTGAAGAATGCCGAAGCTTTGAACTCTCCAAATTATGCGTTTATAGCGCGCGCGATTCGTTTGATGTCGATGCAGCTTACAACTGATGCATTTGGTGACATGCCACGTTCCAATGCTTATTTGTCGAATTCACCGACTTATGATACCCAAGCTAGTATTTATGCATGGATGCTTCAGGAGGCTGATGATTTGATTAACGGATATAATAATGGAGCATTCGATTCGGAATCAAATCAGGAAATTACACAGGCAATAGATCGTATATATGCCGGTAATTTGGAAAAATGGTGTGGTTTGGTATATGCCATTAAAGCGCGTATTCTTCTTCGTAATATACCTAATATCGATACTTCTGCCTCTACTCTTAACTCTATTATAGCTGCAGCTGACAAGGCTATCGAAATTTGGCAAAAAGATCCTATGTACGGCACATTCTTTGGTAGTGAGCCTCGTTATAATTTCCCGGGCGGAACAGAGCAGCAAAATAGTCCTTGGAGTGATGCGCAGCCTAAAATTAATGGGTGGGAATCTCGTGAAAATCTGCTGACGGACGCGCTGCCGTCAAAATTCTTCATGGAGAATTGTTTAGGCGTATTCAATGCGAATCTTGGTACGGCTGGTTCATTCGTGAATGGACGTGGATATGCTGATGACCCTCGTGCCTCGTTGCTTTTTGAACCTCGTGAGGGTCCGACATCTTCTACGGACTCAAATCCTGTTTATAAATTGCGCTGGTTGGAAAACAACATAGGCTCTGGAACCTCTTACATTCAAGCCAACTATCCTAATATGTATGCCGGTGCCTATGCGAACTCTACTACAGCTTATGTCCCGTTATTTACAATGGAAGAGTTGTATTTTATTAAGGCAGAAGCGAATTATTGGCTCGGCCAAAAAGTTGAGGCTTGCAATTTGGCCAAGGAGGCAACGCGTTATAATATTCAGCGCCATTTGGAGGCGTTCCAACAAAAATATCCTGATGTAATGTATCCCGGTCAGATGGGTTCCAATGGTTGGCAGCGCATTGACCCAAGAGAGCTTAATCCTACAACTATTGCAAGCTATGAGAAATCTCAAGTTAGATGGGAAAATATTGTCAATGCGTTCCTTGACAATGTCGACCAGCCTGCCGGTGACCCAATTATGCCTGTATATGCGGTTACCAATGCCTCTACTCCGGGAAATCATCATTGGTTTTTCAATCCTGCTGAATTTTCGTTGAGCGATTTGATGATTCAGAAATATATAGCAATGTATATGCAGCCTGAGCAGTGGACAGATTTGCGCCGTTATCACTATAGCAATGAGCGTAATGGCTATGGAATTGGTGATAATAATGAGATTATATATCCCGGGTTGCGCCGTCCGTACAATTTGTATGCTCCATATTGGATTGACGGTTTGAGTGATGTCGAGAAAGAGAATACTTGGGTTCAGCGACTTAATTACGACCCTGAAACAGAGGAAAAGTATAATCGTGCTGAACTTGAAAGACTTGGCGCTTACAGAAATTATCTTTGGCTTCGCGAGCCTATGATTTGGAGCAAAGCAAAAGGTGAGCAGCCATCGTTGACAGAGGATTAAACAATAAAGAAAATTAAAGAATTATGAAATTACAATATAAAATAGGCAGTATAGCAGCCGCATTAGCGTTGATGACATCCTGCTCCATGCATGATCCCTATGGTGATATTATGGAAGCCGGCCCATCGTTGCCTACTGTATCGTGGGAGCTTGAGAGCACTGTAGTTAATGCCGGTGACAGTGTGGCTTTTAAAGGAAAATATTATACTGACGCAGACCATACACCTGATCATTCGGAAGTGTTTGCGTTGGTATCACAGTCTGAATCTGCTGCGGTGACATTGAAGTTGACAAGTTCTTATGCTTATACGCAGACAGTAACGAGCTCTGACACTATACGTATGTCGCAGTTGGTTGCCTCTTATCCGCATTCAATGGCTACGTGGAACGGACATGAGTTTGAGGTGAATGTTAAGTTCCCTACATCTCAGACTCTGAAAACATTGTCATGGAGCAATATCTCAGAATGGGATCAGACGGCAGAGGAGCGGTTTAATTCATATTATCCGGAAACTTTCAAGTCGGATTTCTTGAATACTGTAATAACAACTCTTACGCAAGACAGTACTTATTATAATGATTTGCGTCATGTGTATGTGAATTATGAATTTACTCTTGATCAAATTAACAGTGTAATAAGTAAATATCCGTCATTGAACGCCAATGGCGAGTTGAGCCAACTGTTGCTTACTGACACAGGAGAAAAGAGTGATATATGGCCGGCTGATATAGATGATTCGGAAGAGAATATAGTCGGTAAATATTATATAGAGCAGGTTGACGGAGTGGGAGTATATCGTGAGGTGCCTGTTGACTATGTGGCTCCTGAAGGAGTTCAGCTATATGATGTTTATGGGACTTCCCCGTGGCTGTTCTGCCGTTATGACGATAATGTGGGTGGCACAGTTACTACTGTACGCGCTAATTATATGCCGGTATTTAAGGATTTGATTTCATTGATTCCGTTTGAGGACTGGATTTATGATTCAGCAGAGGGAGTATATACGGTTGTATTCTCGCGCAGCTATTCTTTGGGCGTGACATTCAGGGTAGTCGATACTGATGGTAATGTCGGTTACACTACAGATCCGATGACAGTAACCCTTAATTAAAAAGAGAACAGAAATGAAAAATCTATTGAAAAATATAAGTTTTATAGGGGCGTTGATGGTGATATTCGCTTCGTGTACAGAGGCAGATCCTGATTATACGACATTTTCTTCGAAGGATGTGGATTTCACCTATGCGGTAGCCCCAAATGCTGAGGGCAAAATAGAATATGCTCTTGATTATTATGTGGTATCCACCATACAGTTTACCAATACATCCGCAAAGCAGGGAAGTGTGACTTGGGATTTCGGTGACGGTACTACATCGAATGAGGAAAATCCTCAGCATAAATATGATGAAGCGGGCAATTATAATGTTAAGTTGACAATTGAGGGCGTAGGCTCACGCACCTATCCTTTGATGATTTATGATATCGCTCCTGTTTTGTCTATTAAAGAGGACGAAAGTGTGGATGTCATAACTATTAATGATGTGGCTGTTGATTTCGATATATTTTTGCCTAATCCTGATAATAAGAGAGTGCGCTATGACTGGACATTTCCGGAGGGGACAATGACAGAAGACGGCACAGAAATCAGGGAGTTTACAGGCTATGCCGATGAAAATGGCAATGTGGAGTACCCCGGTAAGTTGAAATTCCGCAATATTGGTTCACAGCAAATCACGCTTCAAACTGTGTTTGATCTTGATGGTGAGAATCGCCGGTTGGAAGATTCATATGTGAATGTGCAAGTTGGTGCAAATGCAGAGTATAAAACAATATACTATGCGGCACTTGATGGAAATGTGAAAGCTTATAAGCTGATTCCGGAAGGAGCGCTTCCCGAAGGGTCTAAAAATTTGCCTTTTGATATGGGAGTGCGCAGCGGCAGCATGCCATTCAATCTTGTATATGCTGAGTATCCTAATGCCGACGGTGTAAACGAAGGTTGGATTTATATTCTGGATGCTGGAAAGCAATATACATATATCGATGACGCCAATGGAGTTAATGGTGACGGCATGATTAATGTAATGAAAGTTGATGGTACTCAAGCCAATGTGTTTGTGACAAATGTCGGTCAGGCGGCATTTGACGACCCGTTCTATGGTGCTGTGGAAGATGATAATTTGATTTATACGAATAGAAACTTAGGTGTAAGGCGTATGGCTTTGAATCTGCGCAGTCAAGTAGAGCCTAATAATTATTGGGTTCAAAATGAGTGGTTGGGGTATTATAACAATGGAATAAGTTATGGCTCTATAAACACATCAATCTACAAAGATGCGAGTGGCACGTATTGGTTGGGAAAATGCTACAACGGTAATGGCATTCTCCGTTTTAAATCAAGCGACATCAATGATTTAAGCAAAGTACCGGACGAGATAGTGCTTAATGGCGTAAAGTTGAAAGCGTTTACGCTCGATGAAGACCGCGGCAATCTTTATGTATGGGTATGGACTTCCGGCAGCGGTGGATTTTATGTATTCCCCATACCGGCTACAGGCTCTACGATAACAATCAGTAATGCGACAGATAAAGAATTGATGAATGCTGATCCCATTAATGCTACTGCTGATGAGGGCGTTTATTGTACGCAGTTTGCTGTTGATCCGGAAACCGGATATGTGTATTTTGGATTTAACAAAATGTCAGGCGACACTTCGAATTATTCTACCGGATTGAAATATTATGATCCAGAGTCCGGCACTGTGTCGAGTGTTGATGTAGTTACAGATAAAATACTTGGTGTAGCTATCAACAATAATAAATCGAAGCTGTTTTAGCAGTTTTTTGAGAGATTAGAAATGGAGGTGTGTCAAAAAGTAGTTAGTTTGACGCACCTTTATTATAAAATACAGATTATAAAATTATGAGGAAAACGGTATTTTTTTTATTGATGGCTGTTTTTGCCATATATGTTTGTCAGGCAACGAAACGTGAGCATCGCGCTACGTGGATGTCGGGATATATATATGATTGGCCTACAAAACCTTTGACCACTGCAAATGTCGAGGAGCAGAAAAATATATGTATAGCTGATCTTGATTCTTTGCGGCGAACCAATTTTACCACTGTTTATTATCATGTCCGTACGATGTGCGACGCGATGTACGATTCCAAATATGAGCCGTGGTCGCATTATGTGTCGGGAACACGCGGAGTGGAACCACCAATTGACCCATTGCGCTTTCTTCTGGATAACGCGCATGAGCGTGGTATAGAAGTTTATGCATGGCTTAATCCTTATCGTTATATCGATTCCTCTGTCAGATCCGGTTGGGGTGCAGATGGTGGAGATAAGAATTATGAGAACAGTCATCCTGAATGGCTGTTGGAACGTAGCAGCACGTCGGAAGGCACGTACACCATCCTTAATCCCGCGCTTCCGGAGGTAAAGCAGCGTATTGTCGATGTCATTGCTGATTTGCTGAGTAAATATGATGTGGATGGAGTTGTTTTCGATGATTATTTTTATCAGAATGGTTTGGAAATGTCTGATGAGTATGATGGTCAACAATATAATGATTATGTAGCTGCCGGCGGAACTCTTTCTTGGGGTGATTGGCGGCGTGAGAATATAAACGACATGGTCCGTATGGTCAATGCCTATATTAAGGAAAACAAACCGTGGGTGCGTTTCGGAATAGGTCCGGCCGGCGTGGCGGCAAGCGACGGAGCAGTGGCGGATAAATACGGTGTAGACCCTTGTCCCGGCAGTGATTGGCAGTATGACGGTATTTTTTCCGACCCGTTGGCTTGGTATGCGGAAGGCACAATTGACTTTATGTCGCCGCAGGTGTATTGGAAGATAGGTAATCCCGCGGCCAATTATGCGGCAATTACTCCTTGGTGGTATGAAGTGGCGAAGAAGTTTAACCGCCACTGTTATATCAGCCAGGATATTTCGGCTAATTTTTCTAAAGAGCCGGATGAAGATAGAGATTTGGATGAGTTTGTTGATGAAGTTGAAATAAATCGTTCTTCGGATCTTGTCGGCGGAACTTCCGGCGTTGTGTATTTTCCATCCAAATCGTTACGCTCGGGAAAAACTGTAGATGGTAAAAGGCTGAAGTTTCTTACCTATATGCGTTATAATGTGTTTCAAAATAAGTCTCTCACTCCGATTGTCACATGGATAAAGACTGAATGTCCGGGTACGGTTACCGATGTATCAAGGATAGGCAGGACTATAACATGGTCAGGGCTTGATAATGTGAGATATAGCATTTATGGAGTGCCTAAGAATGAAATAGGAAGTTTCCATAAAGAAGAGCAATATTTGTTGGGGGTAAGTTATTCGGAAAAGTTTGATATACCGACGTTCGACTCAAATTATCCCGAGCAAGGTATTGCTGACTCTGATTTGGATAACTATTCTTATGCTGTGTGTGTGTTAGACCGTTATGGCAATGAGTATAGTGCTGTTTTTGAAGGTGCAGAGGTAAAGCAGGCCGATAAACCGGAAATTGTTTATCCTGCTGCCGGAGAGGAAGCGGTGCCGCTGTTTAATTTTCAATGGAGTGGCACTGCTGAGGTTTATGAAATCAATATATCTGATGACCCTGAAATGGATAATATCTTAGTTAGAAAAGAAGTAACCGGCAATTATGTCGCGTCATCAGAATTATGGGATTTTGAAGCTGATAAAACGTATTATTGGACATTGACTTCGCGTGGGCATAATACGTTGGAAACTGTTTCTGATGTGATGCCTTTCACTGTTAATGTGTTTCGAATATTGTCGCCTTCCAACGGACAGAAAGATTGTCCTGATACGCCTACCATAGAATGGACTGAAACAGATGGAAGCGGCTATCATTTGGAAATCTCTAAAAACAATTTGTTTACCGATGTGGTCTATTCTGTCAATACAGAGAATAATTTTGCGACGGTGCCTGAGTTTGTGCTTTCCGGTGGTACCCCTTATTTTGTGAGGGTATCGTCGGCAATAGGAGAAACCGATATTATGAGTGAAATATCTCGTTTTGTGGTCGCTGTGATGGTGCCGGAAATTCCAATTTTTGTAACTCCTTCGAAAAGTGGTACAACACTTTATTCAAATTGGTCGATAGAAGTAGCCAAGGAGCGGGCTGTCAATACGTGTCAGATTGTGATATCAGATGATACTTCATTCTCGATGCGCAGCTCGTATGTGGGAACATTTGATAATTTTGAGTTTGTCACACCTGTGCTTAGTGATGTGGAAGTGGATTTCAGTCCGCTTGTAGATGGCGCAACTTATTATGCCCGCGCAAGGTTTACATATCTTGATGATATGGCTATTCCACAAGAAACAGAATGGTCAGAACCGGTTTCATTTGTATATAGCGCGGAGGCTGGAGTCGGAAATGTAAATGCCGATGCGATTGTGCTTATTGGCGGTGATGCGCCGGCCGTTGTGGCGCATGAGCAGGGTGCCGGAGTCGTGGTCTACGGTATGGACGGAAAACTGTTGATGTCGACTGCGACGGACGCTTCCGGGCGTGCCTCATTGACAGGTCTTGAGAGCGGAGTGTATATGGTTGTTGTTCGTACTACCTCTGAAGTCAAGACTTTCAAATTGGTGAAATAGAATTAAAGGTTACGAGTTATTGGTTAAAGGTTATATCGAATACGTAATTGCTTAAGAAGCATTTAACATAACCTCTAACCTTTAACCTTTAACCAATAACCTTATAACCTTTTTGTTGTGTAGCTTTTGTTTTGATTTTTATACATTTTTTTTGTTGCATGATAGGTTTCTTCTCTATACCTTAGCAGCAGATTAATCGGAATATATGCCCGATGATAATTTACGAGAGAAATATTTATACTAACTTAAAACTATTTTAATTATGAAGAAAATTTTACTTTCTGCATCGTTATTGATGCTTTCTACGGCGGCATTTGCTGTGACCGACGGTCAGACTTATGCTGCGGCTAATGGTTTCACATGTGAAAATCTTTGGATTTTCGACCGTTTCCATACAGGAACTGACTATGAGGCAAGCCCTATCTGCTCAAATCAATCCCGTACGGCAGCAACTGATGGCGAATATGTTTATGTGACAGTTAATGCGACAAATACAGGTACGAAAGACGATCCTGTGTATGGTCAGGTTCATGTGCATGTTTATGACTTGATGACAGGTGCTTATGTGAGAGATATGCCGTTGACCCTTGACGGCAACGCTTATGAGGGACAGCTTGTTGCCAATACAATAGGTTTTGATAGCTATGGTCATTTATATGTGGCTCCTTATAATGCTAATGGTGACGGCAGCGGAAATTTGACAATCTATATTGTTGATAAGGAAACAGGAGCAATGACTTCTGCCGGTGATCTTTATTTCTTTGGCCAGGCAGGGCGTGTTGACTACATAGATGTTGTCGGCGACTTGACGGCTGTTGAGGCACGTTGTGATGTTATGGCTACATCTTCTGAGGCTAAATTTGCCGATACTGATGATGCCGGCGAGCAAGCGTCTGCTTCAGGTGTGTATTGGTGGTATTTGCAGAAAGGAACTCCGAATGTTTGGAACGGAGGATTTAACGGAGGTATGCCGGGACTGGTAATAAAAGGCGGTCAATATTATCCGGAAACAATTACGACTACTGACGCAACAACTGGTGAAACTGTGACTTCTGTAAATAGAAACATGGGTAATGCCGCAACTCTTACAATGGTACGCTCTTTGTGGTCAGAAACTGACGGTCCACGTTATTTCTATGCAGAAGGTAATGCAGTGGCTGCTACGTTGTATGATATGAACGGTGCTAAAGTTGATGATTTTGGCAGTGTTCAAGAAGGTGTTATTATTCCAGCTGCAGGTACTAACGGTATCCATGAGATGATGGTAGGTGATCAGGCTTTTATTGTTTATTCTGAAGGTCAATATGATGCCCCTCATTCTTGTCAGGCTATAATTTCAACGACTGACGCTGATTATACATTCGCATCAATCAATAATTTATGGACAGTTCCAGCTGACGGAATGGGACAGACAAGTGATGGAGGTAACCGTATTCACTGTATTACTTCTGTAGCTCTTCCTGATGATGCTAATGGCAAGGCCGCAACTTTGGTTCTTTCGTTCAAGAGCTTTAACGGTATGGCTGTTTATCGTGTGGCTGAAGAGGGTTACGGTAGCGTGGCTGAGAATGTTGTGGCTGCTGCCGACATCCGTGTTAACGGTGACGTTATCGCTGTTAGCGAAGTTGCTGAATCTATCGAGGTTTACAACGTGGCAGGCCAGAAAGTTGCTCAGGTTGAGAACACTGCTGAGGTTGCCGCTCCCGCAACAGGTCTTTACATTGTGAAGGCTGTTGTCGACGGAACTCCGGTTGTCAAGAAAGTTATCGTAAAATAATTTCGACCTACAGTTAGTTTTAAAGTTTAACGGCGGCAGGGTGTGTCCCCAATGGGGGTGCGCCCTGCTTTTTTTATGGCATGGTGGCGGGGAAATTTGTAACTTTACAGTGGAATGCTGTACAGGAAAATCATACATATCGACATGGACGCTTTTTATGCGTCGGTGGAGCAGCGCGACAATCCGGAACTGCGTGGCAAGCCTGTGGCTGTAGGCCATGCCGACGAGCGAGGGGTTGTGGCAGCGGCAAGCTATGAGGCGCGCCGTTACGGGGTGCGATCGGCGATGTCGTCGGTGAAGGCCATGCGGATGTGTCCTGATTTGATTTTCATAGAAGGACGTATGAAAGTATATAAGGAGGTGTCGCGGCAGATACATGCCATATTCCATGATTATACCGATGTGATAGAGCCGTTGTCGCTCGACGAGGCTTTTCTCGATGTAACGGAGAACAAGCGGGGGATGGAATTTGCCGTAGATATTGCCAAAGAGATAAAACGCCGTGTCAGGCAGGAGCTTGGGTTGGTAGCGTCGGCAGGAGTGTCGTTCAATAAGTTCTTGGCGAAAGTGGCGTCGGATTATCGCAAGCCCGACGGCCTGTGTACCATTCATCCTTCGCAGGCTTTGGACTTTATAGCCCGACTGCCTGTGGAGTCGTTTTGGGGAGTGGGGAGGGTGACTGCCATGAAAATGCACGGCATGGGAATCTACAATGGCGGGCAGTTGCGCTCATATTCTAAAGAGGGGCTTATAGCCAAATTCGGAAAAGTTGGCGCTCTTTATTATGATTTCGCGCGAGGGATAGACAACCGTCCTGTGGTCGTGGAGCGGGAGCGCAAGTCAGTGGGTTGTGAGCATACGTTGGAGCATGACATAAGCCGCCGCTCATTGGTGGCGGTTGGGCTGTATCAAGTGGTGATCGACTTGGTCGGTCGTTTGGCTCGCTCGGAGTTCAGCGGAAATACGCTGACTCTGAAAATAAAGTTTTATGACTTCACGCAAATCACGAGAAGCCGTACCGTCAGTTATGCGTTGCGCACAAAAAAGCAGATTTTGCCTTTGGCTAAAGAGCTGCTTTCGGTTGTGGACTATGAAACGCGCCCGATACGCCTGATAGGGCTGTCTGTTTCCAATCCTTTTTTGCAGGAAGGCAAAAAGCAGGTTGCTGTGCAGCTTTCTTTGGACTTTCCGGAGTAAGACCGTAGGTTGGACGGCATCTGAGTGCAACCGGCTGCATAGCGGTCGCACGAAACTCATTACCGGGTCTATGCAGTGCGGCCTCTATGAGGCCGGATTTCATAGTTACGTCCCACCCCAAGCCGCGCTCCGCCATCGGCTCCGCTTGCATGGGGTTAGAACTTCGGAGCCTCTATGAGGCTCTTTTTATCAGTTTGGCAGCTGTGGGGGTTGGTTATCTCTTCACTACTGATTGGCGGATAACGCCATTGTCGGTGGTTATCACAACAATATAGTATCCCGCCGGGCACGATGACATGTCGATGCTGCTCGTTCCCTCCGACGCTTTTGCCAATCGTCCGTCGGAGCCGTAGACCTGTATTGATTTTATGGCATACGGTGTGTCGGCGTTGAGTATGTCGGCAACCGGGTTGGGATAGAGCCGCAGGTTGTCGTTGTTGATGTCGCCGATTCCGGCTTGGTCGCTTACGGTGAACGTGAACGACGGATTTTCCGGCATTACAAGCTCAAACGGGGTGCCTGACGATTCCATGTTTGTGACGGCCACAGTGTAGCTTTTCCCGATTTCGAAAATGCCGGCGTTTGTGATGAGAAATTCCGTGCTCGCTTCTGCCTCTTCTCCGCTGAAGACGGTGAACGACGCGTCTTTCAGCATCTTGCGCTTCCCTGTTTCGGTTTCTGTGATTGTAAATTCTACAGCTCCCGCGGCCGTTTCGACCGAATTGTTCCTAAGCAGCGCCTTTGCGGTCAGCGTGCCTCCGAACGGTATGGAATTGTCGCCTGTCACCTCCACCAAGTCGAGTTTGTAGACAGGCTCTCCGACGGTAATGGTATTGCCCTCTACGGTGATGTATATTCTGCCGGCATCGGCAAGGCGCATCCAATCAAATGAAGATCCGTCGCGGTTCTCTTTCGATACGGGGTAGAGCATATATTCTCCGTCGACAAGATTCTCAAGCTCGTCCTGAACAGTGAACGATAAATCGTAGGCGGCATAGTATGAGCCTATTGAAACTTGTTTGGTGTCGACAGGCTCTGCCACGCGGTTGCCGTTGCGGTCAAACACGCCAACAGCCACATAGCCGTTGTAGAAGTATGCAGAATAGTTGATTGCCGTACTTAATTTGGCAGTCAGCGGGTCGCCTTTTTCTATCGATTCCACATCGGTGCGGAAATAGTTGTAGGCGGTCAGCGGGGTGTTTCCGTAGCGTCCTTCGCCATCGGTGTCGGGTCGCATTGTAGTGATTGACTGCTGGTAGACAAATCCGCCTCCGCCTCCGCCAATTCCGAGATCGACGGGGTTCATGAGATTCATGTCGTACCAGCCGTCGGACAGGCCTCCCCAACCCCAATTCACGGAAAGCATGTCGTTGCTGTCATATCCGTCTATCACGAAGCAGTGGCCGCCCAAATCGCCGGCACCGCAGAACACTACCGGACGCTCGTCGTCGAGCTCGTCTTTGATTTTGTCGAGGAATTGCGTGTCGGTCAGCGAGCTGCGCATGTAGAGCGCCGCGTCGTATCCGAAATAAGTAGCCATTCCGTATGGCACGTTAATGTCATAAGCGCCGCTACCATCGAGTCCGTAGCTCATCATTACGGCTGCTCCGCAATCTCTCATCAGCAAAGCCACGGCTTCGGCCTGAGTGTCGGTGTATTCGTGTATGAGATTGTTGCCTGAATAGTAGCTTTGATAGGCATCAAGCATGTTGTCCCAATCGTAGGTTGATTGGCTGAAGTCAACGCTTATCTGCTGATAGCTTGCATAGTCGTTTGCCTGATAATAAGAGTAGCTTATGCTGCCTTTTCCTTGCGAGGGGTATTCGTAGTATTTCATTACTTGCGCAATAGTCGTGGCCACGCATCCGGTTGGGAGTATCTCGGTTTTGTCGGCGTAGTATGCCGGACACATCCGGTTGAACGGTTCGTCCTGATTCCATTTTGTCTTGACAAACGAATCGACCACAGGCGTTCCTGTCGCTGATGCGCGTTTTATTGGAGCGGCTTCTCCGTCCTGCACCTTGCTGACATATTCGGAATATGTGCCGAGCCAGCTGCGGAGGTTTTGCGGCATGTTGTCGGTCGAGAAATGTCCGGTGTAGGAGTATCCGATGAGTTCGGTCAGGCTGTCGTCGCCTGAAATTATCACAAAACCGGCGTTGTTGCCGTAGTTGAACACGTAGTATGGAGCATTCTCGCTGTCGCTTCCTGCGGCGCTTTTTGCGCGCGCCATTTTCTTTGCGGAAGTTTCGGGCATATACTTTTGGGCTATGGCAGCCGCTTGCGATTCATTTATTTGTTTTGCGCTGACAGTTGTCGCTGCCACTACCGACAGCAGAAATGCAGAATATTTTTTCATTATAGTTTGTTTGTTGTGGATTTTAGAAATACGGCGCAAATTTACGATAATTTTTCATATTTTGGTGTGGTTGTAAAGATAATTGCGAAAAAGCGGGACGAATGCCGTTAATTTCCTGTCAAATCACTTTCCGGATAATGTCTTCCGGGACGTACCACACGTAGCCTTCTGTGTTGCCGAATCCGCATTTCCCGATTATCGACATGTAATTTTTCACTTGCGAGAGATAGCGTTTGTCCTCTTTCTCCCCGAATTTGTAGTCGATTACAATCGTGCGCCCGTCAGGCGTCACGACTACTCTGTCAGGGCGGTAGATTCTGCCATTCCCGTCGCATACCGGGCGCTCGCTGATGATGCGGTTGCCGTAGTCAAACCATTCTCTTGCCTGCGGATTTCTCAGCCCTTGTTTGATTATTCCGGCAAATTCTTCCGCTTCATCTGCTGTTATGGCTCCTTTTGCCGCAAATTGCCTGATTGCGCTGTCTACACCGTCGAAATGCTTGATTTTGCACATTATCCGGTGCATGACTATACCCTTGAAGCGGTTTGAGCCGTGCGGCTCCGTTACCATGTCGGGGACATCGAATTTCCATAAGCCGGGCCGGTTGATTACCCGGTATTCGGGCATTTCGGCTTTTTGTGCGCCTGTTTCTTTTTCTTGTTTGTCGGGTGGTACGGTCGGCTCTCCTATCTCAAGAATCTCTCCGTTGAAAAATTCGTTTGGGGTTAGCAGTCTGTCGGAAATATTCTCTTTCGAGCCGGCGGTTATGCCTTCGATTGCGCTTTGTCCGGCAGCTGCCGTTTCCAATATAAGGCTTCCGAGCGTGCCCTGTGTGTTTTCGGGCATGTAGGCAATCAGCTCTTCTCCGGCGCGTGTGAAAGCCACGTAGGTCTTGTTGAGCGAGTCGAGCGTTCCGGCGTATGTCATTTCCGCGAATATCTTTCCGAACACTGTTTTCTCCGCTTTTTTTGAGCGTATTACGGGAATTACGGGCGGTATGCAATCGCTTGGTATGTCCTTTAAGTCTATTTTCTCCGATTCTACCCATTCCATTTGCCGTCCGGGTTCCAAATCCCAATTGCAGAAAGGTATTATTACGCAAGGAAATTCCAACCCTTTCGATTTGTGTATGGTCATTACGCTGACTGCCCGTATGTTGTCGGGCGATGAGATTGTCATGTTCTTTCCGGTGCTGTCCCAATATTTCATGAATTGGTGGAGGTCGGAGCCATATCGTTCCTCAAAGTCGGTTGCGAGGTCGACAAACGCCTGAATGAAAGGAGTTTGTCCGGCTATCATCTCTTTTGACAGGTTGGTTTGCAATATGCGGTCGATTAGGGATGTCAGGCTCAGCGCGGCTGTGTCGCCGACAATTTGTGCGCGGTCGATGCCGCCGCTGTTTTCCATAGCCTCCGAAATTGCCTCCGTGACGTTCTTGCCTTTGCTTAGGTTGCTTTCAAACTGCTTGATTATCACGGCAATGTTTTTTTGTTTTTTTGTGTCGTCGCATTGTCGGTAGCCGGATTGGCTGTCGAGTGCGGCGAGTATGGCAATGATTGTTTTAACAGCCGGAGATTTGCGGATTAGCAACGCTTCTTCCGACACCACGTTTATTTGCTCTTCTTCTGCTTTTCCGCGTCCGTCGTCGAGAATGCGCGTAATGACATCCTGCCCCTCCGATTTTTTGTTGACGAGTATGGCTATGTCATTCTGTCTGTATCCGCGGGCGAGCATGGAGCGTATGTCGGCTATTGTGCGGTCGAGAATGGTTTGCTTGTAGTTTTCGTCGCCGATACGCTCAAAACGCACATATCCCGGATTGCCGGCATTTTTCGCTGCCGGCTGTTGGACTACATTGCTGTAGATGTCGTCCATTCCGAGCCTTTTTGCGAGCAGGGTGAAAAAAGTGTTGTTCCATCTGACAATGTTTGTCGCGCTTCGCCAATTTGTGTTTTCTTTCGGCGAAGTGCCTATGTCGTTGATATATTTCCCGAATGAGCGGTAAATATCATCTTTGAGTATTGTGGGGTCGGAGTTGCGGAAGCGGTAGATGCTTTGTTTGACATCGCCGATGATGAGGTTGTCGTTGCCTTCGCTTATGCTGTTGCGTATGAGTGGCTCAAGGTTTTCCCATTGCATTCTGGAAGTGTCTTGGAACTCATCGATAAGAAAATTTTTCAAGCGTATCCCGACTCTTTCATAGATGAACGGAGCGTCGTCCTCATTAATGATTTTTTTTAGCATTTCGTTGGTGTCGGAAAGCATTATCACATTGTTCTCTTTCGTGAATTCGGAGATGTTGGCGCTTATGTCGCCGAGCAGTCCGAGAAAATAGAGGTTCGACAAGATAAGTTTGTATGAGTCGATGCCGTTTGCCGCTTCGCGTATTTGTTTGATGCAACGGTCGATGCCGTCGATTATGTCGGCACTGACGCTTTTTAGCGGCTTTGTCTTGAACCATTTTTCAGGCCTCCCTTCCGCCTCGCAGATTTTTCCGATGGTCTTGTCGTCGGGTTGTCCGTTGAATTTCTCGTTGAAACGCCTGTAGAAATCGCCGGACTCGCATTGGGCGGTGACGGCACGGAACGATGCGCAGGCATCGTCGATTTTTGTGCGGTTTTTCCTTATGGAGTTTTGCAGGGCGGCTTTGAAAGCCGTTATCTTGCTGTTGTCGCGCAAATAGCAGGCAAGGCTGTCGATATTGCGTTTTACAGTTTCTTTCGACAGGTCGTGGGCGAATGAGTAGATGTCGGAGCCGGACGACTGTCCTGTGGGCAGCCTGAATATGTCCCACGATTTGCCCTCATCGATTTTCGCTTTCATGAAATCGATTATCCATTGCCTGAGTATGCGGTTTTTTGCCGACAGTCCCGACTCGTGCAGCTCCTGTTTCAGTCCGCTTATTCCTACGGCTATGGCATAGTCGTCGTTGAGTTCCACGTTGTAGTTGCCTGAAAGCTCCACCTCGTAGGCAAACGTGCGCAGTATCAGTTGGAAAAAAGCGTCGATGGTGCTTATGTTGAAGTTTGAGTAGTCGTGCAGCATCTGTTTCATGGCGATTTGGGCAGAATTGCGCAATTCTGCCTCGCTCGTGGAGAAAATCTTGCACAACTCGTCTTTATAAGGGCTTTCGGAGGTGGCGTAACTTAGTTTGTCGAGCTCGTCGATTATGCGGTTTTTCATCTCTTCTGTAGCCTTGTTGGTGAAAGTTATCGCCAAAATTGCCCCGTGTTTGTCTTTTGGGTGCTTATCCAAAGAGTACGAGCCGTCCTCGTTTTTCTTTCCGAGAAGGAATTTCAGGTATTCTTTCACCAAATTGAAAGTCTTTCCCGACCCTGCCGACGCTTTGTAGACTGTTATCATTGCCGTTTTCGCGTTACGTTATATTATGCGTGCGTTGTAGCCGTCGCTTTCAAGCAGCTCTTTCACTTTTGTCCGCATGTCGCCTTGTATCAGTATTTCTCCGCCTCTTGCCGAGCCGCCTGTCCCGCATTTGGTCTTTAGTTTCCGGGCGAGCTCTTTTAGCTCGTCGTCGCTGCCGACGAATCCGGTTATTATGGTGGCTTCTTTGCCTTTGCGGTTTTTCCTGTCGAGCAAGATGCGCAATTTTTGTTTTGATGGCGGCAGCGCGGCCTCTTCTTGCCCGTCATCGTCAGGCTCTTGCTTGAAATCGGGGTTTGTGGAATACACTATATTGAGCTGTTCTTTCCAATCTATATTTTTCATTTTTTGTGGATGTTTGCATGATTAGGTTTTTCAAAATTATGTAATTTTGGCGACGTTTGCAATAACGGAGAGTTTTTTACGTTAAAAGCATATATGAAAATGCCCCGTTTCTATATATTGCCGGTGATAGTCGTTTTGTCGTCGTTCATTGCCGTGGCGCAGGACAATGACAAAGTGCTCAATCGTCCGTATGCCGACATGAAGCGGCTGCATTACGGTTTTTCCGTAGGGTTTCAGAACCAAAACCTGTGGCTTACGCATAATGGCTATGTGACCGACAACGGTGAGGCGTGGTTTGCCGACGTGACCGGTTTGCAGCCGGGATTTTGCGTCAACATACTCGGTGATTTGCGTCTTGCGGAGCATTTCAACCTGAGAGTGTCGCCGGGCATGTATTTCGGAAGCAAGACTGTTACATTCCGCGACGCCACCAACGGCACAATAGAGAAGCAAAACATCAAAAACAGCAGTGTGGTGGTGCCGGTCGATTTGAAAATGTCGGCGACGCGCTACCATAACATGCGCCCTTATGTGACGGCGGGAGTAATGGCATCATTCGATGTGTCGAAAAAGAAAGAGGGGGAATTGTTGCAGTTGAGCAATACCGACCTGTATCTGACCGTAGGCTTCGGATTGGATGTCTATGTTCCGTTTTTTAAATTTATACCGGAGGTGAAATTTTGCTTCGGATTGCGTAATCTCTTGGAGAAAGACCGTCCTGATTTGGCGGAGGATCCTGAAAAACTGAAATTTACGCAATCGCTCGACAAGGCGGTTTCCAACATGGTTGTATTCACATTTTATTTCGAATGAGAGGCGGCGGGATTGGAATATTGTCGAGGATTGCGGTTGCGTTGGTTTTTGCCGCCGTTTTTGTGTTGCCGTCGCGGGCGCAGGTCGACAGCCAACTGTCGCAATATTGGGCGTTGCCCTCGTATTACAACCCGGCGGCGACAGGAACAATCGATTATATCCACATAATGGGCGGAACGAAGTTGCAATGGGTGGGCATACCCGGAGCGCCGGTGTCGTTTCTTGCGGCTGCTGACATGCCCGTTAAAATATTGAAGAAGCGTATAGGCGTCGGGTTGGTTTTCCAACAGGAAAGTCTTGGCCTGTTTTCCAATCTTAATATAGGAGCGCAACTGTCGTATAAGATAAATTTGTTCAAAGGTGTGCTGAGCATAGGCGCACAATTCGGAATGTTCGACCAACAGTTTAAAGGTACGGAGGTGTATATCCCGACCGACGACGATTATCATGAGGAAAACGATGACGCCATACCGATGGAAGACCTCCACGGCACGGCTTTCGACATGAATTTTGGAATACATTATACCCATAAATGGTTTTGGGCTGGAATATCGGCTACCCATGTCATGGAGCCAACTGTTTCGCTTAACACAGAGGAGGGGACATCGGAAACATTGTATGAGTCGCAGGCCGGCAGAATGTTTTATTTTATGGGTGGCAGCAATATTCCGATAAAAAACACGTTATTTGAAATACAGCCGTCGTTCATGCTGCGCACGGATTTTAATATGGTGCAGCCGGAACTGACAGCACGGGTTCGTTATAACAAGTTCCTGTCCGGAGGCGTGGCATACCGCTACAACGATGCCGTTTCCATACAGGTTGGAGCCGAATATAAGAATTTTTTCGTGGGCTATTGTTATGATTATCCGTTGTCGGCAATCAACAAGGCGAGCAGCGGCAGCCACGAGGTGCTTGTGGGCTACAATGTGAAACTGAACATGTCAGGAAAGAACAAGAACAAACATAAGAGTATTCGTATAATGTAAGATATGAAAAGAATAGCAATTTATATCGCTTTAGGCATTCTCGCCACCTCTTGCGCCTTTTCGTCGAAGTCGTCGATAGGAAGTGACGGGGGCGAGGTGACCGGTATCTATGGCACCGCGATGGGAGAGCCTACCCCTTACGGGATGGTTTTGGTCGACAGAGGCTCGATGAAAACCGGCCCGGCAGAGAACGACAGCGTATGGGGTATAAAGGCAAATCCTAACGGGATGTCGGTGGAGTCGTTTTGGATGGATGAAACGGAGATAACAAACGCCAAATACAAGCAATTTGTGTTTTGGGTGCGCGATTCCATTATCAGAGAGCGTCTTGCCGACCCGGCTTATGGCGGTGACGAGGAATTCAAGATAGAGGAGGACGAGGAGGGAAACCCGATCACGCCGTATCTGAATTGGCGCAAGCCGATACCGTGGCGCAACCCGACAGAGGATGAGCAGCGGGCGATAGCGAGTGTGTATCGCAGAAATCCGATAACGGGTGTCATGGAGCTTGACCCGACGCAGATGAACTACCGTTATGAGGTGTTCAACCTGACGGAGGCGGCAAAGCGTAAAAACCGGCTCGACCCTTCGCGCCGCAATTACAATACCGATGTGCCTGTTTCGGAGGAGTTGCCGATGATTTCGAAAGACACGGCCTATTATAACGACAACGGCGAGATAATCCGCGAGACGATAACCCGCCAACTGTCGAGCGATTATGATTTCTTGAATACGTATATAGTCAATGTGTATCCCGACACCACAGCGTGGATAAACGATTTTGAGAACGCCTACAATGAGCCTTACACGAGAATGTATTTCTCTCATCCCGGCTATAGCGACTATCCTGTAGTTGGAGTAAGTTGGGAACAGGCTACGGCATTTGCCAAATGGCGCACTGACTATCTTCGCCGCTCGCTTGGACGGCAGGGTGTGTATATCGAGCCTTACCGCTTGCCTACTGAGGCCGAGTGGGAATTTGCCGCACGCGCGGGTAATGACGCTAACAAGTATCCGTGGACAGGCGATTTTCCGATTTCCGACGACGGCTGTTTTTATGCCAATCTGAAGCCGGGCGACGGTAATTATATAAAGGACGGAAATCTTATCACTTCGAGGGTAGGGACTTATGACCCGAATGACTTGGGGCTTTATGATATGGCCGGCAATGTGAGCGAGTGGACCTCGACGGCTTATACGGAAAGCATCGATCGCCTGACAAGCGACATAAATCCGGAATATCGCTACAACGCCGCCAAAGAAGACCCTTACCGCATGAAGCGTAAAATTGTGCGCGGCGGCTCGTGGAAGGATATCGCCCATAACGTGCGCGCGGATTTGCGGCAGTGGGAATATCAGAACGAGCAACGCTCGTATATCGGATTTCGTTGCGTGCGTACCCAAGTGGGATTTGCCAAAGGAAAGAAGTAAGGAATAGGTAAAGAACAATAATAAAATTGCTGCATCATGGGCAAATATAAAAAATATAAAAACAGTGTCGAGGCTTTTCTTTCCGGTGAGAAAGGCCAGCGGTTTTTCAACTTTGCGTATAGTATAGGCGCCGCGGTCGTGATTTGGGGCGCGTTGTTTAAAATTCTGCACTTGCCGGGCGGTAATGCGCTGTTGTCGATAGGTATGGGCACGGAGGTGCTGATGTTTATACTTACGGCATTCGACCGTCCGCCAAAAGAATATCATTGGGAAGAGGTTTTTCCGGTGCTTGCGTCGAAAAATCCGGATGACCGTCCGGAATTTAAAGGCGGTGGCGTAGGTGGCTCGGTCGTTGTTGGCGGCGGTGTTGCCGGAGTCGGAGCTGTTGGCGGAGCCGAAGGCGCTTCTGCTGGTGGAGAGATTGCCGGAGGCGGAGTGGTCGGCGGTGTAGTATATGCCGGCGGCGAGGCTCCGGATGTGGATGGAATGACCACCGTCACCGAAAAGTATATGGAGCAGGTGGCTGCTATTTCCGAACAGATGGAGAAATTGAAGGAAACTACTGAGGCGTTGAACAAAGTTTCGAATGTGCTGTTGGAAAGCTATCGCGCAATTACCGATAATTCTGATAACATAACAGAAAGTTCCACAGGCTATGTGGAACAGATGACAAGCCTTAACAGAAATATCGCCGGGCTGAATACTATCTACGAAATTCAGTTGAAGAGCATCTCTTCGCAGCTCGACAATATCGATAAGGTAAACAAGGGGCTGAAAAATATAAGCGGAATGTACGAGCGTTCGGCTGAGGAGAGCAATCGCTATTGCGAGGAAACGCAGAAGATGGCGCAGTATATGCAGCAGCTCAATTCCGTTTATGAGAAAATGATAACGGCTATGACCATAAATATGCATCACCCCGCGATGGGCGGCAATGTTGTGGCCGCTCCTTCGCAGACGGCGCAACAGCCGGTTGCCGACAAACGCGAATCGTCGGGCGACGAGGCCGGAAGTGAAGAAGAAAAGGCATAGCAGTTAAGGAAAAGAATTAAAATTATAAGGAGTAATTAGGTTAGAATGGCAGCTAACAACAATATAGGTCGAATGTCGCCACGTCAAAAGATGATAAACCTTATGTATATCGTCTTGACGGCGATGCTTGCGCTCAACGTGTCGAGCGACGTGCTCAACGGGTTTAATCTTGTTGAGGACGGCCTTGTTCGCACGAACATGACTGTAAGCGACCGTAACACCGCGCTTTATCAGCAGTTGGAGGAATTTGCAAAGCAAAATCCGCAGAAAGGCAAGGTGTGGTACGACAGGGCTACAGATGTGCGTGTGCGCACGTTGAAGCTGTATGCTTATATCGACTCTTTGAAACTGTCGATAGTCAAGGACGCCGACGGCGATGACGCGGATATTGAGAATATCCAAAGTCAGGACAATCTTGAATCGGCGGCCAAGATAATGCTTACATACGGCAACGGCAAGAAACTTCAGACGGAAATGGCCGGTTATAAAAATTATATATGCGGCTTGGTGAATGACACCACTAAAAGAAGTTCCATATATAAGGCTCTTTCTACAGACCCGATTGTGGAGAAAGGCACTTTGGTGAAAACGCCGTGGGAGATAGGTATGTTTGAGAATATGCCTGTAGTGGCGGCTGTGACATTGCTCACCAAAATCCAGAACGATGTGCTTTTTGCCGAAGGTGAGGCTTTGTCGACGTTGCTCAACAACGTGGATGCCGGCGATGTGCGTGTCAATCAGCTCGACGCGTTTGTCATCCCTAATTCCCGGTTGGTGATGCGCGGCGGAAAATATACGGCGAATATAGTGCTTGCAGCTGTCGACACCACACAGCGTCCGGCAATCTATATCAACGGCAGAAAATTGCCCGAAAATTCCCGTGTGTATGAAGTCACGACGGGCAGTACGGGCACGTTTGACTATACCGGTTATCTTGAGGTTACTCACGGCGACGGCACAACCTCGCGGCATGAATTCAAGTCGGACTATACGGTAATGGAGCCTATGGCCACTGTTTCCGCGACCATGATGAATGTGCTTTATGCCGGAATAGACAATCCAATAAGCATCTCAGTGCCGGGTGTGGCGCAAAACGCGATAAGCGCCACAATGACCAACGGCTCTCTGACGCGCAGCGGCGATATTTGGAATGCGCATCCCACACAGGTTGGCGCGGAATGTGTGATAACGGTCAATGCCACCATCGACGGGCGTCCGCAGACGGTTTCGGCCACGTCGTTCCGCGTGCGCAAGTTGCCTGACCCTACACCTTATATCGCTTATAAGGACAGCAAAGGAAACGAGATGCGCTATAAGGGTTCACGTCCGTTTGCGAAATCGTTGCTTCTCAGCGTGCCGGGTATAGAGGCCGCTATTGACGACGATTTGTTGAATGTGCAGTACAGGGTTGTTTCGTTTGAGACGGTGGTGTTCGACTCTATGGGAAATGCCATCCCCGAAACATCCGACGGCTCGAAGTTCTCCGAACGGCAGAAAAACAGTTTCCGCCGGTTGTCGCGCGGAAAGCGTTTCTATATTTCGCGTGTGAAGGCTATAGGCCCAGACGGCATAACCCGCGATATTGCGCCTATGGAAGTGATAGTGAATTAATATGTGTTACAAAGAATTTATGCCACAATATATGAGAAGTTTTAGAAATATTCTTGCGGTTTGCCTGCTGATTGGAATGGCTGTTCCTTCTTATTCGCAGGTTGTGCGCAAGAGGGATAGAAAAGACAAGGACGACTCTGCCACTCCGGGTGTCACTTTCCGGATGAAGGAGTTCTACGACGTGGAGCCGGAGTCGGATGCCAACAAGATGTGGGAAAAGGTTGTGTATCGCCAGATTGATTTGACGAAAGACCAGAATATGCCTCTGTATTATCCGGAAGAGCCTACGGAAAATCAGGTAAGCCTGTTCAGGCTGATAATGAAACTTGTGACTGACGGCCAAATTCCGGTATATGAGTATTTGGACGGGCGGGAGCTGTTTACGGAGCAATACAAAGTAAACGTTAAGGAAATGCTCGACCGTTTCCATATTCTTTACACGGAGGGAAAAGACAGTACGGAGAAAAATCCGAAATTCGTCATCGAAGAGAGCGATGTGCCTTCTAATGAGGTGCTGACTTATTACGCTATAGAAAATTGGGAGTTCAACAGCAACGAGAACCGCCTGAAAAACAATATTGTGGCTATTTGCCCGGTGCTTCACCGCTCGGACGATTTTGGCGGAGAGCCTGTCAGGTATCCTATGTTTTGGGTGAAAATGAGCGATTTGCGTCCGTATCTGACCCAGCAAAACATTTTTATCGACGACGATAATAATCTTGCCAAATATAACTATGACGATTTCTTCCAAATGGGGATGTACGATGGCGAGATTTATAAGACAAGAAATTTGCGCAATTTGTCGCTTATGCAGATGTTTCCCGACCCTGACGACTTGAAACATGCTCAGGACAGCATCGAAAACCGTCTTGCCTCTTTCGACAAAAATCTTTGGGTACCTACGAGAGAGGAGCTTGAGGAGAGAGCCGCAGCCGAAGAGGAGGCGCGTTTGAGGGCAGAAGGCAAATCGGACGACATTGTGGTAAAAGAGCGTGGCGATGACGAGGAGGAAGTGGCGGAGGATGATTCCGGCAAGGAGCCTAAGAACAAACGCTCGGTGCGTAACTCGGATTCCAAGAAAGAAAAAGAAAAGACAACCAAGAAGAAAAAGACAAAAGTCAAGAACAGCAGTGTCGGCAAGAAATCTTCTAATAATGCCGTGCGTTCGGTTCGCCGCCGAAAATAATTGCTGGCCCCGGTAAAAACGCATTATGCGCCGGGCGAAACTTGAGCCTCATGGAGGCTCCGGGACCTATAACCCAATGCAAGCGCAGCTTGGGGTATTGAAAACAGAAGCCTGTCGGCCTCATAGAGGTCGCACTTGAGCCAATTAAGCCACGAGTGCGACCTCTATGAGGCCGATGTTTTGCAAAAAATTTGGGATTGGTATAAAATAAAAAGATTACTTATCTCCCGACAAATAACCTTTCTACCTTAAAATCTAATACCATGAAAAAACTTGTCACAAAGATAGGGAAAATATGTTTTATAACATGAAAATCGCAAGAAAAAGTGTTGTGTATAACAAAGTTTAACAAATGTAGGCCTGTTTATAGGGCGTCGACGAGAATGAAGTATGCCCAATAGACGGGGTCGGCGTATGGCTTTACGGTTGCTGTTGGGGCATTTGTGGCGGCTGCCGAATGTTGGCGGGCTTTGGCGAACTTGCCGGCGCGTCCGGCTCCGCCCTGTGCTTGTGCGGCATCCTCTGTGGCGGGTTCCTCGTAGTTGCGCAGATATTGCTGCGCGGCTTTCAGCGACGCTGTCTTCGACTTGCCGGCGAGCAGGTTGCGGTAGAACTCCGTC
>CALUMI010000019.1 GCA_944321725.1 uncultured Muribaculaceae bacterium
AATGATTAAAGTAGGTATTAACGGTTTCGGCCGTATCGGACGTTTCGTTTTCCGCGCTGCTCAAAACAGAAACGACATTCAAATCGTAGGTATCAATGACCTTTGCCCGGTTGACTATTTGGCATACATGCTCAAATACGACACAATGCACGGACAATTCAACGGCACAATCGAAGCCGATGTTGAAAACAGCAAACTTATCGTTAACGGCAAAGAAATCCGCGTTACCGCAGAACGCAACCCGGCTGACTTGAAGTGGAACGAGGTTGGAGCTGAATATGTAGTTGAATCAACCGGTTTGTTCCTTACAAAAGAAAAAGCTCAGGCACACATCGAGGCAGGCGCAAAATATGTTGTAATGTCGGCTCCTTCTAAGGACGACACTCCTATGTTTGTTTGCGGTGTAAACGAAAACACTTATGTGAAAGGTACTCAATTCGTTTCCAACGCTTCTTGTACAACAAACTGCTTGGCTCCTATAGCTAAGGTTTTGAACGACAAATTCGGTATCGTAAACGGTTTGATGACAACTGTTCACTCAACAACAGCTACTCAGAAGACTGTTGACGGCCCGTCTATGAAAGACTGGCGCGGCGGACGTGCTGCTTCCGGCAACATCATCCCGTCGTCTACAGGCGCTGCCAAAGCCGTAGGTAAAGTTATTCCTGAATTGAACGGCAAATTGACAGGTATCTCAATGCGTGTCCCGACTTTGGACGTTTCTGTTGTTGACTTGACCGTAAACTTGGCAAAACCGGCTACAAAAGAAGCTATCTGCGCCGCTATGAAAGAAGCTGCCAATGGCGAATTGAAAGGTGTGCTCGACTATACTGAAGACGCTGTTGTTTCTTCTGATTTCTTAGGCAACACTCACACTTCAATCTTCGACGCAAACGCAGGTGTATACTTGACTGACACTTTCGTTAAAGTTGTTTCTTGGTACGATAACGAAATCGGTTACTCCAACAAAGTTCTCGATCTTATCGCACACATGGCAAAAGTTAACGGTTAATCAGCCGTCTGAATGCAAATACAGAAAGCGGAATGTCTTTTTGGCGTTCCGCTTTTCTTTTTCAAACAGATTCAAAACGAATTAGCTAAATTTGCCGCAAAAAAACAATTCATGGCTACTGAAGATTGGAAAGCGGCACTGCAAAATGTGGCAAATCCCGAGAAAATCGCCATACTGTCAAGTTTCTTTAAAACAGGAAAAGGCGAGTATGGAGAAGGCGATATTTTCATAGGCGTGACTGTTCCGGAAAACCGGAAAATAGCACGCAAATTCATCGACAGCGATTTCCGCATCATTGAAGAAATGCTTTGCAGCAATATTCACGAGCACCGGCTTTCTGCCCTATTGTCACTCGTGCTGCGATATAAAAAGGCCCGTACAGACACAGAAAGGCGGCAAATTTGCGATTTCTACTTGGCGCACACTCGATTTATCAATAATTGGGATTTGGTTGATTTGAGCGCAGAATACATCATCGGAGAGAATTGCCTGCGATCGGGCGACTATTCAATCTTGTTTAGCCTCTCAAAAAGCGAGAATATATGGGAGCAGAGAATATCGATAGTGGCAAATCTTATCCCTATACGTGCCGGGCAATACGGCCAGGCCATTAAACTCGTTGAGCAGCTCCTCCATCATCCCCATGAACTAATACAAAAAGCAAACGGTTGGATTTTACGGGAAACCGGCAAAAAAGACAGCCCTGCCCTGCTCGACTTTCTTGACAGACACAACCGCGATATGCCACGCACAACCCTACGCTACGCAATCGAGCGTCTACCCCAAAATCTGCGTAAAAAATACATGGGCAAATAAGATTACAAAGCGTCTATCTCCTCTATAGTAAGTCCTGTGACTTCAATTATTACATTCACCGGAACACCAAGATCCTTAGACTTTTTTGCGATTTTCAACCTTTCTTCTTTCCGCCCTTCTTCCTGTCCTTCAGCGCGACCCTCAACACGACCCTCAGCGCGACCCTCGGCAATCCCGGCAGCCAAACCTGCCGCATGCCCTTGCGCAAAGCCCAATCGCTTACCGTCGTTCAACGCACTGTTTATTGTTGTTTTTGCAGTACTAACAATATCCCAAAACTTATCGTATCCCAATAACTGCTCAGGAGTAAACGCAGACTCACGCAACTGTGTCACAGCCTTGTTAATCTCAGGATTCTCCAAAAGATCTTCTGCCACCTCTTCCGTATCATCGTTAATTTCTGTCAGATAGCGCAACCAAAGCACCTGCATCTTCTTGTCACCATAATTTTTAGGCGTGAATTTAGGAAGTTCCACGAATATAAAACGTAAACCTTCAATCACCTCTTTGGTTTCCTCTACCTCCACTATACGGTAATCATGATAATAACGGTCGCTGTCAGAATAAGTGTCGTTCACCAAATTCAACGAATAAACAGGTTGCAGAAGCTCGTAACTCTGCCCTGTTTCCAACTGACGTACATACGCTTTCGAGGCATTAAACAAGACGCGTTGCTTGTATGCGGAAGTCCACATCATTTGCATCTCCACTATAAATTGCCGCCCACGGTGATCCGTACAACGGACATCGACTATGCTGTCCTTTCTCAATGGATTTTGAGGCACAAGTTTGGGGTTCAAGTACTTCACTTCCGTTATATTTTCTTCCGGACTGTCAAAAGGAAGCATCGCGTTCAAAAAACTTATCACCAAATCGGGGTGCTCGCCAAACACCTTTTTGAACGTAAGATCTGCTTTTGGATTAAGATACTTTCTCATACTTGCAACGTTTTACTCCTTTCACAAAGATAATGCAATTGACACAAAAACAAAAATGGCCGCCACAAAGGCAGCCATTTTTTAACCGCTATCAATTATTTTTTAAAACTTATATGCAGATGTGTTTTTTACTCCGGGTATTCCGTAAAGCGGCTCCAAATCGCCCTGTACCGACACTTTCTTGCCGAGATTTGCGGCGTTGTCAGCCAAATTTACCGCATTGCGGACAGTTCCGGTGGGAAGTGCCACACAAACGCATTTCGCAATGTCTTTCTCATTTGCGCCGTCCGCGATAAGCACATTGTAGTTTTTAGCTCCTTCGGCAGAAAATACAGCGTCTTCCACAGCATCAGCTCCATTGGAGAATCCCACGATATATCCGCTAACCCACATGTCGTCGCCAGCTGCGCCGGCAATCACATCAGCCACCGTAAATGGCGACGATTCCGACCCGTTGCCTTCCGTTTCGACAACATCCTCGCCACGCACGCCAACTTTTATGTCGTCCACGCACCATGTCGCATAATTGGCGTCCGAAGTGGCATAATAGCGGAAGCCTATATAAATTCTGCCTGAAAATCCGCTGAGATCCACATTGCCCGATTCCGTCCATGCGCTGTATCCGTTTGACGGAGCCTCCGGCAATACAGGATTCAATTTCGTCATTGTCGCCGTTTCCGGATTGTTTGTAGTCATCGCATATACCTCAACCACAGTAGTGGTGCTGCCATAGCCATTGACTTCCGAACGGAAACTGAGAACCTTCTCAGCCAAATTATCAACATTCACAGCCGGAGTAATCAGCCAAGAGTCGAAATCAGGCGTGCCGTTATAGCCTGAACATGTTATGTAATTATTCTCGCCGCCTCCCTCGTCAAACCGGCGTATAGACCAATCTTTCGTTCCGGAAACCGTAACAAGCGACCAGCCTTTACCCAAAAGGTTGTCAGTGGCAAGATCCAAATAACCGCCGCTCTCTGCTATCGAATAGCTGTCGAAATCCTCATCGACATTTTCAACCACCACAATCGGAGTAAACACAAACTCACTTGATGTGCCCGCATTTTCAGTGATGCCGGCCATTCCGTACAAACTTGCGAATGTGCCTTTCAGCAATATCTCCGCGCCAATATTGTTGGCGTTGTCGGCAAGGTTTGCCAATCGGCGCAATTCGGAATTTTGAGGAAGGTCGATAACAAGACATTTCGTATAATCCCTCACATCAGCCGACTCGGCTATCACAAGAGTGTTGGGCAAAGAGAACGGAGCAGTCCATTCGATGTCACTGTTGCCGCTTACGGCCGACACTCCCGGAGCGACAGCGCCGACAATATAGCCTTTCACCCAACCGCTGCTATTGCCTTGTCCCTCGATAGCCTGAGCCACCGTATAAGGATTGTTCTGAGTGCCGGGCAATACCTCGCCGTTGAAAATACAATCCTCGTATGAGCGCAACAAAAGCCGCCATTTGTTATTAAAATAGCTCAATATACCTACGACTGAACCGGTGCCTTCCGGCAACATTTTGTTATAAAAATCAGAGTAACCGCTGTTGCTTACCTCCAAAGTGGCCGTACCATCGGTAATGTTGCGGGCCACTGTTTCTTGCTCAATGGCAAAAGGCTCTTTCCCGCCATCAACAAACTCAACATTGTCGAAACGAACCAATTTGCTTTGATACTCGATAATGCCCTCTTTTGTAGTCGGAAGAGAGCTTATTGAGCCAACAACGAGAGTGTCGACAGCCGCAGGGTCGGGAAGCCCGTTGAGCTGCGCATGCTGTTGGAAAAACTCAAGCGGCATACGCCCCATCTGCCAACCGTAATAATCATCATAATCGGGAGAACCCAACTGCTGCAAACCGGCATAATTGCCGATATACATGTCGGTGGCGTCGATTACGATTTCCTGCCCGTAACGATAAGAATTGTACAGACTGTTGGCGTCTATCGACACCGTAATAGCCGCAGTACCGTCATCGATTACCATATTCTTGTAGATGTTGCCCGACTCGTCGGAACTGACCACACGGCCTTTGATTATTATATGCTCGCCTGTTTCTTTGGTTTCGATAGTGTCGCATCCGTTATTGGCGTCTATCCAATACATTTGTTTCAGCTCAAGGATGGATGTGTTTGCCTCAATCGTCGCTACAGGACCGTCAAGCGGAGGAGTGTCCCAGTTATCGTCGCAACCCGTAATGCCAAGAGCGGCGAAAAGCAACGCTGTAAGATATAACTTAATGTGTTTCATATCATTATTGATTTTATTGTCTGTTTAATTTTATTCTTTTTAAAATCTCACTCCTATGTTGGCAAATATCCTGATTCCTTGCGTATAATAGAAACGGCTCGGATATTTATTCACGTCATAGTTGTTGTAGTCAAAACGGCTCTGTTGGTAACCGCCCGTCTGGATATTTTTCTTGTTGAGAATATTGTTTACGCTCAAATTGAAATTGAGAGAAAGTTTGCGGTTTACATACCACACCTTTCCTATGCTCGCGTTAAGCAAAAACACATCGCGCAATTTCTCCTGATTTGTGATTTCTCTCACTTTCGCCTCATAAGTGGCGGCATCACCCGTAAAGCCGATAAGTCCCGGCATATACTCGTGGCGGATAGGCGACAAATCGATATAGGAATCATCCATCCAAGTAGCGTTGACCTCAAAGAACCACATCTTGGGAGCGTTGTAATTAATCGCGAGATTAAGAGCTGTTTGCGGTGTTCCCGACACATAGAAATTTTTCAAATAGACTGTTTGTGTCGTATCGGGCAACACTCCGTTCTCAAAGCTGCGCGTGCCTTTCGGACGGTTCTTATACTGATAGCGCGAGAATGTCCCGGCAAACGACACCGTCAAATCCGGCAAAACTTTCACCGCTATGCCCGCTTCCACTCCTTTGTATGTCTTATTCACTCCGGAAAGCACATAGTTGGTGTAGGTGGAGAAGTTATCATCATAGAACGACGACCGCTCTGTCGCGTCGTAAATGTTTGTCCAAAAACCGGTAATCATACCGCGCACGCGATTGTAATTGAACGAATAGCTGAGATCGGCCGACACAATGCGCTCGCTGTTGAGCTCTGCGGCCACATCATCCTTGATACGCGGAGCGATATAGACATTGTCGGCAAGCGGTGCGCGTGTGCCATACGACACATTGGCTATAAAGAAATTGCGTCCGTCGAGTTTGTAAGTTGCGCCGGCTTTCAGCATTCCGTTGTCAAAACGGTGCATCACGCCTTTGCCATACGAGTTGAGAGGAGAACGCCCGTTGCGCATCTTGCCGTCGCGCTGGAACTGCGTGTACGACACCTTCAATCCATAGTTTATATCCCAATGGTCGAGATTTATCATGTTCTGTATCCAAGCATTGGCTATAATGGAGTTGATATCGTAATCATAACCGAATTTGTCGCCTACCCCGACCTTTCTGTTCGGATTGTTAAGGTCGTTTTGCAACATATCCGGACGATCCGGAAAATCGCGCTCGGCAAATTGGTCAGTATCCGTCCAATAGTCACCGCCGAGCAAGTCGCGTATAGTCTTGTAGTATGTGGCCTGCGTGAAGTTCAAACCCACACCTGCCTGCAATGTCATATAATCATTTATACGGTGATTGAGAGTGGAGTTGAAAAACAGGTTTTTCTGATTACTGTGGCGGTTCTCAAGTATATAAGTGGAGCCGCGATAATCCTGCCCGTTTTGCTCGCAATAAAGTTTCGTCAAATGATTTGTGCGGTAAAGGTTGTTCCAATCTATTTGCCGCTGGCTTTCGTCGTTCTTCCAGAGATCTGTATAAAGATCAAACATTTCCTGATTGTCTTTATAGTATGAAGGCAGATAACGGTAGTAATCGGGACGCGGGTCGGCCGCGTTGTACCAGTTCAGAGCCGACGACGAGTACATCGAATAGCGTATCGCGGCACCCGTGTTAAGCGAAGTGCCTGTCTTAGGCTTCCATATCCAGTTGACAATCGCCGTAGGGTCGAAAGATTCCACTATGCGTGCCGCGCGTTTCTTTCCATCCTGCCAACCCCAGTTGGGATTATACATGTAAGAGTCGGCAAGCTCGTAAACCTCCTCATAGGTAGCTGAGGACGTTGCCCGTTGGGTAGGCGCGCCATAAAGGGTTATACCCAAGCTGTGATTGTCATTAAACACCTTCTCAAGCGAAAGAAACAATCCGGCGGAATGATAAAACGTACCCTCTGTTATTCCCTCTTTACTGTAACGTCCGATAGCCGACAGCGTAAATGCCCATCCGTTATCGCGCAGACCGGTGGAATAAGTAATCATTCCGCGTGTGGTATAAGCGCCGTTGGTATACGATAATGTGCCGCGAAAACCCGGCGCATAGTCCTTGGCCATTGTGTTGATATTGCTTGCGCCGCCAATCTCTCCCAAAGAGAACCCCGTCGCATTCAGTCCAAGTCCTACAGTACGGCTCTTAAAAGCCTGATTCATGCCGCCGAGCGTAGAGTAGTTGAAACGCCCGCGCACAGCATCGGTAAAATGCACTCCGTTGATATACATTTGCGAATACTCCTGCTCGTATCCGCGCAGACGGAAACGCATCGTGCTGAAATCATAATTGGCTGCCGAATAGAATACATTGTCGCTTGCCCCCGACAACATACCGATTGACTGGTCGTTGCCCTCCTCATCCTCAATTTGGCTTTCATCAAGAAGCAAGAAATCATCACTCGCCGCAAACGACATCTCCTCAGATTGAATCTGAATCTCGCCAAGGTCGTCTACCACATTTTCAAAAACATTCACTTCCATGACAAAATCCTCATAGCCGTATGCCATGACTGAGAGATTGTCGGTTCCCGGTGTCGCATCGGAAATCAGGAAGTCGCCGTTAGGACCGGTAGACACGGCTTTCCCTTGCTTGACAAGGTAGATTGTCGCGCCACCAACAGGTTGTCCGGTGCCGGCATCCACTACAACTCCCTGCACTCCGGTGTGCTGTGCAGCAACCGGAACAACCGCAAGGACGAGCAGCAGTAAAAACAGTTTTAATCTCATAAAAACTAACAGTTAATTAATAAATTTGTGTTTATCTTTATTTCTTGGGCATTTTCGCTTCCCGCACAAGGAATATCTGTGTCGGGAAATGGTCGCTGTACCCGTTGAGATACACACCCGACGAGAACGTGCGCAGCGGGTATCCCTGTCTGTCGCCTGATTCCGTCCTCATACCCGGTATGTCGTTATGAACTTTGCATTTCAAATACTTCAACGTCGCACGATCTTTTCCCACAAGGTTCGAGTTCACAAGAATCTGGTCAAAAAGATTCCACTGCCCTCGATAAGCAAGCGAGCCTATACCCTTGTCGAGCACGCTCCACCAAGGATTGAACCACCCTCCCGGTTTAACATCCTTCTGCTCCTTCACCGCGCCTATAACCTCCGCGCAACTCTCATTGAAAGGATCATCGTTAAGGTCGCCCATTATTATCACATTCTGATTCGGATCGACACGCAACAAAGAGTCGGCTATATGTTTGGCAAGTTTCGCCGCAGCCACACGAAGATAGCGCGAGGCCGCCTCTCCCCCCGTGCGCGACGGCCAGTGGCCGATAATGACACTCAACTTCTCCCCGGCGAGCAATCCCGTGACACAGGTCTGGTCGCGGGTCCTGAAATCCGGATTGTCGGGGATACTAAGCACATGGTGCGTGACATTCAGCACACTGAACATTCGCGGATTGTAGAGCAACGCCACGTCTATTCCGCGTCTGTCGGGCGAGTCATGGTGTATTATGCGATAAAATTTCGAACGTATCTGCTCATCATTAACCAAATCCTCGACAACCGACCTGTTCTCCACCTCCGAAATGCCTATAATCGCCGGGCCGTTGGGCGTGATGTCGGTCTTAAGGTTGCTTATGGCATAAGCCATATTATGGATTTTATCCCAATATTTCTTGCCTGTCCAATTCCGTGAGCCTTGTGGTGAGAACTCAAGGTCATAGCTGCCGTTGTTGTTAATCGTGTCAAACAAATTCTCAAGATTGTAGAACGCGACACCGAAAACCTGATAGCGTTTTCCTTGCGCAAAAAGCATCGGCACAATCAGAACGGCAACCAATGTCAATGATAGGATACGTTTCATATTCGTAAGTTTTTAATTTTGTTGCAAAGTTAGCAAAAAAGGGGGTATCAAAAATAACAAAAATTTATCATATTGCATATATATTATATTTTTCTTTTCTCAAATTCTTTTTGGGACATCCCAAAGCAGTTTCTGTTTGCAAATGCAAACTGCAAAAATGCTCCGCAACGCTATCCATCCAAATTGACAATCCGCTGTAACACAATACAAAAGCCACATGTTGATAACTTTTTATGAAATATGCCAATTCAGCTATGAGAATTATGCGAAAAAATACCTACCTTTACATCGTTTTATTTAACAGCACTTGTTCATAATATTTTAAGTCGCGTTTTATGGCAGAAAAAACCACATATCACATACCGGCACTGCTCAAAGAGTCGATTGATGGCCTTGCCATAAAACCGGACGGAATATATGTGGACGCGACTTTCGGGGGAGGCGGGCATTCAAGAGAAATAATCCGCAGGCTCGGAGAAGAAGGAAAACTGTTCGGATTCGACCAGGACATGGACGCATACGCCAACAGGATAGACGACCGGCGTTTTACTTTCGTACACGGAAATTTCCGCTTTCTGAAAAATTTTCTGCGCTATTACGGAGTAGCGGAAGTCGACGGCATATTAGCCGACCTCGGCGTTTCTTTTCATCATTTCGACGACAGCAGTCGCGGCTTTTCGTTCCGGTTTGACAACGAGACGCTCGACATGCGCATGAACAGGAGCAACACCACCGACGCGAGAAAAGTGATAAACACCTACAGCCCAGAAGACCTCACACGCATTTTCAAACTCTACGGAGATTTAAAAAACGCGAAAAGAATAGCCGATGCAATATCGGCAAGCCGCCGCAAAAAAGAGATTTCCACAACAGGCGACCTCCTTTCGGCGGTAAAGCCTCTTGTCAACCCGAAGCAGGAAAAGAAGGAGCTCGCACAAATATTTCAGGCATTGCGAATGGAGGTCAACAACGAGGTTGACGCTTTGGCCGAATTTCTCGCCCAAACAACGCAAGTGCTAAAGCCCGGCGGACGGCTTGCCGTCATAACCTACCACAGCATAGAGGACCGCATGGTTAAAAACTTCATGCGCAGCGGAAACATCGAGGGGAAAATTGAAACAGACTTTTTCGGGAAACAGCACTCCCCTCTAAAACCGCTCAGCAACAAGATAATCGTGCCGGGCGAAGACGAGATTGGGCGCAATCCGCGCTCAAGAAGCGCAAAACTAAGAATAGCCGAAAAAACAACTGACCGATGACACAAAAAAAAAGAAACATATTTAAAGGTTTTTTCCGCGGCGAATGGTTCACATTGTCCACGTATAAAAACCATATCACGGAAGTGCTGGTCATCGTGACGCTAATAATGATTTACATCACTTTCAAATTCAATGTGCAGATGAAATTGCGCGAAATCATAGAATTGCGCAAAGAGCTGACCAACGCACGGGCGAATATGATAAACGTGTCGTCGGAATACAACAGCCGCACGCGCGAAATACAAATGATTCAATTGGCCGACACAATGAACCTGAATCTCAACGTGTCGGAGCAACCGCCATACGATTTGGACAAGACAAAGGGTAACTGAAATGACAGGAAGTAAAAAAAACATAATAAACAGATATAAGGCGATTCTGCTCCTGATTTTTTTATTTGCGGTTGCCATTGCCGGAAAGCTGTTCAAAACAACGGTAATAGACGCCGACGAATGGAACAGGCGCGCGGAAATATCACTGAAAGACTCTGTCGTGATTTATCCGCAACGCGGCAACATACTCGCCGCCGACGGCTCATTGCTCGCCGCCAACGTCGTAATCTACAACCTGCGCTTGGATTTCGGCGCAAGCACTTTCGACGAGGACACCCTGAAAAAATATATCGACCCGCTATGCGACAGCATACACAGTGTGATTGACAACAATATAGACCCTGAAACATTAAAAGACAACATTCTCGACCAGCTTGAGAAATACAATACCGCAAAAGACCGCTACACCCGCGCAAAAAAAGAGGAAAAACCCAACAAAATAATATCAGAGCTTTTGCGCGACATGAACCGCCAAAGAAAAGCCACGTTGCTGACAAAACGCCCGGCCATTGACATGGAACGGCTGTTGTCCTTCAAATTTTTCCGGACAAAAGGCGGCCGAGGCACTCTCGACAGGGACGGAAAGACCCGGCGGCTGAAACCGTTCGGCACAATGGCCTCGCAAAGCATCGGGGCTGTAGCTGAAAAGGAATTGCCAAACGGCACTATAATCACACGTGGAGTGACGGGACTTGAGCGGTCGCTCGACTCACTGCTTTTCGGCACACCCGGACTTGGCGGAAGCATACAGCTCACCAACGGCATCCGCACTTGGGCAGAAATAGAGCCGCAACGGGGATACGACATTGTCACAACAATCGACATACGCATACAGGACATTCTCGAAACCGAATTGCGCAAAAAATGCGCCGAAACAAAAGCCGAATGGGGAACCGCAGTGCTGATGGATGTGGAAACAGGCGAAATCAAGGCAATATCCAACCTGAGGCGCGACAAAGCCGACAGCACCTACCACGAAGGGCTCAACTACGCCCTGATGGGTTTCGAGCCCGGCTCGGTAATCAAGCCCATATCCATGATGATCGCGCTTGAGGACAAAGTAGTGGGATCAAACGAAAAAATCCCCACCGGAAAAAGTTTTGTCTACGGAGGACGCTCAATCTCCGACGCACACGCCTACTCCGCACTCACGCCCAAAGAAATAGTGGAAGTGTCGAGCAACATCGGAATGGCGAAAGTCACATTGCGGGGATTCGAGAAAGAACCGCATAAATTCCGCGAACGGCTCGCCGACATTGGGATGTTCGACACCATAGGACTTGGAATTTATGGCGAACGCCTGCCGTTTATACCTGATTTAAAAAACATAAGCGGGGGAGCGCGCGTAGACCTCACCCGCGTGTCTTACGGCTATACCACCCGCATACCGCCGATTTACACACTAATGTTCTACAACGCGTTTGCCAACGGCGGCAAACTCGTTCGTCCGCGCCTTGTTAAAGAGCTTTGGAAAAATGAGCTGTGCGACACTGTTTTTCCCGTAACCTATATCCGCGAAAGGATATGCAGCCCGGAGGTAGCCGCCGAAATACGCGACATGCTCAAATCTGTGGTATGGGGAGAACACGGCACCGCACGCTCCCTGCGCAACAATTTCGTGCCAATTTCAGGAAAGACAGGCACAGCCTACGACATAGTCAACGGAAAATACGATTACCGCAAAAAACGGCTTGCATTTTGCGGATTTTTCCCTTCCGACGTCCCCAAATACTCATGTATCGTGCTAATGTCGCACGCCAACAAAGGAGCCGCATATTCCAGCGGAATGGTGCTTATGAACACCGCTTTGAAAATGTATGCGCGCGGTATGCTCGGAAACGTGTCGGATTTCAGAAAAGAAGCCGACAACAAAAACACTGCTGCAACTTTCTATGCCATCGACAAATCAGCTTCCGACGACTTGAAAAAAGAGCTCGGACTGCAATCAGTCAGAAAATTCACACCGCAAACAGCCAAAAACGGTGTGCCTTCGGTAATAGGCATGGGACTGCGCGAGGCCGTATCCACACTTGAAAAAGCCGGACTCAACGTAAGCCGCTTTGAAGGACACGGATACGTCTACTCGCAAAGCATAGCACCCGGCACAGACTATAAAAAAGGAACAACAATAACTTTGAAACTAAAAGACTCGTAAAATATTATGGAAAAAAATCTTGCGCAACTGTTATCTGCCATAAAGCCCATAAAAATAGCAGGCTCCACAGAAAAGACCATAACCGGAGTGGAAAGCGATTCCCGAAAAATAAAAGCCGGCTCGCTTTTTATAGCAGTGCCCGGCACAACCACCGACGGGCATAAATTCATTCCTGAAGTAATAGCGGCCGGAGCAACAGCAGTAGTGTGCGAAACCATACCGGAAACACTGTCGGAAAACGTAACATACATACAGGTGGAATGCAGCGCGTCGGCATTGGGCTTTCTCGCGTCTGAATGGTACGGCAACCCTTCACAGCAATTAAAAGTGGTCGGAGTGACAGGCACAAACGGAAAAACCACCACAGCCACCCTGCTCTACGAGCTTACACGCATGATGGGCTACAAAACGGGACTGATTTCCACTGTATGCAATTACATTGACAATGTCCCAGTCCCCACCACACAGACCACACCCGACCAAATCACCATAAACCGGCTGATGCGCGACATGGTCGACGACGGATGCAAATACGCTTTCATGGAAGTAAGCTCACATGCGGCCGACCAGCACCGCATAGACGGACTGCATTTCACGGGAGCAATCTTCACCAACCTGACGCGCGACCATCTTGACTACCACAAGACAGTCGACGCCTATCTGAAAGCTAAAAAAAGATTTTTCGACATATTGCCCGGCGACGCTTTCGCGTTGGTCAATGCGGACGACAAAGCCGGAATGGTAATGTTGCAGAACACAGCCGCGTCGAAACACACATACTCCCTGCGGACAGACGCCGATTTCCGGTGCAAAATAATCGAAAGCCGATTGGACGGCACGCTTCTTGAAATCGACAAACATCAAGTAGAAACAATGTTCACAGGCAAATTCAATGCCTACAACCTGCTTGCCGTCTATGGAGCCGCACGATTGCTCGGACTTGACGAGGAGGAAACCCTCATCGACATGAGCCGTCTGGTTCCTGTCGCCGGGCGATTCCAAACGTTCCACTCGCCAAAAGGCTATACAGCCGTAGTCGACTATGCGCACACTCCCGACGCTTTGGTCAATGTGCTGAACTCCATCCGCGAGGTCATCGGCAATAACGGCAAAATAATAACAGTAGTGGGAGCCGGAGGCAATCGCGACCGCGGCAAACGCCCTATCATGGCACAGGAGGCATGCCGCCTGAGCGACAAGCTGATTCTCACATCCGACAACCCCCGCTTTGAGGACCCCAACGAAATATTGCAAGACATGATTGACGGATTGGATGCCATGCAACGCGCCAACACGCTGCGCATAACCGACCGGCGCGAGGCCATACGCACAGCATCGCAATTTGCCGGAAAAGGCGACGTGGTGCTGATAGCCGGAAAAGGTCATGAGAATTATCAGGAAATATGCGGAGTGAAACATCATTTCGACGACAGAGAAGTTGTACAAGACATATTCAAAGAAGAGCGACGCATAATAAAACGATAAAACCATATCCGCATGTTATACCACCTGTTCAATTATTTAGAAGATTTCAACATACCCGGAGCGCGACTGATGAGCTACCTTTCATTCCGATCGGGAATTGCGCTGATTTTATCACTTTTCATAGCGACTGTGATAGGACGAAGAATTATCGACCGGCTGCAAATGATGCAAGTGGGCGAGATAGTGCGCAATCTCGGACTGGAGGGACAAATGAGCAAAAAAGGCACTCCGACAATGGGCGGCGTGATAATCATAATCTCCATTATCATCCCCTGCCTGCTCATAGGCAACCTTACCAACATCTACATGATTTTGATGATAATCTCCACCATGCTTTTCGGTATGCTCGGATTTCTCGACGACTACAAAAAGCTGAAAAAGCACAACAAAGACGGGTTGTCGGGAAAATACAAAATCATAGGCCAGGTGGGAGTGGGACTGATTGTGGGACTGACAATGTACCTGAGTCCGGATATAGTGGTAAGGGAGAACATCGAGATACAAAACAACACGAGCCACGAAATAGAGGTGAGCTACAAACCCACCGACGAAAAACGCCCCATAACAACAATACCTTTCGTCAAGAGCAACAACTTGGACTATACATGGTTCACGAAATGGATGGGAGAACATGCCGAAACAGGCGGTTGGATTCTGTTCATTCTCATAACCATTTTTGTGGTGGCTGCCGTTTCCAACGGAGCCAATCTCACCGACGGGCTTGACGGTCTTGCAACCGGCTCTTCGGCAATAATAGGCGTGGCTCTTGCCATCATGTGCTACTTGGGCGGCAACATCATCTACTCGTCCTACCTCAACATCATGTACATACCCGGAAGCGGCGAGCTCGTTGTCTACGCAGCGGCATTCATCGGGGCTTTAGTGGGATTTCTTTGGTACAACGCCTTTCCGGCGCAAGTGTTCATGGGCGACACCGGCAGCCTGACGCTCGGCGGCATAATAGCCGTATACTCGCTGCTCATACGCAAAGAGCTGCTTATACCAATATTATGCGGAATATTTCTTGTCGAGAACCTCTCGGTAATCATACAAACCGCATATTTCAAATACACAAAACGCAAAACAGGCACAGGGCGGCGTGTCTTTAAAATGGCACCGCTCCACCACCATTTCCAAAAACCGGGCAATGCCGGAATCGACGCATTATGGCAGCATCCCGTGTCACCTATTCCGGAATCAAAAATAGTTGTCAGGTTTTGGATAATCGGCATATTTTTGGCTATATTGACTTTCATAACATTAAAAATACGGTAATGACTCGAAGAATTGCAGTGTTGGGAGGAGGAGAAAGCGGCGTGGGCGCCGCTGTTCTCGCAAAAGTAAAAGGATTGGACGTATGGCTTTCCGACTCGGGAAAAATCGCGGACAAATACAAGACACGCCTTGACGAGTACCACATAGATTGGGAAGAGGGCCGGCATTCGGAAGAGAAAATACTTTCAGCCGACGAGGTAGTCAAAAGTCCCGGTATTCCGGAAACATCACCTATAATACAGAAAATCAAGTCAAAACACATACCTGTAATTTCAGAGATAGAATTTGCGGGAAGATATACCGACGCCAAAATGGTCTGCATCACAGGCAGTAACGGTAAAACAACAACAACAATGCTGACCTACCACATACTCAAAGACGCGGGCATCAACGTCGGCATAGCGGGCAACGTCGGCACAAGCCTCGCCTATCAGGTAGCCACGGAAAAACATGACGTCTACGTAATCGAGCTCAGCAGTTTCCAACTCGACAACATGTACGACTTCAAAGCCAACGTGGCCGTAATCCTCAACATAACGCCCGACCATCTCGACCGTTACGACTATAAAATGCAGAATTATGTGAACGCTAAATTCCGCATTTTGCAAAACCAGACAAAAGAGGACTCATTCATATATTGGGAAGACGACCCCATAATAGCCGAACAACTGAAACACATAAAAGTGGAAGCGCAAATGCTGCCTTTCGCAGAAAACTACGAAAGCGGCGCGTGCGCATATAAAGACAACGGCATACTGACATTCAGCCCCAAAGGACACGAAACATTCAAGATGCCGGCCGACCAACTCTCCCTTCACGGGCTTCACAACCTTTACAATTCGATGGCGGCTGGGCTGTCGGCATCACTGCTCGACATCCGCAAAGACGTAATCCGCAAAGCCCTCTCCGATTTCGAGTCGGTAGAGCATCGCCTTGAATATGTCGACACTATCAACGGAGTAAAATACATCAACGACTCAAAAGCGACAAACGTCAACTCATGTTGGTACGCGCTGGAAAGCATGACCACGCCGGTCGTGTTGATATTAGGAGGAAAAGACAAAGGCAACGATTACTCTGAGATAGAAAAATTTGTCAAAGAAAAAGTGACAGCCATCGTATGTATGGGTAAAGACAACACTAAAATAATCGATTTCTTTTCCGGGAAAGTGCCGGTAGTTTCCGACACCCACAGCATAGACGATGCCGTAGCCGAATGCGCGCGGCTGGCAAAGCCGGGCGAAACGGTTCTTCTGTCGCCTTGCTGCGCAAGTTTCGACTTGTTCAAGAGTTATGAGGACCGCGGACGGCAATTCAAAGATTTAGTCCGCAAATTAAAAGAAAAGTGATATGGCAGGATTATCGGCAACAGAAACAGTGGAAAAATCGGAAAAATGCAAAGCCGACACCTATATAATAGGCATTTTCATAACCTTGTGCATATTCTCCCTGATAGAATCCTATAGCGCGTCGAGCCGGGAAATATCAATGTCGGGCAATATCTATACTCCGATGATAAAGCATATTGTTTTATTGCTCGGGGCAACAGCAATAATGTGGATAGTGCAGCGGATAAATTACACCAAACTGCTGATTCCCTCGCTGCTGTTTGCAGTAGTGACTGTCCTGCTGATGATATTCACAATGTTTTTCGGAGATGTGATAAATGGCGCACAACGCTCGTTTTCCGTAGCCGGATTTACCGTGCAGCCGGCCGAGCTCGCAAAAATATCCATTGTATTCGTACTGTCATATTTCCTCGCAAAAAATCTCCATAAAAAAGAGATATCCAACAAAGGACTGATATGGTGCGTGTCGATTGTGTCGGTATTCGGTTTTCTTCTTCTGCTGCAAGGGCTGACCAACACTATTCTGTTCATGTCCATAAGTTTTGCGATGCTCATAATCGGCGGGACAAAAAGCGGCAAATTGGCAAAAGTGATAGGGATATACATCGTCATAGCCTTCCTGTTCTTAGGGATAAAGCATATCCGCGACGAGAACAAACTTGATGAGCTCGACGCTACCGAACAAGTTGCGGAAAGCGCACCTTTGCGCAACGAAACATGGTCGAAACGCCTGTCGGAATATTTCAGCGAGCTGTTGGGTTCCGAGCCATACAACAACCCTACAATACTTGCCAACGACCAAAAACTATATTCATATTTCGCGCAAGCCAATGGAGGCATTATAGGAGAAGGGCCGGGCGGCTCCCGCGAAACAAGCCGCCTGCCGCTGGCATTTTCGGACTATGTGTTTTCCATAGTGACAGAGGATTTGGGGCTTATCGGAGCATTGTTTCTCATGGGGATATACCTGTGCCTGCTCATCAGGGCCGGAAACATAGCCCGCAGATGCAACCGCGCCTATCCCGCATTTCTTGTAATGGGAATGGCAGTAATGATTGTGCTGCAAGCATTTTTCCACATGGCCATCAATACGGGGGTATTTCCTGTGTCCGGACAAAACCTGCCTATGATATCAAAAGGAGGAACATCGATACTCGTAATCGGACTCGCTTTCGGCGTGATGCTCAGCGTAAGCCGGAGCGCGGCGCAAAAAGGAATACGGACAGGCAGTCAGGAAAAAGACGCTCTCCCGGAATCGATGAGAGCCGCAAACCCGACAAAAGAATAAACAACCACAACCTATGGATGATAAAATAAAAGTATTAATCAGCGGAGGAGGCACCGGCGGACACATATTCCCCGCCCTGTCAATCGCCAACGGAATAAAAGAGCGTTGCAAAAACGCCGACATACTTTTTGTCGGCGCGGAAAACCGGATGGAAATGGAAAAAGTGCCTGCCGCCGGCTACAAAATAATAGGATTGCCTGTCTGCGGATTTGACCGCAAAAACCCACTGCGCAACGTCAAAGTGCTGTTCCGCTTGTATAAAAGCATGAAACTCGCAAAAAAAATATTGAGAGAGTTCAATCCAGACATAGCAATCGGAGTAGGAGGCTACGCAAGCGGACCAATGCTGAAAGCCGCACAGAAAAAAGGCATCCCGACGCTTATTCAAGAGCAAAACTCATACGCCGGAGTAACAAACAAGCTCCTTGCAGAGAAAGCAGACGCAATCTGTGTGGCCTACGAAGGAATGGAACGTTTTTTTCCGGCTGAAAAAATAATCATGACAGGCAACCCTGTGCGCCAAAACATACTCAACTGCCGGCTTTCGCCGCAAGAGGCCAGACAAAAATTCGGGCTTGATCCGGCGAAAAAGACCGTCTTGATTGTAGGAGGCAGCCTTGGCGCGCGAACCATTAACCGCAGCGTCGAAAAAGATATGGACAAATTATCAGGCTCCGGCATTCAAATAATATGGCAGACAGGCAAATTCTACGATGAGGAAGCCAAAGCCGCCATGAAAGAGAAAAAGCCGGCAAACATCCTGCAAACAGCATTCGTGACCAACATGGACGAAGCCTACCGCGCCGCCGACCTCATTGTTTCGCGTGCCGGAGCAAGTTCCATCTCCGAGCTGCAACTGTTGGGAAAAGCCGCCATTCTTGTCCCTTCGCCCAATGTCGCAGAAGACCACCAGACAAAAAACGCCATGTCGTTGGTGAGCCGCAATGCCGCCGTGATGATAAGCGACGCCGACGCCCCTGAAAAACTTGCCGACACAATACTGAAACTCATATCCGACGACAAACAGCTCAACGAGTTGTCCGCCAATATAGCGGCAATGGCTTTGCGTGGCTCCGTAGAAAAAATAGTTGACAAAATATTGTCGTTAATCAAAAAATAGCACATGGAAACAAAACAGTACAAAAACATATACTTTGTAGGAGCCGGAGGAATAGGAATGGCCGCCCTCGTAAGGTACTATCTTTCGAAAGGCCGTCGCGTGGCAGGATACGACCGTACCCCCACCCCGCTCACTGAAGAACTGATAAAAGAAGGCGCGGAAATCGCTTATGACAGCTCCATTGACCTCATACCCGATTATTGCCGCGACAAAACTTCGACATTGGTCGTTTTCACACCCGCCGTACCTTCATCGCATCCCGGTCTGCGATATTTCCGTGAAAACGGGTTCGACGTGATGAAACGCGCCCAAGTGCTCGGACTTATCACTCACGACTCAAAAGGACTGTGTTTCTCAGGCACACACGGAAAAACCACCACATCAAGCATGACAGCCCACATATTGCACTGCTCCCCAATAGGATGCAACGCTTTTCTTGGTGGAATACTGCGAAACTACGACAGCAATTTCCTATTGAGCAAAACAAGTCCGTATTCCGTCATCGAAGCCGACGAGTTCGACCGCTCTTTTCATTGGCTCAACCCCTACATAGCTGTCGTCACGGCAACAGACCCCGACCATCTCGACATCTACGGGACAGAAGAGGCCTATCTCGAAAGTTTCGCACATTTCACGGAACTGATACAACCCGGAGGCTCACTGATATGCCACACAGGCCTGAAATTCCACCCGCGTGTGCGCGAAGGAGTGAAAACATACCTCTACTCACGCGACGAGGGCGATTTCCATGCAGCCAACATACGTAAAGGCAACGGCGACATAATATTCGACTTTGTGAAGCCCGACGGCATAATAAAAGACATAAAGCTCGGTGTCCCGGTTGACATCAACATCGAGAACGCCGTAGCCTCAATGGCGGTATGCACACTGATAGGAACAGACGAGAACGTGATGAGAAACGCCATGACATCATTTCTCGGGGCAAAACGCCGCTTTGAGTTTTGGATGAAAGAGCCGGGAGAGCACGGACACATAGTAATCGACGACTACGCGCACCATCCCGACGAGCTGAAAGCGAGCATCCGCTCCGTCAAAGATTTGTATCCCGGAAGAAAACTCACTGTGATTTTCCAGCCGCATCTCTACACACGCACCCGCGATTTTGCCCCACAATTCGCGGAGGCATTGTCTATGGCCGACGAAGTTATCCTGCTCGACATTTATCCGGCACGCGAGCAACCGATAGAAGGAGTCAGCTCAGAATTGATTTTTAAAGACATAAAATGCGCAAACAAAGCCATTTGCAAAAAAGAGGACTTGATAGAAACAATAAAAAATTATAATTTTGACGTGCTTTTGACAGCGGGAGCCGGCGATATATGCAATTATCTGCCGCAAATTTGTGAAACAATAAAAAAACAAAATTGAAAAAAGTCGCTATATACATATCAATAATCCTTATAGCCGCATATATGACAGCGGCGTTTGTTTATACAGAAAAATTATCGGCCGGCGAAAAATGCCTCAAGGTAAGCATTTCTGTCGAACAGCGCGACTCTATCGACTTTGTAACTCCAAAACTAATAGCAAACGAGCTTAACCTAATGAAATTGAATCCAATAGGAAAAGCCATCCGCTCAATCAGCACCGACAGCATAGAAAACGTGTTCAAACACAAAGAATACGTTGAAGACGCCCAATGCTACATTACAGGCTCAAACACCGTAAAAATCGACATCGAGCCAATTAAGCCCGTAATAAGGCTGTTCAAAGACGGAAAATCGTATTACATGAACCGCGAGGGGAAACTGATAAATTCCGACACACGGTTTTTCATCGATTTACCCGTAGTAAGCGGTAATTTCACTGATAAATTCACACCTGTCAGGTTATTGCCAATGATTGACTATATCGAACGCACCCCTACTCTCAAAAATCTTGTGTCGTGCATAGAAGTAAAGGATTCCAACAACGTGTTTATCATACCGAATATAGCGGGACACGTCGTAAACATGGGTACCGCCGGAGGATATGAGTCGAAATTCGCAAAATTGTTGAGAATGTACCGGGAAGTGATGCCTGTCAAAGGATGGGACGCTTACGACACAATAAGCGTGAAATGGGATTATCAGATAGTAGCCACAAAACGCAAAGGAGGCTCGCGCCTCAACATTGCGGAATATAATCCCGAAGAAGACGAATCCGCACCCGATATAGAAACAGTGACTACAGCCCCAACCAACAAAACAAACTAAAAAACAAATAGAAAACAATATAAAACAAGGGATTATGGAAGAAAACAAGCGATACATAGTTGCCATTGAGATAGCAAGCTCAAAAATAACGGGAATAGCCGCCTTGTTGGACAAAAACAACGAGGCCGACGAAATCTGCCATTATGAAGAAAAAATCGACGGCCCGGTGATATATGGCGAAATAAAAAACGCAGACGCTGTCGCTTCAAAAGTAAGTTCCATATTACAAAAAATAGAGAACAACAAAAACATAAGCCCCTACAAAATAAAGAGCGTATATGTAGGCATCAACGCCCGCTCCCTGCATAGCACGACTGTGACAATCGAGAAGGACATCAACGAAAATATCCCCATCGACGAAAAACTGATGTCGCAAATAGAAAACGAGTCGCGGGCAAAAATCAATTCGGAAACCGACAAAATATTGATAGCCCGAAGAGGACTGTGCGAAATCGACGGAAAAGAGACAACAAACCCCACAGGCTCTCTCGGCTCGCACATATCTGTCACGACAACCATAATCACTTGCCGGCAAAAAATATGCAAATACATAGAAATGGTATTCGAGCGTCTGAAAGTCAATGTAATCGGATACATACCCACACAGTTGGCATTAGCCAAGCTGCCTGACAACATAGTCCTCACATCCGAAGGACGGCAGTTAGGCTGCATGCTGGTGGATTTCGGCTCCGACACCACCGCCGTATCCATCTATAAAAACGACCGCCTGCTGTATCTAAACACCATACCAATGGGCTCGCGAAACATTACCCGCGACCTCATGACACTCAACATACTTCCCGAAAACGCGGAAAAAATAAAATACACATACGGCATAATGAAAACTGAAAATGTCGTGAAAACAGAAATAGTGCCGGGAGTAAGCTCAACAGATGTGGTGAACTACATCAACGCGCGCGCCGGAGAGATTATAGAAAACATACGCAACCAAATGACCATAGCCGGAATAAAACCGGAAGAACTGCCCGGAGGCATAAGAATAATAGGGCAGGGAGCAAAATTGAAGGGATTCAACGAAATGCTCGAGCATAATTCAAAAATGACCGTACACAAAGGAGGATGGAGCAACAAAGACGACTATAACGACAGAATAGCCTCATTGGCAATTTTAGATACGGCTTCTAACCTCATCAAAAACGGAGAGTCGTGCATGTATATGCCTTTAACAAACACACCTGAGCCGCCGACTGTCGAACAGCACCCGGCGGCAGACACATCCGGCGAGCCAAAGAAAAAAGGATTTTTCGGAAGACTGAAAGACAGCATATCCAAAGGCATAGGGACAGCCATTGGAGAAGATGACGACGAAGACTACAAATAATGCTCTTTAAATTAAGACTTTGAGGAAATATAACTAATTTTGCAAAACTAAAACGTTTTAGAAAATGAGTTACGAAGGTTACGACATATCCAACATGAACGATGTGTTTCCCGCAGAGAAAGAAATACCAAAAGATACCGGTTTTTCAAAAAACGGGAAAAACATCATCAAAGTCATAGGAGTTGGCGGCGGTGGCGGAAATGCCATAGAAAACATGTACAGGCAAGGCATTTCGGGCGTATCGTTTGTTGCAATAAACACCGACCGGCAGGCTCTCAACAGCCTCAATATCCCCGACAAACTGCAACTCGGGCCGGGACTCGGAGCAGGAGGACGTCCCGAAAAAGGAAAAATGTATGCCGAGGATACCGCCGAAGAAATCGCTAAACTTTTCGACGACGAAACAGAAATGGTGTTCATAACTGCCGGGATGGGCGGTGGAACAGGCACGGGAGCAAGCCCCGTAGTGGCGCGCATAGCCCGCGAAAAAGGCGTGCTCACGATAGGCATCGTGACGATACCATTCATGTTCGAAGGAGAGAAAAAAATACTTCAGGCTCTCGACGGAGCCGACGAAATGGGCAAATATGTCGACGCGATGCTCATCATCAACAACGAGCGGCTCACGGAAATCTATCCCGACTTGTCGCTGGACAACGCTTTCGACAAAGCCGACGACACATTGACAATGGCAGCGCGAAGCATCTCCGAAATGATAAACGTGAACGGAAGAATCAACATTGACTTCGAAGATGTGAAAACCACATTGAAAGACGGACACACAGCCATTATCAGCAGCGGGTACGGAGAAGGGGAGAACCGTGTCACAAAAGCCATACACGAGGCTCTCAACTCTCCTTTGCTAAAGAACAGCGACATAAAGACCTCAAAGCGTTTTCTGTTCAACATCTACTATTCGAACACAAATCCGGAAAACACCATACAAATGGGCGAAATGAAAGAAATAAACCTTTTCATGGCAAATTTCGCCAAGGATGTTGACGTGATATGGGGCAGAACAGTAGACAACACTTTGGGCAACAAAGTGAAAATAACAATTCTTGCAGCAGGATTTGAAACTTCAGCCAACATAAAGGCTCCAGCCCCAAATCCCGGAACAAAAACTGTCAGCAAAAAGAAACAGGAAAACAATGAGGACCCTTCCGACCGCATAGCCACTGTCTACGGAAATGACATTGTGGATACGCAAAAGGGCATCATAGCAAAACTGAATTACATAGTTCTTGACAAAGACCAACTCGACAACGATACCCTAATCAACTTCATAGAGAAGCATCCCACTTTCAAACGCGGCAACGACATGCAGCTGCGAAAAGAATGGGAGCAGCTTGTATCGGCCGACACGCAAAAAGAACAGGAAATAAAGCATACTGCTGAAAACAGAAACAAAAATATAATAGAATTTTAAAATACAATCATTATGAGTTTGTTTGACAAGATAAGCGGCGACATAAAAACTGCCATGCTCGCGCGCGATAAAGTCCGCCTTGAGGCTTTGCGCGGAATTAAAAAAGAATTTTTGGAGGCAAAAACAGCAAAAGGCAGCGACGGAGAACTCACTGACGACACCGCAATGAAAATATTGGTGAAAATGGTGAAACAGCGTAAGGAAAGCGCGGCAATCTACAACGAGCAAAATCGTCCGGAGCTTGCACAGGAAGAACTTGCGCAAGCATCCGTAATAGAGGAATATCTCCCTAAACAAATGACAGAAGAAGAGCTTACAGACGCTCTGAAATCAATAATAGAGAAGGTAGGCGCCACTTCCGCAAAAGACATGGGAAAAGTGATGGGTGTGGCCACCAAAGAACTTGCCGGAAAAGCAGAAGGCAAGGCTATTTCAGCAAAAGTACGTGAACTGCTTGCTTAAACATAAAAATCAAATACAATGCTTACATTAGCTGCCATAAAAGAAAATCCACAGGAGATAATCAACCGTCTTAAAGTAAAACATTTCGACGGTGAAGCTCTCATCAACCAAATACTTGAATTGGACAAAACGCGCCGAAATGCCCAAACTCAATTCGACCGCAACGGCGCGGAACTGAAAAAATACGCGGCGCAAATAGGTTCGTTGATGAAAGAAGGTAAAAAAAACGAGGCCGAAAAAGTAAAAACTACAGTGGCTGAGTTGAAAGAAGCCAATAAAAAAATAGAAGAAGAACTCGATGCTGCTGCCGCAAAAATCACAGAAATTCTTCTAAACATACCCAATACACCATGCGCAATGGTTCCGGAAGGCACAAGCGCGGAAGACAACGTCGTGGAAAAAACAGGAGGCAAAATGCCCGACCTTCCGGAAGACGCGCTACCGCATTGGGAACTTGCAAAAAAATACAATCTAATCGATTTCGAACTCGGTGTAAAAATAACAGGAGCCGGATTTCCTGTTTACTTCGGAAAAGGTGCAAAATTGCAGCGAGCGTTGATACAATTTTTCCTTGACGAGGCATCAAAAGCCGGATATTTGGAAACACAACCTCCATACGTGGTAAATGAGGCATCAGGAATAGGTACAGGGCAATTACCCGACAAAGAAGGCCAAATGTATCATTGCAACCTCGACAATCTTTATCTCATACCAACAGCGGAAGTACCAGTGACAAACATCTACCGCGACATTATTTTCGAAGAAAAAGACCTTCCAAAGAAAAACTGCGCGTACTCAGCATGTTTCCGCCGCGAGGCCGGTTCCTACGGGAAAGATGTGCGCGGGCTCAACCGTCTGCACCAATTCGACAAAGTGGAGATAGTGCGCATAGAAAAGCCTGAAAATTCATACGCTGCATTGGAAGAAATGAAAAATCACGTGCAAGGACTGCTTGAAAAACTTGAATTGCCATGGCACATACTAAGACTGTGCGGAGGCGACATGAGTTTCACATCTGCCATAACATTTGATTTTGAAGTATTTTCAGCAGCACAGAAACGGTGGTTGGAAGTAAGTTCTGTATCAAATTTCGAAAGCTATCAAGCTAACCGCCTGCATTGCCGCTATCGCGACGCAAACAAAAAAATGACACTTTGCCACACTCTCAACGGATCGGCACTCGCCCTTCCAAGAATAATGGCGGCACTGCTTGAAAACAATCAAACACCTGATGGCATACTCATCCCTAAGGCATTAGTTCCTTATACAGGATTCTCAATAATAGACTAAAAATCATACTTGTCTTCTATCTTAAAACAACACCGAAATGCGGATACTCACATTTCGGTGTTGTCATTTCTATAGGTGATGTCCAATCACAACACCGTAGAAGTTTTCTTCCATTCCAATATGCCTCCATCAAGGTCATAAGCCTCATAGCCCGCCTTTCTTAATAAATCAACTGCTTTTTTGCTCCGTCTTCCGCTGCGGCAATACACAGCTACTTTTTTGTTTTTGTCCAACAAAGAATCCGCTTTCTCTATAAAACCGGATTTCTGCACATCTATATTTAAAGCTCCTCCTATTCTGTTTTCCTCGAATTCATCGTAAGTTCTCACATCAACCAATTGGGCTCCGTCTTCAATCAATACTCTAAAGTTATCAACATCAATAGTAAAATTATTAATATTTGATTTACAAGAATTTACACACATTATCAACATTATAATCAACAAGTTTCTCAACATTCTTTCCATAATACTCCATATATTCCACAATAAATTATAAACACAATGTTAATAAAATTACAATATACTTATTATAAATAACTTACATATTAATTACTTGTTCATAACATATAAATTATTAAAGAAATTCCATATAACTATACCTGCTGTTATCGACACATTGAGGGAATGTTTCGTGCCATATTGCGGCAGTTCTATACAATAATCAGAAATATCAACTATATCCTGTTTCACTCCTTTCACCTCATTTCCGAATACCACAGCATATTTACTATTCCTGTCAATACAGAAATTACGGATGTCGACGCTGCCGTTGACCTGTTCTATACAACAAATTTTATATTCCTTTTTAAGCTCATCGACAAGATGCCTTATATCTTGCCTGTACTCCCACTCAACAGAGTTCTCGGCACCCAATGCCGTCTTATGTATGTCAGGATTGGGAGGAAACGCCGTTATTCCGCACAAATAAATTTTTTCAACAAGAAAAGCGTCAGAAGTGCGGAAAATAGAACCTATATTGTTCAAACTCCTGATATCGTCAAGAACAATAACAAGAGGTATTTTTTTTGCAGAATGATATTCTTCAATATCTAATCTGTTGAGTTCCAACATTGTTTTCTTTTTCATACAAATATTTTTATCGTTATAAAACATCACATACGAAATATCAACATAATGTTAATAAGTTGATGATTCATTATTAATAATGACAACAAAGTTAATAACAACATTAGTTGCACATTAAAACACAACTACTTATATATGATAATCCAAAAATACAAAAAAAGTTGACAAAAAGTAATTACATACTAATAAATAGCGTTTTCAACAAAAATTTATAGAAGCAAAACATAAAATTACTAACTTTGCCACATTATTAACAGCATGTTTATAAGTTGGCTACATCATTAATTATCAAATGAATTTGATGTTGAAAAACTTTAAATAATGAGATGTTATTACACAATAAACTAATATGCAACAAAAGCATGTAAAAGTTATTGCAATTATCGACAGGCTATAAACAGCATTATAAAACTCTTTTTTAAAAAAGAAAAAAATTATAAATAATGATTATTGACAACGGCTATGTGAATACTCTCATTGGAAAGGACATTGATATTGTCGGAGAAATAATTCGCATGAAAAAAGAAAAAAATGCCGTGATAATAGGACATTATTATCAACGCGACGACATTCAGGCTATTTCCGATTATGTTGGCGACAGTCTTGCTTTGGCTCAATTTGCCGCAAAGACCGATGCCGACATAATAGTGAGTTGCGGTGTCAACTTTATGGCGGAAACAGCTAAAATTCTTTCTCCCTCGAAGAAAGTGCTTGTGCCTGACGCTAATGCGGGGTGCTCTCTCGCCGACAGTTGCAATGCCAAAGATTTGAAGAGGCTGAAAGATGAAAATCCCGGCCATATAGTAATAAGTTACGCAAATACCACAGCTGATGTAAAAGCGTTGACAGATGTTGTTGTCACTTCTTCCAACGCTTGCGGCATAGTTGAAAGTTTTCCGGAGGATCAGCCTATAATATTTGTTCCCGACAAAAATCTTGGAAGTTACATAAACAGGCTGACAGGAAGAAACATGAAGTTGTGGAATGGCTCATGTTTTGTTCATGAAAATTTCAGTGTTGAAAAACTTGTTGAATTAAAAAACAAGTATCCGGAAGCGGAAGTTCTCGCTCATCCGGAATGCAAGTCAGAAATACTTGAATTGGCCGACAATGTTGGCTCAACAAAGGCGTTGCTCGATTATTCTGTAAAATCGGATTGCGGACAGTTTATTGTTGTTACAGAGCCGAGCATATTATATGAGATGAAAAAATCGTGTCCCAATAAGAAGTTCATACCCGCTGTTTCTTCCACTAATTGCGGTGAATGCCACTATATGCGGATGAACACATTGGAAAAAGTATATAACTGTCTGAAACATGAGAATCCTGAGGTTGTTATAGAGGATGAATTGTGTGAAAAAGCAGTGAAGCCAATCAATAGGATGCTTGAAATATCAAAAAATATTGGTCTGATAAAATAAAATTAAATATATATGGAATACAATCATAAAGAAATAGAGAGGCGTTGGCAAAAATATTGGAAAGACAATAACACATATAAAACCGATATAAATAAGTATAAAAAGAAATTTTATGTTCTCGACATGTTTCCTTATCCTTCGGGAGCAGGATTGCATGTAGGCCATCCGCTTGGCTATATTGCCTCTGACATATATTCGCGCTACAAACGTTTGCAGGGATTTAATGTGCTTCATCCCATGGGATACGACGCTTATGGTTTGCCCGCTGAGCAATATGCCATACAGACGGGGCAACATCCTGAGATAACCACTGTCAACAATATAAACCGCTATCGTGAGCAGCTCGACAAAATAGGCTTCTGCTATGATTGGAGCCGCGAGATAAAAACTTGCGACCCTGAATATTATAAATGGACACAGTGGGCTTTTATAAAAATGTTCAAAAGTTATTACGATAATGACTGTGACAAAGCTATGCCGATAGATTCGCTTGTCGAGAAATTTTCTGTTTCAGGCACTGAAGGTGTGAATGCCGCTTGTAGCGAAGAAATGAGCTTCACTGCTGATGAATGGAACAATATGAGTGAAAAAGAAAAGCAGTCGGTGTTGATGAATTATCGTATATCTTATCTTGGCAACACTATGGTGAATTGGTGTCCGAAACTCGGTACGGTGTTGGCTAACGATGAGGTAAGCGAGGGTGTTTCGATACGCGGAGGCTATCCTGTGGAGCAAAAGATGATGCGTCAGTGGTGTTTGCGTGTTTCAGCATACGCACAACGTCTTCTTGACGGTTTGGAAACAATAGATTGGACAGACGCTCTGAAAGAAACCCAACGTAATTGGATAGGCCGTTCTGAAGGTGCTGAAATGAATTTCAAGGTTGTTGGAAAAGATTTGAGCATTGAAATTTTCACTACCCGCGCGGATACTATATTCGGAGTGACTTTTATGGTGCTTGCACCGGAAAGCGAATATGTTGACAAATTGGTTACTTCCGGTCAAAAAGAAGAAGTAGACAAGTATTTGGAGGAAATAAAGCATAAGACAGAGCGCGAGCGTTTGATTGACAAACATGTTTCAGGTGTGTTCTCAGGCTCGTATGCCGTTAATCCTCTTACAGGAAAAGAAATACCTGTGTGGATAAGCGATTATGTGCTTGCAGGATATGGGACAGGAGCAATTATGGCTGTTCCGGCGCACGATAGCCGTGACTATGCTTTTGCCCGGCATTTCAATTTGCCTGTAATTCCTTTGATTGAAGGTTGCGATGTGTCGGAAGAAAGTTTTGACGCCAAAGAAGGCATAATGATTAATTCGAAAGGCGCTGAGCTTGATTTGAACGGAATGGAGGTGAAAGACGCCATTGCCGCTACTAAAAAGTTCATAGAGGAGAAAGGAATAGGTAAAGTTAAAGTGAATTATCGTCTGCGCGATGCCATTTTCAGCCGTCAGAGATATTGGGGAGAACCATTTCCTGTATATTACAAAGATGGCATTCCTTATACTTTGGATGAAAGCCAACTGCCGTTGCGTCTTCCTGAAGTGGATAAGTTTCTTCCGACAGAAACAGGCGAGCCTCCACTTGGAAGGGCAAAAAATTGGAACACAAAAGAGGGGTATCCTTACGAGTTATGTACAATGCCGGGATTTGCAGGCTCTTCAGCCTATTATTTGCGTTATATGGATCCTCATAACAATGAGGCTTTGGTTTCGAAAGAGGCTGATGAATATTGGCGTAATGTCGACCTTTACATAGGAGGAACCGAACATGCCACAGGGCATTTGATTTACAGCCGTTTTTGGAATAAATTCCTTTATGATTTGGGTGTGGTTTGTGAGGAAGAGCCATTTAAAAAACTTATTAATCAGGGAATGATTCAGGGACGGTCAAATTTTGTTTACCGTATAAAAGACACCAACACTTTCGTTTCTTTCAATTTAAGAAAAGAATACGACACTACGGAAATACATGTTGATGTAAATATAGTGAACAACGATATTCTTGACATAGACAAATTTCGCTCTTGGCGTCCTGAATTTAAAGATGCCGAATTTATATTGGAAGACGGTAAATATGTTTGCGGATGGGCTGTGGAAAAAATGTCGAAATCAATGTTTAATGTGGTAAATCCGGACGACATAGTTGAATCATACGGAGCTGACACATTGAGGCTTTATGAAATGTTTCTCGGACCGTTGGAGCAAAGCAAGCCATGGGATACCAATGGCATAGACGGTGTAAACCGTTTTATAAAAAAATTGTGGAATTTATTCTATTCCAAAAACAGTGAGCTTTGCGTAAATGAAGAAAAGCCTTCGGCTGAAGCGTTGAAATCCTTGCATAAACTTATAAAGAAAGTTACTTGGGATATAGAGCATTTCTCTTTCAACACGTCGGTAAGCGCGTTTATGATTTGTGTGAATGAGTTGACTTCGATGAAGTGCTGCTCAAAAGAGATTTTGAGTGACCTTATAATACTTATAGCTCCTTTTGCTCCGCATATAGCTGAGGAGCTATGGCATGCGTCGGGCCATACTGATACGGTCTGTGACGCCAAATGGCCTGTCTGCAATGAGGATTATCTTGTTGAATCCACTGTCACCTATGCCGTTTCTTTTAACGGGAAGACAAGATTCAGTATGCAGGTAGCCAACGGCACATCAAAAGAGGAGGTGGAAAAACTCGCGTTGGAGAATCCGAATTCTTCGAAGTGGATTGAAGGCAAGTCGCCTAAAAAAATAATAGTGGTTCCGAATAAGATTGTTAACATTGTCATATAATGTAATAAAAGGCTTTTGTGACCGTTTTAATTTAAATAGAGAAAAAAGATGAAGAATATAGTATTTGTAACCAATAATGCGCATAAATTGCAGGAAATAAGAAATATAGTAGGCGACAGATACTGTATTCTCAGTCTTTCCGACATAAATTGTAATGACGAAATACCAGAAACAGCCTATACTTTGGAGGGAAACGCTTTGCTTAAAGCGCGTTGGGTGAAAGACAAATACGGTTATGATTGTTTTGCCGACGATACGGGGTTGGAGGTCTACAGCCTTGATTTTCGTCCCGGAGTGTATTCGGCGCGTTATGCGGGAGAGCCTTGCGATTCTGAAAAAAACATTGACAAACTTCTTTCGGAAATGGAAGGTATTTGCGACAGACGAGCGCGGTTTCGCACGGTGATAGCTGTTATTATAGGAAATGAGGTTAAAGAGTTTGAAGGTAAGATAGAGGGTACTATAGCAAAAGAGCGGAAAGGCGACGGAGGTTTCGGTTATGATAAGATTTTTGTGCCTGACGGATATAAGAACACTTTTGCGGAAATGGAATCTTGTGAGAAAAATTCGATAAGCCACCGCGCAAGAGCCACTAAATTGTTAATTGAATATTTAAAAGAAAAGATATGATAAAAAAACTTTTATTGCCATTATTGATATTGTTGGTTTCTTTTAATTCTTTTTCCCAATTACAGGTAGGGGATTGGAAATTGTATTCTGCTTTTTCCGGTACAAATATTCAAAGCATAATTGACACGGGCGATATAGTGTATTATTTGTCTGAGGGATATTTATTCTCTTATGACAAGGAGAATGACGAAACCGTATATTACAATAAAAGGAATAATATGTCGGATACCGATATAAGCAATATTTATTATAACTACAATAAGAATTATTTGTTGATAGCTTATAGCAATTCCAATATCGATTTGCTGTATGATGATGGTAATATAGTTAATGTCCCTGATTTGAAGAATATTGTAATGTCTGAGAGCAAAGCTGTCAATGATGTGGATTTTCAGAACGATGAGATTTATGTGGCCACAGATTTCGGATATATGGTTGTCGACGATGAGAAATATCTGATAAAAGAGTCGTTCAACTACGGGAAAAAATTTGTTTCGATGATAGCCACCGATAAATATATTTATGCGTGTTTTGATTCCTTTATTTGGGTATCCCCTAAAAATGAGAATCATTTTTACATATCCTCTTTCAAGAAGACAAACCGTAATGTAAGTTCCAAAGCTAAAATAGCAAAAGTAAGCAATACTAAAATGGTAACCTATTCAGGATATTTTTATTCATTTGGAATAAACAGCGATGATATCACTAATTTGTCAGGGAAAAGTTTGAAAAATAGTGATGTGAAATTTTTATCTAAAAGTAAGAACGGTTTTATAGCCACTTTTTCAAATTCATATATGGAAATCAACAGCGACTGCAATATTATAAAAGAAGTGTCTTTGCCTGCTGAAGTGGTGGATGCCGGTTTTGTTTCTTCAATGGAAACAGATGGTTCGGTGTGGGCTATCGATGAAAAAGGGTTGAAGCAGTTTAAAATGAATGATAACGGAGGAGTCACATATTTGCATGAGAATTATATTCCTAACGCGTCGAATGTAAGTTATCCGTTTTATATGCACTATCAAAACGGAAGACTTTATACGATGAACTCCGGTCCGACAAACTGGTTGACAGATCAGTCGATTGATTTCACATTGTCGGTAGATGACAACGGCACTTGGAAAAATTTGGCTCCCGACAATCTTAACGGGCTTATCAACAGTAATTCGAGGGGCAAATTGTTAAGTCCTTACGGGTTGGCTTTGGATCCTGACGATCAGGATGCCGTGTGGTTCGGAACATGGTGGGAAGGGGCTTTTTGTGTGAAGGACAATAAACAGATACAAAAATTTGACTCTAAAAATTCACCAATGGTATATAATTATATATGCCAGATTTCGAATATAAAATTCGACAGCCATAAAAATATGTGGATGTCGCACTTTTCACTTACCGGATCGGGTGAGCCGCTTATAATAGCTTTGCCTGCCGAAAAAAGATTTTCTTCAACTGTCACATCTTCAGATTGGGTTTCGTTTTATGTCACCGGTGTGGAAAATGAAAAGCATGCAAAAATGATAGTCACGAGCAATGATGTTGTCATTAATGTCAACAATAGATATACGGCAAGTCTTGTGGCAATAGATTTTAATGGCACATTGGAAGATAAGTCGGACGACAGGCAAGTGGTTATAAGCAACTATGTGGATCAGGACGGACGTACTTTCTCTATAGGATATATATATGATATATATGAGGACAGCAACGGCAGAATATGGTTAGCAACAGATACAGGTGTTGGATATATAAATGATGTTAATGACTTGTTTTCCAATAATTTTTATATAAATCGTGTGAAAGTTCCGAGAAACGACGGCACAAATCTTGCTGACTATCTTTTGGATGGTATAGTAGTTTCGTCGATAGCAATGGACGGTGCCGGAAGAAAATGGTTTGGAACCACAAATTCGGGTTTGTATCTTGTAAGTGCCGACGGCACTGAAATACTTGAACATTTTACTGCCGATAACAGTTATCTGCCTTCTGACATGGTGCTGTCGGTGGTGTGCAACACTGACAATAATTCTGTATATGTAGGCACGGACAAAGGTCTTGCCGAATATAGCAGCGACGCAATAACCGCCGAACAGAATTTCGACAATGTCTATGCTTATCCCAATCCTGTACGTCCGGATTATACAGGTTATATTACGATTCGCGGGCTGATGGAAAATTCATTGGTAAAAATAGCTGATGCCGCAGGCAATGTGGTTTATTCCACCAAGTCTAACGGGGGCATGGTGGTATGGGACGGATGCAACACCAACGGTAAGCGTGTGGATACGGGTGTATATTTGGTGTTTGCGTCGCAGTCGGAGAATGATTCGTCTAATGGTTGTGTAACTAAAATACTTGTTGTCAGATAAATGAAGATAGCTCTTATAGGATATGGAAAAATGGGTAAAGCCATTGAGGAAATCGCTATAAAAAGAGGACACGACATTGTCTGCAAAATCGATTCTGCAAACACGGGCGATTTTGACGGTAACGGTTTTCTGAATGCGGATGTTGCCATAGAATTTACCACTCCCTCATCGGCTTTCGGAAATTATGTGAAATGTTTCGACAGGGGAGTTCCTGTGGTTTCAGGCACTACCGGCTGGTTGGAACAGAAAGAGGAGCTGCGGGAATTGTGTGCCAAAAAAGACGCGGCTTTCTTTTATTCCTCAAATTTCAGCATTGGGGTAAACATTTTTTTTGCTCTCAACAAGTATTTGGCCAAAATAATGGATAGGTTTGGCGAGTATGATGTGTCGGTCAAAGAAATACACCATATTCATAAACTTGATCATCCGAGCGGTACGGCTGTGACTATTGCCGAAGGAATAGTAGACAATATTTCACGGAAAACGGGGTGGGCCGAGAACACCGCCGATCCTGATATGGTCAATGTAGAGTATGAGCGTGTGGGAGAGGTTCCGGGTACACATGTCGTGAATTACGTATCTGATGTGGATTCCATACGCATAGAGCATGAGGCGTTTTCTCGTAGAGGATTTGCCTTGGGCGCTGTGGTGGCGGCTGAATGGCTTGTTGGAAAGAAAGGATGGTTTACCATGAGCGATATGTTGGATTTTGATATTTGATTATTATGGAAAATAAGAAATTAAGAGATAGAATAAAAGCTGTCAGAAAGACGCGATGGGCGCGTTTTGCTTTTGTGTCGCTTATATTTTTCCTTTGGGTGATATGGTTGGGCAATTATTGGGTATTGTTTGTATACCCTTTGCTCTTTGATATTTATATTACGTTGTACATACCTTGGAATTGGTGGAAAAAATCGAAAAACAAGACTGTGCGCACAGTAATGAGTTGGGTGGATTCGATTGTTTACGCGCTTGTTCTTGTGTATTTTATATTTGCGTTTGTCGGACAGAATTACAAGATTCCATCATCATCACTTGAGAAGACATTGCTGGTTGGCGATTATTTGTGGGTTAACAAGATGTGCTACGGGCCGAGAGTGCCGCAGACTCCTTTGCATTTTCCTCTTTGCCAGAACACGTTTCCCATTATCAATACTAAAAGCTATTTTGACAAGCCGCAGCTTGAATACCACCGTTTGGAGGGTTTTCGGGATATAGAGCGCAATGATATCGTGGTATTCAATTTTCCTGCCGGCGACACAATCGCTTTCAAAGTTCAAAATCCGGATTATTATACCATTTGTTTCAAAATAGGCGAAAGCATAATGCGTCAGGGGATAGGTTTTCCCGGCATGGAAGAGGGCAGTTATGAATATTCGCGGCAATGCATGTTGCTGGGCCGGGAATATGTGAAAGGAAATCCTCAGGAATTTGGGGATGTGATGTATCGTCCTGTCGACCGGCGTGAGAACTATGTAAAGCGCGCTATAGGCTTGCCGGGCGACTATTTGAAGATTGTCGACAATATAATATACGTCAACGGAAAACCGCTCAAAGAGCCTGAAAACGTGCAATACAACTATTTTATACGTACCGACGGCACCCAAATACCCGATGATGTGTGGGATGAGGCCGGAATAAGTGTGGCCGACCGCAATATGCTTCAGGGTGCGACTACGGGAGGGTACGGTGGTTTGATATATGCCGTTCCGTTGACATATAAGGCTGTGGATTTTTTCAAATCGCTGAAATATGTTGTCAGCGTCGACCGTGTACCGGCTGTGGAGGAGCTTCCGGTATATCCTGTGTTCAAGAATTACGGTTGGACAAGAGCAAACTATGCGACTAACCTGAAAGACGGCATATTTATTCCCAAAAAAGGCATGACGTTGAGGCTTAACTCCTATAATCTTCCTATTTATGAAAGGGTGATTAAAAACTATGAGGGAAATGATTTGCGTATGGACGGTGACGGCAAGATTTTCATAAACGGAGTTGAGGCTGACAGCTATACATTCAAAATGGATTACTATTGGATGATGGGTGACAATCGCGACTGTTCTGCCGATTCGCGTTATTGGGGATTTGTTCCGGAAGATCATATTGTGGGGACACCGATGTTTGTAATAATGTCGGTCGACGGCGACAAAGGTTTCTTCAAAGGCTTCCGTTGGGACAGGGTGCTGAAAGATGCCAATCCTGATAAATGATGTGTGATATAAAGGCTCTATTCAGCTCGAGATATGCGGGCAGCGTGGATTACTACGCTGCCATGCTTCATTTTGGACGCGTGGGAATTTGCGGTTACGAGCATTATAATAAAAAGGCCAAGCGTTTGAACCGCATGGATATTGTAGGCACAAACGGAGTGCAGTCGTTGTCTGTCCCTTTGTCAAAGCCAAATTCGTCTTTGACTGTTTCGGAAATACAGTTGTCGGAGCATGGTAATTGGCGGCATATCCATTGGGGCGCTTTATTCTCTGCATACGGGAGAACTCCTTTTTTCGAGTATTTCGCCGACGATTTGAAGTCTGTTTATGAGAATAAGGAGATAACCACAATGTTTGCCTTGAATATGGCAATACATTCCGCTGTAATCGATTTTCTCGCTCTTCCGATAGAAACAGTTGTGGTTAATGAAAAAAGCGGTTACAGCCGCTTGGAATGCGTTGACGCGCGTGATTCAATAGTTGACTTTACACCGTCCGGCTGTCCTTATTATCAGATATGGCAGGAGCGTTACGGTTTTCAGAAAGGGATGAGCATTCTCGATTTGCTTTTCAACGAAGGTAGGGAGGCTATATTCAGACTGAAAGTTTAGCGGACACTAATAGTATATGTCATGGGCATGGTTAAAAATATGCCGTGCCCCAGTTGGAGCGGTCAAGGTTGCGGTAGCCTATTGCCTCTTGTAGATGATAGTCGCGGATTTGTTCGCTGCCGTCAAGGTCGGCAATCGTCCGTGCCACTTTCAGTATGCGGTCGTAGGCGCGGGCCGACATGTTGAGCCGGGTCATGGCATCTCGGAGTTTTTCCAGTCCCTTTGCGTCGGGACGCGCGTATTCGCGCAACTGCCGTGACGTCATTTGTGCGTTGCAGTGCACATTTTCTATTCCTTTGAAGCGTTGTGTTTGCGCTTCGCGGGCTTTCACTACGCGTTCTCTTATTGCGGCACTGTTTTCTGCCGGTGTTTCGGAAGAAATTTCATCGAATTCCACAGGTGCCACTTCTATTTGTATGTCTATGCGGTCGAGCAGAGGGCCTGATATTTTGTTCAGATATTTTTGTACTGTGCCGGGCGGACAAATACACTTTTTTGTGGGATGATTGTAATATCCGCACGGGCATGGGTTCATTGATGCTACGAGCATAAATCCAGCCGGATAATCCACTGTGTATTTTGCCCGCGAAATGGTTATGTGGCGGTCTTCGAGCGGCTGCCTCATCACTTCGAGCACTTGGCGGCTGAACTCCGGAAACTCGTCGAGAAACAGTATGCCGTTATGCGCAAGGCTTATTTCGCCCGGCATGGGGTTTGCGCCGCCGCCAACCAGTGCGATTGGTGATATTGTGTGGTGAGGTGAGCGGAACGGACGTTGTGTCATAAGCATCGAGCCGCGTTCGAGTTTGCCTGCCACAGAATGTATCTTTGTGGTTTCCAATGCCTCTTGCAATGTGAGAGGAGGCATTATCGACGGCAGACGTTTGGCCATCATCGATTTCCCCGAGCCCGGCGAGCCTACGAGCAATATGTTGTGTCCTCCGGCGCATGCCACCTCAAACGCTCTCTTTACGTTTTCTTGTCCTTTCACTTCTGAAAAATCGTAGTCGAAGTGATTTATTTGCCGGCGGAACATGTCGCGGGTATCGATTTCTGTCGGCTGCAGATTGCATGTGCCGTTGAAAAATCCAGTGACTTCCAAAAGATTTTCCACACCATATACTTTCAGATTGTTTACAATGGCGGCTTCCATTACGTTGGCTTTCGGCACGATGATGCCTTCCAATCCGTCTTCTCTTGCTTTTATTGCCATTGGCAGTACGCCTTTTATGGGGAGCACGGAGCCGTCGAGCGACAATTCTCCCATTATCATGTATCTGCCTATCCGGTCGTTTGCCACTTTTTCGTCCGCGGCAAGTATGCCTGTCGCCAAAGGCAAATCATAGGATGAGCCTTCTTTCTTGATGTCGGCCGGCGACATGTTGACCACTATTTGGCGGCGGGGAAAATCAATCCCGCTGTATTTTACGGCGGAGAGTATGCGTTGATAGCTCTCTTTTACGGCTGTATCGGGCAGACCTACTATTGTAAATCCGAATCCTTTGTCGACCGACACTTCTATCATCACGGAAATTGCGTCGATGCCATGTACGGCTGCTCCATTGATTTTTACCAGCATACAGTGTCAGTGTTTGGCGTTTTTAATGGCTGACAATGCGTCGTCGGCTGATTGTCCGCGATATATTTGGCGGCCTGTTGAGTCGGCCACGATAATAAAATTCATGCCTTTGACGTTGAGGCTTTCAATCGATTTGTCGACCGCTCCGGCGACAGTGCGGTAGTGTTTCCATTCGGTGGAGTCTTTTTTCAACACGGCTCTCCAGCCGGTTGTGTCGTAGTTGAGGTATATATCGGATATTTCCACCGATTTGCTGTCTAATGATTTGAGTTTTTTGATGTATTCATTGTGCAGCTTGTCTTTGTTGTCGAACCAAAAGTACAGCACATTGAATGCTTTGCTTTTGGTGTTTAAAATGACTAAAGAATCGCGGTTGTCGCGTATGCTGAACGGTGTCAGGCGGATGGCGTTTTCTGTGGCGTTTTGTATGTCGTTGTCGTATAGCGACACTATTTGCTCCGGCTTTGCGCTTTCGTCGACTGTTTCCAACAGTGTGGAGAAATCGCTGCCTGTGTAGTCGCAGGTAAGCAACAAAGTGCTTACAATGTTTTCGGGATTATTTTTTACAAAGTCGGCAATGGCTTTGTCTGTGCTGTTATGGTCGTTTTTTGCGAAAGCTGCGGCGTTGTCGCGTATGATGGCGTTCCATTGGTCGTTGATTTCGCTACCTTCTGCGGTGATGTTGTAATTGTCGGCTATCGTTCCGCTTAATTGTATTGTTTCTCCGTTTTTAATTGCCGTGTGGTTGATGAATTTCATTCTCGACGAGAATATGTAGACTACGGTCAGATTTTCTGAATTTCCCTGCATTGTGAATTTTCCTCCCACCGATGGTATCCATTGCGAGCTGACTTTTCCGTCGGAGAGGTATACAAATCTCAAGTTCTGCGTACCGGCGTCGTTTAGTTGGCCTTCGATGGTAAAACTGTCACTTCCGCACGACATGAAAACCAAAGATATGAGAGAAATAAAAATTGTATATAGGATTTTTCTCATCGGGAATGCTGTTTTTGGTTTCCACAAAATTACAATTTAGCCATAAAAACAGCAAATATTAATATTAATAAAGGCTTATGCGTCTGTCTGTATCGGTTTAATTGGTTAATTTTGCAGCGTATGAACCGTGTTTTTCTTTTGTTGGTGTTTTTATGCGCGTCGATAGTTTCATACGCGCAGATAACCGTATTGCCTCAGCAAAAGGCTTACGATGCCGACAGCATACGTCGCGAGCTCGACAACGGGCCATACTTCACCCTCTATAAGGATAACTATTTCATTGCCGGCACGTCTATAGGCTCTAAGCCCACGAACACCAATTCGGATGTCAAGTTCCAGATAAGTATAGCGCAACGCCTAACGAAAAGCACTTTGCCGTTCAACACTTATCTGTATCTGTTCTATTCGCAAAAATGTATGTGGAACGTGTTTGAGGAGTCGATGCCGATGCGCGACCTTAATTTCAATCCCGGTATCGGCCTTGCCAAGCATCTTTTTGTAAAGGACCGGTATATAGGGAAAGTGTCGCTTATCATAGAGCATGAGTCCAACGGGCGCGACGGGGCAGAGTCGCGCAGTTGGAATAAAATATCGCTTGCGAGCAATATTCTTATCGACCCGCATTTCATGGTGCACGGGAAAGTGTGGATACCTATTGTTGACGGACAGAACAATAAGGATATTCTTGACTATTCCGGCATCTATCAAATGGGCATGACGCTTACATCGCCAAACAACCGTTTTGGCTTTGCGTTAACGCTTATAAAAAGGCGTGGCTGGAATCTCAACTATAATTCTATTTGGGAAATAAATTACCGTCTTTTTAAAGATGAGAACCAGTATCTTTTCCTTCAATATTACAATGGGTATGGAGAATGCCTGCTTGATTACAATAAATTTCATTCACGTCTTCGGCTTGGCATTGTGATTAAGCCTAAAATTTTCAGTGAGTTTTAAATCGTTATGAGGAATAGTGCAAATATCATGTGCGTTTTGGTTGTAATGGGCATGACGCTGTTGTCGTGCGACGGGGTCTATCGTGAAGAGCCGCTGCCTGCCATTGTAGGGCGTTGGTCGCTTGTTGAGCAGGATGGTTTGCCTGTGCCGGGCGGATATGTCGATTACTATGATTTTTTTGATAACGGCGAGGGGCTTTTCAGCCACTATGATTTTTATGGCAGATTGGTTTCCGACCCTTTCGTTTGGGAGATACGCCGTTATGGTGAGCTCTGCATACGGTATATGGATTACGGAATAGGGACGTATTTTTATTATTTCGACTGTGATGGGCCATATCTTTATCTGTCTGGCTATCCTGATTTCTATTATTACGACACTTACGCGAGGATAAGCCGGTAGCAACAGGGTTGCTGTGGAGGAAATATTTCTTGTCATATACACAAAAAGCTGGCGAGTGTTGAATTGAAACTCGCCAGCTTTTTGTAATAATTGCTTATCAATGATTGTCTGATTTTATAACTTTTGTGTTGCCAACAATGTAGACACCGCGTGGAAGCCCGTCTAAAGATGTGGCGTTACTTCGCAAAAGAATGCCGCTCACAGAATATACGTTTGCCGGATGTTCTTCCGAAATAATATCACTGATGCCTGCCGATATGCTTACAATATTGGAGAGTGCCGATTCTCCTTGAGCATAAACCACTGTCACCGCATAAGTGCAGTCATTGCGGAAATCAGAATCAACGAATCTGTTAGTTTCGGTGGTGGCAATAAGCTCTCCGTCGCGGTAGACATTATACCCTACTACTGTCAACGGTTTTCCCTCATAAACGAAATCATCAATAAGGATGCCTGACAGATTTGATGTGTAACGGATTGCGAAATATTTGGCGCCGGCAGGAATTTCATAGGTCTTTTGCGTCCAAGTATAGCCTGCTTCCCATTTTTCGAATGAAATCAGATTTTTGAGCAAGTCTGCAGTATTATTCGATTCGGTGGAGTAATACACGTAGTAGTCCTCCTGATACTCGGTAAGACTCTTTATGTAGAAACTTATTGTTTGTGCGTCGCCTGACAATTCCGGACTTATCAGCCAATCGTCTGTTTCGATGTCCTGTGAGTAATCGTGTACTGTGGCAAAGGCTGCAAGGCACTGGTTTCCTGAAACGGGAGTAAACACCGGTTCTTGCGAAATATCCATTACAGCGTAGCGGTTGTTGAAAACAATATATGCAAACGGTTCTCCTATGTGTGGATACCACATGGATGTATAAGCGTTGGTAGGCATATTGTCGCCATCGTGTACGCTCCATCCCCCAAAGCCTGAAGTGAGCCACGGGTCATACGAGTCGAAAGTTTCCTTGACGGAATTTTTTCCACCCTCGATGGCCGTCCATGTCAGTTCAACTCCTTCATCGATGCGTGTAGCCGACAAATCGCCGATTGTGGGAAATGCCGGCGCTGTTACTGACACATTCAAAATTTCGGTGCTGTTGTCGGCTGTGTTTTCGTCGGCTGTATAATCGACAGTGGCATATATTGGAACAGTTTCATTTGCGCTAACTGATGGGCTGTAGGCCAAAGTGACCGTTGTTTCGCTGTTTGCTGCCAACTCGTTTATATTTGCCTGTGCTGCCAATTTGTTGGAGGTGTGCATTTTGACACACCTCCTGCCAAAAACGAGTATATGCCTACCGGCCATTCTGACTCGTTTGCGTATGTGCTTTCCCACTTGTCGGAATATTCAATTACTCCCCAAAATTCAGGGCCTCCTTTTATCATTTTCAGAGGTTTTGTCACGGTGTGCTGTATCCCTTTGTTTTTGTGCGAGCGGGGATTGTATGGACTTTTGCCGGAGGGGCGATATGCTCCGAATTGCGGCATAGAGGTGGTTGGCATGCCGTTGGCGGACGCTGCCAAAACTGTATCACAAGACAGTGACCACATTAAAAGCAAAACGAACAAATTCGTTAGCAAAAATTGTTTTTGTTTACCCATTGTACTATAATTTTATTTTTATTACAGTTTTTACAGCAAATATATTAAAAAACATACTGCTTTTCCAATGTGATTCAGGGGTAAAAACTCATGGCGTTACATGGCTCGTTGATTATAATTAGTTGTAATATAAATATTTATTGTTGCTATAAATACTTTTTATAGTATGAAAATGTAACGGTATATAGCCGGAAAAATTTGATTTATCTCATACGAATTATAATTTAATGCGGTTGTTTTCTCACTTATTATTGTTGAATTGTATATTGGAATTTCATATTGCCACCAAATAAGATTATCTTTACAAATATTTTCAATATGCAATGCGTAAACTCTTGAATTTAATAATCATTATACTGCTTACCGCCTGTTCCTCCCACGAAACTACACGGCGGCAGCTATTAACGGTTGGCTCCTTGTTGCAAGAAGGCTTTTTGGACTCGGCTCAAACAATGCTTGCAAAAATCAACAGCGGCTCGTTTTCGAATACCGATGATCGCGTTTATTTCGATTTGCTCGGCACTATTGTGGAATACAGGCTGTATAAGCCTGTGACGACAGATTCGGTGATAGATCGTTGCGTTGACTACTACGTGAAAGTTGGTGACAATAAAAAATTGTGCGAGGCATTCTATTATCAGGGCATGATAAAATACCTGCTCGGAAAAACGGATGAGGCTATAGTTTGCTTGAAACAGGCTGAGCAAAAGGTTCGTGAGTCGGATGACATGTCGTTAAAACACAAAATATGTTATGGTCTGCTCTCTGTTAACTATTCTACTGCCAACTATAATCTTGCGCTGGACTATGCAAGGCGTGAGCTTTTTTATTCGGAGCAAAGCGGCAATAAGGAGTGGATAGCCCACGCCTATAATCATTTGTCGTGTGTATATGCCAAAATTGGGAAAAAAGACAGTGCGATATATTACATAAAGAAAGTATTGCCGTACATTCCTTTTGTGGCGGTAGAAACACAGAGCTACCATTTGTCGAATATCGGATTATATTATTTGCAGATTGCTGACACTGCCAAAGCAAAAGAATATCTTATTCAGTCTTACAGAGCGAAACCTATTCCGGAAACCAGCAATCTGCTTGCCGGTATCTTTATTGCCGAGAACAAGTCTGATTCGGCATACTGTGTGTGGAATGCGGCATTGGGCCAATGCGGATTGGAAGGGCGGTTGAAAATAAAGGAATCGATGGCGGAAAATTTGTATAAGATTGGCCATTACAAAGAGGCAGATTGTGCAATGGCGGAAATGAAATCGATAAAAGACAGTCTTGCAGTCTTGCGGCAGACCAATGAGGTGCAGCGGCTGCAACTGGACTATGACCACAATATAGCGTTGGAAAAATTGGAGCGCATAATATTCTATTGCCTGACAGGATTGGCTGTATTTTTAGTTGTGGCTGCATTTGCAATCACTTACTACAGGTGCAGAATTAAAAGACAAAGTTACAGCATGGAATTGCTTGTTAATGACTATAAGCAGCGTATCAGCCAACTTGAGGCATCAGGAAAGTCAATGTCGCAAGAAATGACGGAGCTTAAACAGAAACTTTCTGATGTGGAAGCTCGTAAAATCGATGAGCTTGTGGCTGGAAAACTGCTTTATGAGAGCATACAGCGCGGAGAAACAACCGCACGGTGGAATAAAACCGATTTCTCAAATTTTATAGCCTATTATCATGTGGTAAATCCTGCCATATTCGAATACTTTAGTTCCCGATACGATAATCTGTCAGCCGGCAACATGTTTTTGCTTATTTTGCAAGACATGGGATATGACAATGATAATATACGCAGAATACTTCATTTTTCTCCGAGCGCTTTGCGAGTGGCGCGGTTCAGGATTAAGAACAAATTAAAATAAACACATAGCGAGAATACAAAATTGAGAAAAGCGTAGCGAACTGACTGAAAAAGTGTTTGTTACGCTATATTTTTCTCTCGGCAAAAAGCCAAGGAAAACCATAATATAGCCAAACGATGCAAGAGTTCAGTTACCTCATCATTACCATAAGTAATAGAGGCGATTTAGAGCTAAACCGATGTATTACACTGTTTTGCATTATGTGTCATAACTGTCTGTAACTCACTATGAATTAATTTTGTAACCATAAAAAAGTGAGTTATGCGAAGTACCTTTAAAGTATTATTCTACGTAAAGAAAGGTAGCGAGAAGCCTAATGGCAACCT
>CALUMI010000020.1 GCA_944321725.1 uncultured Muribaculaceae bacterium
GTTTGTACGATTGAGAAACCGATTTCGTCGATTGCGTAAGTAAGGTTATCAATCTTGTTAGTGAAGAAGTTGTAAGAGATTACAGCGAATGCACCTGTACAGATACCGAATGCTGTGTTGACAAGTGCCTCAGAAATACCGGCAGAAAGTTCTGTCGAGTCAGGAGCACCTGATGCGGACAATGCCTGGAATGAACGAATCATACCAATCACAGTACCGAGAAGTCCGACAAGTGTACCGAGAGTTGTCATTGTTGCCACGATAGGCAAGTTCTGTTGCAATGAAGGCATTTCCAATGCTGTAGCCTCTTCGATTGACTGTTGCAAAGAAGTGAGTTTCTGCTCTTTTGTGAGAACAGTGTTCTGGTCCATTTCTTTGTATTTAACCAATGCTGCTGAAACAACGGCTGCAACGCTGCCTTTTTGTTTTGCGCAAAGTTTCTGTGCGCCTTCGATGTCGTTCTTTTGGAGAGCGGCTTTTACGTTGGCAACGAATTTGCTGATGCTGCCCGTACCTTTTGCGCTGTGCATTGCGATGCTGCGCTCAACAGAAAGTACGATAACAGTCAAAAGCAATGTTTGGATGATAGGCACGATTACACCGCCTTTGTAGATTGTACCAACGAGGTCAATCGGGTGTCCGTTTTCAAAGTGTGACGCGTCACCGAACCAGAAAATGAACAGCAATACTGCAATGACAAAACAGCATAAGATAACCAAAAAGGCATTCTTAATACCGCGCACTTTGTGCGTAGCTTCAGTTTTTGACTTTGCTGCCACAGGTTTTTGTGGAGTGTTAGGCTTTTGAGCTTCCATAATTAAATTTTGAAAATTTGTTATTAAAAAATTAGTTAGTTATTAGTTAATAATTCATGTTTGTCTTATAACGTAAGGACCTCTTTTTTCTTGTGCAGACTCTGTAATGGTATTTGCACAAATGGTACTGTAAAAGTATGGCAAAAATATCATATTAATTTTATATATCCAAAATGCGTTATATCTTTTTTACTGTTTTATCACCTTTTTTAGGGCTTCGTGGATAAATTTTAACCTATTGCGGAAACTTTGTTCTGAAAAGCTGCCGTATAACATAAATTTATAGTAATTTTGAGGCATTAAAACAGCAATTATAATTTATGTCATAATTATGTCAAATATAGTCAGAATAAGGAAAGGACTTGATTTGTGTCTTGTCGGCGGAGCCTCCGGTGAAGCTGTTGACTGTGTGTCTGTTCCGACGCGTTTTGCTGTCTTTCCTGACGATTACTGCGGCATTATGCCGAAACTTGCCAAGAAGGAGGGCGACGTGGTGAACGCCGGTGAGAGGGTGCTATTTGACAAACGCAATGAGGATGTGTCCATCGTTTCTCCGGTTGCCGGCGTGGTGAAAAAAGTGGTGAGAGGAGAGCGGAGGAAGATTGTCCGTGTGGAAATCGAGGCCGACGGCTCAGACAGGCATGAAATGTTTGATGTCGCGAGTGACGACGCGGATGCGGTGGTGAGTGTGTTGCGGCGTTCAGGGCTGTGGGCATACATGCGGCAGCGTCCTTACGACATTGTCCCTGATGCCGGCTATGACAAGTTGCCCCGCGATATTTTTATAACCGCGTTCGACAGTGCTCCGCTTGCCAATCCGTATACCTTATTAAATAAAGATACCGCTTTGTTTGAGAAAGGTGTCGGCATCCTTGTCAAATTGACGCGCGGCAAGGTGTATGTGTGTTGCCGTCAAGAGGAGGTTGTGGAAACGCCTTATTCGGAAACTTACATTGTGGAAGGTCCGCATCCGGCCGGTAATGCCGGTATTCAGATTGCCAATATCAAGCCTGTGAATAAAGGCGAAACAGTCTGGACATTGGATGCCGACACGGTGGTCAGAATAGGCGGGCTGTTTGCGAATGGATATGTGGATTTTTCGTGTGTCACGGCTGTTGTCGGGGAGTGTGTGAAGAAGCCTTTCCTGATGAAGACAACGGCAGGTATGCCGATTGCGGATTTGCTGAAGGACAATCTGACAGAGCCGGCTGAAAAGTGCCGGATTATTTCAGGAAATGTGCTTACAGGCGTGAAAGAGAATTGCGATGGATATTTGCATTTTCCGTTCCGGCAGATAACGGTCATCCCTGAAAATTCCCATGAGTCGGAGTTCATGGGCTGGGCGTCGCTCAGCGCGAAAAAATACAGTTTCAGCAGATGTTTTTTCTCTTGGCTCGGGCGTAAAGACAAAAAATATCATTTCGACGCCAAAATCAACGGCTCGGAGAGAGCCATAATAATGGCCGGCGAATATGATAAAGTGTTGCCGATGGACATATATTCTGAATATTTGATAAAAGCAATTATTGCGAAAGACATTGACAAAATGGAGCAGTTGGGCATTTATGAGGTAGCTCCGGAGGATTTTGCGCTCTGCGAGTTTATTGATACCTCGAAGCTCGAGCTGCAAAAGATAGTGCGTGAGGGATTGGATTATTTAAGAAAAGAAATGAATTAAAAATACGGCGAAAGGTGAAACAGTTGATAAAGAAATATTTGGAAAAGATAAAGCCGGATTTCATGCCTGATGGAAGATTACATTCTTTCAAATCGGTGTATGACGGATTCGAGTCGTTTCTGTTTACGCCGGATACAACTTCCCGGTCAGGTGTACATATTCACGACAGCAACGACTCAAAACGCACGATGATTATCGTTGTGATTGCGCTTATTCCGGCGTTATTGTTCGGTATGTATAATGTCGGTTATCAGCGATATTTGTCGATTGGGGTTGAGAACCCTTTGTTTTGGAACTCTTTCTTTTATGGTTTCTTGGCGGTATTGCCGAAGATTGTCACTTCTTATGTGGTTGGGTTGGGCATAGAATTTGCGTCGGCCCAAATCCGCAAACATGAAATTCAGGAGGGATTTCTTGTGTCGGGAATACTCATACCGATGATTTGTCCGGTGGAAACACCTGTATGGATGATTGCTGTGGCCACTGCTTTCTCTGTGATATTTGTCAAGGAAGTGTTCGGCGGTACAGGCATGAATATCTTTAATGTGGCGTTGATGACGAGGGCATTCCTGTTTTTTGCCTATCCGTCAAAAATGTCGGGCGACAATGTGTTTGTAGCGTCAGATTCCATTTTAGGGATTGGAGCGGGCAATGTGGTCAACGCTTATTCCGGTGCCACTCCGCTCGGGCAAATTGCCACACATGCCGGTGGGGATTTGCATCTTACGGGCATAACAGGCGAGCCTTTAACCCTGTGGCAGGAATTTTTAGGATTGATACCGGGATCGATAGGCGAAACCTCCACACTCTTCATATTGGTGGGGGCCGCGATATTGCTGTTTACGGGAGTGGCCAACTGGCGCATAATATTGTCGGTGTTTGTGGGCGGTTTTGTGATGTGCTGGATTGCGAATATGTTTCCGAGCGAGGCTTATCCGGGCTCGTTGATAAGTCCTGTTGAGCATCTTTGTCTTGGCGGTTTTGCGTTTGCCGCCGTGTTTATGGCGACGGATCCCGTGACAGCCGCACATACTGATACGGGACGATATATCTACGGATTCCTTGTCGGTGTGATGGCCATGCTGATAAGAATTTATAATACCGGCTATCCGGAGGGCGCAATGCTTGCTGTGCTGTTGATGAACGCATTTGCTCCGTTGATAGATTATTGTGTTGTTGAATCTAACGTGCGCCGTAGAATGCGCCGTGCCAAACGTGCATTGAAAAATGAATAAGCAAGGTAATTTATATACGATTATATATACGGCGGTTATCGTGTGTGTGGTAGGTGCCGCTCTTGCATGGGTTTCTTTGACATTGAAGCCTAAGCAGAACGATAATATACGCATTGACAAGATGCAGCAGATGCTCAGCTCGTTGCATGTAGTTTCCGACAAGACCAATGCTATTGAGCTGTATGATAAATATATTGTGGATGAGTATATCATAGACAGCTCTGCAAAAAAAGTTGACGGCAACGCATTTGATGTAAATGTAGCCAATGAGGTCAAGAAAGATGCCTCCGAGCGTCTGTTGCCGGTGTTTGTCTGCAATATCGACAATTCCACAAAATATATTCTTCCGGTATATGGCACCGGCTTGTGGGGGCCTATATGGGGATATGTTTCGGTGAATGACGACGGATGTACGGTCTACGGCGCATATTTTTCACATCAGGGAGAAACGCCGGGACTTGGAGCGGAAATCGCTACCGAGAATTTCGCGCGGCAGTTTGACGGCAAGCAACTTTTTAAAGACGGCAGCTTCAAATCGGTCGCTGTGTTGAAGAAAGGTCAGAAACCTGTTGGCGGTGAAGACTATGTGGATGCGATTTCAGGCGGCACGATTACAAGTAAGGGTGTGCAGTCGATGCTTTTTTCATGTTTGTCGTGCTATTCGGCTTTTTTAAGTGATTTGCAGAATAATAAAAAATAGGAGTAGATAGATATGCTTAATAAGAAAAATAGGGCTGTATTATTCAATCCGCTGTCGAAAGACAATCCTGTGCTTGTCCAGATTTTGGGTATATGCTCTTCATTGGCGGTGACTGCCAAACTTGAGCCGGCAATAGTGATGGGCATTTCGGTTACGGCGGTCACGGCATTCTCGAATGTGATTATATCGTTTATGCGCAATACTATCCCCAACAGCATCCGCATTATTGTACAGCTTGTTGTGGTGGCGGCTTTGGTTATCATTGTCGATCAGGTGCTGAAAGCGTATAACTATGAGGTGAGCAAGCAGCTTTCCGTGTTTGTCGGGCTGATAATAACCAACTGTATTCTTATGGGGCGTCTGGAGGCTTTTGCTTTGGCCAATAAGCCGTGGCCCTCGTTCCTTGACGGGATAGGCAACGGCTTGGGCTACGGAATAATTCTTGTGATAGTGGCTACCATAAGGGAATTGTTGGGTTCAGGCACACTGTTGGGATATCATGTCGTCCCGCAATGGCTGTATGAATTGGGGTATGAGAACAACGGCCTGATGATTTTGCCGCCTATGGCGTTGATTACGGTGGCCTGCATTATTTGGGCGCACCGCTCTAAAAATAAAGACTTGCAAGAAACGAACTGATAGCGTGGAACAATTATGGAAAATTTGAATTTATTTATCCGTTCGATATTTATCGACAACATGATATTTGCATATTTTCTTGGAATGTGCTCTTATCTTGCCGTGTCGAAAAATGTGAAAACTGCGTTTGGCTTGGGTATTGCCGTTACTTTTATGTTGGTCATTACTTTGCCTATCGATTATGTTCTCGAAATGTATTTTCTGCGTCCGGGCGCGTTGGCATGGATTAGTCCGGAGCTTGCGTCTGTCGATTTAAGTTTCTTGAGCTTGATTTTGTTTATAGCCGTAATCGCTTCTGCCACACAGTTGGTTGAAATGGCTGTCGAGAAATTTTCGCCGAGTCTTTATGCCTCGTTGGGTATTTTCCTGCCGTTGATTGCTGTCAACTGCGCTATACTTGGCTGCTCGCTGTTTATGCAGCAGCGCGATTTCGGTTCGGTGCTTACCGCGACAGTCTATGGCGCCGGCTCGGGACTCGGTTGGCTGCTTGCCATTGTTTGCCTTGCGGCAATAAGGGAGCGCCTGTCGTATTCCAATGTGCCTAAGCCTTTGCGTGGCATTGGTATAACATTTATTATAACCGGACTTATGGGGATAGCGTTTATGAGTTTTCTCGGAATTAAAATTTAAGGAGCGGAAATATGGAAATATTGATGACGGCCAATAATCTTACGATAGCGGCGGGCACGTTGCTTTTCTTTGTGCTCGCATTGTTGTTGGTGGTGATATTGCTTGTTGCGAAGAAATATTTGGTGCCTTCGGGCAGTGTGAAAATCACAATCAATGACAAGGAAACCGTAGAGGTGCCTACAGGCGGCTCCTTGCTCTCTACTCTTGCCAATGACAAAATTTTTCTTCCGTCGGCCTGCGGTGGCGGCGGCAGTTGCGGACAATGCCGCTTGCGCATAGTGGAGGGCGGGGCGGAGGCTTTGCCTACTGAAAAAGTTCATTTCTCGCGCAAAGAGCTCAACAATAATTGGCATCTCGGGTGTCAGGTGAAAGTGAAAAACGACATGAAAATCCTTGTGCCTGAATCTGTGTTGGGTGTGAAAGAGTGGGAGTGTGAGGTGATATCCAATAAGAATGTAGCCACATTTATCAAGGAGTTTATTGTGGCATTGCCGCCGGGCGAGCACATGGACTTCATACCGGGATCTTACGCCCAAATAAAGATTCCGAAATATTCGATGGACTATGACAAGGATATCGATAAAGATTTGATAGGTAAAGAGTACCTTCCCGCATGGGAGAAATTCGGTTTGTTCGGGTTGAAATGCAAAAATGACGAAGAAACCATTCGTGCGTATTCCATGGCAAATTATCCGGCGGAGGGCGACAGGATAATGCTTACTGTGCGTATTGCAACTCCTCCGTTCAAGCCTAAACCGCAAGTCGGATTTCAGGATGTGATGCCGGGCATTGCCTCGTCATATATTTTCACGTTGAAACCGGGCGACAAAGTGCTGATGAGCGGGCCTTACGGTGACTTCCATCCGAATTTCGACTCTAAGAAAGAAATGATTTGGGTTGGTGGCGGCGCCGGTATGGCTCCGTTGCGCTCGCAGATAATGCACATGACCAAATCGTTGCATACAACAGACAGGAAAATGTCGTATTTCTATGGGGCAAGAGCTCTTAATGAAGTGTTCTATCTCAATGACTTCCTTGAATTGGAGAAAGAATTTCCAAATTTCTCTTTCCATTTGGCGCTCGACCGTCCTGACCCCGCTGCCGATGCCGCCGGTGTGAAATACACTCCGGGATTTGTGCATCAGGTAATGTACAACACGTATTTGAAATTCCACGAAGCGCCGGAGGACATTGAGTATTATATGTGTGGGCCCGGCCCGATGAGTAAGGCTGTTGTCGCAATGCTCGATAGTCTTGGTGTGGATGAGGAAAGCATCCGTTATGATAATTTCGGAGGATAGCGAATAGATTGTAACTGCAAAATATCGGCCTTTTTATACTTCAAGCCGCGCTCCGCCATCAGGGAAGCGCGGCTTGAAATTATAATACCGTACAGTTGGCTCTGTATTTTTAGAGGCACCTTAATAGACAACGTAGGATGTCTCCGGCTGAAGAGAGGCTTTCATTATGCCATTCTCAACGGTAAAGGTGTTTCCGTATACATGGTCTTTATATGTGCCGTCGGCAAGGGTTGTGGCAATCGACAAATTGGCCGTTTCGGTGCTTAGGTTGATTATTGCCGCTCCTGCCTTTCCACGATTGATTTCGATGACAGTGCCGTCGTCCGACACTTTGATTTTCTCTTGTTGGCCGTGCATTGCCTTGCGGAATTTGTTTACGGCGATAACTTCAGGGTGTTTGAACTCGTCGTTGCCTTTTGCTCCTATGCGGTTGTTGCCCCAATAGTTGTCGCGTGTGCTTCCGTCGGGACGCGAGTAGAACAGTGGTGTGCCGTTTTGCCGGGCTGTTATTATTGCCCATCCCAAGCGTATTTGCGTGTCGGTCAGCGATGCCGATTCATTGGCGTTGCAGTATGTGTCGTGGGATTCCACCCATGTGGTGAGTTTCTCCGGTGTCACGCTGTGCTGATAGTTGCTTACTTCTTTTGCAGTCGTTTTGCGGTTGCTGATGATTTGCCTTATGGCGTGCCCGTAATTGCTTGCGCACATCCCGAAATATTCGGCATATTCTTTTTCTTTTACGTTTTTGTCTTGAAGAACCTCTCCGTAAATGAACAGGTTGTCTTTATTGGCAAGGGTAATCCCTTTTATGGGTTTGCGTCCCATTGCAACTTCCCAAAAGTCGTTCTGCTTCGATTTAGCGTCAAGAGGATCGGAAGGCAAGCCTATGTGTTTTGCCGTGTCGTAGCGGAATCCGCTTGCACCGCAGGCTATCAGGTCATTGATATATGTCATGAAATAATATTGGAAATCCGGATTTTCTGTGTTCACGTCCGGCAGTCCTCCCATTGCGCCTGTGGTGCATTGATAGCGGTCGTTGTAGTCTTTTATCTCGTTAAATCCGTTGGCATGGTAAAGATTGTCGCGCCCTCCTACGGCCTCGATGAACTCGGGAAGTACGGCTGTCGTGTCGAATGCCGTGTGGTTAGGCAGCACATCGACCAATATCTTTACGCCATATTTCTTTGCCTCGTCGCACATTGCCTTGAACTCATCCCGTGTGCCGAGTTGGTAATTGCCTATCCGCCATGCAATGGGCTGATAGTGGTAGTACCATTTTCCGTCGCCGAATATTTGCATTCCGCCGTTTTCTCCCACAAAGCATGTGTTGGCGGGCGATGTCTGCACGTATGTGTATCCGGCGTCGGCTATGTCTTTCATATTGTCGCGGATAGTGTTGAACGACCAGCACCAAGCGTGCAGGATGGTTGCGTCGTTGGTCGTCTTGATTTTGTTTTTTTGTGCCCTTACGGTAATTCCGCAAAGCAGCACAACAACAATAGTGATAAGTGAATAAAATAAGTACTTCATACGAAATGATTTTATTGGTTTTAAGTTTTGCCGGTAAAGTTAGCACAAAATTTCCGCAAAATCTCAATTCATCTCATAACTTGTTGAGAATGCGCCATTTTATGGCGCGAGAATGGCGTAATATGATTGGGTAGTGACGACGGGTATTGGTTTAATTAAAAAAACACAGAGAATGCGGTAATGTATTCTCTGTGTTTTTGTTCGGATATTCTGAAACGCTATACCCAGCCTTGTCCCATCATTGCATGGGCAACTTTCATGAAGCCCGCGATGTTGGCGCCTTTCATGTAGTTGATGTATCCGTCGGGTTGGGTGCCATATTTGACGCATTGCTCATGGATGTCGCGCATGATTTGGTGCAGACGGTCGTCAACTTCTTTTTCCGACCATGTGAGGTGCATTGCGTTCTGGCTCATTTCGAGGCCTGATGTTGCCACACCTCCGGCGTTTACGGCTTTGCCCGGAGCGTAGATTACCCGGTTGTCGATGAATGTGTCGATTGCTTCGGGTGTGCATCCCATGTTGGACACTTCGGCAACGATTTGCACTTTATTGGCTACGAGCATTTCAGCGTCTTCTTTGCAAACTTCATTTTGTGTGGCGCATGGCAGCGCAATGTCTACCTTGCGTTCCCACGGTTTTTTTCCGGCGAAGAATTGTGCGTTGGGGAATTTCTCGACGTAAGGCTCTACAACGTCGTTGCCCGATGCGCGCAGCTCAAGCATGTAATCGATTTTCTCGCCGCTTATTCCGTCGGGGTCGTATACATAGCCGTCGGGGCCGGAAATCGTTACAACTTTTGCTCCAAGCTGTGTGGCTTTCAAAGCTGCTCCCCATGCCACGTTGCCGAATCCCGATATTGCCACTGTCTTGTCCTTGATGTCGTCGCCGATGCGGTGCAGCATGTTTTGTACGAAGTAAAGTGCACCGTAGCCTGTGGCTTCCGGGCGTATGCGCGACCCGCCGAAGTCAAGGCCTTTGCCTGTGAATGTGCCTGTGCATTCGCGGGAGAGCTTCTTGTACATTCCGTACATGTAGCCCACTTCGCGTCCTCCAACGCCTATGTCGCCGGCCGGTACGTCCTGATCCGGGCCGAGATTGCGCCAAAGCTCAAGAATGAACGCTTGGCAGAAGCGCATTATTTCTTTGTCGGATTTGCCGCGCGGGCTGAAATCCGAGCCGCCCTTTGCGCCGCCCATGGGCAGTGTTGTCAACGCGTTTTTGAATGTCTGCTCGAATCCCAAGAATTTAAGAATCGACAGATTGACTGACGCGTGAAAGCGTATGCCGCCTTTGTACGGGCCTATTGCGTTATTGAATTGAACTCTGTAGCCAATGTTGGTCTGAACCTCGCCTTTGTCGTCTTGCCAAAGTACGCGGAATGTGAAAATGCGGTCGGGCTCGACCATTCTTTCCACGATTTTTGCGTTCTCGAACTCAGGATGCTGCTCGTAAACGTCCTTTACCGAGAGTAGCACTTCTTTTACGGCTTGCAAATACTCCTTTTCACCCGGATGCTTAGCCTCAAGATCAGATAGAATTTTATCTACATTCATAGCTTTTTGGATTATGGTATGTAATTTTGTTTTTACAACACAACAAATGTAGGCAATTAGTTTCAATGTTGTATCCAAAAATAGTTAAAATTTGGGTGTGCCGGTTACATTTTGTCACTGTTGCCGGTTGACGATTTTTTGCGTCGCGCATGATTAATCAATGAAATCCTGTCCAATTACAGTTTTATTGGCTTGTTATGTCGATTTGTCGGCAATATTTTTTGTCGGCATGTAATAAAGTGGTAAATTTGCGTGCTAAAATAGATTGAGCGGAAAATGCGGAAAAATATACTCGTAATAATAGCGTCGTTGATTGTTCTTACCGGATGTGGAGAATACAACAAGGTGCTGAAAAGCACGGATCCCAACTACAAATTCGAATTTGCGAAGAAAGCTTTCGAAGAGCGCAAATACGTTCAGGCCGCAACGTTGCTTGAGGACGTAGTAAAGGTGCTGAAAGGCACCGACAAGGCTGAGGAGTCGCTCTATCTGCTTGGGCTTAGCTATTATGAGAATAAAGACTATCTTACGGCAAGCTCTTATTTCAAGACTTACTACACTCATTATCCCAAAGGAAAATACACGGAGCTTTCGCGCTTTTATTCGGGATACGGCTGTTATCTCGACTCTCCGGAGCCGCAACTTGACCAGACTGAAACTTATCAGGCCATCGAGGAGCTGCAGAAATTTCTTGACTATCATCCGCAGAGCGACAAGGCTCCCATTGCGCAAAACGCCATTTTCGAGTTGCAGGACAAATTGGTGCAGAAAGAAATCGACAATGCCCAGCTTTACTATAATTTAGGCAACTATTTGGGCAATAACTACAACAGCGCGGTGATTGTAGCCACCAATGCGCTGAAAAACTATCCTTACACGAAGCATAAGGAGCAGTTGCAGATGATTATACTCAAGTCGAAATTCCAAGAGGCTTACCAAAGCGTGGAGGAAAAGAAGGAAGAGCGTTTCCGTGCGGTTATTGACGAGTATTATTCGTTTATCAACGATTATCCTGACGGAAAATATCGCAAAGAGGCAGATAATATATACAAGATAGCTGAGCGATATGTGAAAGATTAGATTATAAAAAGAATAGAAACATTTAAATATTTTTGGAGAATGGATTACAAAAGATCAAATGCGCCGCTCAATACGGTAACACGTGATGTAATAAAATTGTCGGAGGATACGGGCAACGTTTACGAAACCGTTTGCATCATTGCTAAGCGTGCTAACCAGATTGCTGTTGAAATGAAACATGATCTTGAAAAGAAGTTGCAGGAGTTTGCAACTCTTAGCGATAATCTTGAGGAGGTTTCCGAAAACAGAGAGCAAATAGAAATCTCTCGTTATTACGAGAAATTGCCAAAACCGGCACTTATTGCCACTCAAGAGTATCTTGAGCATAAAATCATGTACCGTAATCCTGCTAAGGAGAAAGCAAAAATGGATTTTTAAACATCCCGTTTATAAAGGAAAACACGAGAGGCTGTCCCGACGGACAACCTCTCGTGTTTATTTTGGTCGCATGGAGTGTATGTTTTCTGCTATCATACTGCCATAAATCGTACTTGAATAATATAGGATGCGGTTCGGCATAACCAAATTTGAAAACTCACATCGACTACGAGCGTGCGCCTTATGGCCTCAACCAATTTGGAAGACGCGAAAACCAATGTGGGCTTCGAGTGGCGGCGCTATGACGCTCCCGACGAGGTGCCGTCGAATGTGGTGGCCTGCCCGGTGGTAGACGGTATGCTCACAGGCTCGCTGCGATTGATGTGGCGTTCCCTGCCGGAATATATCTGTTGACCGTGACCGACGGCAGCAATGCTGCTACCGTTATGATGGTGGTGCAATGAGTTGTTCAAACTCTCAACATTATCACTATCTTCTGTCGGGGTTGCCCTCGTAGTAGTTAACGAAGGCACGGTTCACGATGCGGTTTCCGCCGGGTGTTGGGTAGTTGCCGGAAAAATACCAATCTCCCGGACATGACGGTATGGCTTTGTGAAGACCATCCAACGATTGATACACAATCTCAACGTCTGCCCGCAGATTTTCCGGTTTAAGCATTTGCGCCATTTTTCGGGATATGTCCTTGTCGGAGAATGGCGCATAAATACCTTTTACGGCATTGACCATTTCGTTTACAGGCAGTTTCAGTTGTCGCAGGCATTCGTTGTATACACCGTCTATCACGTGCTGCATACCGCGTTCTTTTAGCAATGCGATTGCTGCCCGAAAGGCTATAAACTCGCTCATCCGCGACATGTCGATTCCGTAGCAGTCGGGGTAGCGCACTTGCGGCGACGACGACACTACCACTATCTTTTTCGGGTTCAGCCGTCCGAGCATGCTGAGGATGGATTGCTTGAGAGTTGTGCCGCGCACAATGCTGTCGTCGATTACCACGAGATTGTCGGTCGGCTTCACAACGCCGTATGTCACGTCGTATACGTGTGCCGCGAGGTCGTCGCGAGCGGTGCCTTCGGCTATGAATGTGCGCAGTTTGATGTCCTTTATCGCAATTTTCTCGAAGCGCAGATGCCGTGAAACGATGCGGTTGAGCTTTTCCGCATATTCGGGGTCACTGCCTGAGATGGCTTTTATCTGTTCGGCTTTTTCGGCGACAAGATATTCTCCGAGCCCCTCAAGCATACCGTAGAAAGCCACTTCGGCCGTATTTGGAATGAACGATATGACGGTGTTGTCCAAATCGCGGTTTATCGCTTCCATGACGCTGCCGGCCACATTCCTGCCTAATGCTTTCCGTTCTTTATAAATGTCTTTGTCGCTTCCGCGCGAGAAGTAGATGCGCTCGAACGAGCAGCGTTGGTTTTTGCCCTCTCCGAGAATGTCATCGATGTGGAGCCGCCCGTTTTTGTTGACAATCAACGCGCTTCCGGGAGTCAGCTCACTCACTTTGTCAGCCTCCACATTCATCACGGTTTGGATGACTGGACGTTCGGATGCCACTACGACGATTTCGTCGTCGTGATAGTAGAATGCCGGCCGAATGCCGTTGCTGTCGCGCAATGCAAACATGTCGCCGGAGCCGGTCATCCCGCAAATCACGAATCCTCCATCCCACAGGTTGGCGTTTCCGCGCAGGATATTGCTTATGTCGAGATTGTCTTCGATTTTCAGCGCGAGTTCCGTGCCGTTTGCCGCAGTGTCCTTATATTGCGAGTATAGGCGGTCATGCTCTTTGTCGAGGGCGTGGCCGAGCTGTTCGAGAATCATGAATGTGTCGGAATAAATGCGCGGGTGCTGTCCCTCGCTGACTACATGCCCGAAAATTTCGTCGACATTGGTCATGTTGAAATTGCCGCACAGCATCAGGTTGCGTGAGCGCCAATTATTTCGTCGCAAGAAAGGATGCACATACGACATGCCGCTGCGCCCGGTTGTGCTGTAGCGCAAATGTCCCATATAAAGCTCCCCGATGTAGGGGATGGCTTTGCTCTCGGCGTTCCCGACCCGGAGCGCGGTGTCGACCTCATGATTTATCTTGTCGAAAATTTCCTGAATGGCGCCTGTCCCCAACGCGCGTTCCCTGTTGATGTACTCCTGTCCGGGCTCGACACCCAATTTTACGCAGCCCACACCGGCGGCTTCTTGCCCCCGGTTATGCTGCTTTTCCATCATAAGGTACAATTTGCCTAATCCATAGGTATATGCGCCATATTTTTTGCGGTAGTAGTCAAGCGGCTTAAGCAGCCGTATCATGACTACTCCGCATTCGTGTTTTATTTGTTCCATCGCGAGTGTCCCCTTTGCTTACCGTATGAACAGAAGCTCACGATATTTAGGAAGCGGCCACATTTCGTTGTCGACCATTAATTCGAGCTTGTCGATATGGTAGCGTATCTCAGACAAACATGGTTTTACAGTGTCGTGGTAGGCAATGGCTTTCTCGCGCTCGCATTCTATTTTGTTGGCAGCTTTTCTGGCATTGACCATTTTCTCTGTCACATCTTTGATGATAAACATGTGGCGCGCGATTTTTGAGATGGTTTCTTTTTCCTGCTCCGCCATTTCAGAGCCGCCTTCTCCGTAGATTGCGTTTATTTTCATCACATTGTCCAAAAGAAGCGATTGGTAGCGTGTTGCGACGGGGATGATGTGGTTGATGGCAAGGTCGCCGAGTACGCGTGCCTCTATCTGTACTTTCTTGGTGTACATTTCCCATTTCACCTCGTTGCGCGCTTTAAGCTCTATTTCATTGAACACTCCCGTGCGTTTGAACATTGCGACGCTGTCTTCCGACAGGTATGCGTCGAATATCTTTGGCACGCTTGATTCGCAGTCGAGGCCTCGCCGTTGGGCTTCAACCTTCCATTCTTCGCTGTACCCGTTGCCGTCGAAATGTATAGCCTCGTTTTCGGCAAACAGTTTCTTTATCGTGCCGACTATGGCTTTTTCTTTCTGCTCGCCTGCGGCAATTTTTTCGTCGACAGCGGCTTTGAAGCTGTTGAGTTGGTCGGCTACAGCGGCGTTAAGCGCAATCATTGCGGATGCGCAGTTGGCCGATGAGCCTATTGCCCTGAACTCAAAACGGTTGCCGGTGAACGCGAATGGAGAGGTGCGGTTGCGGTCGGTGTTGTCTACAAGCAATTCCGGAATTTGTGTCACGTTTTTAAGTTTCATTCCTTCTTTGTTCGCGAAATTGATTGTGTCGTCGTCGGAATTTACAAGCCTGTCAATCGCGTCAGATATTTGCTGACCGAGAAACATTGAGATGATTGCGGGAGGTGCCTCGTTGGCTCCGAGCCGGTGTTCGTTGGTGGCCGATGATATTGATGCTTTCAGCAACCCGTTGAAATGGTTGACGGCAGCCATGACGTTGGCAAGGAATGTCATGAATTGCAAGTTGTCTGTTGGCGTTTTGCCCGGGCTGAAAAGCATTGTTCCAGTGTCGGTGCCCAAACTCCAATTATTATGCTTTCCCGAACCATTGACTCCGGCAAACGGCTTCTCGTGGAGCAGCACTTGAAAATTATGTCTGTTGGCCACTTCGCTTATCAGCGACATGAGCAGCAGATTATGGTCATTGGCAAGATTCGTTTCCTCATAGATTGGAGCAAGCTCGAATTGGTTTGGAGCCACTTCGTTGTGTCTTGTCTTTGCCGGTATGCCGAGCTTGTGGCACTCGATTTCCAAATCAAGCATAAAAGCCTCCACTCTTGATGGGATTGATCCGAAATAGTGGTCCTCAAGCTGTTGGTTTTTTGCGCTTTCGTGTCCCATCAGTGTGCGGCCTGTCATTACCAAGTCGGGACGCGCTGCATAAAGAGCTTTGTCGACAAGGAAATATTCCTGTTCCCAACCGAGATATGAGATGACGTGATTCACATTCTCGTCGAAATATTTTGCTACGGCTGTTCCGGCCTTGTCTACAGCGTTAAGAGCCCGCAACAGAGGTGTTTTGTAGTCAAGCGATTCTCCCGTATATGAGATGAAGATTGTCGGGATGCAGAGGGTATGTCCCATGATGAACGCAGGTGACGATATGTCCCATGCGGAATACCCGCGGGCTTCGAAAGTGTTGCGGATGCCTCCGTTAGGGAAGCTCGACGCGTCAGGCTCTTGCTGTACGAGCAACTTTCCGGAAAACTCCTCTATCACTCCGCCTTTGCCGTCGTGCTCAATGAATCCGTCGTGTTTCTCGGCTGTTCCGTCTGTCAGCGGATGAAACCAGTGCGAATAGTCGCGCGCGCCATTGTCCATCGCCCATTGTTTCATGCCTTTGGCTACGTTGTCGGCAAGTTCTCTTCCGAGAGATTTTTTGTTGTCGATGGCATTTACCAAAGCGTTATAAGTGCTACGGTCAAGATAGCGGAACATCTGTGAGCGGTTGAACACATACATACCATAGTACTCTGAAGGCCTTTCTTTGGGAATGTTTACCGGAACGGCTTTCCTCCCATAGGCCTCTTCCACAACTTTAAATCTTAATGTTGACATACCTATTGAAAATTTGGATGCGCAAATGTAAGAAATGTTTTTGAAAAATTATATTATCTTTGAATAAGATAAGCTGCATCTCGACAAAGCAGATTGAGCAAGCTCTTTGCTTTGCGCTCAATTTGCGTTATCTTTGCATATATAATATTGGTATGAAAAATCCTTTGTTTTCAATAATAACTGTGACTTATAACGCTGAAAAAGTGTTGCCGGCTACGCTTGACAGCGTAAAGGGGCAGACGTTTGGTGATTTTGAGTACATTGTGGTGGATGGAATGTCGAAAGACTGTACCGTAGAACTTGCGCGGGGGAGCGGCATAGGCTCGATGACAGTAATTTCCGAACCCGACAAAGGCTTGTATGACGCCATGAATAAAGGTATTGGAAAAGCAACAGGCTTGTATTTGATTTTTCTCAATGCCGGCGATGCTTTTCATTCGTGCAATTCGTTGTCGGAGATTGCCGAAACAGCCATCAATAATGGTTATCCCGATGTGGTATACGGGCAGACACAGTTGGTCGACGCTTCACGCCGGTTTGTTGGGATGAGGCATTTGTCGGCTCCGGAGCATTTGTCGTTTGAAAGTTTCCGGAAAGGGATGCTTGTGTGCCATCAGGCTTTTGTGGCTAAACGGGAGATTGCAGGATTTTATGACTTGCGTTACCGGTTTTCTGCCGATTATGAGTGGTGTCTGCGATGTCTGCGAAGAATGGGCGGCAGCGCGTATACCGGTACGGTGCTCATTGATTATCTTACAGACGGATTGACTGACAAAAACCATAAAGCATCGCTAAAAGAGCGTTTCAATATAATGTGTGATTATTACGGTACGTTGCCTACTATTTTACGCCATGTGGGATTCTTTCTAAGGAATTTGCGCCGGAAAATAATCAGCTGACATGTCATGCCAATGGTGACAGGTTGCCGGTGTATTTGTTGCCTATCCCTATACCGAATAAAGCATAGTCGTAGAATATTGGGTCGTCCGGACGGAATTGCCGCAGGATTGAGGTCAGCTCCAACACGGAGCGTTTGTCGTTGGCTTTGCGTGCCAGCATCCCGAGATTGCGGGCGGTATTCCCGACATGCACATCAAGCGGTATGAATAATTGGGAGGGTTTTAAACTGCGCCAAACGCCAAGATCTACAATGCCGTCATCTCTTACAAGCCACCGTAGAGCCATATTGACGCGCTTCAACGCTGTTTTATCCAAATTCCCCGGTAGGCATCTGCTGTTGGATGTCCCCTCGTTGGCTGTTTCGAACTCGGCGTTCATCAGCTTTACCAATTCCCACGAAGGCTCATCGGTGCCGGCCACGCCGTTGTGTTCCGCAAATTCGTCGATTGAGCTGTAGTTGGAATATATCCGGTGCAGTCCTTTGAGGAAATAGACAAAATCGTTTGAGAAAAATGTGCGGTGAATGTTAAACCGCTCATGTATGTCCTCATAGCCTTTGTCCATGACATAATTGTATGGCTGATTGTCCATCAGGCGGAGCATTTTATTGCAATTGTTGCAAATCATTTTGCGGTTTCCCCATGCTATTGTGGCAGACAGGAACGCCGCGATTTCTATATCCTGCAATTTGCTGAAACGGCGCGGAAATTGTACAGGATCGCTGTCGATAAATTCCGGAGTGTTGATTCTCGTCGCTTCCCGGTCCAACAGTTCGGCGAGGTCATTGGATATTGTTGTCAATTTTTTTCTGTATTGGTTATTTTATCGAGTACCTCGCGTGCCGCAACAACTTTTATCTCGCCATTGGGAGTCCCCTCGATCAATGGCTCGTCTTTCACTACTTTGTCCTCGAGCATCTTCTGCTCGGCTAAAGCTAATCCGTAGTGAAGTTTTTGGCTTAGGGCTATACTTTCTTTATCTGACATTTTCTTCAATCGTTTTAAATAAATCCTTGTGGTGGATATTGGTTCTTATGTTTTTGCCGCCTTCGGCTACAATGGTTCTCGGGTTGTGGCTGTTGTCGATGAGTATCCAGAAGTCGACACAATTCATATAGATGTTGAACAGGTTGTTGATTCCTGAATTGTAGCGTCGTCGTATCACTTCCTCTTTTATGTTGTGTCCGCCTTCTTTCACTCTTTGTGCCACTCTTTGTACTGCCAATTCCGGAGAATTCAGCCAAAAAAACAATAGCGACACTTTATAGCCTTTCTCTTGGGCGCGTTCGATTAACCTTGTATATGTGCGGGTAGCCAATGTCGTTTCAAAAGCAAAGGTGACATCGTTTTTCAGCAATTCGTTCATCCGGATGAGCATAAGTTTTCCGGCGTCGATTGCCACTTTCTCAGGATTGAAAGGCGATAAACCTTTTGCTATTTCATCGGCGTTGACAAATTCTTTGCAATGCAGCACTTCCGGCAGCATCGTATATGAGGCTGTTGTCTTTCCTGCGCCATTGCATCCGCAAAATATGAAAAGCTGTTTCTCTTCTCCCATTTCAAACAATGTTGCTGCAAAGATAATGTATTTTATGGAAATATAATATAAGTCGAGAGCATAACAAGCAAACTCGTTTGAAATTGTTATGCCAAGATGCGGCTTGCTTTATTGGCAGTGCAGCCGTGGGATTTTTTACATAATGTTTTACCACCCAGCCAATGGTATCTTCTGTGTTGGGGCTGGGAAAATGTTGTCGATGTCGCGCAGGTCATCTTTTGTCAATGTGATTTCAATGCTGTGGCGATTTTCTTCGACATGCTCCATGCTTCCTGTTTTGGGAATTGCTATTACGTTGGAGTTGCGTATTGTCCACGGCAATATTACTTGTGTAGGAGTGGCGTTGTGCCGTTTGGCGATTTCTGCAATCGCTTTATTGTTCCGCAATCGTCCTTCGCCGAGTGGGGTGTAGGCCATGACCGGAATATTATGTTGTGCACACCATGGAATGAGATCGAATTCTACGCCACGGTTCGCTAAATTGTAAAGGACTTGATTGGTGGCGCAATTTTCTCCATGCTGTAATGATAAAATATGCTTCATGTCGGCCACGTCCAGATTGCTCATCCCCCATTGGAGTATTTTCCCCTCTTTTTGCAATTCCACCATTGCGCGAATTGTTTCGGAGAAAGGGTAATGTCCTATCCAATGCAGCATATAGATGTCTATGTAGTCTGTGCCGAGCCTGTTCAGACTCCGCTCGCAAGCTCGTTTTGTACCTTCATAGCTCGCATTGCTTGGCAATACTTTGCTTACCAAAAATGCTTTTTCGCGGCATTCGCGCACGGCTTCTCCAACAAGATCTTCATTCCCGTACATTTCGGCGGTGTCGATTAGTGTCATTCCTAAGTCTATGCCATGACGCAAGGCTTTTATTTCTTCGTTGCGCTTGTGCCCCATTTGGTATGTGCCTTGCCCAAGTTGGCATACATTTTGACCGTTTTTAAAAGTTATTGTGTGCATATTTGTATAAAAAATGCCGTTAATATGCGAGTGCTTTAACGTGCGTATTAACGGCTGTCGGATAACTTATTTCAGATATTCACGGTAGAATTGTTCGATTTTGTCGAACGGAATTTTGTCAAAATTGTCATAAAGATCGGTATGGACAGCACCCGGAATGATAAGCAGCTCTTTGTTGTCGCCTTTCAGCTTTTTGTAGGTGCTTTCGCTGAAATAGCGGGAATGCGCGTTTTCTCCATGAATGAGCAATACCGCGCTGCGTATTTCCGGCGCATACGACAATATCGGCATGTTAAGCAAAGACAAGGCTGATGTGACGTTCCAACCCCCATTTGATCCGAGCGAGCGTTTATGATAGCCGCGCGGAGTTTTATAGTAGGCATGGTAGTCTTTCATAAATTGTGGAGCGTCGTCAGGCAATATGTCAGGAATGCCTCCTGCCAAAGCATACGAGCCGTTGCGGTAGTCTTCGGTGCGTTGTGCGTTCAGTTGCCGGCGCATCGCATGGCGTGCGTCGGCGTTATCAGCCTCATCGAAGTAACCGTTGGCTGTCACCCTGCACATGTCGTACATCGTGGATGCCACTGTGGCTTTTATTCGTGTGTCGATGGCTGCCGCGTTCACAGCCATGCCTCCCCAACCGCAGATGCCGAGTATTCCGATTTGTTCGGGGTTTACATCGTCACGGGTTGACAGATAATCTACAGCCGCACAGAAGTCTTCCGTGTTGATGTCGGGCGATGCGACATATCTGGGTTGCCCGCCGCTCTCGCCGGTGAACGACGGGTCGAATGCGATGGTGAGAAAACCCCGCTCGGCAAGTTGTTGGGCATAGAGTCCCGATACTTGCTCCTTGACAGCCCCAAACGGTCCGCAGACAGCGATTGCCGGCAACTTCCCGGCCGCATTTACCGGTATGTATAAATCAGCGGCAAGTGTGATGCCGTAGCGGTTGTGAAAAGTGATTTTACTGTGGCTCACTTTGTCGCTTTTCGGGAATACTTTGTCCCATTCCTGTGTCAAATTAAGTTTCTCTTCCATAATATTCTTATTGAATTGATATTCCTGTGCATAGAGGCTGTTTGTAATGCTAATGCAGGCGATTGATGCCGATAGCAAGAGTCTGATTAAAGTTTTCATAATAATAATGTTTTGTTGCCGCAAAATTAATAAACAAGCCTCACGGCGAGATTGCTGTGAGACTCAAATTTTATTGCTGAGAAGCTCAATTTCAGGATGCGCTGACGGCTGTCGGGGACACACCATATTGCTTCTTGAATGCAGCCGAGAAATGGGACTGGTTTTTAAAGCCTACTTTTGTGTATATATCAGCAATTTTCTTTTCTCCCTCTTGCATCATTGCGTAGGCGGCTTCAAGCCGTTTTCGGATGAGCCATTTCTCCGGTGTCAGACTGCTTACTTTTTTGAAATCGCGTTTGAAAGTGGCGAGGCTTCGTCCTGTATAGTGGGCTATGTCTTCCACTGTCAGCTCATACATGTAATTTTTGTTCAGAAAATCAATAATATCGATTTTCCAAGGCTCGTTGAAGTCGAACAGTGTTGGCGCGAAACTTTTGTCGATATGCAGCAGGGCAAGCAGGCCTTCTTGCAATTTAAGACTCATCAAGTCGTCCTGAGGCTTTACTTTAGAGTCGAAATATGGTATCATTGAAGAGAAAAGACTTGTCAGTTCCGCCGTTTTCGGAAGTTTTATTATGCCTTTGAGTTTCGGAGTGTCTTTGGGGACTTTGAATTGCTCGTATTTTGAATACATTTCACGAAGAAAACTGCGCGAGAAACTGAGAAAAATACCGCAATATCGTTCTCCCCCGAAAGGCTTTTTGTAGATAGTGATGTGGTGGTCGCGCGGTATGAATACAGATTCGCCTTTACCTACATGTAATTTTTTGCTGCCGTTATCGAGTACCATTTCACCGGAATAAACATAGTTGATGGCGAAATCGTGCGAACGGTGGATACATGCTGTTGTGTCGTCGTAGAAAAAACTGAAAAACACATTGTTGTAATTGAAAATCACTTTTAGCGGGTTTTCTTGTTCAGCGGATTGTTTCATTGCGGTGTGGTTTTGTTGGCAAAGGTAATATAAACGGAATAAAAGATGACAACAAACATGTGTGTATGGGGCATTAATGGGAAGATTTTTGTAATTTTGCGCACAATCATCAGATTTGGTTTGATTATGGCGGCTATTTTAAACATAGAAACGGCGACCGATGTGTGTTCTGTATGCCTTTCGCAGGATGGCGAGATGAAGTTTAACAACGCGGATTATAAAGGTCGTAACCATGCGGCGGTGCTTGGCGGGTTTGTCAAGGACGCTGTGGACTATGCCAAGCAGTGCGAGATTAAGCTCGACGCCATAGCAGTGAGCATCGGACCCGGTTCATATACAGGCTTGCGCATAGGTCTTTCTGAGGCAAAGGGGCTGTGCTTTGGCTTGGGATTGCCTCTTATCGGTGTGGACACTTTGAAGATATTGAGTGTCGCCGTAATGTTCTCCCGCTTTGTCGGCGAGGACGAGTTGTTTGTCCCGATGATTGACGCGCGGAGAATGGAGGTGTTTACAGGCGTGTATGATTTGGCCTTGAACGAAGTGCTTCCGCCTCATCCTGAAATAATCGATGGCGATTCTTTCCACGATTTGTTGGAAAGCCACAAAATGCTTTTCATGGGCAACGGAGCTGATAAGGTCCGCGATGTGATAAAGCATCCTAACGCGGAATTTATCTATGGCGTGCAGCTTAATGCGGTGGATATGATTGCTTTGTCAGAAAAAGCGTTCCGCGAGAATGATTTTATCGATGTGGCGTATTCCACACCTAAATATTTAAAGAAATTTCAGGCTACCACGCCTAAGAAAAATATATTATAAGAGCTATATGTTGGAATATAATACACAAAGAGAAAAGTTGGTTTTGCCTGAATATGGCAGGAATGTGCAGCAGATGGTGGATTATTGCATGACTATTGCCGATAGAGAGGAACGGACTAGATGCGCATACGCCATAGTCGACATCATGAGTAATCTTTTTTCCAATCAGAAGGATGTCGACGATTTCAATAAAATGCTGTGGAACCAGCTTGCCATAATGTCGGATTTCAAACTTGACATAGACTATCCTTGCGAGGTTATCAAACCGGAAAATCTGCATTCCAAACCAGAGGCTGTGCCTTACAGGCTGACACCGATACGCTTCCGCCATTACGGGAAGATTTTGGAGAAACTCATAGGGATTGCTTCCGACATGCCGGAAGGAGAGGAGCGTGAGCAGTTGGTCATGATGCTTGCCGCCCATATGAAGAAGCTGATGCTTGCTGTCAATAAGGACGGTGTCGACGATGAAAAGATTTTTAAGGATTTGGCGTTTTATTCAAACGGAAAAATCAATCTTGACGCGAATGTGTGTCATTTGCCTGATTTTAAGGATTTGACACAAACAAATAATGGTAATAAAAAGAAAAAGAGGAAATAGCATACAAGGATGATTTGCAGGGACGAGCTTGTCGAGATTGGCTGTTTCAGGAAGCCTCATGGCGTGAAAGGAGAAATTGCTGCAACGTCAGTTTTGCCATTCGACGACTTGCGGCAATTCCCGTTTCTTGTGTGTTGCATAGACGGGATATACGTGCCTTTTTTCGTGTTGTCTTTGCGGTTTAAGGGGCAAGATTCTGTCCTTATAATGTTTGACGGAATTGATGATGAAAACAAGGCAAAAAAACTGTCCAACAAAAAGATTTATGTGCTGAAAAAAGATTTGCCTGAAACCGACGAGGTGTATTGCGAATATTTTATCGGTTACGATATACTTGATGCCAATGGCGGATTGGTCGGCAAAATAATAGGTGTGGACGATTCTACCGCTAATGTGCTGTTTGTTGTAGGACATGGAGAAAAAGAGATTTATGTCCCTGTAGCCGATGATTTTATTTGCGACATAGATGAGGACAATCACCGTATTGTCATGGAATTGCCCGACGGCATGGTGTCATCCCAATTAAACTAAAGAGTGCTAAATTTTCAAATATACTGTTTCTATGTTTGCCTCTGCTTTTGTTTTTTTTCTAATTTAGCACATCTTAAAGACAGGAATGGAAGAGTTACAGGAAAATATGTATGATGAGGATAAGGCTGTGGAATATATATTATCGGGTCTTGCATCCTCTTCAAAATCATACGGAAAGAAGGAAATTCTCGCTGTAATAGATTCTATTTTCGATTTTTACGAGCACAAAGGATTGCTTAGCCTTGACGATTTTGACGCTGACGACAGTTTCAGCGACGACGAGTTGTTGGAATTTGTCGGGAAAAATTTGTCGGGGAAAGGTGTCCGGTGTTTTGACGACAGGGATGATTTGCTGAAAATCATCCGCTTGGAATTGGATTATGAGGATTCTTTAATGTTTTGATTGCGTATGTATAATAAATATATATTGTCGTTTTTGCTTTTGTCGCTTATTGCTTCTGCCACTCCGGCCGCTGCCGGTGACAATGTTTTTCAGAGGGGTGTTACCGCCGTCAAGAATTTTTTCAAAGGAAACAAGGATGCAAAAGAAACGGCCGATTCTGTGGAGGAATTAAATGCAGATCCTTCTTCTAAGGCGAAAATAAAATCGGGTAAGCAGCCTGTTAAGCGCGATTATACGTTGGAGCAGCTGTATGAGTTGACATTGGATGAAAATTTGGCTGTGCCTGTAGTCCCCCAAAACCATAAGGCTGCGGTAAAAGCCTACCAGTTGGTTCAGGCGCGGAAATTGGTCGCGGCAGGATATAATGTTGAAACGATGCGCAATGGTGAGGTTGTCATTGCCACCATTCAGAGCGACGACTTGTTTAATCCCAACGACACGGTTCTTGCGTCTAAGGCCGGAAAATATTTGCGCACGTTCGCGCAGTTTCTCAGAGTGCCCGATATGTACAGGATGATGCTGGTGATGCACAGTGACGATACGGGTACGGCGGCCTATACCGACGCGTTGACGAGCACGCGTGTTCTCGCTGTATTGGATTGGTTTGAAACTAACGCTTCCAATAGCGATTACATTATTCCTTACGCCATGGGCGCGTCAGAGCCTTTGTTTCTCAATAATTCAATCTCCAACCGTCAGCGTAACCGCCGTCTGGAGATTTATTTGGTACCTGGAAAAACACTTCTCGACCTTGCCGAAAAAGGCAGGCTCACATACTGATTTTCTGCAAATATAGTCTGCGGCTCGGTAAAGTTTTTCAAACAAGTTTGAAACTTTACGCTCACCTTTCACTATATTTGCAGAAAAATTAACATTAACACGATGGCAAAAGAGCTTAAAGACTTAACGAAACGCAGCGAAAATTATTCGCAGTGGTATAATGATCTTGTCGTGAAGGCGGATCTTGCCGAGCAGTCGGCTGTAAGGGGATGTATGGTTATCAAACCCTACGGATATGCTATTTGGGAAAAGATGCAGCGTCAGTTGGATCAGATGTTTAAGGACACAGGGCATGTCAATGCCTATTTTCCGTTGCTTATCCCGAAATCGTTTTTGAGCAGAGAGGCAGAGCATGTCGAGGGCTTTGCCAAAGAATGTGCCGTTGTGACTCATTACCGTTTGAAAAATGCCGATGACGGTAGCGGGGTGGTTGTCGACCCGGAAGCCAAACTGGAAGAGGAACTGATTATCCGTCCTACGTCGGAAACTATCATTTGGAACACATATAAGAATTGGATACATTCCTACCGCGACCTCCCTATATTGTGCAACCAATGGGCCAATGTGTTCCGTTGGGAGATGCGCACGCGCATGTTCTTGCGCACAGCGGAATTTCTGTGGCAGGAGGGACATACTGCCCATGCCACTAAGGAGGAGGCGATGGCTGAGGCGCGCAAGATGCTTGACGTGTATGCCGATTTTGCAGAGAAATATATGGCTGTTCCGGTAATCAAAGGCGTGAAATCGGCCAATGAGCGGTTTGCCGGCGCACTCGAAACGTTTACCATCGAGGCTATGATGCAGGACGGAAAGGCTTTGCAGTCCGGCACTTCCCATTTCTTGGGACAGAATTTCGCGAAGGCTTTCGATGTGAAGTTCATCAACAAGGAAAATCAGTTGGAATATGTGTGGGCCACTTCGTGGGGTGTTTCCACCCGCCTGATGGGAGCTTTGATTATGACGCATTCCGACGACAACGGGCTTGTGCTTCCTCCGCATCTTGCGCCTATTCAGGTGGTTATTGTTCCGGTCTATAAGAGTGCGGAGCAGTTGGCTGCTGTATCGGAGAGGGTAGCTCCTATTGTTGCGGAAATGAAAGCTAAGGGCATAAGCGTGAAGTACGATGATGCCGACAACAAGCGTCCGGGATTCAAATTTGCCGACTATGAGCTGAAAGGAGTACCGGTGCGTCTTGTGATAGGAACCCGCGATTTAGAGAACAACACAGTGGAGATTATGCGGCGTGATACGCTTGAGAAACATGAGGCCTCGCTCGACGGTATTGTCGATTACGTGGCAGCGCTGCTTGAGGAAATACAGGCTAATATCTACAAGAAAGCGTTGGATTTCCGCAATTCGCATATTGTTGAGGTTAATTCTTACGACGAGTTTAAGGAGCAAATTGAGAAAGGTGGTTTCGTATTGGCGCATTGGGACGGTACTACTGAAACCGAGTTGCGTGTGAAAGAAGAAACCAAAGCCACTTTGCGCTGTATTCCTTTTGACGGAGATACCACGCCCGGCACTTGTATCTTCACCGGCAAGCCGTCTGGCCGCCGCGTGATTTTTGCCCGCAACTATTGATGCAATAAATACGGCTGCTGCCGTATGTCAAGAAAAAAAGCGAGGTTATGGCATATACCATAACCTCGTAATATTATGTGCTGTATTGTGCCGAAATTCAACAATGACATTCCGCGAAGCTGTGCTACAACGCAACTTTGAATGCCTGTCCGCCGGTACGGACTATGTAGATGCCGCGCTCCAATCCGCCTATTGTTGTGCTTTGGCCGCTATATACGAGCTGGCCGCCAATATTGTAAATCTCAACCGCAGTGCCGTCGGCCATGCCATTAAGAACAATATTGCCGCCTGATGTCGTGACAGACACAGCATCATTTGCCACATCGCCAACTCCGCCGAAGTCTGTTTCAACTATATTGGCAAACTTTGTCCAATAAGGGTAAGAATTGCGATACACCTCGCCGCGTCCGACAGGCACGCGTACAGTGGCCTTTTCATAAAGGCTACTGTCAAAAGAATTCGAATATATGGATGGGGGAGTGGGATTCAATGAAGTGATTTCGGAAATGTTGAGGCAATTATAAAAAGCGTTATTTTCGATTGTTCTCAGATGATCACCAAGCACCACCTTTTCCAAACTGCTGCAATAAGCGAAACAATCTTCAGGTATTTCTTCTACTTTGTTAGGTATCGTTATGGACTTCAGACTGTTACACTCCTCAAAAACGCCACTAATACCCGCAGACCCGTCTATTTCTTCAACGCCATCCCCCAAATCGACATTAACCAACGACGAGCATCCTTTAAAAGCTCTAATTCCAATAGAAAGGACACTGTTAGGCAGGATGACAGATGTCAGTTCCGTGCAATCTTTGAATGCCTCCGAGTTAACCGATACCACATCAACAGTGCCATTTTGCACTTTCTCAGGGATGACAATGTCGCCTTTATATTTGCCATTCTCTTTTTCAACTACAGTACATTTTGAATAATCCCGACCGCCTGTTGATTGCACATATTGATATGCATAACGAATGCCGTTCTCCTCAAAATAGTAGTCAGCGGCGGAAGCAGCAAAAGCGGCAAACAAGAACACCGCCGCAAAAATTGGTTGGAGTAAATTTCTCAGTTTCATAAATTTATAATTTTGTAGGTTTAAATTTCCATAATAACGGCAACTGATTGGAGCGGGTTTGCAACCGGCACAATGAAGCGTTGCCACGGCATTGCCGCAGCCGCCTTAAAACTGATGAATTGCGATTTTTCTTGATATTCCGTCCGCATAAACAAACCTCCCGAAGCCACTACGGGCCTCGCTCAATCCATTCTGCAAGACGGGACGCAGACTGATAATTCTTTATTTTTCACGTTCAAGGAGAAGAGCCGTCCCATTGCTTTCAGCCATGCCACGAAAAGCACACCGAATTGCCAAGGCAATGTAATCTCCTTTCAGGACACAGAACCCTGATTTGTGCCGCAAATTTACACAAGAAAAGCGTTATCTCTGTTGTTAAAAATATATAAATATTTGAAGTATATTGCTTGCATGGTGTATGGCTGCCAAGACATTGTGCGGATGTTGGGTATTTGTGGTTAGACATAGAAAATTTTTGTGATGAGGTCGAAAAACAGGTCGTATTCGTTTTGCTGCGAGCCTATGCCTTTGCTTTTTGCGTCAAACTCACGGATTGCCTTGATTATGCGCAGGCATCGTGTGGCGTTGTAGTTGGGCATCCCCATTTTGTAGTCTTTCAACGCATACGGGCTTTTCAACCGCAGTGCTTCCATCAGCTTGTGCTCGTCGGCGGTACGCGCATAATGGGCAATCAGCATGTTGGAAAAATAGTTGAACAGCAGAGTTGTGGTCATCACAGTAGGATTTTTTTTCGGATTTTCCCGGAAATATGTGATGATTTTCATGGCTTTCAGTTTGTCGCGCATGGCGATGGCTTTTATCAGTTCGAAATTGTTGTATTCTTTGCTTATGCCGATGTTTTGCTCCACCATTTCCGGCGTGATGCGGATGCCGTTTGGCGAGATAAGTTTCAGTTTGTCGATTTCTTTTACGATATGCGACATGTCGTTACCCAAATATTCGGCGAGCATGGCGACTGCTTTGTCGTCGATTGTGCAGCCTATGTTTCTCACATATTCCTCTATGTGGTTGCCGATGCTGTATTCCGGTATTTTTTTCGATTCGTAGTATATGCCCGCCGGTTTGCCGTTGATGATTGTTTTTGAGAGAATTTTGGTTATGTTTGGCGATTTTAAGGCGGCTCCTTTGTAGCACACCACAAGCACGGTCGACGCTGTAGGTTTTGACGCGTATGACTCGAGTATTTCAAGCTCTTTTTTCTCGTTTACGCCGTTCATGCTTTTCCACGCCTGTGTTTCTCTCAACACCACTACCTGCCGCTCTGCCATCATCGGGTAGCGGCGGCACGCCAATACCACGTCCGACATTTTAACATCGCCGGCATAATATATGCTCAGGTTGAAATCCTTTTCGTCGGCTGTAAGGGCGTTTTCTATTATCATGTCGGAAATCTTGTCGATATAAAACGGCTCTTCTCCCGACAGGACATATATTGGATAAAATTCTTTTTTCTTTATTGACAGTTCTATTTGCTGACGGGTAGGTGTGTCTGTTTTTGCCATAAATTTTGCCGATTGTTTAATTTGTGGTAAATTTACAAAATCAGGCAGAAAAAACAGGTTCAAATGAAAATAAAAATTCCGGAATACACGTTTAATATTCAAAACAAAGGAAGAGGAACCGCGATATTCGACCGGTTAAGAAAGAAATATGTGTCGTTGACACCGGAGGAGGCGGTGAGGCAGAATTTTGTCGAGTATCTGATTGCCGAGAAAGGTTATCCGCCGGGTTTGATGAACAATGAGGTCGCCATTGTGCAAAACGGCATCAGGCGGCGTTGCGACACTGTCGTTTTTGACCGGAGGGGCGAACCGTTGCTGATAGTGGAATACAAGGCGCCAAGCGTGAAGATTACGCAGGAGGTATTCAACCAAATCTACCGTTATAATCTTGTGTTGAGGGTTGAATGGATTGCGGTTACCAACGGCGACGATTTGTATTGTTGCAAAGTTGACTACAATGCCCGGCGGACATTGTTTGTGCGGGATATTCCGGATTATGGTGAGATTGCCGTTTAGCAAGGAAGTTTTATCATGCGGATTTATGGATTTTTTGTAAGTTTGTATTGAAAATGGAAAGTTTATGAGTGGAGTTTTTAAGATAGTATTGTCTTTGTTGGGCGCATTGTTTGGAAGCGTTGGCGCATGGGCCGCCGATTTGTCGTTTTCAGGCAACGGACATGAAGTGATAGCGATAGAGCCGGAGGCTTCTACGGGCTTGGAAAAGATATATGTGGTTCATGACATGTACGGGCTTGAGTTGTCGTATGCCTCGATTGAAGGTGGCAGCAATGTTGAGTGGTACAGTTTCAGGGAATCGGGGGGCGGATATGCCGAGCGGCTGAACGGGGTAGTATATGACGGCGTGAATACCACATTGCGCAACCCTGAAGGGAATTGCGGTTATATCATAAACGACAATAACCGGCAGTATTGTTTTTGGCTTGTGGATTATTCACAATACAGATTCTCTATAAATTCCATTTATTTTCCTTCGGCTCAGGATTGCGGAGTTGCGACCATTGAGGTTTACGCTGACTGCGACCCCATTGTTTATTACACGATTAACGGTGTGCCGAAAGAGCTTGACCGGCAAATTACGGTTTCTTACAATACTCTTGAGTGGGATTCTGAAAATTCGGTTTATAACTCCAAGAGCATATCGGAATCTTACGAGAATATCGGGGAACGGTTGGTGCTGACGGCTCCTTTGTGTAATACGACGTTTATCATCTCCGGCGACCGGTTTTTGGAAGAGTGGGGCGAAGGAAGGGCGCTTGAAAGCGATACCTACGAAACAGTGTCTATCGATGTTCAGGCAACCGCCACACAAACCGAGCGCGACAATCTGAATGAGCAGAAAGACGAGTCGGGGGAGTTGGGTGGCTCTGCTCCCGCCGAAATAGAATTTCAGGCGTATTATACGGATGCTGTCGTGCATAAAGAATGGGTTTTTGCCCGTGATTCGGAATTTTCAGACGTGGAGTTGAGGTTGAACGAGGATAATGTGACGCACACGTTTCAGGAAAACGGCACTTTTTATGTGAAGTTCGTGGGCAATAACGCGGATGGCACATGTGAGGCGGAAAGCGAGGTATTTCAAATCACGATAGGAGAATCGAGGCTTGACTGTCCGAACGCTTTTTCTCCAAATGCCACAGAAGGTGTAAATGATGAGTGGAAAGTGTCGTATAAATCGATAGTTTCTTTCTCCTGTTGGATATTCGACAGATACGGCAATCAGATGTGCTCGTTCAATGATCCGGCGTTGGGTTGGGACGGAAAATATAAAGGAAAGTTTGTGAAGCCCGGAGTATATTATTATGTGATAGAGGCAATGGGCGCGGACGGGAAAGAATATAAGCTGAAAGGACACATAAATATTTTAAAAAGCGATAAATAATAATGAGAAAAATCATATTGGCGGCATTGTTGCTGATGCAAATGCCGGTTGCGGCACAGAGTCTGTATGATGGCGTTGACAACGCGAAACATGCTGTGGCTTTAAGCCCGGAATTTCCGGAAACCATGCGTTTTGCGGATACTGACATATCGTTTGACCGCATAGACATGTATGAGCGTATGGACCGCGAGATGATTTCGCTGATTTACAGCCACACGAACACTTTGCTTACAATAAAGCGTGCCAACCGGTATTATTCGGAAATAACATCCATACTGAAAGAGCAGAATGTGCCGGAAGATTTCTTTTATCTTGCGGCCATAGAAAGTTGCTTTGACAACAGGGCGGTATCATCGGCCCGCGCCGGCGGAATTTGGCAGTTTATGCCGGCTACTGCAAAACAATTCGGGCTTGAGGTGAACGATTACGTGGATGAGCGTTATAATTGCGAGAAAGCCACTGTTGCCGCCTGCAAGTATCTGAAACAAGGTTATAGGAAGTACGGATGCTGGATGACTGTCGCATCGTCATACAACGCCGGTATGGGGCGTATCGGCACGGAATTGGCCAAGCAGGGAGAAAAGACAGCTTTTGACTTGTATCTCAACCAAGAAACTTCCAGATATATTTTCAGGATGCTTGCCATTAAGTTGATAATGGAAAATCCTGTAAAATATGGTTTTACGATAAAGCCTGAACAGCTGTATTATCCTGTGGGATATAAAGCGGAAAAAGTGGATTATCCTGTCGACAGTTGGGTGGACTGGGCAAAAGACAAGGGGATATCGTATGCGCAGTTGCGGGAGATGAATCCGTGGATAAGGAGCACGAAACTTCCCAACAAGACGCGTAAAACATATATCATCAGAATCCCTTTAAAAAGCGAGTTGTACAGAAGTACGCAAACAAAGCAAATTTATAACAGAAATTGGATACTGAAATGAGTGCAGATGAGGAGATGACGGAGCAGGATTGTATCTCTGTGCGTGGAGCGCGTGAGCACAATCTTAAGAACATAGATGTGGATATCCCTCATAATAAGTTGACTGTAATAACGGGACTGAGCGGCAGCGGAAAGTCATCATTGGCGTTCGACACAATATTTGCCGAGGGGCAGAGGCGCTATGTCGAAACATTCTCTTCCTATGCGAGGAATATGCTTGGCTGTCTGGAGCGTCCGGATGTCGACGAAATAAAAGGGTTGAGCCCGGTAATTTCTATCGAGCAGAAGACTGTGAATAAAAATCCCCGCAGTACGATTGGCACTATCACTGAAATTTATGATTTTCTGCGACTTTTATACGCAAGGATAGGCGAGGCTGTTTCGTATAAAAGCGGGATGAAAATGGTGAAATACACAGAGGATCAGATTGTTGAGCTTATCCTTGAGAAATATTCCGGATTAAAGACAATGGTGCTCTCGCCTTTGGTCAATAACCGAAAAGGCCATTATAAGGAGCTTTTCGAGCAGTTGCGCAAAAAAGGCTATCTGAATGTGAGAGTCGACGGGGAAATTCGCGAGATAGTGCCCGGCATGAAACTCGACCGTTATAAGAACCACAGTGTCGAGCTTGTTGTTGACAAACTGAAAGTGGATGCCAAAGACCGTCAGCGGCTCAAGGACACGGTGGCCAACGCGATGAAGCAGGGCAAGGGCATTGTGATGATTTACGATGTGGAGCGCGATGATATTGGCTATTATAGCAAATCGTTGATGGATCCGGCCACCGGATTGTCGTACCGCGAGCCTGCCCCGCACAATTTCTCGTTTAATTCTCCGCAAGGGGCTTGCCATAAATGCCGCGGACTCGGCTATGTCAACCGGATAGATTTGTCGAAAATCATACCTGATTCCGGCAAGTCGATATACAGCGGGGCTATTTTGCCGCTTGGCGCGTATAAGAATAATTTCATATTCAATCAGATATCCGCTATTTGCGAGAAAGCGGGATATTCGCTGAAAACTCCGGTGAAAGATTTGCCGGAAGATGTCATGGACGACATTTTGAACGGTACGGAGGAGCGGTTGCAATCGTCGTCGGACTCGTATGTGTCGTTTGATTATTTCATGCGCTATGAGGGAATTGTCAAATACATAGAAATGCAGTTGAACGACGACACTTCCGCAAAGTCGCAAAAATGGGCGGGGCAGTTCTATACAGAGATAGAATGTCCGGAATGCCATGGCGCAAGGCTTAACAGGGAAGCTCTTCAATTCTATATAAACGGCAAGAACATCTACGATCTGTCGAAAATGGAAATCTCCGATTTGTCGGAATGGATAAATGATTTGGACAATCATCTTTCGGAGCAGCAGAAGGCCATTTCGAAAGAGATACTGAAGGAGATACGCTCGCGGCTGTCGTTTATGGTTGAGGTGGGGTTGGACTACCTTTCGTTGGAGAGGGGTTCGGCATCGTTGTCGGGAGGAGAGAGCCAGCGCATAAGGTTGGCGACACAAATCGGCTCTCAACTTGTCAATGTGCTGTATATCCTTGACGAGCCGAGCATCGGACTGCACCAACGGGACAACGACAGGCTGATAAAGTCGTTGAAAGAATTGAGGGACTTGGGCAATTCCGTAATTGTTGTGGAACATGACAAGGAGATGATGCTTGAGGCCGATTATATAGTGGATATAGGACCGAAGGCCGGCAAGAAAGGCGGCAATGTGGTGTTTGCCGGCACTCCGGAGGAGATGCTCGCGAGCAATACCATAACCGCTGAATATATAAACGGGCGGCGCAAGATAGAAATACCGCCCGCGAGGAGAAAGGGCAACGGAAAATTCATAGAGATTGTGGGTTGTACGGGTAATAATCTGAAGAACGTGGATTTACGGTTGCCTCTCGGTTTGTTTGTATGTGTCACGGGAGTGTCGGGCAGTGGGAAATCGTCGTTGATTAACGAAACATTGCAGCCCATATTGAGCCGCAAGTTTTATAACTCGTTGAAAGAGCCGTTAGGCTATGCGTCTGTCGAAGGACTGGATAATTTAGACAAAGTGGTGACTGTCGATCAGGCTCCGATAGGCCGGTCGCCTCGCTCCAATCCGGCCACTTACACAGGTGTGTTTTCCGATATACGCAATTTGTTTGTCGAGTTGCCGGAATCAAAGATACGGGGATACAAGCCCGGAAGGTTTTCTTTCAATGTGGCAGGCGGACGGTGTGAGGCCTGCAAGGGCAACGGGTATAAGTCGATAGAGATGAATTTTCTGCCTGATGTGCTTGTCCCGTGTGAGGTGTGTGGCGGAAAACGCTATAACAGGGAAACTTTGGAAGTCAGGTTTAAAGGAAAGTCGATTGCCGATGTGCTGGATATGACGATAAATCAGGCGGTTGACTTCTTTGAGAGTTTTCCGGCGATAATTAATAAAATAAAGGTGTTGCAGGATGTTGGGCTTGGGTATATCAAGCTCGGGCAACCGTCGAGCACGTTGTCGGGCGGCGAGAACCAGCGCGTGAAGTTGGCGGCAGAGTTGTCGAAGAAAGATACGGGCAATACTTTGTTTATTCTCGACGAGCCTACAACCGGCTTGCATTTCGAGGACATAAAGGTGCTGTTGGGCGTATTGAACAAGTTGGTTGAGCGTGGAAACACGGTGCTTGTCATAGAACATAATATGGATGTAATCAAGAGTGCCGACTATGTGATTGACATGGGACCGGAAGGCGGCAAAAACGGAGGACGTATTATAGCCGAAGGTACTCCGGAGGATGTAGCCCGGTCGGAATCGTCGATAACCGCGCGATTCCTCCGTCAGGAACTGTGATGCGCATTCGCGTCGTTCTTATCCCGAATCTTTATAGGGATTTTGAGTATAATGCCCGTTTTATGGATTTTTAACGGGGGGGGTAGTGCTTTTTTTGCGTAAATTTGCGGCGCAAATCAGGGTTCTGTGCCCTGAAAGGAGATTACATTGCCTTGGCAATTCGGCGTGCCTGCGGCTCGGCTGAAAGCAATGGGACGGCTCTTCTCCTTGAACGTGAAAAATAAAGAATTATCAGTCTGCGTCCCGTCTTGCAGAATGGATTGAGCGAGGCCCGCAGTGGCTTCGTGAGGTTTGTTTATGCGGACGGAATATCAAGAAAAATCGCAATTCATCAGTTTTAAGGCGGCTGCGGCAACGTTGTGTCCACGCTTCGTTGTGCCGGTCTGCGAGCCCGTTCTAATTCACTGCCAACATCCGTTTTTATAGAAATATGAAACCTGTAAAATTATAAATTTATGAAATCAAGCAATTTATTCAGGTCATTTTTTTGCGGCGGCGTTTTTATCGGCCGTTTTTGACGCCTCCGCCGATGACTACTATTTTGAGGAGAACGGCATTCGTTATGCATATCAATATGTGCAATCAACAGGCGGTCGGAATTATTCAAAATGTACTGTAGTTGAAAAAGAGAATGGCAAATATAAAGGCGACATTGTAATCCCTGAAAAGATGCAGAATGGTAAGGTGGATGTAGTTGGAGTTGCTAACTATGCATTCTATCCCAGCCCGGAATTGACATCTGTCGTCCTGCCTAACAGCACTCTTTTTATTGGAACCGGGGCTTTTCAAGAATGCACGTCATTGGAGAACGTCGATTTAGGTGATGGTCTTGAAAGTATAGGGGAATATGCTTTTAATGGATGTTCCGTTCTGAAGTCCATAACGTTGCCGGATAATGTTGAATCGTTGGGGAAAGGTGCTTTTCAATATTCAGGCTTGACTGCCATAACGTTGCCTGATAATGTTGAATCGCTGGGGCAATATGCTTTTCAATATTCAGGTTTGACGGCCATAACTATACCTGATAAGGTCGAAGGCATACCCATGGGCTGTTTTCTGGGATGCACCTCATTGGAGATCGTCGATTTTGGTGCAGGTCTTAAAAGTATAGGTGAAAATGCTTTTTCGGGCTGTCGCAGTCTGAAGTCTGTAACGATACCGGATAATGTTGAAACTATTCTTCATGACGGTTTTGGTTTTTGCGAAAACTTGGAAGAAGTCAATTTGGGGGCTGGTCTTAAAGTCTTAGGGGAATTTGCTTTTGAAGGCTGTGATAAATTGAAAGCAATAACGATACCGGATAAGGTGGAAACGATTGAGCGTTACTGTGTCAGAGATTGCAGTGCTCTTGAGAAGGTGGTGCTTGGCAATAGCCTAAAAACGATAGAACACGGAGCTTTTGAGGGTTGTCCTAATATTGCTGAAGTCACTTCAAAGAATCCTGTTCCACCGGCGATAGAGATGTTTGATTCTCGTCCTTTTGACAGTGTCGTTTATGAGGAGGCTGTTTTGCGAGTGCCGATTGGCAGCGGAGATGCGTATCGTGAAGCTCCTGAATGGGAAAAGTTCATAAATATAGTTGAAACCGGTTTAGGCGGTGTGGGCGATGTGTCAAACGATGCAGTAGGCGTGACGGCCGAAGGCGGAAGCATTGAAATCGCCGGTGCGGGCAACGCACAGGTGGAGGTCTACAATCTTTCCGGGCAGCTCGTATATAGCGGCCAAAGCACAACAATAGGCGGATTGGATCGTAGTATCTACATTGTGCGTGTAGCCGGGCATACTTTCAAGGTCGTGTTGTAGTGCTGAGCGGCAGGTTGAAAGTTTTATGAGGTAGTACTACTTCTGCCGCAGATTAATAAGGTTACGGGGGTATGGCACATGCCATAGCCCTGTTTTGTTGTTTCAACAGTTTGTTTAGGCAAAATGCCGATGACGTAACAAAAGCAATCGGGACAGTGGATTTATGCCGCTATCCCGATTGCTTTTTGATGTTATTGACTTACAAAAGTTCTGTCAATTTGTTTAAATCCGGATTTACAGCTACTATTTTTCCGTCACGGTTGATAAGATAGCAGTTTAATCCTTCATCAAGGCGGAATTGCTTGTACACTTCAGAATTGATTCCGTCTTTGTCAAAAAATTGTGTATTCTTGTCTAGCCCGTCGATTTTCACTATCTCGTCGAATAGTGTTTCGCTTCTGTCGTAGTTTACCGCCGCAAAAACAATCTGTTCTTTGCTGTTTTTCGTGGCGTTGTAAGCGAAAATGTTTCTGATTCTTGATTCGGCGTCGTCCGACGACCAAAAATTCAGCAGCACGTACTTGCCTCTTTCTTTGCTTAGCGTAAAAGCCGAATCGTTGCCGTTGACAGTGAAATTTGGCGCAAACGAATTGACTTTACGGTCAATCTCTTGTGCGTTGTAGGCAGAAGAGAAAGAAAAGAGTACGACAAGAATAACAATAAATGAAAATGTTTTTCTCATTATAAAAAATTAAAGTTCATACTAAAGACTTTCTTGGGCATCCGCCTGAGAAAAGCCTTTGCCGATTTTCGGCCGGCAGGGGACTCTTCCCCTGTTGCATTACTCATTTCGTTTGCAAAGATATGCGTTGTTTTTTGTATATGCAATGTTTTTGCCGCTGTTTAGCGTAATTTAATAGTAACGTTTTTGAAAATGTAAATTTATAAATTATTGAAGAGCAGCCTGATTTCTTTGCCTGATGCCGCACGAGTCCCGTCTGTGCTGCTTTGCTTGGGACTTAGCTTGTATAATCATGCAATAGCTAATATATGCAAAAATATATTTATATTTTGCTTTTTGACGGATAAAAGGATATTTTTGAAACTTAAAATGTGATTATGGAAAATAAAGGTATAGAATTAATTCTGATAAATATTTCCGGGCAAGACAGGCCGGGAGTTTCTTCTGCATTGACTGAGATTCTTTCCAATTATGAGGCCGATATATTGGATATCGGCCAGGCTGACATTCACCATACGTTGTCGTTGGGAATATTGTTTAAAACGGACAGCTCACGTAGCGGTAACATAATGAAAGATTTACTGTTTAAGGCTTCAGAGCTTGGTGTGAACATACGTTTTTCTCCTGTCAGTATCGAGGATTATGAGGCATGGGTAGGTATGCAGGGAAAAAACAAGTATGTCATTACCATATTGGGCAGGCATATCTCAGCCCGCCAGATAGCCGCTGTCACACGTGTGATTGTCAGGCAGGGACTTAATATTGACGCCATTCAGCGTCTTACCGGCCGGATGACGCTCTCGGATAATGATGACACACGCTCGAAAGGGTGTATAGAGTTTTCTGTCAGGGGTACTCCAAAGGATTATGCGGCAATGCAGTCTGAGTTTTTGGAATTGGCAAATGCTTTGGAGTTTGATATATCGTTGCAGAAAGACACTATGTACAGGCGTTGCCGCAGATTGATATGCTTCGATATGGATTCCACATTGATAAAGACTGAGGTTATCGACGAGTTGGCGGAGAAAGCCGGTGTGGGGCAGCAGGTCAGGGCTATTACGGAGCGTGCCATGCGCGGGGAGATAGATTTCAAGGAGAGTTTCCGTGAAAGGGTGGCTCTTTTGAAAGGTCTTGACGAGTCGGTTATGCGGGATATTGCCGAGAATTTGCCTATTACTGAAGGTGTGGAGCGGTTGATGCGTGTGTTGAAACGGGCAGGTTATAAGATTGCGATATTGTCGGGCGGTTTCACTTATTTCGGCAATTATTTGAAGCATAAATTCGGCATAGACTATGTGTATGCAAATGAGCTTGAGATTGTTGACGGTAAACTTACGGGCAATTATATAGGTGAGATTGTTGACGGCCAAAGAAAAGCCGAGTTGCTGAAACTTATCGCTCAGGTGGAGAATGTGGATATTGCCCAGACTATAGCTGTTGGCGACGGAGCCAATGATTTGCCTATGATTACGATAGCCGGACTTGGTATTGCTTTTCACGCTAAGCCTAAAGTGAAGCAGACTGCGCGGCAGAGCATTTCGACGATAGGCATTGATGGGGTTCTTTATTTTTTGGGCTTTAAAGACTCTATTATTAATGAGTAATAAAAAACGGGATACATCCTTAACCGGCGGCGTATCCCGTTTTTTGTGTTTATGTGCGATTTTATTTTATCAGATTGTATTTGCGGAACACTTTGCCGATTTTCTCAAGGGCAAAATCGAGCTGCTCTTTTGTGTGGGTTGCCATTAGGCTGAAGCGTATGAGTGTGTCGGTCGGAGCAACAGCCGGCGACACTACCGGATTTACGAATATTCCTTCTTCGAGCAGGTCGCGGGTTATGGCAAATGTCATGTAATTGTCGCGAATAAACAGGGGGATAATCGGGGTTTCGGTATGGCCTATCTCGCATCCGAGATTTCTGAAGCCATCCAATGCGTAATTGGTCAAATCCCATAAGTGCTGTTGGCGTTCCGGCTCGCTCTCCATAATGTCGAGAGCGGCATTGACGGCTGCTGTTGAGGCCGGTGTGATGCTTGCCGTGAAGATATAGGAGCGCGAATGGTGGCGCAAATAATTTGTAATGGTCTTGTCGCAGGCTATGAACCCTCCGAGCGACGCGAACGATTTGCTGAATGTTCCCATTATCAGGTCTACATCGTTTGTCACGCCGAAATGGTCGCATGTTCCGCGCCCTTGTCGTCCGAATACGCCTATCCCATGTGCCTCGTCGACCATGACAGTGGCGTCGTATTTTTTTGCAAGCTCAACTATACGGGGCAGTTTTGCAACATCTCCCTCCATTGAAAATACTCCGTCGGTGACAATGAGCTTAACTTTGTCGGGGGCGCATTTCTTTAATTGTGTTTCCAACGAATCCATGTCGTTGTGTTTGTATTTCAACGAATTTGAGAAAGAAAGCCGTCGTCCTTCTATTATCGACGCATGGTCCTGCTCGTCCCAAAGGATATAGTCCTCGCGTCCGGTCAGGCAAGACACTACCCCGAGATTTACCTCAAATCCAGTGGAGTATATCATGGCGTCCTCTTTGCCGACAAATGCCGCAAGGCGAGCCTCTAATTGCTTGTGGATGTCGAGTGTGCCGTTAAGAAACGGAGATCCGGCGCATCCTGTGCCGTATTTTTTTATGGCGGCGATTGCGGCTTCTTTGATTTTCGGGTGATTGACAAGTCCGGTATAGCAGTTTGAGCCGAACATTAAAACTTTCTTTCCGTTGATGACTACTTCGGTGTCCTGTTCGCTCGAGATGGCTCTGAAATAGGGGTAAATACCGGCTGCTTTGGCCTTTTGTGGTTCGTCGTACTTAGCTAATTTAGCTTGTAATAGCTTCATAGTTTATTTTGCTTAAATTTTATGGTTTTATAAACTATCTGCATCATTTTTAATACAGGCTGCAAATATACATAATTCTATTGTACCGACACATAAAAAAACAGTGAAAATTGCACAATGGGGCTGAAATGTGCATTTTGTGTGGCTCTTCAGCATGATTGCAGAGCCTATATTTCATGGAAAATTAAAAAATTACTAATTTTGCAAATTAAACAAATAGAAAGTGAACCAATGGAGATGACTGCTGCCAAATTGGCGGAGCTTGTAAAAGGCGATGTGGTCGGTGACGCATCTGTCAGAATACATACCTATGCCAAGATAGAAGAGGCGGGACAAGGCGCGTTGACGTTTCTCGCAAATCCTAAATATGAACATTTTGTATATAATACCAATGCGTCGGCTGTGTTGGTGAGAAGAGATTTTATGCCGGAGAAGGATGTAAAGGCTACTCTTATCAAAGTCGACGACCCTTATGCCACGTTGGCTGACTTGCTCAACCTTGTCAGTTCCTCGCTTGTGCCTGAAAAGAAGGGCGTAGAGAATCCTGTGTTTGTTGCCGATGGCGTTGAATTGCCTGATGACGTGTATGTGGGCAGTTTCTCTTATATAGGCAGTGGCGCCGTCATAGGAAAAAATGTGAAGATATACCCCCAATGCTATGTCGGCGACAATGTGGTGATAAAGGACAATACCACACTTTATGCAGGAGTAAAGGTATACTATGGCTGCGAGATAGGGTGCAATTGTGTCATTCATTCCGGTGCTGTTATTGGCGCGGACGGCTTTGGTTTCGCTCCCAAGAATGGCGAATATGAGAAAATTTCGCAGATAGGACGTGTAGTGGTTGAGGATTGTGTGGAGATAGGGGCTAATACTACGATTGACCGTGCGACCATGGGCGCGACAGTGGTACGGCGAGGTGTGAAACTTGACAATCTTATACAGGTGGCACACAATGTGGAAATCGGAGAGAACACGGTTATCGCCGCACAGACAGGAATAGCCGGCTCGACAAAGATTGGCCGTCATAACATGATAGGCGGGCAGGTGGGCTTTGCCGGACACATAACGATTGGCGATGGCAATAAGTTCGGGGCGCAGGCCGGTGTGCATTCCAACCCGGGCAATGATAAAACGGTGATAGGCTATCCGGCAATCGACGCGCGGCAATTTATGCGACAATCGGCATACCTGAAGAGGCTTGGCGATTTGTTTGATTCTGTGAAGGAATTGAAAAAGGAAGTTGACGAATTGAAAAATATAAAACAGAATAGTTTATGAAACAGTGTACGTTAAAAGATTCTTTTACCGTCAAAGGCAAAGGATTGCATACAGGTTTGGAGATAGAGGCTGTTTTTAAGCCGGCTCCCGATAATTTTGGAAGAAGGTTTAAGCGTCTTGATATTGAAGGCAGCGAACCGGTAGAGGCTGTGGCCGAAAATGTCGTAGACACGCAGAGGGGCACTGTTATTGCTTCCGGTGATGTCAAAATCTACACGATAGAGCACGCCATGGCCGCATTGTTTGCCGCGGGCGTGGATAACTGCCTTGTGGAGCTGACAGGACCGGAAGTCCCGATTTTGGACGGCAGCTCGAAGGTGTTTACGGAAAAGATAGCTGAAACAGGCGTTGTGGAGCAGTCGGAAGATGCGTTGGTCTATGCCGTGCGTCAGCGCACAGTTTTGAAGGATGATAAGACCGGCGCCTCGATATGCGCTATTCCCGACAGCGATTTTTGTGTTGACGTGAGAATTGAGTTCAACTCGGTTGTATTGGCCAATCAGTTTGCCACGCTCGACACTCTCGATGATTTTGCAAAGGAAATCTCGGCAAGCCGCACTTTCGTTTTTGTGCGCGAGATAGAGGAGCTTGTAAAGCATAATCTGATTAAGGGCGGCGACTTGGACAACGCCATTGTGATTTACGACACTCCTGTGGCGCAGTCTGAGCTTGACCGCATAGCGGATATGATGAACGTGCCAAGAAAAAAAGTCACGGAGTTCGGATTTATCAACGATACACCGTTGGTTTACAAGAATGAGCCGGCACGTCACAAATTGCTTGACGTGGTAGGCGATATGGCTTTGATTGGCAGAAGAATACAAGGACGGATTATTGCCACTTGCCCGGGCCATAAGATTAATACCACGTTTGCCAAGAAAATACGCCGCGAATTGAAGCGGCAGGATGTGCAGGCTCCGTTCTACGATCCAAACGCAGCTCCTATAATGGATGTGAATCGTATTCGTGAGCTTTTGCCGCACCGTTATCCGTTCTTGTTGGTCGATAAGGTAATTGAAATAACGGAAAAACATATTGTCGCGGTGAAGAATGTGTCGGGCAACGAGCCGTTTTTCCAAGGACATTTTCCGGAAGAGCCGGTGATGCCCGGTGTGCTTCAGGTGGAGGCAATGGCACAGACGGCCGGCTTGCTTGTGCTTGGCACTGTTGATGAACCGGAACGTTATTCTACGTATTTCATGAAAATTGACAATGTGAAATTCCGTCAGAAAGTGGTGCCGGGCGACACTTTGATTTTCCATGTGTCGTACATGACAGAACTGCGTCGCGGATGCGCTTATGTGAAAGGATACGCTTTTGTCGGCGACAAGGTGGTGTCGGAGGCTGAAATCATGGCACAGATTGTGAAAAATAAATAAGTTAATGTATGAAACAACCATTGGCATATATACATCCTGACGCCAAAATCGCTCCGAGCGTTGTGATTGACCCGTTTGTGACTATCGACCGCAATGTGGAGATTGGCGAGGGAACGAGAATAGCAAGCAATGTAACGATAATGGAAGGCACTCGCATTGGAAAGAATTGCAATATTTTTCCGGGTGCTGTGATCGGGGCGATTCCTCAGGACTTGAAATTCAACGGAGAGGAAACGCTTGCCATTATCGGTGACAACACTACGTTGCGGGAGTGTGTGACTGTGAATCGCGGAACCGCGGCAAAAGGCAAAACTGTGGTGGGCAATAATTGCCTGATAATGGCATATTCACACATTGCCCATGATTGTCTGCTCGGCAATAATATTATCATATCGAATGCGTCGCAGGTGGCCGGTGAAGTGCAGATTGACGATTTCGCCGTGATAGGGGGTGGCGCTTTGATTCATCAGTTCTGTCATATCGGGACCCATGTGATGCTGCAAGGCGGGGCGTTGGTCAATAAAGACGTGCCTCCTTACGTTAAGGCTGCCCGCGAGCCGATTGCATACGCCGGCGTTAATTCGATAGGTTTGCGTCGCCGTAATTTTACCAACGAGCAGATACGCGACATTCAGGACATTTACCGCTATCTGTATCTGTCGGGTTATAACAACAGTGATGCGGTAGAGCGCATAGAGGCGGAATTGCCAGCGTCGAAGGAGCGCGATGAAATCATATTGTTTGTGCGTAACTCGAAGCGCGGCATAATCAAAGGCTACGTGTAGCAGGCTTTCTGAAGTTTGCATAAATCAGTCGGCACCACCTTTGATGCCGGCTGGTTTTTTTGTTATTGCCGTCTGCATAAAATATGAATCCACAATAATTTTTTTATCGTTTGTTCCATTCCATAAGTAGTTCGTCGGCAAGATACTCATCACTGCGACAGTGCATGTCGGAAATTCCTTTACTTATTAAGATGTAAGTGTCTGAATTATAAAAAAAATCTAAAGCGTCTTCGTATGGCATGTGTAATT
>CALUMI010000021.1 GCA_944321725.1 uncultured Muribaculaceae bacterium
TACCCAATATCACGATGAATATTGAGATTACCGTCGAGAGCACCGGACGGTTAATAAAAGCATCAAGTTTCATATTTTTTCAACTAAAATTCCACGATTATTATTTCTGTTCGGCAGTTGCCGCAGCCGGAGCCTGTGCCTGCTGAGTTTGAGCGACAGGATTGATAACGCTGCCGTCGCGCACAGAGATACCCACACCTTCCACTACTACGCGGTCGCCGTCGTTAAGGCCGGAAGTCACGAAAAAGTTCTTGCCGTCGTTGTTCGCAAGCACCTGAATCTGCTTGGAAACCACCTTGTTGGAATCGCCCACCACGTATGCGTAGCGTATGTTCTGAATTTCTGTGGTTGCGCTTTGAGGAATAGTGTAGACATTCTCCTCACGCACCGGAATAAGGACAGTGCCTGTCGAACCGCTGCGGAGCATACCGTTCTTGTTCGGGAAAAGCACACGCACAGAAGCCGAGCCTGTAGTGTTGTCAATCAATCCGGTCAATGTTGCCACCTTTCCGGTTTCCGGATATATCGAGCCGTCGGAAAGCTGCAACTTCACAGGAGGAAGAGCGGCAAGGGCATTGCTCAGAGAAGTGGCTCCGCCATTAGTCATCTCAAGTATCTGCTTCTCGTTGAACGACACGTAAGCATACACTTCCGAAATGTCGGAAATGGTAGTCAACGGAGATACCGAAGAAGGAGAAGCCAACGATCCCTCACGGTTAGGAATAGAGCCTACATAACCTGCCGACGGAGCTTTCACAACCGTGTACGACAAGTTTTTGCGGGCATTGACCAAATTTGCCTCCGCCTGCGCAAGCTGTGCCTTTGCGGAAGCGAGATCGTTCTGCGCAAGTTGGTTCTCATACTCGCTTATGATATTCTTGTCATAGAGTTTCTGCTTGTTGCTGGCAGTGATTTTCGCGCTGTTGAGCGACTCGCGTGCCACAGCCACCGCAGCCTCTGCCTGATTGACAGCCGCTTCGAATTGAACTTGGTCGAGGATGAACAAAGTCTGTCCCGCAGCAACCTGCTGTCCCTCATCGACACAAACCTTTGTAATAAATGCCGTCACCTGCGGACGAATTTCAACGTCTTTCTTTCCTTTAATCATAGCAGGATAAGCAGATTCCAAATCTGCCACACCTTTCTTCACTGTTATAACCGCTATATTGGGAGCCGCCTGCTGCCCCATCTGAGATTGATCCTTACCTCCACACGAAGTCAAACCCAATCCTAAAATCAGCCCTGATAACAATAAAGGCTTCATCATTCTTCTTTTCATAAAAACTAAATTTCAATATCTATTTTACTATTATTATTTTATTTACAACATTTACGGTAATCTAAAACGTTGCAAAGTTACAGAGAAAAAGCCCCTCAATTTATGACATATATCATAAAACAAGGGGCTATGTCTTTAAAATATGCTAAAGAACATATTTTTTACGACATTATTTTAACAAGCAAGGATTATTAATGTTAAATTTAACACTAAACTAACTCATTTTCACCCAACGGCACATTTCCTTGAACGATATTTTCTTACCGTACATCAGTATGCCTACCCTATAAATCTTTGCGGAAATCCAAAGAATCACAAAGTCAGTGGCATACAGCAGGGCAACCGACAGCAGTTCCTGATAGACAGGCACTCCGAAAGGAATGCGCACCATCATCACTATCGGAGATGTGAACGGGAAAAACGACATCCAAAAAGCAAACGGTCCTTCCGGATTGTCGGTGCTATAAAAACCGGCATAGAAAGCAAACATCATGATCACCATCACCGGAAGCATAAGCTGCTGGGAATCCTGCTGGTCATTGACAGCCGCGCCAAGCGCAGCAAGAATAGACGCATAAAGCAGATACCCTCCCACGAAATACAACACAAAAAGCACTATTATCTCAGCGATAGGCAGACTGCCAAGCACCGAGAACAGCCGGAACAGCTCACCGACATCACCGGCATCGGCTCCCATCGACGCGGCCACACTCTGCATATCGGAGCCCGTCATGGCCGGTATTCCGGCCAACAGCGAGCCGCCTCCAAGCAACACGGCAAGCAGCAGTCCCCAAATAAGCATCTGGAAAATCCCGACTGCCCCTATTCCTATTATTTTCCCAAGCAATAAGTCGACAGGCTTCACACTCGACACCATAAGCTCCACGATACGGTTTGTCTTTTCCTCCATGACGCCCTGCATCACCATCGAGCCGTAGGACAGCACAAACATATATATAAGGAATGTAAGCATCATGCCAACAAACATCACAACCTCCGACATCGACGATTGCTCGCCCTCATCGGTCCAACGTATGGTTTTCACTTCCACCGTTTTCTGCACATCGCTTATTATGCTGTCTAAGGCCGGAATGTCGTAACGGCGGAATTTCTCGCCGCGCACCGCATCAGTCAATGCCGACTCGACATAATTGCGCAAATCCGACGGCACTTCCCTCTGCGAAAATATCGCCGCCGCACCCGGATAATCCACCAAATCGCCTGTTATCTGCACCACTGCGTCGACATCGGTGGAGTCCGAACGAAACGACTCTTTCATCACGTCGGTCGGAACAAACAAATAATCCTCATTGCTCTCCAGCGCGCCGGTATAATATCCGGTATTGTCGATAACGGCCACAGTCATCCTCTCCGAACTGCCTATCATCGACAACAACAACGGAAGAAACACCAGACCAGCCATGAGAAACGGCATGAGTATCGTCATTATTATAAATGATTTCTTCTTTATGCGGGTGGCGGCTTCCCGCTGCGCCACTATCCAAACCTTATTTTCCATATTCTGTATTTTCCTGTTCCTGACCACCGACAACTTTCAAAAAAATATCATTCATCGAAGGAGTCTGCTCCTCAAACGAGAATATTTCCACTTGCTCCGCCAACGCTCCTATTAGCGATGAGTTTGTGCACCCGGCATCGCTCTTTTTCACCAAATATTTACAATATCCGTGGAAAGGAGTTGTGGAAAGCACCTCAAAAGCGCCCGACGACTGCAACCCCCCACTCGCGACAAGCTCGTAAAGCCCTGTGCGATAATTGGCTCTCACTTCCCCCACACTGCCGGCAAGCACCACTTTCGAATGGTTGATTAACGCTATGTCGTCGCAAATTTCCTCGACCGACCCCATATTATGGGTAGAAAAAATTATCGTATGTCCTTTTTCCTTCAACTCAAGTATTTCTCTTTTCAGCAAATCGGCATTGACAGGGTCGAATCCGGAAAAAGGCTCGTCGAATATCATCAGTTGCGGCTCATGGAGCACAGTGACCACAAATTGCACCTTCTGCTGCATTCCCTTCGACAATTCCTCAACTTTTTTGTTCCACCAAGGATTGATATCGAACTTGTAGAACCACCTACGCAACCTTCTCTCGGCTTCCTGTCGGCTCAACCCTTTCAACCGCGCAAGATACAATGCCTGCTCTCCGACTTTCATCTTCTTATACAGCCCGCGCTCTTCCGGGAGATAACCGATATTATACACATCGTCGGCACACAAGGCGTGTCCGTCGATAATCACCTCCCCCTCGTCGGGCATAGTGATACGGTTGATTATCCGTATAAGGGTGGTCTTACCAGCTCCGTTAGGCCCGAGCAGCCCGAAAATCCTCCCTTTGCCAACGTTGATGCTGACGCCGTCCAAGGCCGTATGCCCGGAATAGCGTTTCACCACGTTGCGCACTTCCATAAAATTATCCATTTTCTTATTCCGTTTTATCGTACCAAGATTTTTCTACAGGCTCCACATCATAGCCTGCATCGATGAGCATGAAAAGCAGACCGTCACCGCCGACAAGATGCCCGGCTCCGACGGCAAACAATGTTGAGCCGCCCTTCATAATCGCCGGCATCTTCAGCATCCAAGCCTTGTTGCGTTCCGTGATGAGAGCATACTTTTCTTCCGGTGTGTAGTCACAAGCGGAATCCTCTCCATCACCATTCATCAATGCCTCGATAAGCGATAAGTCTTGAGAATAGTATGCCCCGGTCAGCCCCTTCGACTGAACTATGAGCGAGTCGAACGACTCCACTGTGCAGACAAGCTGCTCCGCCTGCCTATCCAATGGCTGGGCGGTCATCATATCTATCTGGAAGCTGACAGTCTCAAGACCTCCGACACGCTTGCCCAAAAGCCTTGCAAGATTCTGAATCTCCGCGTCGAGCGAAGCCGACGGGTCATAACTCTCAACACCCTTTACAGCAGCCGACAATGTAATCTGATTGGCCACAGCCGCCGGAAGCATCCTCGCCATGCCTGCATCGGCAAGACTGATACCCAAATTATCCATCAAAAAAGCATCTACTTTCGCAAAATCCCGCGAATTTAGCAAATCGGTCAGCAAAGTGTCAGCCGGCAACGTCAGCCGCCGCGTCATATACACCAATGTGTCCGCATTCAGCATATCGGCGGCAATCACCTCTCCATAAACATTGTCAACACTGCCTATGACCTGCCTCAGACAGCAGATGCTGTCAATCTCGCTAAAAGAAGCAACATGGTATGTGCAAAACAAATATGACGGTTTTTCCAAGCCATTGCCGGAAATGCGCCACAACAGCTGAGCTCCACCGGGCAATACGGAAAAGACAAATATTAATAACATTAACCGCCTCATAACACATTTAATATCATATCACCGTGCAAAAATACGTAATTTCACAATAGCGGCAAATTAATAACATATTTTATTACCCGCAATATCAGAATTTAAGTTTTGGCATGTTTTATTTTTTATTTCAACTCATTACTTTTGCAAACAAATTAAGAACCAATAGGTTTTTTACAATATAACTATAAAAACATAATGAGATTTTTCATCTGTATTGCACTTATTTTATCAGCAAGTATAACCACAGCCTACGCTGCCATAATCAGGGGAAAAGTGGTGGACGGAAGCGGCAACCCTATGGAATTTGTCAATGTGATAGCAAAAAGTGCTGCCGGCAGCTCATCTTACGGGGCAGTCACCGACTCGAACGGCAATTTCAAGATTTCCGATGTCCCAAACGGACAATATACTCTCACATCCTCATTCGTAGGATACAACCCCACAAGCAAGCAAATAACCGTAAGCAAAAACAGCGTAAATGCCGGCACATTGGAAATGGAAGAAAACGCGACAGTGCTGCAAGAAGTGGAGGTGAAAGGTGTCAAATCGCAGATGAAGTTTGAATTGGACCGCAAAGTGTTCAACGTCGAGGCCGATTTGGCGGCGGCAGGCGTTTCCGCAAGCGAGCTCCTTGAAAACATTCCATCCATCGAGGTCGACAATGACGGAGCCGTATCGCTGCGAGGCAACTCATCGGTAACAATATGGATAAACGGAAAAGACGCCGGACTAACGTCCGACAATCAGGCCGATATACTTGAGCAACTGCCGGCAGAAAGTATCGAGCGGGTGGAAATCATAACAAACCCGTCAGCAAAATACAGCCCGGAAGGAACTGCCGGTATAATCAACATCGTGATGAAACGCAATTCGCTTTTGGGATATTTTGGCTCGGCTCGGGCAAGCGTAAATTCGCAAAAAGGATACAACGCCAACGTAAGCGGCAACTTCAACATAGGCAAATGGGAAACAAACATTGGAGTAGGTTTCCGCCACAACGAGAACGACCGCAACAGCATCTCCCGGCGCACCTACGACGACGCGACATTTCTCAACTCCGACCAACGCACGGAAAACAACCGCAACAATGTGTTCATGCGCGGCGGGATAGCATATTACCTCGACGACTACAACGAGTTCTACATGAACGGCTTCGGAATGTTCGGCAAAGGCTCGCGCGACGGATCGACAACCTACGAATCCGACCGGCCGGAGCAGACTCTGATTGGCAACCAAAGCTCCAACGACAACAAGATGCGCGGCGGAATGGCCATCGTCGGCTATAAACACACTTTTGCGGAAAACCACTCTCTCGACATATCAGCCAATTTCAACAAATGGGGAGGAGGAGGCCCCATAGAAAATTGGCAAAACTACACTTACGAGGAGGAGTATATAGATGACAACAATGAGCCGCAAACGCGCACATGGCAGGACTGGCAAATGCAAAGCACCGACATCGAGAACCGCAATTATGAGTATCAGGCCGATTACACGCTGCCTATCGCAAAGAAATTCCGCTTTGAGGCCGGCTATAAAGGCCGCCACAGCAAGGAGAACAGCCCGACAATAACCTATAGCGGGCCAACGTCCGACAACATGCAGCTCGACGAAGACCTCTACAACCGTTTCATCTACGAGCAAAACGTGCAGGCGCTCTATGCCACTATCGGCGGCACCGTCGGAAAATTCAGCTTTCAGGGCGGACTGCGCGGAGAGTATTGGCAGGTGCGGACAAAATCGTTGGCTTACGGCGAAAGCGAGGCCGACAAAGAAATGTTCAAAAAAAATAATTTCCAACTGTTTCCGAGCGCATTCCTTTCTTACTCGTTCCCGAAACAAAACGAGATGCAAATCAACTACACCCGGCGCATACGCCGCCCTTGGGGAGGACAACTCAACTCTTTCCACAACACGTCCGACCCGACCAACATATCCTACGGTAATCCGTATCTTGACCCGGAATATTCCAACGCATTCGAGCTCAACTACATAAAGACATGGGAAAAACACATGGCGGCTGTGTCAGCCTACTATCGCAACACAAACAATGTGATACAGCGCATCAACTTCATCAATGAAGACACCGATGTGATGAACACCACGTTCGACAATGTGTCAAAATCGGTTTCCGCCGGAACGGAAATAGTGTTCAAAGACAATTTTTTCAATATTCTTGATCTAACCACAACTGTCAATCTGTTCTATTACCAACTCGACGGATTCTCATACACACCGGAGAACTCGAAACAAATAGTAAGCGACGATGGCGACAGCAATTTCTCATGGAACATCCGCGCCATAGCCCGCGTGATGCTGCCATTGGGATTCAGCGCGCAAGTCAACGGCGGCTACAACGCTCCAATGGTCATAGCACAAGGCACACGCGAAGGCAACTACCGCCTCGACGCAAGTCTGCGCAAAGATTTCGGGAAATGGGCTGTAAACCTAAATGTCCGCGACATTCTTGACTCACGCTCACGCGAATCCACCACCTATGGAAACGGCTACACGCAATATTCAAAAAATTGGGGAAGCGGACGAAGATTCCAAATAACAGTTTCCTACAACTTCGGCAACATGAAAGCGAAGCCGAACAAGCACACTCAAGGCGACGCCGGCGCAATGGGCGGCGAAGAGATGGACTATTAAGCCGGTTATTTCTTGATTATGAGAGTTTCGACAGGCACGCCGTTGAGATATAAGTTCTTGACATACAGGAAATCTGTGCGGTCGCTATTCCATTGAAGGAATGTTCTACACGTCGAGTATGAGGCCTTCGCGGGCGAGGACAGTGGATGGAAACACCGATTGTGCTTCTTCGAGCAGCGGCTTCTCGTCTAAGTAGCGCGATGAGAAGTGTCCGATTACGAGCCGCTTCACCCCGGCTTCAGCGGCAATGTGCGCGGCTTCTTCGGCGGTGGTGTGATATGTTTCTTTCGCCCTTTTTTGCATGTCGCCCAAGAAAGTGGCCTCATGATAAAGCAAATCAGCGCCCTCTACTGCCTCAACCACCGACTTTAAAGGCAATGTATCCGATATATAGGCGTATGCGCGCGATGGATCGGCATCAGTGGTGAGCAACGCGTTGGGAACGACTGTACCATCAGGCTTCACGTAATCCTCACCGGATTTTATACGCCCCAATAAAGCCAACGGCACTTTGTGGAAATCCACCATTTCGCGATTAATGTGCCGCAGTTTCTCTTTTTCACGAAACACAAACCCCACACAAGGCAAACGATGCCTTAACGGCACAGTTTCAACCGTCAAAGCCTTGTCCTCGTATATGACATTGCGGCCATATTCGTATGGTAAGAATTCCACCTGCAAATCATGGGAAGAATAATCGACCAACGGTTTTAGCAGGCGAATGCCCTCTGCCGGAAGATGCACCGCAACGTGTCCGTCGATGCCGCCAAGCCCGAGTGTGGAAAGCAGTCCGGGAAGACCATAGCAATGGTCGCCGTGCAAATGGCTTATGAATATATGCCGCAAACGGTTTGGCTTAAACCGCATACGCATAAACTGCATCTGCGCCCCCTCCCCGCAATCTATCATAAACAAATTGCCCCTGAAGTCCACCACTTGCGATGAAGGATAATGCCGCAACGTAGGCTTTGCCGAACCGCATCCCAATATGCTCACACGAAACACATCCATATAATCAACCTACCGGATATAAATCATAAAATTATCAGTTACCCACCAAGATACCGGGATTTATCGACTTCAAATGGGATATAAACCCGGCTTTATCTTTTGGAGATATGATGAGAGGCGACACATGCTTGCCGGAAAAGCGCAGTTCAAGACGATCCAACGAGGCTGCCGGAGCGGAAAGGAATGTTTTTGTAGGAGTTATAGATGATATCGACATTATATCATATTTCGCCTTTCCAAGCACGTTCATATCAACTGTCAGTTTACCATCGTCCACGACATAGCGTATGCAAAACACACAGCAAACCAAAGCAGCCATAAAAACAGCTACCGCACATCCTGCCCAAGAAGCATCAATGGCAAGCACAAAAGCAACTGCCGCGGCAATAACCGCCACTAACCATGCGTCAACTTTAGTACGATAAACAGTTCTCATCAAATATTATTTTCACAAAAACAACCTGACAATTTCATATTGCCTCTGTAAAAATAACAAATAATTTACACAAGAGCAAAGAAACAAGCAGCTTGTTTCTTTGCTCTTAACATTATAGGTGCTGGGAAGCCGCCGTCATCGACAGCTATGATTACAATTATGCTACTTTATCTCACGTATCAACAGTCCGGGATAAAAATCGCCTCCGCTCTCTTTCTTGAACGTGGTGGCTCCGAAATCAGCCCCGTAGGCCTGTTCCTCCACTGCCATGAAACGGTTGTCCCAAATCTTGCCTTTGACAGGACGCACCGTCCCGACACGCTTATAGACGACACGCCCGTCTTTCTCCTGAGCCTCAAGCACCTCGAAACGCGAATCCTCCGTGATGCCCTCTTTCAACCCGATTTCCACCTTGATGGCAGGATCAACGCTCACAATCGGCGCCTTTATCTTGAATTGCTCATACTTTTTTTGCAAGTCGGCCACATTCTCGTCCAATGCCCGTTGGCAGGCCTTGCGTATCATCAATTCCGGCTCTTCTTCGCTTATCCCCAAAAACGATGATTTCTGCCCCGACGACGACACTTCCCCGACATATTTCAGCTTGAAATTTCCGCGTGCCGACTCGAATTTCTTGGCAGCCTCAGCATCGGCGTTTGTCTGATAGTAATTCTTATAAAAATCCATGGCCACATCGTCATCCCAAACCAACTGATACAGGCGCGTGTTGATTTTCACGCGAAATCCTTTTATTGTTGAAACCATGTCGTTGAGCGATTCGCCAAGGTCGGTCACAGCGTCCATACCCGTAGCCGCGCCGGCCACCGCACCGAGCACCTGCAAGGCCATACCCCAATTACGGCTGCGTTTGGCCTTGTCGATATAATTTATTTCATTGACAAGCACAAACGTGTTGCCTATCAAATCCTCTCCCGCGTCCTCAAGCATTGCCGTGCCGCGCGCCGAACGCGCCGCAATCTCTTTATCAAATTCAGAGGCGTTGTAAAGCCCGCGCTCTTTCACCAAGTCCATGTCGCAACGCCCCGTAAGAATGTCGCGGTTGAACCATTTCGCCACAAGACGGCTCGCCACCTGCTCACGCTCAAGGAAATTGGCGATAGTCGCGTCATAGTCACCTTTGCTGTCGACCGACAACACACGCACACTTAAATTCATGTCGTTATACTTGTCGGGAGTGGGGAGCTTCAGATATTCCTCCGTAATCTCCGGGCTGAATTTCTGCTCCGTATGCGTCACGAGCAAACTGTAAAGCGAGCTGCGGCGATACTCTATATCGTCTTTTTCCAAATCTTTTGCCGCCGCACTGCCGGCGATTCCAATCATCACCAACGGCAGCACATATCTATATATCTTAAACATAGCCTTGAAAAATTAATAGTCCCACAATTCCGACGGTATGTCGTCAGTCAATTTATACTTATTGCGCTCTGTGCCCAAATAGATGCTGTAGCGATAAGCGTCGGTTTCATCAAGACGCTCCTTGCCATCGGCAAGCATCTTCTCGTAAGCCTCATCGACATCTTTCAGCCTTCTGAACAAAAACGGCACCAATACCTCATCCTTGAGATTGATATAGCCCAAACGTCCCAAATTATTGGGGGCATCCGGGTCATAGGCGTTGACACGGGCAACACCCTGCTCGTTGAAATTCAGGACAGAAGCATATCCTCTGCTGATGATTTTGCCGGCTTCGCGGTCGAAATTGTAGTAAAGCGAATCAGTGTCCATAACCCATACGTAGCGCACATCCTTGCTTTCCGGATAATATACATCTTTCCATTTGCAGTCAAGCACCACATTGTTGTTGCGGTCAAGCAGTCCCCAGCCACCTTTGTCGAGCACCTTGCACAGCCCTTTGGAATAATGATACACACTGCGGTATTTTATCGGCACGACTTCCGTTCCTGAAGAATCTATATAACCGTACAATCCGTTTTTCTTGGCTGTAATAAGTCCATCGGGCACATCAGACTCCCACGGCATCCAAAGCATATCATAATTCAAAGCGACATCAACCTTACCAGACAGACCTATCAATCCATATTTGCTGTCTTTGCCGACTATGGCTTTCCCGTCGTAGAAATCGCCTATAATGTCGTAAGCGTCGGAAACTTTTTGGCCGTTTTTATCAAACAAATAACACTTCCCTGCAACCGACAACTCTATAAATCCGTTATCATAATCATAGAACATGTCGTTAAAATTCCCTTTGTCATTCTGCAAATTCACTTCCTGATCTATCTGAAAGACTTTCGCCCCTGTTTTCAAATTAATATAATTGATTTTAGTTTTCTTTTTTCCAAAATCATCGGCCACAATCACTACGCCATCCGAAGGCTTGCCAACGCATTGATATTCATTTGGTTTAAGCACCAAACGCCCGTTAAAATCATACAAACCTGCTTTCTCTCCCTTGTCGTTTTCCGACACCCAATAATAAGGGCTTTCCGATTCCGGCAACTTCGAACAAAGCTCAAACCGGTAGTTTTTTGCCATTAATTCCGAAAATCCGCGAAACGCCGTGTGGCGCACAGGCTCGCCCATAACTTTACGATACAGATTATAAGTCTTATGGTTACGCGCGTTGGAAACAGCCCTGACAACTTCGTAGTAGGCCACATTGCCAAAATATAGTTGGCGATAAGACCCGGAATACATTTTAACATACTTGACTGAAATCTCTTTTCTTAGCGCGTCCTCAAAAGCAGACACATTATAGCGATCGACCGTGCAAAGAGAAAGGTTAAACTCATCTATCGCCTTATCTGTCAGATATTTGCCGATTAGCTTATAGCCAACAGGCACTATCACTCTACCCATACGATCCAATACCCCGAACTTGCCATCCTTGACCGCGCCGGTGTTTTTGTCGATCGAGCCGCCCTCATTCACCCATACATGGCCGTTATCGTCAAACGAGCCTACGGAAAAATATTTGCACGGAATCACGATTTTGTAAGAATCGTTCAGATAGCCGTATTTACCGCCTTTTTCAATCAAGGCCATTCCGTCCTCGAAACGCCCGATGCGCTCATATTCCGGCTTGATGACATCAGTCCCGTTTTGGTCGATAAATCCCCATTTTGCGCCGGTCAGGTCGCCATCCTCCGTCTTTCCCCCGACAGCCACCTTAGCCACGCCGTTTTTCCACTCACCGATTTCGGAATATTTGATTTTAATCACTTCCAAGCCGGCCTCATCGATATAACCCCACTTGTTGCCCTTGCGCACTTTGGCGCGTCCGTCGACAAAAGCTGTCGCATCATCGTAGGCATACTTGATTGCTACCGAACCGTCTTCGTTCAAGTAACCGTATTTGCCTTTCTCGTTTTGGTCGGGCATCAGCTCCGCAAAAGCCGAAAGCGAGCAAAACAAAGCAACGGCAAACAATAAAACTTGTTTTCTGTACATCATATTGGTAATTCTTATTTTATTTGACGAATCAAAAGACCGGGATAAAAATCCCCTCCGCTCTCTTTCTTGAACGTGGTGGCTCCAAAATCCGCGCCATAAGCCATTTCTTCAGCAGCCATGAAACGGTTGTCCCAAATCTTGCCTTTGACAGGACGCACCGTTCCGACACGCTTATAGACGACACGCCCGTCTTTCTCCTGAGCCTCAAGCACCTCGAAACGCGAATCCTCCGTGATGCCCTCTTTCAGCCCGATTTCCACCTTGATGGCAGGCTCCACACTTACAATCGGAGCCTTTATCTTGAATTGCTCATACTTTTTCTGCAAGTCGGCCACATTCTCGTCCAACGCCCGTTGGCAGGCCTTGCGTATCATCAAGTCGGGACGCTCCTCGCTAATGCCGAGAAACGAGGATTTTTGTCCGGACGAAGTGACATCGCCTATGTATTTCAACGTGTATTTTCCTTTGGCGGCATCAAATTTTCCCGCACCGGCCTCATCGTCATAAGATTGATAATAATTCCGGTAGAAATCCATTGCTATCGAGTCGTTCCATTCCAACTGATAAAGACGGGTGCGGATTTTAACACGAAAACCTTTGATTGTCGTAATCATCGCTCCGGTAAGTGTCCCCGCCTCACTGAGGTAATCTATACCGGTATAGGCTTCAGCTATACTGCCAAGCACCGACAAAGCCGCGCCCCAATTTTTGCTCCTCTCGCTCTTATCCACATAATTGATTTCATTGACAAGCACAAACGTGTTGCCTATCAAATCCTCTCCGGCATCCTCAAGCATTGCCATACCGCGTGCGGACTTTGCCGCCAACTCTTTGTCGAATTCCGATGCGTTGTACAGACCCCAATCCTTTATGCGCTCCATGTCGCAACGCCCTGTCCGGAAATCGCGGTTGAACCATTTCGCCACCAAGCGTCCGCCAACCTTGTTAGTTTCCAAAAAATTAAGGATATGCCCGTTCAACCCCCCGCCTACTGCCTTTTCAACTGCCATTGCCAATTTCTCACCACCAAGCAGGTGCGAGGTTGACAAAGCATTGGCCGATGCTATTCCGGCATTAGTGCCAAGCACACGCACACTCAAATTCATGTCGTTATACTTGTCAGGAACCGGTATTTTCAGAAACTCCTCTTGTATCTCTTTACTGAATTTTTGCTCGGTATCAGTGACAAGTATGCTATAAATCGAACTGCGACGATAATCCATAGCCTCACTGTCGAGTTCTTTTGCCGAGATTCCCTGCGCGAGCGCAAAAATCAGCAATGCCGTCGTGATTATATTTTTATATGATCTATTCATAACATGCTCCCCCCATTAATCAATAATCCCACAATTCTTCCGGCACAATGTCGGTAATCTTGAACTTGTTGCGCACATCTGTCGCATAAATTGCAAGCCTCAGCCCGTCAGTGCCGTCCATCTTGTCTTTTCCGGCGGCTTTCATTTCCGAATACGCCTGCTTTGCCGCATCAAGCGTAAAGAAAGCAAAAGGCAAGATTACATCGCCATCAGGCGTGACGCACCCCAATGCCTCCCTTTGCTGTTTCACTACAGAGCCGGTTTCGTCAAGCCCGTAGAATTCGGCCGGTTTTGTGGCGAATGCGACACCATTTTCGTCGAAGTATGAATATACTTGCTTATATCCTCCACCGAGTACCCGCCCTGCAATGAGGTCGTAGGCATAGAAAGTAGAATCAGCCTGCTGCGCCACCCAAACGTAACGCGCATCCTCTCTGTCCTTATCCATTACCCGGCGCCATTGCATAGGCACGATAACGCTGTTATAACGGTTAATCAGTCCGAAGTTGCCGTTTTGGCTCACCACCGCCGCTCCATACTTAAATTTGAACGCCTTATCATATACAAACGGAATGGCTTCCTCCCCGCTCATTGACAGATAACCATACTTGCTGTCTTTGGCGGCAAGCATCAAACTGTCGGTTGGCGGATACAGTTTTTGGTATATGGCAGGCACTACTTCATCCGAACTGACTCTATAGTTGTCGAGTCTTTGCATACCGCACATGCCAAGCTGCTCAACTATGACAAGATTTCCGTCATACACATCAGAGATATGGTCATACAGTTGTTTCAACGGTTGCGCCAGCGTGGAATTGATGAGGCGGCTATTGCCAAATTGCCTCACCTCCGCTACACCATCGCAGAAAATCGACAGCATGAACGCATACTTGCCCACATCGAGCGTGGCATCGAAAGCCACATCCTCATCCAAAAGCTCCTTTTTTAGTGACAAATCATACCAATTCATTGTCATATTTGAAGTGCCTACACCGTTGGCCACAAATACAAGGAAATCGTTAGGCTCACCTACCATTTCATATTTTCCGGGTTCTATAACGACAGTGCCATCGGTAAGGTTTACTATACCCGGATAAGAGCCGTCGTAATTGTTGCTTACCCAAGCGTATGCCCAGCTTACATCGTCTAACGACAATGCCGGGAGCTTGCTGAACAGCGGATAGTCGGTATTGGCAGCGCACCACTCTGATGTCCGCGATATTCCCGAGTGCCTTTTGTTGCAACCTAAAGCAGGAGAGCGGTAGAGGTCGCGCGTATAAGCATTGTCGCGGCAACTCATCATCTCGTAAGAGCATATCGTCACATATAATTTCTCACGATAATCGTTGCCCATCAGCTGTGTATCCTCAAAATATTTCTCCACAAGCCTGACAGAAAAATCATCGGAATAAGGATTGCCGCCACACAGAATCTTATTGCGAGCCATGACAATGCTGTCGGTCAGAAACATTCCGAGCGAGGCGTATTCGCAAGGCACAACCACAGTCCCTTGCGTGTTATAAACACCATACTTGCCTCCATAGTCATGCCTTTTGCCGGGCACAGGAATCTCTTTTTGCGAACTCTGATTATAGTTTCCGCCTTTGTTTACCCAAATCCAACCACGCGCATTTGGCGAGCCGATGCCGTCAAACTCGCATGGCACAACAAACCGGCACTCCGTGTCGATATATCCGTACTTATCTTTTTTCTTAACCAATGCCACTGAGCCGGAGAACTGTCCGATCATATCGTATTCCGGTTTGATTACCTCCGCTCCATTCTTGTCGATAAATCCGTATTTGGCACCGGTCAGCACATCATCTTTCAATTTACCGCCGGAGGCAACTTTACAGAAGCCATTATACCAATCGCCTATTTCAGAATATTTGATTTCAATTATTTCTTTTCCCTGAGAATCTATAAATCCCCATTTGTTTCCCTTTCTGACTTTTGCCATTCCGTCAGCAAATGGGTAGGCCTCATTGTAGTCATGCTTCAGCACCACCGCGCCGCTATCGTCAACATAGCCGTATTTCCCTTTTTCATTCCTGTCAAGAATGAGCGCGGCAAAAACCGGCGAAGCGCTGAAGCAGGCTAACAAAGCCACCACCGCAAATCTATAATTTATCTTTTTGTGCATTAAATTTTATCTCTTGATTTAATATCTCTTTGCCTGCGCATACTCCCTAATGGGTATGCGCAAGCAAAGAGAATTTCCCCTTGTAAATTTTTATAAAAGTCTACTTTACCGCAGCCACATCAGGTTGGTGGTCGTGGGCTGCTGTCCGTTGCCGTAAGCCACGCCGACAGCGCGGGCAGCGTCGATCATGCGGTTGCGCATGTCGACAGCGTCGTGGTATTTCTCCTTGTTCTCGAAATCCCAATTTTCTTTTACCACCTTTTTAATGTCGTTCATCAGCGAAACGGCATCAGAGAAGCACGCTGCGGCAGGATCGATTTGCAACAGGTAGCCATGTGCGCGCACAGCCCCTTCCTTGTCCGGACTTTCTGCCCAAGCCGCCTGTGCCGCCGTGAGCAGTTGCCTCCCCTCGTAGTCGATATACGCCTGATAGTATTCAAGCATGCCGTCGACTGCCTCGCCATACCCCACAGAGCATTCCGGTATCGAGGCGGCATACATCATGGCCTCCTCATAGTTGCGCGTCGACGCTGCCAATTTCGCCTTGCTCAATATATTGCGATAATTGTTGTCGTAATATTTTATGATTTTGGCTTTTGCCCCGTCGATAAACTCCGCAAGTTTCTTGTTCGAGCCGTTGAGTTGCGAAAGGGCGTTGATATAGGCGCGCTGCTCGCTTGTACCCACGCCGCGCAAATCAAACGTGCAGGTGGCATACACCGTCCGGTTGATTATGTCGCCGACATAGACCGTCAGCGTAGTGTGCAGCGCATTCTGCTTCGGCGGGCCGGGCACCACGCTTTTATAGATGTCGGAGAACTTGCCGGTCAGAAAAAACTGTCCGAAATCCGGCCCCGCCACAACATCGGCAGATGCCAATGCCGAGGCAAACCGCGTCATCATTTGCTCATTAATCTCGGCAGGCACCTCCGAAAGCTGCTCAACCGGACAGGTCATCAGATGAATCTCACAATCACCGGCAGCCACCGGCATAACAGAGCCTGCCGCCAGCAACGCAAACACATATTTTATTTTATTTCTCAGTGTCATAACTCTATCATTTTTTCAGTTCTATTTTTCTCCAAGCACGAGATCTGCCCGTCCCAATCCCTTAGTAAGCACTTTTGACGTGATGTTGAAAGGCTCTTTGCTTAAATAGCGACGCAGCTCCGTGACGAAACGGCGCGTGTCCATCGGCATGCCGTTCTCACGGTAAAGCGGTATGCGCACCTGCTCGAAACGCATCATGTTGTCGGTAGCGTCGGTGAGGTTGTAACGGTGTTGCACGGTGTTTTGAGCCATCCATTCATCTATTATGTCAATCAGCTCATATCCGTCGTACTCATCCTCAAGGCTCATTCCGCTACCATTGTCAAACACACGGATATTCACATTCACCTCGCGCCCGTTGGTAAGAAGGTCGTCGAAATGCGCTTGCAGTTGGGCAATGAAACCATCCATTTTCTCAAGTGTGGCCTCCTCTATCAGCACAGGCACTTCCGCCGAGAAAGACGGAGCGCCCGTACCCTGCGCCGCAGCCACCTGCTTGTTGGTATAGGCATCGATTCCACGCAAAGTATAGGTAACCGACTGCTTCGGGCCCACCGTGTTGACTTTCCACGCAAGCTCAACAAGGATATCGGCTTTCGCCCGGTTCAGCAGCCTGTCCAACGGCGACTCCGCAAGCGAGGAGCCGGAAGAGCGGCTTACGGTCATCTCGTCTTCAGCCGACGATTGGCGGATAGAGCGAACTGTCGCCGCAAGATCTTTCAGAGGGAGTCCCCGCTCAGCCATAAGCTCGCCTATCTTGGTTATGGCGTTGACAAGATCCATGTCGTTTTGCACTGCTTTTTCATAATCGGGCACAGAAACTTCGTCGCCCTGATTGTCATAGGTTGTCATATATCCGTTCTCCGAGCACCACACATCGGCCGGAATCACCATAATGGTAGGTTTCTTGGCCTGACCGCTCATCAAAAGCGGCATGATAAGAGCCGCTACAATAAAAATATATTTCTTCATGATTGTTTTGCGTTTTATGTTATGGCTTAATTATATTGTCGTCAATCAGGCGTTGGCGCAACTCAGCGCGTTTCACTCTGACAACCACACCGTAATTGGTCTGCGTCGAGTTTTTGGCCTTTATGCGCGATGTCTTGTTCTCGTCCTCGCTCGTGGCATACTTCTCATATTCTCCGCCATCGGCAAAAAACTTGTTGAAATAGAACTCATATTTTTCCTGCGCGTTAACCTCAAGAATCAACGGACGCGATGAGCAACCGGCACTTCCCGCCGTAACACCTTTAAACAACACGTCGCGCACGGCATTCTTCTTTGCCTGCTCCACAGCGTCGGCCTTATTGCTTCCGGCACCCCATGCCCTCACAGTCTGCGAGCCGTCAAGCTCTGTTCCGAGACACTCCGTTTCGAAAGAGTAGAAAGCGCCCTGCGAACTTATCACCGTATCCTTACGACATGATGTTACGGAAACAATCAATAAGAACGCCGCAATAAAAATTCCGTATTTTTTCATATCTATCATAAGTTTTAAAATTCATAACCCACACTCAAAGCCACAAACGACTGAAACTTGTCGCCGCTGCCTCCGGGACGCCTCAACGACTGTCCCACATACGACAGCCCCAGTAGGAACGCTGAACGCTTGAAGTCGCCGAAACGCGCGCCTATTGTCGGACGCACCAGCACACCGTCGCGCAAAGCTCCTCCGACCGACAACGAATAGTATGGCACAACCCTGCGCTCATACGACGGCAATATGTTGCCCCTCACATTCGCGTAAATCGGGAACGCCCACTCCACGCTACGCCCGCGTATGTTACCATTGTCGATATAATAACGCGCCCCGATGCCCGCGCCGACACGCACATATTCGTTGAAACGATAACCCGCGGTAAAGTCGAGCTCCGTCAATCCGCCATTGTCGCCGCCTATATTGGTGGAAATACCGCCATACAAATCAAACCCGAACCAAAATCCTTTCTCATACTGATAATACTCGGTATAGGTGGTTTTACCCGGCTTCAACGAGTCTGCCGGATTTTGGCGCGTGATTTTATTGATTTCCGATTTTTGGTATGTCAGAAATTCACCGCCGGGCGTTTGCACCGTAACTGTCAGGCCGGAAGCGTCGCCAACCACAATGCCGCGCACCACCGTGCCATTGTTCAGAAGAATATAATCATAATCGCCCTCTGCTTGGGCTGATGCCGCAAAGCATATCGCAATCGCGGCAAAAATCGACATCAAACGTTTCATGTTAAAATCCTGTTGTAAGTCCGCGAACCACACCGGCAGCCTGCAAATCTTTCAAGAGCTGCTCTTTATTGACTGTCACCACAGCTCCGACCTTATATTTCTTTTTAGCTATTTTCACCACCTCGCGGTTATTGCTCACCATCGTGGCATAATTCTTATACGCGCCGCCATCACTGAAAAAATCCTTGAAAAAATCCGCGTGTTGCTGCTCCGCCAACGCAGAGCCGGCAAGCGGACGCTGCGACTGCCGCATTTCCTTGTTGGAGAAACCGCGGAACAGCACTCCGTGAACAGCACATTTGCACAGGTAGTCGTCGCCGGGATTATTTTTGCTTGTCAATCCCCACACTTTCACAAGATACGAGCCTTGAGCGCCTGTTCCGGCACCCTCTATCTCATAATTAAGCTCATCTCCCGATTTGTCTTTTGCCTGAGCACTGCATATACCCAGAAGCAAAACGAATGTAAAAAGAACAATCTGTTTAGCCATATCTTTTCGTTTTTTAATGTTAAATTTCCAGATAGTAGCGCGAATCAGCAGAATAACCACACAAAAACGCACAATGGCTACAATTTATGCAATCATGTTTTTATCGCTGATATTCACACACTTATCGCTATCGCAAATATAGTGAAAGTTATGCGTAAACAAACAACTTAGCTGAAAAAATTTGCCTGAACGCACCCTGTCATGCAAAAATGGCGCAAAGCCCGGCACATATAGGGAATTTTTACACAACCTGAGGAAAAATTACACAAAAAAAAGAGGTGGCGCATAAAAACGCGCCACCTCCAAGTCAATAGAGAAATTTATCTTTTTTACAAGTTAGCTACATTATAGTTGGCAAATTCCTTGTCAACAGCAGCCTTGTTCTTCAATGAGGAGTCAAGTTGAACAGCTTTGCGAAGGTTAGCATAAACGCCTTGTTCGTTGCTTGTGCGTGCTGCCACAATGGCCTTCATGTAGTAAGTCATGCCGTTAGGATTCTTGACAGCGTCCAAAGTAGCCTGAGCCGCGCTGTAGTCGTTTACAAGGATTTGAGCAAGAGCGGCATTGTTGGTCTTAGTGTCGCCAAATGCCTTGACAGCTGTCTGATAGTCGCCTTGCTTGATATAGTAAACGCCCATAGCGTCGTTCAAACCTTCAACACCTGCCGCGCTTCCGAAGCTTTCACGTGCGCCTGCATAGTCTTTGTTGAGCATCTTAACCAAGCCAAGGTTCATCTTAGCCTCGTTGCTCGACGGAGCAAGTTGAGCTGCTTTCTCAAAATTAGCTTTCGCTGCATCGTAATCGCCTGCTACAAACTGAGCTTTACCAAGATTGTTGAAGCAACGGTAGTCGTTAGGATACTGTTTTGCCGCAGTCTGATAAATGTCGAGTTTTTCCTTGTTGTCGTTAGTCAAAGTTGCGCAATAGAGAAGCTCATCTACAGAAAGTTTCGACGGATCTTCTTTATATTGAGCCTTGATTTGCTCGTCGCTGCGTCCGATAGTGTTGATGGAGGCAGTGATGCGTGAGTAACGCAACTGCGGAAGAATTTCCTCTGCAAGCTGATCGAATACCGACGACAAATTACGGATTTCCTGCTCGCGCTGTTCCGGATCCTTGTACATCGAAAGAACGCTCAAGATGAGGTCTTTGTCTTGGATATTGCTTTGAGAAACGAGTTTCTGGAAGCCTTCCCAGTCTTGCGGAGTAAATTCAGAAGTAAGATCTCCGTAATTTGAGATTTCCTCGTCTTTCAAATTCTTCTCAACATATTCCAAAGTAGATTTTTCACGATTCTCAGAAAGTTTGGTGTTCAATTTCACACCACCATCAGGAGAAGCGAAAGAAGCTATGTGAAGGCTTTCAATCTGCTTAGTTGAGTCTGCGCTCGCGTTCTTAACGGTTTCATTCAAATCTTTGACACCGCCATCGCGCTCCAACTCAGAAGAGCGGATATTGGCCTTGTTGATAAGGAACATGATGTCGGCATCCACCTTATCGTTGATTATACGCTGATATTTGTCGGCAGCCGTAGCGGGCTCAACAGTCGACGCGTCGGCCAACGTTGAAGTTGCAAGAACGCCCTCGCCAACTTTAACACGCGGAAGCACGTATGACTTTTTGCCTTGTACGACATCAAAACCAAGATAGAGTTCGCTCTTCATCATTTCCGGAGTATAGGCGAACGCTGCCGGGATAGAAACTGTTCCGCCCTCGTCGTAGTTGATTACAGGATTGTTGCCCTCAACTTTCTCGCCTTGGAATGTGTAGGCTTGGGAAGCGACTGCTGTAGAGTCTGTTCCATAAACCAAATACGGAGTAACCGTAACTTCAGCGTTCTTCTTGAAGAATTTTTGAGGAACGTTGGCTGTAATTGTAGCCGGAACTTGATCACCCACTACTACAAGCGGTGTCGGATCAGTAGTAAAATACTCTGATGCGAACGGGCTCATCTGCTTGTTACAGCCGGTCAATGCCACCGTTACAGTCGCACCGGCCAATAGATAGATACCTAATTTTTTGTTCATAGCAATTAGTATTTTGATAGTACTTAAAAATTTCTACAAATTTTCTATGCAAAAAAAATGCCAACCTCACACGCGCAATGCCTGACATAATGACACGACAATGACTTTATGAAGAGGTTTATCATTTGCAAAGATAAGCCAAACTATCAAAACTAAAAATTTTACACTTGTTTTTTATCTAAAAAAGCATATCTTTTTATGTTAATGTTTAATAAATCGCACATCGTATTTCCCCTTTTATACGGCACACGGTTTCAGGCATTTCTACATTTGCAATAAAAAAGCCATGAAAACACAAACAACGGAAAACGAAGGACTGACATTTCTCGCTGAGGCCGAAAACGCTTGGAACCGCGTAGCGCCATTGCGCGACAAGCGCGAGCGCAACAAGAATTACACCTACGGCAACCAATGGTGCGATTTCACCACCGACCAGTCCGGCAACACCATGACCGAATATGCGGCAATCAAGTCGAAAGGGAAAGAGCCGCTGTCCAACAACCTGATACGCCAACTGGTAAAAAGCGTCATAGGACGTTTCCGCCAAACCATTGCCGACGAGTCTGACAGCTACGGGCTGCATGAGCTCGACAGCCGCGCATTGGAGGAATTTCTTATCTCAGGATGCTGCTTCCAAAGAATAGATGCAGGCGCAGCCGTCAGCAATGTGAGCCCGGCAATGATGTTTTTCAACGAGATGACCGACCCGCTCGGGCGCGACTGCAATATGATAGGGCAACTGCACGACATGACTATCGACGACATCATCACCCGCCTTGCCACAGGCAACCGCCGCAAGGCTATGGATATATGCCGCGAATATGGGGCGCAACCTTCTTACCGCAACAGCGCCATTGCCTCCTCCGCCGGCTTCTACGGATGCGACAAGGATTATAAGTTGAGGATAATAGAGATATGGTCGCAGGAAAGCCGCGAATACTACGAATGCCACGACCGCGCCACCGGCAAGTGGTTCGCTGTGAGCCGCAACGAAGAAAAATCGTTAGGCGCGGGCATCGACAGACGCTGGGCACTGCGAAAAACGTGGCGATGCCGTTGGCTGTCGCCGCAAGGAGCAATTCTGAGCCAATACGACTCTCCGTATCCCGGCAAAACCCATCCATTCGCCTTCAAGCTCTATCCGCTCATCGACGGCGAAGTGCATTCACTCGTCGAGGACGTAATCGACCAGCAAAAATACGTCAACCGCCTTATAACGCTCGTCGACCACATCATGGGAGCAAGCGCGAAAGGGGTGTTGCTCTTTCCCGACAATCTGATGCCTGATGGCTTCACATGGGACGACCTCCGCTACGCTTGGGCGCAACCCGACGCCGTGATACCTTATCATCCGCGAGCCAACAGCAACGACCGCCCGCAGCAAGTGTCGGCCAACTCGACCAACATCGGGGCATACGAGATGCTTAACCTTCAAATGAAGCTGTTCGAACAGATTTCCGGTGTGTCGGGAGTGTTGCAAGGGCAAAGCGTGAGCGCGTCGACAGGACTGCAACTCTATGAAAGCCAAATACGCAACGCCACCATAGCCCTCAGCGACATCCTCGAATCTTTCAACTCGTTCCGCCGCCACCGCGACACGAAGCTAAAAGCCGCATTAGCGGCTGAAGGTTAGAAAGGTTATGGGATTAGGAGGTTACAAGGTTATAGGGTTATAGGGTTATGGGGTTAGCCGCGTAGCGGCGACACACAGCTATAACCTCATGCAAGCGCAGCCAACGGCGCTGCGCAGCTTGGGGCTGCATGGCATCAACTGCATCGACGGCATAGCTGTCGCACACCGGTATCACAGCGCACACTACAAAAGTGCGACCTCTACGAGGACGGATTCCACAGTCACCTACCACCCCAAGCCGCGCTCCGCTTTCTTAGGGTTACAACTGTCAAGCGGCTATGCCGCTATTCAGTATATAGGCTATTGGTTATGGGTGAAAGATTATACTTGAGAAAAGTGACAAGGACAATGGAGTGTCCTCCCATGTTCACGGAACGAAGCGCAGTTAATAGGGGAGGTGTCCCAACGGGGCGGAGGGGTTGGTACCACTGTCGTGGCAGCCTTCCAACTCTGACCCTTTACAACCCCTCCGGGTCTTCGATCCACCTCCCCTATTTGCTCCGCTAAGGCTCCGCAAACAGAGGAGGACATCCTGCGTCACTCCTCACTATAAGCCAAGTTGATATTATGAGGTGGAGCTTTTCTTCCACTATCTTAAGTGTCGCTGCGGCGCGGCCAACCTGTAAACTCATAACCTTATAACCTCCTAATCCCATAACCTTTCTAACCTGCCGCTTCTGCGGCAATAACCTGCGGCGACAGCCGCACGCATTACTTCGTTTCTTTCTGCATACGCGACGCGTCGGCATTCTTCTCGATGCTCTTTGCGCGGAACATTTCGCCGACGTTGAAGTTGTAGGTCAGCGACACATTGAACGATATGGGATTCTCCACTTTCGTGACCGATGTGTATTGGTCGGATACAAGTGTCAGATCGATACCCGACGAAAGGATGTTATTTGCGCTGACCGACGCAGTCCAGCGATTCTTGGCGAATGTCTTTTTAAGGCTCGCGTTAAGGAATCCCATCGACCCGATACGCATGTTGCCCTGCCGTATCTTGCCCTGATGATAGTAGGAAACGTTGAAATAAAAATTCTTCGGAAGCTGAAAACCGCTGTTGACCGGCATGAAGAACATGTTGGAGTATTCCAAGTCGCCGCCGGCCTGCATACGCTGCCCTGTGCGGATGTAAATCGGATTGACGCTCAAAGTCCACCATTTTGTAAGCTGGAAAGGCAGGTTTATGGCCGCCCCATAGTTGTAGACCTTGTCAGCGTTGACCATCGACACGATTATATTGTCGGGATTCTGCGGGTCGGGGACAGAGCTTTGCATCATCGGGTCGACGTACATGTCCACCCACAGCGACATAGAGTAGCGGTATTTGTAGACCGCCGTAAGCGAGAAATTGTTCTGGTATGCCGGCCGCAACCCAGGATTACCGGACTGGTAGAAATAATCGCTCGTTTGATAGCGCATGGGGTTCAACGCCCAGAACGAGGGGCGGCTGATATAGCGCGAATAGCCCAATGTCAAGGTGTTGGCACCGGCATCGTCGATGGAATATGTAAGATAGCCGTTGGGGAACAGGTCGAAATAATTCTGCTCGACGATGTCGCCGCAGCTGCTCGCGTCGGTGTACTCTCCGCGCAGCCCTACGACTGCTGACAGTTTGCCGAACTTGCCGGAGGCTTTGGCGTAGAGGGCGTAGATGTTCTCCGTGTAGCGGTAATCATAGTTGCGCGACGTTTCCGGCCGCCATGCGGCATTTTTCTCGTATTCGAAGAAAGCGTCGTTGTCCATACGGTTCATCGTGTATTTCGCTCCGGCCGACAGATTCCATTTCTGGTTGAATTTCTTGTCGAAATCATAACTCAAGTTCACGACATCGAAAATCGAATGCTCGCGGCTGCGCGATATAGAATCTGTGGAAACGGCGTTGACCGCCGTAGTCTGCGAATTGTCCATCCGCTGGCTGTTGTCGATCCGCGAATAGTTGGCAATCACCTTCATCGTTGAGCCAAGAGTGTCCAAACGGTTCACATAGTTGAACGTGATGTCGTAGTTGCGGTCAGTGCCGTGAGAGAAATAGCGTCCGGCTATCTGCTCGGAAAAATCGATACGGTCGAAAACGGCGTCGGTCGACGTGCGGCTCGGATTCTTGAAATTCGAGAAGCTGAACTCCAATCCGAACGAGTTTCGCTTGTCGGGGTCGAAAAACAGGCCGGCCATCATGTTGCCGAAATGCAATTTGTCGGCGTTGATTTCCGTGTTAGTGCCATAATGAGTGCCGTTGGCATAGTCGTTGTTCTCTTCCATGTCGCGCACCATTTTCGGATTATAGTCCCACTGTCCGTTGAGATTGAACGACCATTTGCCCTTCTTCACGTTCAACGCCGCCGAAGGCGCCACATTTGCCATATTTTTTCCGAATCCGGCTCTCACAGCCACATTGCCCATCACGCCGTCGGCGCGGTTCCGCTTCATCGTGATTTTTATTATTCCCGATGCCGAGTCGGCTGAATATTCCGCTCCGCTCAAAGGAATAACCTCTATTTTGCTCACATCTTCCGCCTTGAGCGACTTCAGGAACGCCTGTAGCTGGTCGTTGTCCATTTTCAGCTCGCGGTCGTTAACGTAGATTTTCGGATTGCTTCGCCCGTTGATGGAAATTTTGTCGTCGTCAATCCACACGCCCGGCGCGTCGCGCAATATTTCCGTCCCGTCCTTGCCTATGGCGGCGGGCATATCCTCCACCATCATCACGAAGCGGTCGGGCTCGCGGCGTATGGCCGAAGCCGTCACCTCCACTTCCTTCATTACAACGCCCGACATTGCCATGACGGGATTGGCAACAGTCGTGCCGCTGACAATCACCGCCGTATCAAAAGGCTCATAGCCCACCGACGTAAGTTTCAACCGGTATTCTCCGCGCGGAAGTTCCATTGAGTAGCGTCCGACACTGTCGGTCACAGTGCCGCCGCGCTGAACACTGTCGGCAAGAGCCACCACAGTGGCGTATTCCACCGGATTGCCATCCTTGTCGGCTACCCGGCCTTTCAGTGTGTCGGCTATCGCCGGCATATATGCAGTCACCGCAATGGCAGCGGCTATGAGAAATTTTGTTTTCATCTTCTTTTGAATTTCGACACAAATGTATGCTAATTATTCCAAACCCGAATGGGGGGGGTAAAAAAAGGTTAAAGATTAATTCTCTTAACTCTCAACACTCATCCCTCCACTTTTTCTCTATTTCCTCGAAAGGGATGCCGAGCGCGTGTATCTTGTCGAGCATGTCGGGCAATTCCTCGTTGAGAAATTCCGCCCTGCGCAGCTCAAGCACCTCTTTCGCCGCGCCGTCAGTCACGAAATACCCTATTCCACGCTTATTGTAAATGATTCCCTTGTTTTGCAGATAGTCGTAGGAGCGCATCGCGGTGTTGGCGTTCACCTCTACAATGGCGGCATATTCGCGCACAGAGGGGATACGTCCGCCTTCGGGATACACTCCACGCTGTATCTCGTCCATTATCCGGTCGGCTATCTGAAGATATATCGGACGGCTTTCTTTGAAATTCATAACTTCGCGCGTTTAAATCCTACAATCTGCGAGCGTTTGAACTGCCTGTAACCAAGCCACAGGTTTAACACCGTCAAAAAGAAGAACACAGCAGTAAGCAGCGAAACGGCTACGGTAGCTTTCATCTCATCGGTCATGACAATATGTACCCATTCGTAGAACGAGTGTTCCGCACTGACCGGCACCCATTGCATCGCCGTGAGCAGCAACAGGAACGCGAGCAACAAGCATCCCACCGTTTTCACGAAAGCGCGTTTGCGCCAGACAGTTCCACCTACGACAAACAGGGAATATCCCCATGCGGTAAACACATACGCCAACGCCGTAGGCAGCCAACTGCCGTCGAACTCGACAACATTACTATCCGAATACTTCCTGAAGAAGAATCCTGTCAGCGACCTGTATTCTTCCTCGCCAAATATGGAATTAAGCAGCAGGTAAGTCACATCTGTTGCCAAAAGAGCCACCGTGAAAGACACCGCGAACCCGACGGTGACATAAATCAGCCGCCACAAGTATTTTTCGAGGCTCGTGGCAGGAACCATCAGAAAGGCTATGCGCTTCGACTTGGTGGACATCGGCTCCATCACGTTTGACAGCACCACCGCCCATCCGCCGACCGCAACAAGCACTAAGCACACCCAGAAACCGTTGGGGATCTTCTCCTGTATGCCGTGCAGGCGGAGCATGGTGAACACCAATGCCGACGCGAGAATGGCGTAAAGCGTCAGACAGTTATAGAGATTCTTTTTCCAATTCTCCATGATGTCGCGTTTAGCCACCAAGCACAGCCGCGACAGGCTGAAATCATATCTTGTCATCTTCATGTCTGTTTCAATTAATTATTTTGGTTGGTTGATGCTGTTATCGCCGCACGTACGTTCTCGCCATCGGCAAGCACGGCATTGAAAAGCACCTCCAAATTGACCGTGCTCTCCCCACCAGCGCGGTTCGGAGCGATTACACTGTTGCCATGCAGCGACGGCTGCACATAGAGAGCGTCGCCGGTGGCGTCGCTCAGCGGGCGTTCCTCAAAAACAAGCCCGGCGGTTATGTCGGCGTAGGAAGCGTCCAAGAGCAGACGGCTGTTGTCAATCATCACTATATGGTCGAGAAGATTCTCCACATCGCGAACCTGATGTGTGGAAATCACTATTGTGCGCTCATCGGTCATGCTTGAGGCTATCACTTTGCGCATACTGCTTTTCGAGGGGATGTCGAAACCGTTTGTAGGCTCGTCCATAAGCAGCAGCGAGGTGTTGGTCGCCAACGCGAAACACATATACGCCTTCTTTTTCTGCCCCATCGACAGCTCTCCGAGATGTATGTCGGCCGGCATTCCGAAATCGTCAAGGCAGCGGCGCAGAGTCTCGTCGCTGAAATTGGGATAAAACGGGGCGTTGAGCTTCACGAGTTGCGACAGCTTCACGTCAGGCAAGGTGAACTCTTCTGGCACTATATACATGTCGGCAAGCGTGTCAGGTCGGCGCAATGCCACATCGACACCCTTATAGCGTATGCTGCCAGAGCGCGAGCGAAGCAATCCGCACATCAGATATAGCAAGGTCGACTTTCCGGAGCCGTTGCGCCCGAGCAGTCCGCAAATCGTCCCTTTGCCAATGTCCAATGAAAAATCCTTGAACACCTCAGCCCGTTTGCGACCGTAGCTGAAAGTGATTCCGCTGATTTCAATTAATTTTTCCATAAAAATATTTCCTCCTCATCAATTATATTGTTTCTATTGCTGTTTAGTGTATTAGTTGATTAGCACACTGCAAATGTAATCACAAAAATCAAAACGTCAAGACGCCCACATCTGTTTTAACATTAATTAATAACTCTGCAAAGTTTTTCTGCGCTCCCTGCTTTTTGCCCTCCATTTACACTATCTTTGCACCGCAAAAACACGGTTACAATGGAGCAGAAAGTTTACGACATAAAAATAGAGGACTACAACTATCCCCTGCCGGACGAAAAAATAGCCAAACACCCGCTCGAGCAGCGCGACATGTGCAAACTGCTGCAGTATCGCAACGGCAACATAACCGAACACGTGTTCCGCGAGCTGCCGCAGCTGCTGCCCGACAATTCAACATTGATATACAACAACACAAAAGTAATCAACGCACGCTTGCGGTTCCGCAAACCGGGAGGAGGGGCATTAATCGAAATTTTCTGTTTGGAGCCGCTATCACCGCGCGACTATGCGCAGGCCTTCGCCTCCACCTCCTGCTGCGAATGGCTATGCTTTGTCGGCAACTCAAAAAAATGGAAACAGGGAGAGCTTGCGCTCGAACTACAGGCTGAAAACAAAAACATCACCCTGCGGGCCACTCGATGCGGACAAAGCGGCAACGCCTTCAAAATCAATTTCGCATGGGACGGCGGCGTCACATTCGCCTCCGTGCTCGACGCGACAGGCGAAATACCCATACCACCATACCTCAACCGCGACACCGAGCCAAGCGACTCAAACGACTATCAAACCGTATACTCCCACATCGAGGGGTCGGTGGCCGCGCCTACTGCGGGGCTGCACTTCACACAACAAGTGCTCGACGACATCGACCGGCGCGGAATCAAACGCTGCGAACTGACTCTGCACGTCGGCGCAGGCACATTCCAACCCGTAAAAGCCGAATCGATAGGCGGACATGAGATGCACACAGAGTTTATCTCCGTAACCCGCGAGCTAATCGGCAACCTTATCGAAGCGAAAGGGAAAATAATAGCGGTAGGAACCACCTCCGTGCGCACTCTTGAAAGCCTCTACTACATCGGTGTCGCGCTACACGACAATCCCGACAACCCGCAAGAGGCATTACACGTAAAACAATGGATACCCTACGAGTACGACAACCGGCTGCCGTCACGCGAGGCACTGCTGGAAATAGCGGAATATATGGACGCGCATGGAATGGAGCGCCTCGTCGGAAGCACACAGGTGATAATAGCACCCGGCTATCAGTTCCACATAGTCGATGGAATAATCACCAATTTCCACCAACCGCAATCCACACTGCTGCTTTTGGTCTCGGCATTCGTCAAAGGCAATTGGCGCAAAATCTACGATTACGCGCTGGCCCACGATTTCCGCTTCCTCAGCTACGGCGACAGCTGCCTGCTGCTGTAACCCCCACAAGCGGTTTCCGCAATCCACCCGCCCCCACAAAACAGAATATTAAAAGCTCTATATATTTCAGCTTATATAAGTATTCCTGTTTTGAGAATGGTTCAAGCCCATCTATGATGTCCTTTTGTTCTTCTGACATATCCTTATCCAAACCGTATTTCTCGGCAAGCCTTGATAAGCTGTGAATCTTCAAAGGCGTCACTTTCAACACATTGCTCCAATCAAGCTGAAGATTTTTCCGGTTTTCGTGTTTTTCCGGCATAAATTACATTTATAAAAAAGTGTCCAGCCACCTATGGGCGTGAACACTTTCATATCGCTACCGCATTAGCGGATAATTGTCAAATCAGCGTCAGATTGAGAGCCGACGGAGGGTGTCGAGCAAATCGCGGTTGATAGGTTTGTCTTTCTTGACAGCCTTAGAGAACGGCACATAAACAATTTCCTCGTTTGAGATACCAATCATGACGTTGCGCTGGTCCTCCAACAAAGCGTCGATGGCGGCAGCACCCATTCGGGAGGCAAGTATGCGGTCGTGAGCAGTAGGCGAGCCGCCCCGCTGCAAATGTCCGAGTATGGTCACGCGCACATCATATTGCGGATATTCGTTCTTAACACGCTCTGCCAATCCCATCGCTCCACCTGTAACCGGACTTTCCGCCACCAATACCAATGACGAGTTTTTGCTCTTGCGAAAACCGTTGTTGATCAGCTCTTCCAACTGGTCAACTTCTGTGGAAATTTCCGGTATGATAGCAGCTTCCGCGCCTGCGGCAATAGCGCCGTTCAGAGCGAGAAATCCGGCATCGCGTCCCATGACCTCGATGAAAAACAACCGCTCATGCGATGTCGCCGTATCGCGTATTTTGTCGACACACTGCATAATAGTATTAAGAGCCGTATCGTATCCGATTGTTGTATCCGTGCCATACAAATCGTTGTCAATCGTACCGGGTAATCCGACAATAGGAATATTGTATTCCGTCGCAAAGATTCTTGCACCGGTAAGCGAGCCGTCACCACCTATCACCACCAAAGCGTCGATGCCTTCCTTTTTCATGTTCTCATAGGCAAGTTTGCGGCCTTCTTCCGTCCTGAATTCTGCGCAGCGGGCAGTTTTCAGAATAGTACCGCCCATTTGTATGATGTTGGAAACATTTTGAGTGCGAAACTCCACGATTTCATCGGTCACAAGTCCTTTGTAACCGCGATAGATACCTTTCACACGCATACCGCTGAAAATTGCGGAGCGCGTCACGGCACGTATTGCCGCATTCATTCCCGGCGCGTCGCCTCCGGAAGTCAGGATTCCAATACAATTAATCGACATAATTTATAGTTTTTTAATTCAGGCTTATATCATTTGCAACAAATGCAAAGTTAAAGCAAATCGGGTGTATAAAAAATTAAAACCGACATTTTTTACCGAAATGTCATAAACAAGATTTTGAAATCTGCGATTTTATATATTCCTCTATCTCTCCCGATGCAGCATCCCATATTTCCGAATACCTTAAAATCATTTCATATTATCCCCATTGTTTGCATCAGGTAGAAAGCATTGGTGTTTTGCGCTATACCGGGCTGTATGCGGTAGGAGAACAACAATTTGCTGCCGCTGATTTCCGCCTCAAAGCGAAAATTCTTAATCTTATCAGGATAGCTTTCCGCAAGCGAGCCGAGCGCAAGGTCATGAGTGGCAATGATTCCGGCAACGGGGAGATTTATCAGTTTTCTGACTAACCCAAGAGAGCCTTTTTGCTTGTCTGTGGAATTTGTCCCGCGCAGTATCTCATCGAGTATCACGAGCATTTTTTCTCCATTTCCTGCCCTTTGCACTATTTGCCTAAGACGCGACAATTCGGAAAAGAAATAAGATGCCCCGTCGGAAAGGGAGTCGGATGTGCGCAGCCCCGTAAAAAGCGTTGCTGGAGAGAATGTCATACGCCGCGCAAAGACAGGCATACCTGTCAATGCAAGAAGATAGTTGACAGCCACAGTGCGCAAGTATGTGCTTTTACCGGCCATATTTGCGCCCGTAACGACAAAAAACGACTGTAATGACAACCGGCCAATATTGTTGCATACACATTTTTCCGCAGAGATAAGCGGATGCCCCGCATTCTCGGCCTCAATAATTATATCGCCCGACTTGTCGAGTGACGGAAATATATAACCGGGATTATTAAAGCTAAATGTAGCCAACGCGCAGAAAGCGTCAAATTCGGCTATCGCATCATCCCACTCCGCCACCTTAGCGGCATTTTCCGCCATCCAACGCGACGCATTGTCGATTTGCCGCATGTCCCAAAGGAAAAAGCCGTTCATTATGGCATATCCGAACACGTTGTAACGCTGGTCAAGATTGTTGATGATACGCATCAACCGCAAAGCCTGACAAGAAGCGGAAGTATTGCCGGATTTCAGTTTCATCTGCAAGTTTCTGAGCACAGAGGACTCAAAACTCCCGTTTTCTATCGTCTTTAACAAGTCCGAGCAACTTGCCATGCGCTTAACCGATTGTGTCAGCCATTTGTGCAGTCTGCCAACCCTTTTCGCCTGCAATCCGCTTGCAGCCAACACCAAAAGGAAAAAGTAGAATATAAAAACTCCCGGTATTAAGCCAAATGCCATCAATGCAAATAATACTATATAAGCAAACGGCGTTGCCAAATATGCCAACTTCCAAACCCTGTTTACAGAAAAGTCGGGGATGGCAGCAACGTTAAAACTTTCATTGCCGGATGTTTCATCCTCCGCCAATTTTCCTATAGAAGATATTGCCAACCGAAAAGAATTATTGTCCGACAACTCTTTCACCGCTTGTTGCCGAAGCTCTATTTCGCCATACACTTTTTGCGGACGCAGCAGCCATTCCGCAAGTTTGCGGCTGCCAATGGAAGTTGATGTGGAATCAAGCAGCGAAAACAACGAATTTTTGCCAAACAGGTCGATGTCGAATGCAAAGTCGTGTTGCGCATCGATATATTCTTCACCACCGGGAAGATTCTCCAATTTCAAGTCGAGGCGGTCGATGTTGGCTTTTGAACGCTCTATTTTAGCCTCTTCAATCAACATTTCATTCTCTGTCTTTCCACTGTATTTGGCAAGCCACAAAAACAACACCAAGCCGCAAATTGCGACAATGGCAATCAAAAATGCCTGTTCAAGAATAAAACATGCCGCCACCGTTGACACAAATACGATTAACCGGAATACGGCAACGAGCGCGGCCTGACGGCGCAACCGTTTTAACCGGATTTCACCGGCAGCGATTATTGAACTGTAATATGTACGTGGATCCATACTAATCAGTTTAATGAAGCAAATCACCGATTATGCTGTGGGCGGCTTCTTGTGCGCTGTCTTTTCCGCTTAATTTATCAGTAACGATACGATATCCCTCGCACATCGCGCACCATTGAGGAGAATCGTAAAGCAACGGCTCCAATTCTTTTGTAATGTGCTCCGGAGTGCATTCATGCAACAGCAACTCTTTGACAACTTCTTTTCCGGCAATAAGATTCGGCAATGACACAAACGAAACTTTTAAAATATGCTCAAAAAGCTTATATGAAAGCTTTGAGCCATTCGCCCGATAGCATACCACTTGTGGCGTTCCGATAATTGCTGTTTCGAGTGTCGCTGTTCCGGAAGTCACCAATGCGGCAGCCGAGTTGGCTATCAGCGCATAAGTGTCATCGCTTATTAGCAACGGATTGGCATTTATGCCTTTGTTTTTTAACGCTTGGGCATAAAAATCTTTGTTTATGTTTGGCGCAGCCGCCACAACAGGTTGGAAATTGGAAAATTGCGCCACAGCTTTATACATGATTGGCAGATTGTTGCGTATCTCTCCAACGCGTGAGCCTGGCAGCAAAGCTATTATGGGACGACGGTCGCTTATATTGTGTTTTTCCACAAACGACATGTAATCCGGAGCCGTCCGCTTAAACTCAGCTATTTCGTTGACAGTAGGATTCCCCACATATTCCGCTTTTACTTTATGCCGGGCATAAAACTCGGTTTCAAACGGCAGGATGGATAAAACTTTTCGTATGTATTTTTTTATTTCCTTTACCCGCCATTCTTTCCATGCCCACACCTTCGGAGAAATATAATAATAGACAGGAATATTCTTTTTGAACGCATATTTTGCCATTTTAAGATTGAAAGACGGATAATCTATCAGGATTACCGCATCGGGGCAAAACCTGTCCAATGACTGTTTGGCCTTACGCATGTTACGCAATATCTCCGGCAGATGCCGCAACACTTCGGAGAAAGCCATAAACGCCATATTTTTATAGTGAACTACAGGCTCCATACCTGCCGCTTTCTCCATATAATCACCGCCAAGAAAACAAAATTGCGCCTCACTGTCGTTTTTCGCCAAAGCTGCTATCAGCCTTCCTCCATGCAAATCTCCGGATGCCTCTCCTGCTATCAAAAAATACTTCATAATGCTACAGCTGCGCAACGTCAGAGATTTGAAAGTTCATCAATGGTAAGACCTGTGGCTTGGGATATATCGCTCAGCGGCAATCCTAATCCTTTTAATTTTTTTGCAATGGCATGCCGCTCTTCTTTGCGCCCTTCCTTAATCCCTTCTTTGATGCCTTCCTTGATGCCTTCCTTGATACCTTTTTCTCGCCCTTCTTTGATGCCTTTTTCAAATCCTTCACGATGCCCTTTTTCAATGGCATACGCCTCTGTAACGAGATTGTCACGATATATTTTTATACTTTCATCATATTTCATGCGATCCTCTTTGGATAAAGAAGCAATGTCAACAATCTCCTCCAATTTCTTGAATACTGATTTTTTTGCTTTAAAAGGCAATCTCTGTAGCGTTTCCATATTTTTCAATATATAAATCCAACGTTCAAAATCTGTCTTACAATCTTTCTCTTCTTTGGTGAAAGCCGGTAATTCCAAAAAGATAAACCGCAACTTATCGGAAAACACACTATTGGTATCGCGGTCTGCCAACACAACATCTGTACGCAGTTTTTCCGGTGAATTGTCCAAACGGAAATTCAAAAAGAACACGCCATATACGGCTTTTAAATTGAACATCCATTCCACTCCCTGCTGTCCCTGGCTTGACACAGCCCTTGACAAATAATAAAGAGCTCTTTCTTTGAAATTTTGTTGGCTGCGATTTTGCATCTCCACAATAAATTGCTCACCTGTCTCAGAAGTACAATATATGTCGTATATGCAACTTCTGTCACCAATTATTTCAGGAAGCACCTCTTTATCGAGAAATCGGATGTCGGTGATATGCTTTTCCCCTTCCAAAAGGTCATTAAGAAAATCAATCAGCAAATCTTTATTGATTTCCTGCCCGAAAATCATCTTGAATCCAACATCGGTAAACGGATTAATGAACTTTGCCATAACGGTCGGTCTTTATCATTGTCGCATCACAAAGATAGCGAAATTAACAGGAAATACAAACTCATTTCCATTTTTTACCCCTGAAAAACAGCATAACGACAATGGCGACGAGTGCCATTACCGCCCATGCGAACAGATAACCATAACGCCATTCCAACTCAGGCATAACCTTGAAATTCATGCCCCACACGCCCACAAGGAATGTCAAAGGGATGAATATGGTAGAAACTATTGTCAACCTCTTCATAATGGCATTCATCCGCATATCGTTGTTGGAAATATAAAGGTCGGTGAAAGTGGCAAATGTCTCTCGGCATATCTCAAGCGTCTGCAAAGCAAGCTGCAAATGGTCGTCCACATCCTTAAAGAACGGACGCGTGCTGTTGTGAATTATAGGATTCGCGGCATGCAACAATAACGCATAATTGTCGCGCAACGGCATAATCCCCTGCTTCATCTGCAAATACCTCAACCGCAACAACTGCAATTTACCGCTGACATCCTCGCCATAAACCTTTGCAAGAAGGTCGCTGCCTATACTTTCCAACGTATCGTCTATCTTTCCTGACAATACTACATATTCGGAAATGACACTGTTGAGCACTACGCTAAACAAATAGTCGGTGGCACATTCACGTATTCTGAAAACATTATCCTTTATAGCTGCTTCCACATCTTTAAAATAATCGTTCTCCGTTTCCATAAACGTAATTACAAAATTATTGCCAAGCACTATCGACACGTTGAATTCTTTGAATTCGTCATACATCGTGGCACCCATCTCGTATTTACGCAATATCGCGGTCAGATAATTCCCGTTGTCTTCCATCTTCGGCTGATGGCTCGTATTAAGAATATCCTGAACAGTAAGGAATGAGATATGGAAATAATCGCATATTTTCTTTATGCTTCCGGTATCAACCAGCCCATGCACCTGCAACCATGTTTTCTCTCCTCCGGCAACGGCTTTCAGAATTTCTTCCGGATTGTCGGACGATGTCATTTTCATCCCGCCGGCCCCATAAGTGCACAGATGCATGTGCGTATGGGTCGGACTGTCGCCATAGTACGAGAATCTATCGTTGAGCAAATTATTAGCCATGCCACCGGATATTTAGATTTTACCTTATTTTAAGCAATTCCTTTACAATAATACAATCCATAGCGAGAATAAGACATCCTACGCAAAAATATATAATCCTTGCCACACGGCGGGAATAACGTCCGGTCAACAGTCGCGCGTTAGAACTGTTGAAAAACCAATGCCAATTAAAGACAGAGGCGCAAACCGACAAAACGCCCGCCACAAAAAACACTACGGTTATGAGTATCTCAGCCCAACCGTATCTCATCGCTCATCTGGAAAGCTCATCCTCACGGTACGGGTACCGTCTTCACCCTCGCTTATTTCCACTTTTACAGTGTCAAGCGGCAACAGTTCCTCTACACGTTCCGGCCATTCTATCAGGCACAAAGCTCCGGAGTCGAAATAATCTTCCACACCGATGTCGCATGCTTCGTCGACGCTCTCCAGACGGTAGCAATCAAAATGATAAATAAGTTCGGCGGTCGTATCCGAGCGATATTCGTTGATTATCGAGAACGATGGCGAATTGATGATGTCAGTCACCCCAAGCTCCGTGCAAACAGCGTTGATAAATGTGGTTTTTCCCGCACCCATCTTTCCGTAAAATGCGAATACGGTATAGTCGCCCGTAGCTTTTATAAAGTCTTTGGCAGCGTCACTGATAGTGTCTAACGAATTTATTTTGAATGTTTTCATTGTATATTATACCTTAACTTGTTGCAATATCGCAAAATTACGTAATTTTCTTAATTTTTATCCAATTCAGCAAATTAAATGGGATAAAAGTCGGAGAGTTTTTTTATTTATAATTAAAGGAGTATCTTTACACTATAAAAATTTTTTATTATGAGGAAGTTTATACTGCCATTGGCTGTAATATTGTCTGTATCATTTGTTAATGAGGCGAAAGCCGCTGATTTCATGAGCACGGGGACACCATCAAAAATAATTTCAATCGGAGCGCGTTTCGGATTGAATTCATCGGGGCATAAAATGGATTTGGGGAGCTACAGCGACAATGTAAGCGTCAATCAGGGCACAGGTTGGATGATTGGTGGCGTGGTCGATCTAAATGTTAGGGATTTTTTCTCCGTGCAACCGGGTTTCTTTTACGAAAATCGCAGTTACGGTTATACCGTAATACGCCATGACGAAGCTGCACAAATCCTTGAGAACGAGATAGGCGATACGCGCTACAACATGTTTACCATCCCTGTACTTGCCGTGTTCCGCTTTAACTTGTCAAGCCATGTGCAGTGGAATGTAGCAGCCGGCCCGTACTTTGGATTTGCGCTCGGCAACGGCTCCGACAATGTGGAGCACATAAAATTAAAAGTAGGCAACAATGAAAGCGCAAGCTCTTACAGACATGAGGAGTTCAGCCGCGACTTTTACGGAGGAGAACAATGGCAGCACAAAAGTTTTGATTGGGGACTAAAAGTCGGCACAGGCATCCGTATATTTAAACATTACTCATTCAGCATATACTATATGAACGGATTTAAAGACCTTTCAGCCGACCGCGATTGGACTTTAAAGAACCGCAGTTGGAATTTTACGATAGGCTACGATTTTTGATTTGAAATCATAAAAAATATGGCCCTGAACGTTCAGGGCCATATTTTTTATCAACAGACAACTTATCAGTGGACAACGAATTTCTTCACCACATTGTTTGTCTTTATTATGTAAACCCCGTCGGGAAGCGACGACAAATCGACAACGGCTTGTCCGGTTTCAAACCACCGCACAATGACACTGTTGCCCGCGATGTTGTATACCACAACTCTGCCTATCGCATCATCAGACTCTATTTCTATGCTTTCAGGCATTACAGTAATTTTCAAGCCGCTGCCAATATCATCTATTCCGGAACAGAGTGAAACATTTACCGAAGCATCAGCGGAGACAATTCCAGAGCTTGCTGTTATCCTGTAATTGCCTTCTATCAATCCGAGATATTCTCCATTGCCGGAAATAATGCCTCCTCCGGTGGCTGTCCAGCGTATGGGAGCGTTTTCAATCAAATTGCCGTTGCAATCTGCCACCGAAGCGGAGAACAGATGACTGCCGCCTACCGGCAACACAACTTCACTGTCGTCTATCGTTATGACACAAGGCTCACCCGCGCTCATTGCGCGTCCGAACAGTTGCCATTCGAACACAGAGTAGTTCCATTGCGTGGCTTTGCGTTTGCAAATCAAACGCACATAACGGCATACACAGTCCATGCGGAACTCATCGACGCGGTTACTTCCCGTATCGCCATATCCCGATGCCGAATAAGCCGTAGACCATTCCTCACCGTCGCAAGAAACGGCGATGTCGTAATCGGCAGCGGCTGCTCGTTCCCAAAGAATCGACGAGCGCATAAGATGATAATAGCCCTGCAAATCAATCGTCAGATAGTCCTCGTCGCCTGTTCCAATCCAACGCGTACCATCGTTGCCGTCGTTTGCGGCAGTGGCCGAAGTGCCATTGTTGCTGTCGGAGATTGGCTTTTCGAGAGCCACATTCTCCAATTCTCCCACAACAGTTATTTTGGCGGAGGCTTTTTGTCCGCGGTATTCCGCCGACACTTCGTAATCGCCTTCCGCGTAGGCCTCAAACAGTCCGTTGCCGTCTATGCCCTCACCGCTCCACACACAGCCATCAGCAGGCGAACTGTTGCCGAACTGGTCGACAGCAATTGCTTTCAACTGCAACGAACTACCAACTTCGATTTCCGCTTCCACCGGATTAATCAACAGTGCAGAAATTGTCCTCTCCGGAAAAACTCTGACACTTATGGAAGCTGAAAGATTTTCATATTCGGCTGTCAGCACACATTCTCCCTCCTTGACAGGAGTAAGAACACCCTCCGCGCTTATTTCCGCGCAATCATTGTCAACTTGCCATGCGACAGGGTATTGCGGCTCGTATTCCAAACCGTATTGGTCGGTTATGAGAGCTTCCAACTGCACAGGCTCGCCGATATATGCCACAAATCCGTTGTCGGCTGATATCCGGAGACCGGAAGGTTGAGGATTCTCATATCTTGCTGTACCGTATACTTCCACCTCATCCAAGCAAGAGCCGTAGATGCTCGAGCGTTTCATGCAATAAATTCTGACATAACGCCCGGCAGTTTTTCCAAAAGAATGCGTCCGCTCTCCACCCGTAGAGCCTGCAAGCGCGTCGACGACAGTCCATGTGTCATCGTCTGTTGATATTTCAACGCGATAGTCTGTGGAATAAGCCGCGGCATTCCAATGAAGCACCACCTTGTCGAGCACATACACGCTCTCCAAGTCGATTACCAAATACTGGTTATCCTCAAAACCACTCCCCCAACGTGTCGACAAGTCGCCGTCGTTGGCAAATTCAGGCAATGTGCCGTCGTTTTCGTAGCTTGAGGCATACACGTCTTTTCCAAGCGCGAGGTTGGTTGCCGCAAACTCGCCGACCGTGACAGTGGCAGCAGCCGATATCTCGCCATTGCTTGCGGCAATGCTGTATGTGCCATTGCGCAGTCCGGTAAACACATTGCCGTCAATCATTTCGGGAGCCGCCTCGCATGTGTATGTAAACCCTTCATCTCCGCATGGCGTGGAGAATTGGTCAAGCACTTCCAATTCAAAAGCAACGCTTTCCCCTTTCACTATTTGGGCGAAAGACGGTGTAATTGCCACTGAGCGAGGTTTAATGCTTTCTTCCACGACGAAATCGGCTGTTGCTGTTTTACCTTCAGCTACAGCCTCCACCGTAACATTACCGTATCCGGCGGGCGTGAACACTCCGTCGGCTGTTATCGTCCCGTATGAGGCATCGACACTCCATTGCGGAGCAACCTCCATCTCATTGCCATTGCCGTCGTAGCCTTTGGCGAAAAGCGTTACGGCATCGCCTTCTTTAAGCAAAGTGGAAGGCGCGACTATCTCTATGCCCATCAGCTGCGATTTGTCGGTATCGGGGTCTATCCCATGCGCCTCTATCTCATAGATAGAGTATCCGTAGTCGGTAGCGCGGTCCTGACAGTCGATTCTGATGTATCTCGCATTCTGCCTTATCTCTGTAGCTTCCGCACCGCCGTTTCCGTTTACATCGGCCACATTTTCCCAATCCTCGCCATTATCGGAAATCCTGACAGCGTAGCGTGTGGCGTATGCCGTTTCCCAATGGATTGTTATATCGTTGACATATACCGTTTTGCCGAGATCAACCGAAATCCATTCATTGTCAGTGGCACTGCTGCTCCACCGGGTCTGCATGTCGCCGTCGGTCGCATATTCTTTCAGCAATCCGGCATTTTCTTCCGAACTTGCGTCAACCAGCTTATGCAAAGCGAGATTGTCCATCTGCGGAGTAGCATAAAATTGGTGCGAATAAGTATTGCCACCCGCTTTTACCTTTACAGTATAGACACCTATTCCGTCAAGGTCGAAAACAGAGTCGTTTTTCACTGTTTTACCGTCTTTTTCTATCTCCCATTCTTTTTCAAGAATTACCGGGTCACCGTATTGGTCGGTTACTGAGAGTTCGAATGCCACAGTTTCTCCCGCCACTATATAGTCTAAGGCCGGTATTATTTCCGTTTTTGCCGCTACGGGAGCGTCGCCTATACGCAATGATATTTCGTCAGACAGTTCACCGCAAGTCGCTCTCACCTTGCATGACTCCGCTTTGTCGCCTCCGGCCGTGAATATGCCGTCAGCCGACACGCTTCCGAGCGAGTCATCTACGCTCCATTCTATTTCGGCTCCGTCGACCGACGCCCCGTATTGGTCGGTCACAACGGCTTTAAGCTGCAATGTTTTTCCGGGCTCTACCGTCTTTACAGCAGGAGATTCTATTTCAATGGCCGACACTTCCGGCGCAGAGGTATATACGGTAAGTTTTCCTGACGGAGCTTTGAATGAAATCAGCGGAGATCCGTCGCGATAGAATGTCACGGTGCGTTCAGACGCGTCCGGATTATACACTACATAAGTGTATCTGCCCTCGCTGTCGCAATATGCCGACGAAGTAGGGATGTCGGCGTTAACCGCAAAGTCACGGTCGCCGTATGTGCGGTGAGAATGCGTGATGTAGTATGTTATTCCGTTTGTGTCCGTACTTTTTGCCACATTTGTTCCCGCGTCCCACATCTCGTCGAAAATCCGGGCCGCCTCATCGGGGTTGAACCGTTGCAGATACGACAATACGACATTGCCCAAACCCGATTCCTTGCTTAATGCCGAGCCTGGGAAATTAGGGTCAGGCTCCCAGCCGCCTATCTCTTTTCCTGCCCACATCTGCTCATAGTCCCATTTGGCAAATTCCAAATCCTCACTCAAATAGTCCAAGCAAGGCGATATAGGCATCCATTGTATGGAGTGCATCCACACAGGGTCGCCCGAGAACCACGTCCACCATCCTATTCCGGCGGCTGTAAGATTACTGTTGTAAGGATGAGTGTAAAGGCTGCGGTCGATGTTTTCTTTGTCGCGGTCAAACCAATATTCCGCCACCCCTTTCGATTCTGTCACCCATCCGAATATTCCGGCGTCGCGCATTTGCTTGTCGCCGAGCGCCACTCCGAGCAGATACATTCCGCCCCAGCCTTGCATGGCTTCCGATGTCGACTCCTGCCCGTTGCCGTTGCCTGTGTTTCCCAATCCTCCGGCGTATGAATGTCCCGACCATGGGGAGAACGTGCGGAACAGCGGAAAACGCTTGTCGGCGCGGTCCCAATTTGCGTAGTCTTTGGCCACAAGTTTCAGCATCTCGCCGTATTTGGCGCGGAAATCGCTGTCGACAAGAGCCAAAAGAGCGCCGGCGTATGTGAAATACCCGTAGTGGAAATGATGGTCGTTGAAAGTGTCGCTGTCATAGCTTGTGTCGTAGCCGACGAGCGCGCCCCAACGGTCGTAACGTGCAAAGAAGTAGGACTGCTCTCCCGGTGTGTATGTAAGCCAATTCTCCATTACCTCGCGCAACCGCGAACGGCATTGCTCGAACAGCTCCTCCTCTCCCAACTCTTTTGCGAATGTCATGTTCAGAGCCATCTGTATCAAGCCTTTACCGCCCCAATAAGTGTCGGCTCCGAAACTGCCTTTAGAAGCATAGTCGGCTATCATTTGCCTCATCCGTTCGCGGTTGTAGGGATTGGCTATGTCAGGCATCTCTTCCGGAGCGGCAAACCATGGCAATATTCCGCTGAAATGATATGAGGTTGTAAACATGTTGCCTGTCGCCATTTTCATCTTACCGCGCGGCGTGGCGTAGGAATACTCCGTAAATTGTATGTCGTTCTCGGAATATTTATAATGGTGAGGGATAAATCCTTGCAATATGTTCCGCTCCGGCTCGCCGTCGAGATTTTCGGTGGTCACTGTCCACGTGGAAGCCATCTTGCCAGATTTTTCATTGTATGCCCATTCCACAGTCGTACTGCGTGGCACTACCGGCGCATATTGCGCATAGAAATCCAAAGCGTCGGCATCGGGCAGAACCGCTATAGCGAGATAATGCGGCTTTCCGTCGGCGAATGTCACGTTGACACCTTCGCCCCCGTCCTCAAAAAGCGTGCCGTCAGGTGCATACACTGCATATAAATCGTCACCGATTTTCACAGTCAGCCGATCCGTTTCCAACGGCAGACTCACCTGACTGCCCTGCAACAGCAATTCTCCATTGCCGGCTTCTATTTGCAATTCGAGATTCTCAGCCTCAATCCACGTGAACGGCACACCCTGTGCCATTGTGACATTCATCAGTTTGTCGCCGTCGGCAAGTTGCATACGCAGCCCCCAATCGCTCCAATCATCGGCGATAGCCTCTTCCGGATGAAATTTACGGCCTTTCACAGTGAGCTGCGTGTCCCATTTCATTTCGCATCCGTCGTCGCTCCAATGGTTTGGATAAGCCACGAACACCCCGTAGCCTTCTGCTTTCACTACTTGTGGATATGTCCATAGATTGCCTGAATATGTATCGACAAGCAAATTTGTCCACCAATCATTGGTTGGCAGCGGCTCACCTTTTTTCTTATCGGACACGTAAATCCGGCGCGTCTCCATAATACGGCTTTTGTCACCGCCGTGCTGGTCGGTAGCCGACTTGAACAGCGGCGTGTATTCGGCATAGCTGCCGCTGCCTACTGCCACAGGCTG
>CALUMI010000022.1 GCA_944321725.1 uncultured Muribaculaceae bacterium
ATAACAAAGCCTCTGCTTGTGAAAGCCGGGACTTTGTGCATAAAAAAGAAGGAGGTGTGCATTTTGACACACCTCCTCTTATCGGTATTGCGTGTTTTATTTTCGGGAGAGTTCGAGCAGGAGATTGTTGTTGTCGTCGAACAGTCCGACGTTGCCGTTGGGTATTGTGCCGAATTTTGCGGCGCTGCTCAAAGCATCGAGCAAGGCTCCTTCTGTAGCCATGTCGTCGCATGCCATCATTGTGGAAATCATTTGCGAGAAGTCGATGTTTTTCCCGTTTGCCTTGTAACTGCCGTTGATGGTGTTGCATCCGCCGTTGCCGCTTACGCGTTGCTTTTCGGCATCGAATGTGAGCATAGGCACGGAATTGAGATTGCCGGGCACTTGGCTGCCGTTGATTTTCACGATAAGCCATTCGCCGTCGAGTTTGCCGGGCTTCATCTCTTTACAGCGCGGGAGAAGCTCTGCCACAGCGGTTCCCGCAGCGTCGAGCAAAGAGTACCCGTCGCCGTCCTTTTTGAAACTTTTCACTTTCGATAGAGCGGCAAGTATGGTGTTTTCGGTTGTCATGTCGGGACACATCATGCGTGTGCTGCCAAGTTTGTCGAGCGTCAGCGTTCCTGCCGGAGCGTTGGTGTCGAAGCTGCCCAACAGATTGTTGCATCCGGAATTTCCGTAGATTTGACCGGCTACGGTGTTGAAACCTATATATGGGTCGCCTGCAATTTGCTTCCCTTCGATTTTGACGATATTCCAAGCTCCCTCAATGTCGCTGACCGACGCTTTTTTCGATGACGAGCACGCTCCAAGCGCTACCGCCACTGTTAATAGTAACAAATAGTTAGTTCTCATAATACAACTTTGATTATATCAATTAACTTATAAACGCAAAATTAACAAAATACTGCGCTGCCTGCAAATTTGGACCGGCCAAATTGCGGGTTGGGATCGCAGCAATTGGAAAATCAATATAAAAGAATTACTTTTGTAAAAGAGATATGTGATTATATATGGAAACATCTTTGAATACAAATGCCGAATTGTTTAAGCAGTTAAGTTATATAGCTACTGACGAGCTATATATGAAAAAGGCGTTGAAATACGTTAAAAAACTTGCTATGCAAAAAGAAAGAGAGGAGCATAACTGTGCAGGTAGTAAGAAATCTATGTCGGAATATTCTGAAAAAGAGTTTATGAACGGGCTTAGCTGTGCTTGTGAAGAGGTAAAATCATATAAAAAAGGGGAATTGCAATTAAAGACGTGGGAGGAATTACGGCATGAGTTGTAATGTTAGGCCGACTTCACATTTTTTGAAGGAATTGAAACGTCTTAGTAAGCGGTATAAATCATTGAAGAATGATGTAGACGCTTTAGTTGTGTCATTACATGAAAATCCTTTTCAAGGGATTGATTTAGGAGGGGGATTGCATAAAATACGAATGGCTATAACCTCAAAAGGAAGGGGCAAAAGTGGGGGAGCAAGAGTTATTACATTAATACTTATGTTTGGGAAAGAAAATAATACTGATGTAATTTTGTTGACGATGTATGATAAATCAGAACGTGTAAACATTACAGACACTGAATTGAAAGAAATTGTATCCCGAAGCGGATTGATTTGAGGGCGTTGCCCTTTTGCGCGGTATTATGGCGCGGCGTGACGCTAATTTTGCGGAAAAAACGCCATGAAAAACATTAAAATACCTGTACGTACTTTGCTCGCCACAGACGGGACAGAGGCTGAGGCGGTAAATCTGAGAACATACGACAGCGGAAAGGTTGAGGCTGTGGGTGGCCTTGACCTAATCTCACAATTACCTGACGGCGACAGATTGGCCGGTTACGACATCAGAGAAGGGCGGACGTATTATTTTACGGAGCGTGGCGGCAGCCTTGTGGTTTTGGGATATGTGGAGAAAGGTGTGTTTAATACTGTTGGGACGGTTGTTGCCGCACTTGAGGGCGACTTTGAGGGACTTTTGCCTTCGGGTGATTTTGTGGTTGTCGCCACTTCTGCCGGAATGACATTTCTGTATTATTCAGACGGAGCTTATACATATCTTGGCGGTGCGCCGGAATTTCCGACGTTGGCGTTTGGCGTGGCAGAGGAGGCTGAGCTGTCGGCGGATATAGCGGGGCGGTCGTTGTCTGAACATTACGGCACATGGGCAGGAACACTTCAGTCGGCAGATGCCTCATATATGGAAAGGCTGGTCAAAAACGCTGTCGGCGTATTGCGCAATCAGGCGCGGGAAAATCTGATGCGGATACAGCCGATGGTAATCCGCACGGCTTTGCGGCTGTGGGACGACTCTTTGCTTTGGTCGCCCGACGCGACAGCTGTGGGACGTTATTCTGCTCTTGAAACTACGGCAAATGCGGTTATGTCGGCTGCCGGCTCTTTTACTATAGAAACAACCGTTTTGCGGCAGACGGCGTGGAAACCGTCGGTCACTCTTTTGTCGTCGGGCATAGGGAGTTGGAGGCATTTGGTGAAAGCGGTGGAAATATATGCCACTGAAGAACAGGAAACAGGCGACGGGGCAGTGGCTTTCCGTTGCGAATCGACACAGCACGGCGAGCCTGATTATTATCTCGGCATCCGGGTTGATGACACAGCCATAGCGTCGGCGCGTGGCAGATTGCCGGCGTTGCGGGATTTCAGGCTGATAGCGTCAATTTCTGATATAGATGAATTTATGTCGGGCAGGATTAAAGCCAACGGCGTGTCGCCGGCGACCGACGGGGCGGGTGGCGATATGGCGGCATCCACTTATGTTATTGATTATGACGCGGCAGGATCATCGGAAACGTATTGCAGTCCGTTTCCGGCTTTTTCGGCTTCTGTGCTGACTGTCGTAGGCGACCGCTGTTTTGCCGGAAATGTGAGAATGCGGCTGCCTGAAGTGCCTAAGTATGGCAACATGTTGGCTCCATCGGGCATAAAGAAAGAGGCGGCAAGCGTTACGGTGGCTGTGGAAATTGCCGGGAAGTCGGGCACTGTTGTCAGGGCGCGCAGCATTTTGTCGGATGTGTGGTCGGAAACGCTTAACGGCATGATTGTGTATCCCGACCGCAGGGCGGTGAGGGTTACGGTGGTTGTGGTGGCGGGCGGATACAAGTATTCGCTGACATTGCCGATGGGCAGTGTGGCGGGATGCGACATGGCTTGTACGGCCATATCCGACGGCGGATATGTCTTGCAGCCCGACAGCATAGGACAGGTTTATGCCGACAGTGGTTATGCCGAGAGCAAGCCATTCGCTTTGGTGGCGTCGTCGGCAGGCAATCCTTTGCAATGGTCGGTGTGCGGGAAAGCCGGAAACAGGGGCATTACAGCGCTTGCCCCCACACTCGGACTTGGCTCGTCGTGGCAGTTGGGCAGGCATTCGTTGTGCCTTTTTGCGGTAGAAGGCATTTATCTGCTCTCTTTCGACACCAAGGGCGACTGTACGGGTGCGAATTTGTTGTCGCACAGGACGGTTGCCGGCGGCAGCTCCGTTGTGCCTACATCCGAGGGGCTGGTTTTTGCGGATACATCGGGCGAGGTTTGCAGATTGCGTGGCACCAAAGTGGTTGCGACAGATATTTCAGTTGGAAACGGCAACAGCCCGTTTGTGTTGGGCTATTCGCAACGGTTTGATGAGGTGTGGGTAGAGTCGGAGGATGGCACCATTGTCGTTGAGGCGGGAAATACGTTTTATCGCAGGAAATTGCCGGGCATTCGCCTTGTAAGGCTTCAGTATAAGGCGGTAGCCGTGGGTAACGGCGGATTTTTTACGTTGGAAAATGAGTCGACGGATGCGGCGTCGGACGTGGAGTTGCGGACGAGAGCGGTAGAAACGGGGTATGGTATGCGTTTGGGAAAAGTTGTTTGGAACGTTGTCGGCGATAATGCCGATTTGCAGCTTTCTGTCTATGGCGAGAACGGACGCTCGTGTTGCGGCGGCTTGATATCGCGGCTGCATGTCGCAGGAACCATAGGCGCGCCTGTCTGTCACCGCTTGGTGGCTCCTTTTGTCAGAACGGTGCGTTTGGGTGTTATCGGGAAAATGATGCCCGGAACGCTGATAGAGAGTTGCTGCGTGGGGTTGTCGGACAGTTAGACGCTGCTGTGTGGTTTTTCATAAGATAAGCTGCATCTCGGCAAAGCAAATTGAGCAAGCTCTTTGCATTGCGCTCAATTTGCATTATCTTTGGATAAGATAAGCTGCATCTCGGCAAAGCAAATTGAGCAAGCTCTTTGCATTGCGCTCAATTTGCATTATCTTTGGATAAGATAAGCTGCATCTCGGCAAAGCAAATTGAGCAAGCTCTTTGCATTGCACTCGATTTGCATTATCTTTGCAGACGATTTTTCTATAAAGATTATAGTGAAATGACTAATTTAAGCGTAAATATTAATAAAGTGGCGACTATCAGAAACGCGCGTGGCGGCAATGTGCCAAACGTGGCGCATGTGGCTTTGGATTGCGAGCGTTTCGGAGCCGATGGAATTACGGTTCATCCCCGTCCCGACGAGCGGCATATACGTCAGTCAGATGTGTATGAGTTGCGTCCGTTGCTGCGTACGGAATTCAATATAGAAGGCTATCCTGCCGAACCGTTTCTTGATTTGGTTTTGAAAGTGAAACCGGCTCAAGTGACACTTGTACCGGATGCTCCTGACACTCTTACATCTAACAGCGGTTGGAATGTGGTTGAGAATCTGGAATTTCTGACACAGGTGGTCGAGCGGTTGAAAGACAAGGGTATACGCACAAGCATATTCATAGACACCGATGAGCGCAACATACTTGCTGCGGCGCGTACAGGCGCAGACCGTGTGGAGTTCTACACGGAGCCTTATGCCGTGATGTATCAGAAAAATCCGGAGGCTGCCGTAGCTCCGTATGTGGCCGCGTCGATAGCGGCTCACAACGCCGGATTGGGAGTGAATGCCGGCCACGATTTGAATCTTGAGAATTTGGCGTATTTCCATGAGAAAATGCCTTATCTCAACGAGGTTTCCATTGGTCACGCGCTGATTTCCGACGCTTTGTATTTCGGGCTTGAGGAAACGATAAAGCGTTATAAATCCTGCTTGAAATAAAAAACTCTTATAGCTGTAAAAAGGAGTCTGCCCGGCAATATTGTTTTGCGGGCAGATTTTTTATGGGCATGTGGCGGCGCGGTTTAAGGTCTTATCCGTTTGATAAGCCGGACGATGCGCCGTTTGAGCCGCTCTTTAAGGTCGCCTTTCCAACTGTGCGCGCACAGGTGGATGGCATACGACGCCGGCGTCGTTTCGTGCTTGTTCCCCGCGAATATCTCCGAGCGGAATATCATGATGTTGTCTGCTAAATGTTGGTCGTTGTCTTTGTATAAGAAACCGTATCTTTCGGCTATCCGCGCGTAGATTTGCGGCGACTGCAAATCCATGGCGAGAGTGCCGTCGTCGCGGATAAAGCGTCCTGTTTCGTACCAGTCGAGCACTTCTTTCAGAAATTTTGTGCCTTTTTGCGCCCCCATTACGGCTGCTTGTATTTGTATTCCCGACACGTATTTGTCGGCAATCCGTTCGCCTTTGCCGTTTATCAGTGCGGCCGAGCCGTCGCGCATGATTTGTGCGGGGTGGTATTCCATGCTCGATATGAAGTTGTACTCCCGGAAATCGTCGAAACGCTTCAGTATTTTAACGTCGGAATCCAAGTAGAATCCGCCTTCGGTATAGAGCGCGTATATGCGTATGTAGTCGGCGGCAAAAGCCCATTTCCGTGATTTGACGGCTTCTTTTACGTATGTGGGCGCGTTGTCGATGTCGAAATTTTCCGTATTCCACAGTTTCAGTTCATAGTCGGGCATGACTTTTTTCCAAGTGTCCATGCACTTTCTGATTTTTGCCGGATAGGGGTCATTGCTGAGCCAGCAATAGTGGATTATTTTGGGTATCATAGTCGGTTTTATTTAAACAGGTTTTTGAACTTTTGTTTGCGGTTGTGGCGGCGTTCCATTCGCTCAAGCTGCTTTACGGCGGCTTTTAGCACAGTATCTGGCTGCCAACCCATTGTTTTTGCGTATTCCGTCACCATGAAGCCGAACAGGTCGCGGCGATGGGTGAGTGTACGTAGATTTTTTATACATACATCTTTGGGAGGGACAGACTCGTAAAATTTTGAGCGGTTAATGTCGATTACGGTGAAGCTGTAATGTCCGTCATTGTTTTTGTGATAAAGAAAATTGCCGAGATTCAAGTCGCCGTGTACTATGCCTTTGCAGTGCATGGCGGCAATGAGCCGGGCGATGTCGGCGGCAAGATGCTTGTCGTAGTCTTCTTTTTCGACCAAAGCCGGAAACGCTGGTGGGTCGGGGCATGTGGCGGAAATGAAGTATCCGGTGGTGAACAGATGGTGGCGGTAGTCTTCGGCATAGGCTATTTCTTGTGGGGTCGCTATGCCTCTCTCCTTAAATATGCCGGCGTAGCGGAATGCCCGCTCTGCTTTTGTGCTGCGGAAAAAAGTATATGCTATTTGTTGGGCGGGATTGACGCGTTTGAATCGTTTGATTGTAACCGGAATGCCGTCTGCAACAAAATTCCTGATAGTGTTTCTTCCCTCGTGCACTGTTTGCCCTTTTCCGGAATCGAAAGATGCTATCAGGTTTTTTATCTCGTTTTTGCGGTCTTGAAAATCAGATGATGTTACGAGCTTCATTTTTTGTCGGCTGATAATGAGTTGTAGAGTTCCATTAACTGTTGCGCCTGACGCTCTTCGGAGAAGTTGGCGGCATATTTTTTGCCGGATTCTGCCATTTGTTTCCTCTTTTCAGGATTTGCGAGCAGAGAGTTGAGCGCGGATGTCATCCCTGACGTGTCATCCGGATTGACATATATCGAGCCGGATCCTCCCGCCTCTTCCATGCAGGAGCCTGTGGCGGCTATCACCGGAACTCCCGAGTTGAGCGCCTCAAGAATAGGGATGCCGAACCCTTCGAATCTCGACGGATACACGAAAATCTCGGCCATTTGATATATTGCCGGCAGATGATTGAATGTAACGTTGTGCAGCAGATGCACCCTTCCCGACAAATTGTTGTCGGCAATGTACTTTTCCACAGCGGTTGTGTAATGTGTACGCTTGCCCACGATTACCAAATGCACGTCAGTGGGGATGTCGGGCATCGACTTTACGGCCAAGAGGATGTTTTTCCGCTCTTCTATGCTGCCAACATTGAGTATGTAGCGTTGTGGGAGGCTATAGGTAATTGCCGCCTCGCTTTTCGTCTTGTCGGAAGCTGTTGCCGAAAAAGAGGGGTCGCATCCTTGATATATTGTGTGGATTTTTGCCGGGTCTGTCCGGAAATATTTGATAATGTCGCGTTTTGTACATTCGCTGATTGCTATCACGGCGTCGGCGTTTTTGCAGGATTTTCCGTATTTGCGGCGGTACAGCCAGCGGTCGATTGCCGCATAATATTCCGGATAGCGTATGAAAATCAGGTCGTGGATTGTCACAACGCTCTTTATTCCTTTGGCTTTACGTATGTTCAACGGCAGCTCATTGCTAAGCCCGTGATATATGTCGATTTGGTCGTTTTCGGCTTGCCGTGTGATGCCGAGTGTGCGCCACAGCGATTTCAGCCTTTTCCATAGTCCTTGCGGATAGCGGCATTCTAATTCGAATTTGTCGAGCAGGGAGTCGAACTGTTTGCTTGAAGAGTATTTTGGCGCATAAAGAAAATAAGTGTTTTCCGGATGGAAACGGCACATGATTTCTATCAGGTAGCGGCTGTAGTTGCCGAGCCCCGTGAAATTTTGTACTGCTCTTTTTGCATCAAATCCTATACGCATTGCCATGAATATTATAAATGCAAAAATAAGAAATATTTTGCAAATGGCTGATTTGCGCGTGTGTCACATCTGTAGTTTATGCTTTTCGAGAGCTTTTTTCACCAATTCCTCATATTCTTTGTCGCTTAAATCGCTTATCTCTAATATGTCTGTTTATTGTAAAAAATATTTCATGTTTTTTGGATAAAAAAGGAGGTTGGGATATGTCGTTGGGTAATTTTTTGTAACTTCGCAAGCGGTATTTATACAGAATATTAACTTTTATACAAAAAATAGATGCAAGAAGAGAAAAAACGAGAGGGAACAGGCATCCCTGAAAACGCGTTCCGCGAATTAAAACCGGGCGAGAACTATGTGCCTGTGATGAGGCCCGACAGGGTTTATCCCGAAGTTACGCCGTATTCGGTGTCGGTAGGGTTGCTTATGGCGGTGATTTTCAGTGCCGCCGCGGCTTATTTGGGATTGAAAGTTGGGCAAGTGTTTGAGGCTGCGATACCTATAGCGATTATTGCTGTGGGGCTGTCGGGCGCGTTGGGTAAGCGCAACGCGTTGGGACAGAATGTGATAATACAGTCGATTGGCGCTTCGTCGGGGGTAGTGGTTGCGGGAGCCATCTTTACGCTTCCCGCGCTCTACATATTGCAGGCCACTTACGGAGAGGAGATAACGGTGAGTTTCTTGGAGATTTTCTTGAGCTCGCTGCTTGGAGGCGTGTTGGGCATATTGTTCTTCATACCGTTCCGCAAGTATTTTTGCTCTGACATGCACGGCAAGTTCCCGTTCCCTGAAGCGACGGCAACGACACAGGTGCTTATTTCCGGAGAGAAAGCCGGCAATCAGGCCAAGCCGCTGATTGTTGCCGGACTTGTTGGCGGTATATACGACTTTTTGCTGTCCACGTTCGGGTGGTGGAGCGAAACTCTCACCACAAAAGCCACTGCGTGGGGCGCGGAGATAGCGCAAAATGCCAAGATGGTTTTCAAAATCAATACCGGAGCGGCTGTGCTCGGCTTAGGCTATATAGTGGGCTTGAAATACAGTTTCATTATTTTTGCCGGCAGCGCGTTTATATGGTATGTGATAGTGCCGTTGATGGGTACGCTGACTCCAAATTTCCTTTCTCCGGAAGAGATTTTCTCGGAGCAGGCGCGTTATATAGGCATCGGCGGTATTGCAATGTCGGGAATTATCGGGATAATCAAGTCGTGGGGCATTATCCGCAGCGCGGTAGGATTGGCAGGCCGTGAGTTTAAGGGTAAAGGCGGAAGCGTGCAGCAGGTGGTGCGCACACAGCGCGACATATCGATGAAGATTCTGACTTTCGCGTTGATTGCGGCTTTGATTGTCACTTTTGTGTTTTTCTATTTCGGGGTGATACATAATTTGTTGCAGACGGTTGTGGCTTTCGTTGTGGTCACTGTGATAGCGTTCCTGTTCACTACGGTGGCGGCCAACGCGATAGCTATTGTAGGTACTAATCCTGTGTCGGGAATGACGCTGATGACGCTGATCATAGCGTCGGCGGTTTTTGTGGCTGTCGGGATGAAAGGAGCTTCCGGCATAGTTGCCTCGATGATTATCGGCGGTGTGGTTTGCACGGCGTTGTCGATGGCCGGAGGAATGGTGACTGACATGAAGATAGGCTATTGGCTTGGCAGCACGCCAAAAAAGCAGCAGACTTGGAAATTGGTCGGCACGCTTGTGTCGGCTGCCACTGTCGGCGGAGTGATAATGATTCTTGCGAAAGTCTACGGCTTTAGCGGGCCTAATGCTTTGGTCGCTCCGCAGGCCAACGCCATGGCGGCGGTTATCGAGCCGTTGATGATGGGAGGAAATACCCCGTGGATGCTCTATGGTGTCGGGGCAGTGCTTGCCGTGTTGCTTAATTGGCTCGGCGTTCCGGCATTGGCTTTTTCTCTCGGTATGTTTATCCCGATGGAGTTGAACGCGCCGTTGCTCGTCGGCGGACTGATAAGCTGGTTTGTAAGCAACCGCTCAAAAGACAAGGCTCTTAACGACGCGCGCCGCGACCGTGGTACGCTTCTTGCTTCCGGATTCATTGCCGGCGGAGCATTGATGGGCGTGGTCAGCGCGGGAATGCGTTTTGCCGGGTTCGACTATTCGCACAGCTTGTCTGAAGGCATGTTGCAGACGGGCGGTATCGTGATGTATCTGCTTCTGATCGCTTATTTGGTTTGGGACAGCATGAGAGCCAAAAAAGAAATTTAGAATACAATCTCATTGTATATGACAGTTGCAGCCGTTCCGATGTCGGAACGGCTGCAACTGTTTTGTAGTGTTTTCGCTATATGCGGCTGTCATCATTCTCAACCATGAGCACATACAGCCAAGATATGCTATTTGCCGTAGTTGGCGAAGAAGTCGAATATCCATTTCTTTGCTGCCTCGATTTGCTCGGGATAGATGTAATGGGCTGTTTCTTCCGCCAAAAATGCTGTCTTGGGCGATTTTATGGTGTTGTAGACAGAGTAGACGGTTGTGGTGGGACAGACATTGTCGTTGTAGCCGAAAGAGAAAAACATGGGGACATCCACAAATCGTGCGAAGTTTGCTATGTCGTAGTAGCGGGCTGTATTGATTTTCTCCGGGGTGCGGTTGACGCTATCGGCAAACATGTGCGGCCATCCTCCCGCGCGTCCGTGCAGATAGCCTTCCATGTCGCATAGCGCGGGATGTATGGCAACGGCGGCTTTCACACGATTGTCCGATGCTGTTGTCATTATCGACAACGCTCCGCCTTGGCTTATGCCGAATGTGGCAAGCCTGTTCCCATCGAATTGGGGCAAAGAACAAATGAAATCAACGGCGCGCAGGCAGCCCATGTACAGACGTTTGTAGTAGTACCGGTCGCGGTTGTCGAGATTGAATATCGGATAATCTCTCAATGCTCCTTTGTTGAGGTCGTTGTAGATTTCCGCCGGCATGTTTACGGGGATGCCGTGTGCGCCTATCTCGAATACTATCACGCCTTTGTCGGCTGTGTCGGTGTCGCCGTTATACGGGCGTATTCCGGCTGCCGGGAGTTGCAGTATGGCGGGATATTTGCCGGGCGCTTTTGGCACGCAAAGCATTCCGTAGATACGCGAGCCCTCTTTGTAGCTTTGCAGTCTGACGTGGTAGGTGTTGGTCTTGCCGGTACACCGCTCTGGGATTAAAGTCATTCTGACATCCATATCCACTTTCGATGCGTCTGCTTTTGCTTTTTCCCAAAACTCTGTGAAATCGTCGGGCAGCGTGACAGTGGGGCGCAACTCCTCCGGCTGAAATCCGGCGGTTGCCACTCCGTTGTATGTCTTGCCGTTGTATTCGGCGAATACGTTGCAGCGCAGAAATCCCGGTTTGTCCATTGTGCCGGCGTCGATTGTCATTGTCCCGCCGGGTAATGTCATTTCTGCGGCTTTCCGGGCCGGCATCATCTCCTCTGATATTTCGTAGCGGATTCTCACGTCGTCGACAGGCACGCTGTTGCGTGTGACTTGTACGTCGAATTTCACGTTTTCTCCGATTTCGTACAGCCAATTTTTGTGTTCCGGAGCGACATTCACTTTTATGAATTCTGTTTCAGGCGCGGCGTATGCGCATGTTCCTATTGCCGCGAGCAGCAGTGCGGACAGTAGTTTGGTTCTCATTTTCTTTCGGTTTTATTGGTTTGTGATTTTTGGCGGTTCGTTTAAGTGGCTGCCGAGATTGAAATTCTGATTGTCGGGCAGCTCCTCGTTCTCTTTTGCGGCTCCTTTTCTCATCAGTGATTTTAGCTCATCGAGGTGCCGTTGGTATATTCCGCGCGGCAATTCGCCGTATTTCTTGCACAGCGACGCTGCCATGCCGACAACCTCTCCCATCATTCCTGTGGTGCGCATCACACGCACTGTTCCAAGTGCCACGTGGGTGACGCTGATGTTGCGCCCGGCCATGAAAAGATTGTCGACATTGCGCGAATAAAGGCATCTGTATGGCACTCCGTAAGGATAGAATGCCGTATGCTTTGTGGATGCCTTGAACGGCTCTTCGGGGAAATGCTTGGCATTTTCAGGGTCAGGAAAATGCAGGTCGATTGTCCACGAGGTGGTGAATGACGCGTCTTCGTGGAAAACGTTTTTTTCAAGGTCGTCCTGCTTGAGCACATAATCGCCAAGCAGTCGCCGCGACTCGCGCTTTCCGGCTATGTATGCCACCCACTCCAATTTGCGGTTGCGGTATTCGCTGTTGTCTTTTTTGTGGTTTTTCAAGAAGCTCCAGTTGGAGTAAACCACCAATAAACCATAGTCGCGGATATGCTCGAAATCGGCTATTTGGTCGCGGTTCATGCCTGTTTCCCACGTCCATTCGCCCATAGTCACTTTCTCGCAGTTGTCTTCGTTGAAATTAAGTCCGTAGTTGAATTCCGGAAACGATGATTTTTTGCCTGTATCTGTCGAGTACCATTGCACGGAGGCTCCCATGACCATATTGTCGGCTGTTTCCGGTGCCCGCTGCTCTCCGTACTCATCACGGCTTTCACGTCCTGTGCGGTAGTCTGCCCCCGCGAGATAACCTATTGTCCCGTCGCCTGTGCAGTCGGCAAAGACATGGGCTTTCAGGCATATCCGGCTGCCGTTCTCGATGTGTTCGGCTGTAACTGACGTTATTTTTCCGTCGAGTGTCTCAATCTTGTTGGCATGGTAGTTGGTGAAAAGGGTGATGTTTTTTTCGTCAGTCACAAAACGGAGTTTCTTTTCATCCTCATAATTTGACGCCGGTTGGGCGTTGCCGAATTTTGAGTGTCCGAACTCCCGTATCATTTTTCCGAGCTGTTCGTAGGGCGGCAGCTCGATTACGCCCCCGAGATGCACGCGTATCTCGGAACTGTTGTTGCCGCCAAGTATGGGACGGTCGTTGACCAACGCCACAGTGCATCCCAACCGTGCCGCGCTGACAGCCGCGCACATTCCGGCTATGCCGCCGCCCACGACAACGAAGTCGAAATTTTGAGTGACGGTTTCTCCCCTGTCGACAAGCCGCTCGCGCAAGGCGGCGAGCTTGTCGGGCTCCGATGGCGGAAGCGAGTCTTCTCGGGTTGTGAAATAAATGGCGTCACAGCGTCCGTCAAAACCTGTCATGTCGGTCAGCCGCAATTCGGTCTTTCGGTCTTTGATGTTTATTTTTCCGGCGTATTGCCACATCCATTTGTTGCCTTCGCATCCGAGTGTGGCGTCAAGCTGCTTGTTGCCTACCGACAGTTTGAACTTGCCGGGACCTTCTCCTTCATGCCATGGCGATGTCCAGTTAAAAGTGCGGACATACGCATAGTAGGTGCCCTCATCGGGAAAAACAACCTCACTCACGGCATCGCCAACCGGCTCTCCCAATCCGTGCGCAATCAGGTATGGAGAACCCATAGCGTCCATGAACTGTTGGTCGACTGACCAACCTCCTTTCTCCTTGAAATTCTCTGCCTCAACAAGCAGTTCATTGGCATTGGCTGCCATTTCCCATAGAATGGTCGAGGCAATGGCAATGCCGGTTCGTAAAAATTTTCTCATCAGTTGTCGTAAAATAAAAAAGTTGTAAATTAAGTCTAGGCTGTTTCGCAAAAGTAACAAAAAAGTGTGTGGCCGCTACATCTTTTTTGCCACGCGTATCTGCCTGCGTGTCTTTTTCTTTTTCTTTGCGGATGAGGCTTTCTTGTCCGACGTTTTCTTCTCTTTTTTTGAGTTTTGAGGCTTTGCGATATTGCCGTTCTTGTCAAGGAGAGGCTGCGTTGTCGACGCATTGTTGTCAACAAGCGCGAAGTCGAGCTGTTTCTTGTTCAGGTCAGCACGCGCAACTTGCACGGTCAGTTTGTCGCCAAGCCTGTAGATATGCCGGTAACGCCGCCCTATCAGGCAATAATTTTTCTCGTCAAACTCGTAGTAGTCGTCGACAAGGTCGCGGATTGGAACCATTCCTTCGCATTTGTTTTCGTCAAGTTCCACGTAAAGTCCCCATTCTGTCACTCCGGAAACCGAACCCTCATAAATTTTGCCTACCCGGTCGGCCATAAATTCTACCTGTTTGTACTTTATCGAAGCCCGTTCCGCGTTTGCGGCAAGCAGCTCCATGTCGGAAGAATGCTTGCATTCGTCCTCGAGTTTGCTTTGGTTGACGGCTCGTCCGCCGTTCATATAGCGGTCTATCAGCCGGTGTACCATCATGTCGGGATAGCGGCGTATTGGCGATGTGAAATGGGTGTAATAGTCGAAAGCGAGTCCGTAGTGCCCTATGTTGATTGTTGAGTATACGGCTTTTGCCATTGACCGTATGGCGAGTATCGACAGCAAATCTTCTTCTGCCCGCCCCTTGATTTTGTCGAGCATTTTATTGAGCGAGCCGTTCACTTCTTTTGCCTTGCCTTTGATTTGCAGCTTGTAGCCGAACCGTGACGCTATTTCCGCAAAGTTCGACAGTTTGTCGGGATCGGGATTGTCGTGAATTCTGTAGACGAACGGTTTCGGCTTCTTTTTGCCTTTTGACATGCCCATGTCGGTGGCTACCTGCTTGTTTGCGAGCAGCATGAACTCTTCAATGAGCTTGTTGGCGTCTTTCGACTCTTTGAAATATACTTTTGTGGGATGGCCTTTCTCGTCGATTTCGAAACGCACTTCCACGCGATCGAAATTCACGGCTCCGTTTTCAAAACGCCGCTTTCTCAGGAATTTTGCCAATTTGTTGAGCATTAGCAGTTCTTCGGCAAATTCGCCTTCTCCGGCTTCGATTATGCCTTGTGCCTCCTCGTAGGTGAACCGCCTGTCGCTTCGGATTATTGTGCGGGCTATGTGGTGGCGGATGATGTGCGCTTGCCCGTTCATCTCAAACACGCATGAGAATGCGAGTTTGTCCTCGTTTGGACGCAATGAGCAGATGTAGTTGCAAAGCCGTTCCGGCAGCATTGGCACTGTGCGGTCGACAAGGTAGATTGATGTGGCGCGTTTTTCGGCCTCTTTGTCGATTATCGAGCCGGGATGCACATAGTATGTCACATCCGCTATATGCACTCCTACTTCCCAATTTCCGTTGGGCAGTTTGCGGATAGAAAGAGCGTCGTCGAAATCCTTTGCGTCGCGAGGGTCGATGGTGAAAGTGGTGACTTCCCGGAAATCCTCGCGTTTGGCTATCTCTTCGTCTGTTATCGACGCGTCGATGCGGTTTGCCGCGGTTTCCACGTTTTTGGGATAGACGTAAGGCAAATCGTATTCCGCGAGTATTGCGTTCATTTCGGAATTGTTCTCGCCTGTGCGGCCGAGTATGTCGACAATCTCACCGATTGGGCTTTTGTCCTCTTCGTTCCACTGCACGATTTTCACTATGGCTTTGTCGCCTGTTTTTCCTCCTTTGAGCTTGTCTTTGGGTATGAAGATGTCGCATGCGAGGAATTTGCTGTCGGTGCGCAGAAAAGCAAAATTCTTGTCAACTTTTAATGTGCCGATGAATTTCTGGTCCTTTCGTTTTACTATTTCTATGACTTTCGCTTCCGGCTCGCTTCCGGGTCTTTGTGCCGACAGCAGCACTTTCACGCGGTCGCCGTTGAGGGCATGCATCGAGTTGCGCTCCGCCACAAATACCGGCACATCCACTCCCTCAAGAATTACGCTGTTTTTCCCGTTGCTGCGGCGCACAAACTCGCCTTCCGACGATGATGTTATTTCCGCCGCCTGATATTTTCCGGGTATTAGCTCAAGAACCACGCCGCTTTCCGCGAGCTCGTCGAGCAGGTCGGCCACCATATATTGGTTTTCCCGTCCGTTGATGCCGAGAGCCACGGCTATCTGTTTGTAGTTGTACGAGCCTCGTGTATGCTCATTGAAATAGGCTATGATTTTCTCTCTGAATTCGGCCTTTTTGGAGAATTGTGATTTTGATGTTGCCATAGTGTTTATGTTTTTATAGCGGAGAGAACCATCGATTTCCGCAAGTCTTTACAAAAATAGTGATAAATCCGGAATTTTCCATAATAATGCGGCAAATTCGATGCGGTGAGCCGCTAATCTGTAAAATTGGTAATTTAAACAGTAATTTGTGTGTTATGACTGTTAAGAGAAACGGCTATTTTTGTAAAACAGAATAAGATAAATATGTGTTTAGGTTCCAATATGGTAATTTTAGGCGGGTTCCGCTTGCAAAAGGCGGAATCTTGCTTAATTTTGCAGTTGTAAAATTTAATTTATATGTTACGCAAATTACGATTGACGGTCGCCATTTTGGCTTTATTGGCTGTGACGTTGCTGTTTCTTGATTTTACGGGGACGCTGCATGTCTGGTTGGGCTGGATGGCAAAACTACAATTTGTGCCGGCTGTTTTGGCATTGAATGTGGCGGTGGTTGTGGCGTTGGTGATAGTCACTTTGGTTTTCGGACGTGTATATTGCTCGGTGATATGCCCGTTGGGAATAATGCAGGACATCATAGCATGGTTCGGAAAGCGCGGAAAGAAGTTGCCTTACGCTTATTCGCCGGCCAAATCATGGTTGCGCTATGTGATGCTGGCTGTGTTTGTGGTGGCTTGTGTGGCAGGCGTGGGCTCGCTTGCCGCTTTGCTCGACCCGTATGCCTCTTTCGGAAGAATTGCAAACGGATTTTTGCAGCCGTTGTACCAATGGGGCAACAATCTTTTGGCTTATTTCGCGGAACGGGCCGACAGCTACGCTTTCTATTCGGTGGAAGTGTGGCTGAAAAGTTTGCCGACACTGATAATTGCCGGAGCGGTGTTCGTGTTTGTCTTTGTTCTTGCGTGGAGAAACGGGCGCACGTATTGCAACACTGTTTGCCCTGTAGGGACGGTGTTAGGCTTTATTTCGCGTTTCTCGTTGATGAAAATTACCATTGACGAGGAAAAATGCGTCGGATGCCACCTTTGCGCGAGAAAATGCAAGGCTGCATGTATTGACTCGAAAAATCATAAAATAGATTATTCACGTTGCGTCGACTGTTTCGACTGCATAGACTCATGCACTCACGACGCGATTGCTTTCCGTGTGGCAAAGCGGCCTGCCGTGCAGACCGGGGCGAAGGAAAAAGTCGACGGCTCGCGCCGTATGTTTCTGACCTCAGCTGCGGCTGTCACAGCTACCGGGCTGATAAAGGCGCAGGAAAAGAAAGTGGACGGAGGGTTAGCCGTGATAGAGGATAAAAAGATACCTGAACGCGCCACTCGCATTACTCCTCCCGGCTCACTTGGGACAAGGCATTTTTATCAGCATTGCACGGCTTGCCAACTGTGTGTGTCGGTATGTCCGAATCAGGTGTTGCGCCCTTCCGGAGGCCTGCTTACGTTGATGCAGCCCGAAATGAGCTATGAGAGGGGGTATTGCCGTCCGGAATGCGTGAAATGCTCTGAAGTGTGTCCTGCCGGTGCTATAAAGCCCATTACCAAAGAGGAGAAAACGGCCATACAGATAGGGCATGCCGTATGGATAAAAGCGAATTGTGTGGTGGAAACCGATGGCGTGGAGTGTGGAAACTGCGCTCGTCATTGTCCGTCGGGGGCTATACAAATGGTGCCGGAGGATGCCTCTAATCCTGATTCATTGAAGATTCCGGCGGTGAATGTTGAGCGGTGTATCGGTTGCGGAGCGTGTGAGAACCTGTGTCCGGCGCGTCCGTTCAGTGCGATATATGTAGAAGGGCATGAGCGTCACAGAACCATATAATGTTTGAAATTATGGAAAACAAGAGCGATAAAAATATAAGCCGGCGCAAATTTTTGAAAATAGTCGGAATAGGGACAGCCACATCGGCTGCCGCGCTTTATGGCTGCTCTGCGGATTCGGAAAAATCCGGATCTGTGAAAGCGGCTCGTCAGATACCTGCCGATAAGATGACTTATCGCACATCCCCGAAAGGCGACCGCGTGTCGTTGCTCGGTTACGGGTGTATGCGTTGGCCTACAATCCCGTCGCCCGACGGACACGGCGACATTATAGATCAGGACGCTGTCAACGAATTGGTCGACTATGCGATAAAGCATGGGGTGAATTATTTCGACACGTCGCCTGTTTATGTGCAGGGCTGGTCGGAAACGTCTACCGGAATAGCGTTGAGCCGTTATCCGCGCGAGTCGTATTATTTGGCTACTAAATTGTCGAATTTCTCCAATTATACGCGTGACAATTCCATTGCCATGTATCGCCGGTCGTTCAAGGATTTGCAAACCGATTACATCGATTATTACCTGCTTCATTCCATAGGCAACGGCGGAATAGAAACATTCCGTAAACGTTATGTGGAAAACGGCATGATAGATTTTCTTATCGGGGAGCGCAAGGCAGGGCGCATACGCAACTTGGGATTCTCGTTTCATGGCACTGTCGATGTGTTTGACGAGGTGCTTGCCATGCACGACAAAGTGCATTGGGACTTTGTTCAGATACAGTTGAATTATGTGGATTGGCGACATGCCTCAGGCAACAATGTTAACGCCGAGTATCTTTATGGCGAGTTGTCGAAACGCGGTATCCCGGCGATAATAATGGAGCCGTTGCTGGGCGGACGGCTGTCGAATGTGCCTGAGCATATAGTCGCGCGGTTGAAGCAGCGTCGTCCGGAAGACAGCGTGGCCTCGTGGGCGTTCCGTTTTGCAGGCTCGCATGACGATGTGCTGACAGTGTTGAGCGGCATGACATATATGGAGCATCTTCAGGACAACATTCTGACATATTCGCCGCTTGTCCCTCTGACAAAAGAGGATTATGATTATTTGGAGGAAACGGCGCAGCTGATGCTTAAATATCCCACTATTCCTTGCAATGATTGCCAATATTGTATGCCTTGCCCTTACGGAATAGACATTCCGGCCATATTGTTGCACTATAACAAGTGCGTCAATGAGGGGAATGTGCCTAAAAGCGGCAAAGACGAGGGGTATGAGCGGATGCGCAGGGCGTATCTGATAAGCTATGACCGTAGTGTCCCGAAATTGCGTCAGGCTGATCATTGCATCGGGTGCAGGCAATGTGTGGAACACTGTCCGCAGAGCATCGACATCCCCAATGAGCTGCACCGTATAGACCGATTTATCGAACAGTTGAAGCAAGACACGTTATGATTGGGGAATTGAAAACTGCGCTTGAGGAGAGCGGATGCTCTTGCGTGATTGCAAATAACGGAGAAGTCCGGAAATTCCACAAACGCGGAGTTGCCGATTTGCTGAGCCTTTTGCATGACGAGCCTGAATATTTGCGCGGCTCGGAGATTGCCGACAAGGTGGTCGGGAAAGGGGCTGCCGCATTGATGATTATAGGCGGCGCGAAAGAGATTTACGCCGCTGTGCTGAGCAAAAAGGCCGCAGCTTTGTTGTCGCAATACGGCGTTGCGTATTCCTTCGGTACATTGGTCGATGGCATAATTAACCGCCAACATACGGGGCCTTGCCCTGTTGAGGCTCTTTGTGCCGACTGCATTACGGCGGAGGAATGTCTGCCGTTGATAGAAAAATTTGTTTCATCTTTAAATAATGAATGATTATGCAAACAGCAGTAAAATTGTATTCGTTGAATTACAATGAAGTTAAGACGTATATGGTGGCTGCGCTTTTTGTGGCGGGAAATATTGTTTTGCCGCAACTTTGCCATCTTATACCGCAAGGGGGCATGATATTGCTTCCGATTTATTTCTTCACATTGGTGGCGGCTTATAAATACGGTTGGAAGGCGGGTATGCTCACGGCTGTGTTGTCGTCTGTTGTCAACAGCCTGTTGTTCGGGATGCCGGCGGCAGCGTTGCTCCCTGTCATTTTGGTGAAATCATCGCTGCTCGCAATTTTTGCGGCTCTTGTGGCATCACGCTCGCAAAAAGTTTCGTTGCTGATGCTCGCTTTTGTGGTGGTGGCGTATCAGGTTGTCGGCGGCGCGGCTGAATGGGCTTTGACAGGCAGTTTTGACGCCGCTTTGCAGGATTTCCGGCTTGGCTATCCGGGCATGTTGCTGCAAATAGGCGGTGGTTATGCCGTTTTGCGCTATCTGTTGAGAAGATAAGACAATGACATACATCTTGGAAAAGCGTCATGGAATGTTTCCGTGACGCTTTTTTTATCGGCGGCTGAGCATCCCGGCTGCTTAATTGCAACATAGTTGCATGGAAAGCTCCTTACATTTGCGGTAGAATAAAATGAAGAGTTATGTGTAGCGATTGTTGTCACGGAGGAGAATGCCGGAGCGGGAAGCTCCCGAAAAGCAGGAAATGGACAGCTGCGATAGTTTCTGCCGTGCTGTTTGCTGTTGGTGTGTCATTGCAATACGGAAACGATGCTTTTGCTGAAAGCCGGTATCGTTGGATATTGTTTGCGCTGGCGTATCTTCCTGTTGGCCTGCCTGTCGTGAAAGAGGCTTGGAATGAGGGCGTGCATGGAAAAGACTTTTTCAATGAGTTCCTGTTGATGACGATTGCCTCGATAGGCGCGTTTTGCATCGGGGAATATCCTGAGGCTGTGGCTGTGATGCTTTTTTATTCCGTTGGCGAGGCTTTGCAGGAGCAGGCGGTTGAGCGGGCGAAAGGAAACATAAAGGCACTGCTTGATGTGCGTCCGGAAACAGCTGTTGTCATAAACTCTGATGGCTCGGCATCGGTGAGGCATCCTTCTGATGTGTTGCCCGGAATGGTATTGGAAATAAAGGCGGGAGAGCGGCTGCCTCTTGACGGTGTGCTTCTCGGAGCGGCTGCATCTTTCGACACGGCTGCATTGACGGGAGAGAGCATGCCGCGCCGTGTGGAAGCGGGAGGAGAAGTGCTTGCCGGTATGATAGCGTCGGGAGGAGCGGTAAGGATACGGGTGACAAAACCGTTTGCCGACAGCGCATTGTCGAGAATACTCCGGATGGTTGAGGAGGCGAATGAGAGAAAAGCTCCGGCTGAGCTGTTTATCCGTAAGTTTGCCAAGATATACACTCCGGTTGTGATTTCTCTTGCCGCGCTCATCGTTTTGGTTCTTCCTGTTATTGCTGATTTCGGATTTTCGGAGGCTCTTTATCGCGGACTTGTGTTTTTGGTGGTTTCTTGCCCTTGCGCTTTGGTTGTGAGCATTCCGTTGAGCTATTTTGCCGGGATAGGGGCGGCCTCCCGGCATGGAATATTGTTTAAGGGAGGAAATTATCTTTCGGAAATATCGAAATTGAAAACGGTGGTGTTCGACAAAACCGGCACGCTGACTACCGGCCGTTTTGCGGTAAGCCGCGTGGAAACAGCTGAGGGCGTGGACCGTAATTATTTGCTCGCTTTAATGGCTTCTGTCGAGTCGATGAGCGCTCATCCCATCGCAAACGCGATAGCAGAATATTGCAAGGCTGAAAATATAAGTGCCGATTACGCGGTGGAAACTGTGAGCGAATCAGCCGGAGGAGGACTTGCGGCTTTTGCCGGCGGGCATAGTGTGGCTGTCGGGAATATGGCTTTCCTGAAGAGGGTGGGGACAGAAAATATGCCGGATTATTCATCGGAGGCTGAAACTGTTGTGGCTTGTTCTGTCGACGGGAAATATGCAGGTGCTGTATTTATGGCCGATGAAGTCAAGGAGGATGCTGCCGCGGCTGTTAATGGCCTATATTCTGAGGGCGTGGGCAATGTGGCAATATTGTCGGGCGATAAAACCTCTATTGTGGCAGTTTTGGCAAAAAAGATCGGGGTGGCCTGGTTTGCCGGAGATTTGCTTCCTGCCGATAAAGTTAACGCGTTTACTGAAATTAAAAAGAAATCAGAAGGGGTTGTCGCTTTTGTGGGCGATGGCATAAATGACGCTCCCGTATTGGCAATGAGCGACATTGGTATTGCCATGGGCGGGCTTGGCAGCGATGCCGCCATTGAAACGGCGGATGTGGTCATTCAGGACGATAAGCCGTCGAAAGTGGCAAAAGCCGTGAGAATAGGGCGTGTTACGAGAAGCATAGTGGTGCAGAACATTGTGTTCGCCATAGTTTTCAAGGTGGCGATACTATTGCTTGGCGCATTTGGTTTGGCCGGTTTGTGGGTGGCTGTGTTTGCCGATGTGGGAGTGGCGTTGTTGGCTGTGATCAACGCTTTGCGGATACAGTGGATAGTTGGCGGAAAATGATTATCTTTACGGCATAATGTGATTTTTGTATGGCAGACGAGCGGAAATATTTGGAGATGTTGGCTTTTCGGGAAATAAAGCCTACGGCGTTGCGTCTTCTGATATTGAAAACAATGGTTGAGAGCGGGTGCGCAATGGCTTTGCTCGACATAGCCGACGCGCTGGAAACGGTTGATAAATCCACTGTTTCGCGCACGCTCGCTTTGTTTTTGGAACATCATCTCATTCACAGCATCGACGACGGCTCCGGCTCGTTGAAATATGCGGTCTGTTCGAATGAATGCTCATGCCATGTCGACGAGCTTCACACGCATTTCTATTGTACGCGGTGTCATCGCACATTATGCTTGCGCGGCCTGCCTGTTCCTGTGGTGCATCTTCCTGAAAACTTTGTGCTTGAAAGCGTGAACTATGTCATGAAAGGCATTTGTGCGGATTGCCATTCGAAACATAAATTCTAAAAGTATTATTCTTTTTCTGTCCGTTTGTGCTGTCGGATTGTCATTATTTTGTTCTTGACTGTCGATAATTATTGCTGTTGAGGACGTTTTTGCTACACTTTCTTTTAAAACAGTCGGGATTGTTGATTTTTTATATTATTTTTGCAACCGATAATAAAAAACGGATTCAAGTATTTAAATTTTATAAAAATAGTGATTATGAGTAGAATCAAGACTTGTTTTACCGCCGTTTTGTTGGCGGTGTGTCTTGTCTGTTCGTTTTTGACTAAGGCCGGAGGCTTGCCGTTGAAAATGAATTCCGGACAAGAATTGGACGCTTACGGTATCCTGTTGTTTGACCAAGGGGAACAAAAGTCGGATATCGTTTCGTTCAAACTGCCGTCCGTCGATGGCTTTACCACATTGTTCTCGATGGGGACGGCTCTTTATCCTACGGCAGGAGCTTATGCCGACGGGACGTATTATTTTGTGACGGCTCCTCTTGCAAGCTCGTCTACGGCTCCTGACAAACTCTATAGCTATGACTTTGCCGAAGGGGGATCGCCTGTTGAGGTAGGCACTGTCACCGGCGTGGACAATAAGGCCAATGCGATGACTTATGACTACTCCACCGGTACGATGTACTTTGTGTCGTCGAATCTCGGAGGCTCGGGCGAGCCCGGTTTCGGAGCCTTGTACACGATTGACCTTGAGAATGCCTCAGTGACGAAAGTGGCTGATTTGGAGCGTTATTTTTTCGCTTTGGCATGTACTTACGACGGTCAGTTGTACGGTGTGGCCAAATACGGCGATTTCTGCAAAATCAACAAGACTGACGGAACCATAGAAACGATTGGCGCCACCGGATACAATCCCACAGGCGACAGCTCGCTTGAGTTCAACCATACGGATGGCATTCTCTATTGGGCTGTCAACAGCATAATAGACGGATATGGCGACACTAACGATTATATGTGTACAATCGATGTTGCGACCGGCGCGGCCACGCAGGTGGGAACTCTCGGCTCAGCAGGCGACGCTTCCATAACGGGAATGTACATTCCTTTCAAGGCATCGGCTACGGGGACTCCCAACGCTGTTGTCGATTTTATTGTTACGCCTGATGCCAATGGAGCTTGTTCCGCCAAGTTGGAGTGGTTTAACCCCTCTACTGCCTTTAATGGCGGCGAATTGGTCTCATTGAAGCAAATCGACATTTATCGTAACGGAGAATTGATAGCGAGCCTTGACGACGATGTGGCGCGCACACCGGCTGCCGCTGTGGAGTATGTCGATGAGATTGAGGGCGAAACAGGTGTTTTGGCTGAATACAAGGTTGTGCCTGTCAATGAGGTAGGCGATGGTGTGGAAAGTGTTGTCGAAGTGTTTGTCGGACGCGATGTGCCGGCTGCTCCGGGCAATGTCAGCGTTGAGAAGAACGCACCCGATGAGGCGGTTTTGTCGTGGGAAGCTCCCACCATTGGCATGAACGGGGGATATATTGACCGTTCGACGTTGACTTATACGGTAAAACGCGGCGATGTGACTGTAGCCGATGGCATAACAGAATTGCAGTGCAGCGATAAAGTCGCGGAAATAGGCTCTTATGTGTATGAGGTGATTGCCTCTACAGCTGATGGTAAGGGAGGAAAGGCCGCAACGGAAACTATAGTGCTCGGACCGGCCAACAAGATGCCGTATAGCTGTACGTTCACTTCTGAGGAACTGAAGGCTTGGCAGATTGTCGATGCCGATGGCGACGGACGTGTATGGACTCAGGCTTATTCGGGCGGAATGCAGTATAATAATACGGTGTATCCGGTTTCTACAACTCCTTCCGACGACTGGCTCATTTCCCATGTATTTTATCTTGAGGCCGGAAAAAATTACAAGTTCGGCATGGACATTAAGACTTCGAGTAGCGGCGCGCAGAATGTGAAAGTGTGTCTTGGCGACAATGACACTGCGGAAGCGATGACAACCACGCTGCTCGATTTGCAGGACTATAGTTCCGATTATCTGAATTACCAATATCAGTGGAATACGGAGGAAAACATTTTTACCGTAGCAGAAACAGGCTACTATAACATTGGTATATACACTTATTCGGCTGCCAAAACAGGATATTTATACATAAACAATGTCGTGCTTGAGCAGGTGGCTGACAACAATCTGCTCTTGGAGGCATTCTCCGGACCGGCATACGTTGTGGCGGGGAACACTTACAATTATTCGGCGACAGTTCTCAATAAGGGGAAGAACGCGGCTGCCTCGTATTCGGTTGACTTGATAAACGCCGAATCAGGTGAGGCGTTGGCTTCCGCGGCAAGCGAGTCTGCTCTTGAGGCGGGTGCTTCGGCTGATATTGCTTTGGAATGGACTCCTAAGGCGGAGGGCAATTTGCAAATTGCCGCAAGAGTGAATTTTGCCGCTGACGAGATTGCGACCGACGACACATCGGAACCGGTGGCTGTCGAGGTGCGTCCTGCCGGCTCAGCCGAGTATATCGAGCTTGGACCGGTGTCGGGTTGGGACCAATATGTCATAGCAAGCATGTATTATAAATATGCTGTGGCGCAAAATGTCTACACGGCGGAAGAGCTCGGCCACGATTGCGGTGTGATAGAGTCGTATTCTTTCTTTGTGAACAACGCTTCTCCGTCGGCGGTTGAGGCCGTGCCGTTCAAGGTGTATATGGCAAACACTTCCAACGCCCCGACCGACCGTGCTTGGATACCGGAATCGGAGTGGACGCTTGTATATGACGGCATCATCGATGTGGCAGACGGGCAGTCTACAGTTAAGTTGGCTCTTGACAGAAAATTCCAGTTGGAGAAAGGCAAGAACTTGGCTGTGATGACCACCCACAATCTTGGCGACAAGTACTACAACGGTGTGATGTACGGCACTTACAGCATTGCCGACAGCTATGGAACTTACTACTACAATAACTCATGGACGGAGTTCAACTATACTAACTATGGCAGTTCGTCGTTCAACAAGAAAGCGGCCATTGCGTTGGATATGCAGTGTTCGGGAGCTGTGGTTTCCGGCACGTTGACGAATGCCGACGGTGAGCCTGTGGCAGGTGCGACAGTTATGCTGTCGGTCGACAGTGTCACCACAAAATCAGATGACAACGGCGTGTACACTTTCTACGCTGTCAAAGACGGTACATACACTGTTAGCGTAGACGCTGAGCGTTATCATCCCGCAGAGTCGGAAGTGACGGTATCTGGCGAGGATGTTGTCAAAGATTTCTTGTTGGAGGAATTGTCATACTATAAAGTTTCCGGTAGAGCGGTTCTTGCAGATGGCAGTCCTTTGTCCGACGCAGTGGTGAAGGTCGTGGCAATCGATGAGTTTACGGCGACGACGGGTGCCGACGGCGTGTTTACGTTTGATGAGATACCGGCATTGGGCGAGGCTTGCCCGTTGACGGTTTCCAAAGAGTGGTTTGCGACTGCGGCAACAGAGTTTGTTCTGACGGATAGCGACATTGAGCTTGGCGACATCAATGTGGAATATTTGAAATATCGCCCTGTAAATGTCACGGCTGTGGCTTCCGGTGACGGCGCGTCGATTAATATAAATTGGTCGGATGCCGACGCTGATGTGGTGTTGCGTGTTGATGACGGAACAATGGCGAGCCCGATGGGCATTGAGAATGCCACTGACAAGACTGTGCTCGGCACTGTTTATCGCGAGCCTGTTGTGCTCGACGGTGTCACATGGTATCAGACTATGGCCGGAGGGCCTCATTACTATGTCACCGTATATGTGTTCTCTCTTGACGGGGATGGCAATCCGACGGGCAATGTCATTTATCAGCAGGATGTTAATTTGCCGGGCGATGACCAATGGATTGAGGCCGCTTTCGACGAGAAAGTATATGCTCCGGAGGGCTGTATGATAGCTTTGGGCTATGAGGGCTATCTTGGAGTGGGAGCCGACTCGGGAAAGAGTTTCGAGTATCCTTTCTTGGAAAGCCGCCACGCGTTTGCCGCAACTTATACGAATGGCGAGTTCGATTATATCGAGGATAACGGTTTTGCGCAAAATCTGATGATACGCGCGACAGGCAACCGTCTTGCCGACAATGGAGGCGAGGAGAGCGAGATAGCCGAAGGGACAGTTATGCCCGATTTTTGCAAATATAATGTGTACAGGCTGACTAAAGAGCAGCTTGCTACTCCCGACGCATGGACTTTGGTGCAGGAGAATGTGGAAGGCTTCGCTTTGACCGACACACCGGCAGACTTGCCTGACGGCATCTACGCATGGGCTGTGCGTACCGTATATCCCGACGGCACTATGTCGGAGGCTTCTGTTTCGCAGTTTGTCGGTTATAACATGTACACGGATGTCACGGTTAACGTTAAGTCGAACAGCGAGGGCGAAGGAGCGCGCGGAGCGATTGTGGCAATGAGCGGGCAGGAAATGCAATATTCGTTCAGCGCTGTTGTCGGCGAGAATGGTGCGGCAGTTTTCCCGCAACTTGTCAAGGACAGTTATAAGATGACCATCACATTGGAGGGCTATGAATCTGTCAGCGCCGAATTGGATTTCTCTGAAGAAAGCAGCTACTCGACAGAAACCTACGTCTTGAAAGAGATTATTGAGGATCCCGTCAATCTGACTGTTGAAAATTATGATAAGGAGAACAAGACGGCTCTGTTCACTTGGAATACGTCGGCTGTGATTTTCGATGATTTTGAGGACCATGAGGATTTTGCAATCAATTCTCCGGGCGAGGCCGGATGGGAATATTGGGATCTCGACAATCAGCCCACATGGGGATTTGACAATGCCGAATTCCCCGGTAATGGCGACTACATGTCGTTCATGGTGTTCAATCCATCGTCGGTGGAAACCACAGGCACAACTCCTCTCGAAGAGTATGCGATGCTTTCTCCGCATAGCGGCAGCAAGTATCTCGCCGGTTTCGCCGCTTTGGTTGAGAATGACGATTGGCTGATTTCTCCGGAACTGACCTACGCCCATGATTTCCAATTCAGTTTCTATGCAAGCTCGGCCGCTCAGGCAGAGGGTATGCCGGATTATTTCAGCGTGGGATATTCGATGGTTGAGAACCCGGCTGAGGACGATTTTGTGTGGATGGCTGAGCGTCTTTCTCCGTTCACTTATTGGATGGAATACTCTTATACGGTACCGGCGGGCGCAAAACATGTGGCAATCCGTAATGTGTCGAATGCCGATGGCTGGATTTTGATGCTCGACGACATTTATATCGGAAGCCTTCCGCAGAAACGCATGATGAAGGCTGCTTCGGACACGGAAATACAGCGTCCGGCAGTGACATACAATGTGTATCTTGACGGAAATCTTGTCGATGTTACCGACCAACTCAGTTGCAGGTTTGTCGGCTTGTCCGACGGGGCGCACACCGCAGGTGTGGAGGCTGTATATTACTCCGGCACATCGAATATGGAAACAATTACATTCGGTGAGGACGCGGGAATTGATGGTGTGTATGGCGCACAAGTGAAAGTATATCCCAATCCTACTTCCGGTTTCTTGAAAGTGGAGGGCGATTATACTAATCTCACCATTATCAATGTCGGTGGTGTCGCTGTTAAGGCGTTCGACGGTGTGCAGGACAATATTGACCTGTCGGATCTTCCGGAAGGAATATATTTCTTGAACATCAAGAACACGGACACGGGAGAAAGCGATATGCGCAAGATATCGGTAGTGAGATAATCATAGTGTTTGATTTTTTGAAGAGCGGCTGTCGCGACATAGCGGCAGTCGCTCTTGCTAATTGGTTGATTACTGTGAAGATAAGAAAAATTTAACGTAGTAAAAACGTAGTGTGGCAGATATGTTGTACAACATATAGTAGTTTTGACGGGTATACAGTTTTGATAAATTATGTGGCTTGCTGTTGTTTTGCATAAATTTTAAGTCTGAATAAAAACTATTTGTAATGAGAATACTGAGAATGATGTTTCCCGCTGCGGTTGCGTTGTTGTCGGCCATTTGTCCGGCGGATGCTTTTGCGCAGCGCATAACGGCGGAGGAAGTTGCCGGAAAAAGCAAGGATGAGTTTATCGACGGTTTGCTCGGACGTATGACTGTTGAGGAAAAAATAGGGCAGTTGAATTTGCCGTCATACGGAAATGTGAAGCCCGACGCAAAGAAGAGTGAGATTGCCGGGCGGATATCGCGAGGAGAAGTGGGTGGTATTTTCAATATTTTCGGGGTTGACGACATACGCGCATTGCAGGAAGTGGCGGTAGAGAAAAGTCGTCTTGGCATACCTATTATTATAGGGGCGGATATTTGCCAGGGATACAAGACCACTTTTCCTGTTCCGTTGGCATTGTCGTGCAGTTGGAAGCCGGAGAACATAGAAGAGGTGGCAAGAATATCAGCGAGGGAAGTGAGCGCGGATGGCGTTTGCTGGACCTACAGCCCTATGGTCGATATCTCGCGTGACGCGCGTTGGGGCCGGGTGAAAGAGGGTGCCGGCGAGGATCCTTATCTCGGCAGTCTGATGGCGGCGGCTTGGGTGCGCGGTTATCAGTCGGACAATTTAAGTGCCGACACTACGATAATGGCGTGTGTGAAGCATTTTGCCTTGTATGGCGCGGCCGAGGCCGGGCGTGATTATAATCCGGCGGATATGAGCCGGGTTACAGCCATGAATTATTACATGCAGCCTTATAAGGCGGCTGTCGATGCCGGTGTGGGGAGCGTGATGAGCTCGTTCAACGAGTTTGAGAGTATTCCGGCCACAGGCAACAGTTGGCTGCTTCATGACATTCTTCGCGGGCATTGGGGCTTCAAGGGATTTGTAGTGTCTGATTATTTGTCGATTAGCGAAATGATGAACCACGGCGTAGGATATTCGGAAGACGTCACGTTGCAGGCTTTCAAAGCCGGTGTCGACATGGATATGATTGCCGATTTATACCATGCCAATCTCAAGGGGTTGATAGATGAAGGCAAAATAAGCATGGCGGAGCTTGACGATGCCTGTCGCCGCATGCTTGTCGCGAAATATGATTTGGGCTTGTTCCACAATCCTTACAGATATTGCAATCCTGAAAGAGGCAAAAAAGAAATGCGCTCGGCAGCAAATCTTGCGGCGGCGCGTCGCATTGCGGCAGAGTCGTATGTGCTGTTGAAAAATGACGGCGGCATCCTGCCTTTAAGCGGCGTGAGGAAAGTGGCTGTGGTCGGTCCGCTTGCCGACAGCCGTGCCAATATGTCGGGCTCGTGGACAAAAGACGAGGCTACCGGACGGTATAACGGGCTCGTTGAAAATTTGCGGGATGCTCTCGGAGGCGATGTGGAGGTTGTCTATTCACGCGGCTCTAACTTGGTTGACAGTGAGAAATATGAATATAATTTCACAAACCGGGAAACCAATAAAAGGGGTGATGACAAAGTGTTGCTTGCCGATGCGCTGAAAGCGGTAGAGGGCGCCGACGTGATAATTGCCGCAATGGGCGAGTCTTTGGATATGAGCGGCGAGGGCGACAGCCGTGCCATACTTGAGATGCCTGAATGTCAAGAACGGCTGATGGACGCTTTGGACGCTACGGGCATACCGGTTGTAATGGTGTTGTTCACAGGCCGTCCTTTGGCTATGGAGCGTCAGGACAGGCAGGCTGATGCGATATTGAATGTGTGGGAAGGCGGCTCGGAGGCCGGTCTTGCCATTGCCGACGTGCTGACAGGCAAGGTTAATCCCACAGCAAAACTTACAATGACTTTTCCGCGTGTGACGGGGCAATGCCCGATTTACTATAATCATAAGAACACAGGGCGGCCTGTCGCTCCCGGAGAATGGTACAGACCTTTTGCCTCGAATTATATCGATGTGCCCAACGAGCCGCTTTATCCTTTCGGCTACGGGCTGAGCTATACGGATTATGAGTACGGCGACGTGACGTTAAGCTCGGTTGAAATGTCTTCGACAGGGAAAATTACGGCCTCTGTGGCGGTGACCAATACGGGTCGCCGCGACGGGGAAGAGATTGTGCAATTATATCTGCGGGATATGGTGCGCAGCATAACCCCTCCGGTAAAGGAGCTGAAAGATTATAGGCGTGTAGCTCTTAAAGCGGGAGAAACGAAAACCGTCATTTTCGAGATTACAGTTGATGATTTGAAGTTTTATAACTCGTCATTGGACTATGTGGCCGAGCCGGGTGAGTTCACTGTGATGATTGGAGGCAACAGCCGTGATGTGAAAACTGCGAAATTCATGTTGAAGTAGAAATATTATAATAATAGAATGAGAACTGTTTTACCATTGGCAATATTTGCGGCAGGTATGCTGTCGCCATTGGCATTTGCGCAGAATTTGCGCATGGACACATATTGCAATCCTCTTAATATCGATTACACATACATGATTTATAATGCGGAGAAAGACATTTCTTACCGCTCCGGTGCCGACCCCGCGGTCGTTGAGTACCGCGGGGAGTACTACATGTTTGTGACGCGCTCCAACGGTTATTGGCATTCCACCGATTTGCAAAATTGGGATTTCATAGAGCCTCAGAATTGGTATCCGCAGGGATGCAACGCTCCGGCGGCTCATAATTACAGGGATTCCGTGCTGTATGTGTGCGGCGACCCGTCGGGCGCGATGAGTGTGATGTATTCCGACGATCCCAAGTCGGGCAAGTGGAAGGCAGAGCCGGGAATATTGTTTGATTTGCAAGACCCTGACCTTTTTATCGACGATGACGGGCGGGCATATATGTTTTGGGGCTCGTCGAATGTGTTTCCTATACGCGGTATGGAGCTGGATCCGCACCGCCGGTTTCATCCGAAAAGCGATAAAAAGGAACTGTTCGGGCTCGACCTTGAAAACCATGGGTGGGAACGTTTCGGCGAAAATCATACAACCGACACAGACCTTGGCGGATTTATCGAAGGCCCGTGGCTGACCAAGCACGACGGGCGGTATTATATGCAGTATGCCGCTCCGGGTACGGAGTTCAATGTCTATGGTGACGGGGTGTATGTGGCCGACAGTCCTATGGGACCGTATACGTATCAGAGGCATAATCCGGTGTCGTACAAGCCCGGCGGGTTTATGAACGGAGCCGGACATGGCAGCTCGGTGGTGGGATCGGGCGGTATGTATTGGCATTTTACGTCGATGGCGTTGGCCATAAACGTAGGTTGGGAGCGTCGGCTGTGCATGTTTCCTATGGGATTTGACGATGACGGCATAATGTATTGCGACACCCGTTTTGGCGATTATCCGCGTTATGCACCTTCGGTGCCGGGCAAGCGGGGGCAATTCCGCGGATGGATGCTGTTGTCGTATAAAAAACCGGTTTCAGCCTCTTCGCAGGTCGGGGAGTATTCGCCCGCAGGACTTACCGATGAGCGGACTAAGTCGTTTTGGCTTGCGGAGGCAAATGATGGCAGCCAATGGGTTACGATTGATTTGGAAAGACCGGGAAAAGTTTGTGCCGTGCAGGTTAATTTCCATGATTACAAGAGCAACATGTTCGGACGGTACAAAGGGTTGTGCCATCGTTATCTGATAGAGGGCTCGCAGGACGGAAAAGAGTGGCATACGCTAATTGACAAGAGCCACAGTTTTAAAGATACGCCTAATGATTATACAGAGTTGGAAGTGCCGGAGGTGGTGCGCTATGTGCGTTATAAGAATATAAAAGTCCCGACACCCTCGCTTGCCATATCTGAAATCAGGGTGTTTGGCGTAGGGCAGGGAAAAGCTCCGCATAAAGTGAAGAATTTGAAATTGGAGCGTCAGGCTGACCGCCGGGACATCGCCATAAGCTGGTCGCCGGTAGAGGGAGCTCAGGGATACAATGTGATTTGGGGCATCGCTCCCGACAAACTTTACAGTTCTTGGATGGTATACGATGATAATGAACTGTTTATGAAATCGCTGACTGTGGGGCAGGATTATTATTTTTGCATAGAGGCGTTCAACGAGAACGGAGTTTCCGAACGCTCGGCTGTCTGCCACGTGGAATAGTTGCTATGTATAATCCGTTTGCCAAACCTTTATATGTGATGGCTAAGCCGGTCGGCGCGGCGTGCAATTTGTCGTGCCGTTACTGCTATTACCTTGAAAAATCGGAGATTTCCGGTAAGAAGGCCGGCAGAAGAATGAGCTTTGAAGTGTTGGAACGTTTCATACGTGGATACATAGAGGCGCAGACATCGGATTATGTGTGTTTTACATGGCATGGCGGAGAGCCTTCGCTGATGCCGTTGGACTTCTATAGAGAAGCTGTGAGATTGCAGAGGGTGTATTCAGGCAGCAAGCATGTTGATAATTGTTTCCAGACCAATGCTACGTTGTTGGATGAGGAATGGTGTTGTTTTTTTGCGGAAAATAAATGGCTTGTCGGCGTTTCCATCGATGGCCCGGAAAAAATACATGACGCTTATCGTAAAGACCGGTTTGGAAAACCGACTTTCAGAAAAGTGATGGACGGCATTGCTTTGCTTGAAAAGCATGGTGTGGAATGGAACGCGATGTCGGTAGTTACTGATTTGACAGCATTGCATCCTGTTGAGTTTTACAGTTTTTTCAAGGAGATAGGTTGCCGGTACATTCAATTTACTCCTGTGGTGGAACGAATAAGCAATAAAAGGCAGACCCGGCTTGCGTTGCCGTCGGAGCGTGATGCTTTTTTGTCCGAATGGTCAGTTTCTTCTGACATGTGGGGTAGTTTTCTTTGCTCCGTGTTTGACGAGTGGGTTGAGAAAGATGTAGGAAAAATATTTGTGCAGCTTTTTGAATCCACATTGGCAAATTGGGTTGGGGTAGAGCCAGGTTTGTGTTCGATGTCGGGACATTGCGGGCATGCGGGAGTGATAGAGGCGAGTGGTGAGGTGTATTCATGCGACCATTTTGTTTTTCCGGAATACAAGATTGGGAATGTTCTGAACCATACCATCACGGAAATGATGTATGGAGGCAGACAGTTGGAGTTCGGAAAAGCTAAAAGTTGTGGTCTGACGGCTCAATGCCGCAGATGCCGTTTCCTGTTCGCTTGCAATGGAGAGTGTCCAAAAAACCGTTTCTCGGTATCTTCCGACGGTGAGTATGGTTTGTGTTATCTTTGCCGAGGCTATTATGACTTTTTCAGCCACGTGGCTGCCTACATGGATTTCATGAAAGCGGAAATATTGTCGGGTAGAGAGGCGGCTAATGTGATGAATAATATCGATAAACTTAAAAAAGGCTATTATTATGCGTAAAATCAAAGGTGTGCTGGTTGGATTGGCCTGTATGTTGGCTTTAAAGATTGCTGCGCAAGACAAGGAGCGTCCTAATATTATATTTATAATGAGTGACGACCATGCGCGTCAGGCAATGAGCATTTACGGGCATCCTATAGGCAGAGTGGCTCCAACTCCGAATATTGATCGTATTGGCCGTGATGGCGCTGTATTTTATAATAATTATTGTTGTAATTCCATTTCAGGACCGAGCCGGGCGGCTATTCTTACCGGAAAACACAGCCATAAAAACGGATTTATGCAAAATTCCAATAAAGCGTTTGACGGAAGTCAACAGACGCTTCCGAAGATTTTGCAGGCAAACGGTTATGAAACGGCAATTATCGGTAAGTGGCATTTGGTGTCGAAGCCTACAGGATTTGACCATTGGATGATATTGAATGACCAGGGTGATTATTATAATCCATATTTTATAACAGAGTCTGACACTACAAGGCATTATGGCTATGTGACGGATTTGATAACGGAGTATTGCGAGGAGTGGCTTGACAGCCGCGAGGGCAAAGATAGCAAACCATTTTTCCTGATGATGCACCACAAGGCGGCTCATCGCAATTGGGTGCCTGCGGAAAGGCATTATCATTTGTATGAGAACACTGTGTTTCCGGTGCCTGACACTTATTTCGACGACTATTCCACACGCTATGCTGCCGGCTTGCAGACAATGAACATATATCGTGATATGTATGAGGGGCACGATTTGAAAATGGTGACAGGAATCGACAGCGACACTCTTCTTTACGATCCTTGGCCACAAGCTTTTTTACAGACAATGACAGAAGCGGAAAGAGAGCGTTTTTTTGATGCCTATCGCGACCGTAACAATGAATTCTATCTGCATAAGCGCACTCAGCGCGAAGTGGCTGAATGGAAATATCAACGTTATTTGCAGGACTATATGGCTACGATAGCAAGTGTAGATGAGAGTGTGGGTGAGATTTTGGATTATTTGGAGCGCACGGGGCTTGACGAAAACACTATAGTGATTTATACTACCGACCAAGGATTCTATCTTGGTGAGCATGGTTGGTTTGATAAACGGTTTATGTATGAGGAGTCGTTCTGCATGCCTATGGTTATGAGTTGGAAAGGGCATATCGCTCCGGGAACGGAAGTGGATGCTTTGACGCAAAATATAGATTTTGCGCCGACAATCCTTGATATGTGTGGTATTGCAGTGCCCGACGACATGCAGGGTGTATCGTTTAAAGAGGTGGTGGAAACAGGGAAGACACCTTCTACATGGAGGAAATCATTGTATTATCATTATTATGAATTTCCGGGGTTCCACAATGTAAGGGCCCATTATGGTGTTAAAATGGGTGACTATAAGCTGATGTGTTTCTATAAGGAAGGAAAATGGGAACTTTTTAATCTTGCGGATGATCCTGAGGAACTTAATAACATTTACGGAAAAACGGGAACCGAGAAGATAACAGAGGAGTTGAAAGCTGAATTGGAAAGACTTCAGGAAGTGTATGATGTTCCGAAATATTTGTGTAAATAAAGATATACACTCATATAAAAGTTTTGCGGATATGAAAAATGTTGTATATCTTTGCATCCGCATAAATGAAAGGAGGTCGTAAAGGCCATTTATCAGATATACAGTTAGATACATACGGTTGGCGTGGCTGACGGCAGGCTGCGCGGGTGTAAAGCGGAATCGGCGGTGCGCTTTGCAATCATATTCATGCGAGAAAACGCCGAAACAAAAAGTAGAACAAATAATAAAGTAACAGATAAAAATGATAATTGTACCGGTAAAAGAAGGCGAGAACATTGAAAAAGCCCTCAAAAAATTCAAAAGAAAATTCGAGAAAACAGGAGTTGTAAAAGAGTTGCGCAACCGTCAGGCGTTTGAGAAGCCGTCGGTAAGAAACCGCAAAAAGATAATGAAAGCCATCTACGTTCAGAAGTTGCGTGCGGCTGAAGAATAATTTTTTGTCGGATTATTTGGAATAACCAAATAGATTTCCTATTTTCGTGAAAGAATCACGAAATTATGGGAGTTGACGATTTTTTGAAATATCTGCGGTATGAGCTGAATTATTCGGCTCATACCGTTTTGTCATATTCCAACGACTTGCGGCAGTTCTCCGACTATCTGACCGGAGGAAAATGCGAGTTCGACCCTTGCTCTGTGACAGTGGCGGATGTGCGCTCGTGGGTGTTCCAACTGTCAAAGTCCGGTTTTGCGGTAAGGTCTATCCGGCGCAAGGTGCAGGCGTTGAAATCTTACTACCATTTGCTTATGAAGCGCGGCATCGTTGACGAAAGTCCGGTTTCCGACGTGCCTATGGCGCGTATTCCGCAATCGCTGCCATCGTTTGTGCGTGAAGAGGGAATGGACACCGTGCTCGACGCTGATTTTGACCACAATGATTTCGAGTCGGTGCGCGACCGCCTTATTGTCGCCATGTTTTATGAGACGGGAATACGCCGGTCGGAGTTGATTTCTTTGAAAAAAACTGATGTAAATACGGTTTCCGGTGAACTAAAAGTGCATGGAAAGCGTAATAAGGATAGAGTGGTGCCTTTCGGCGAGGAGCTGAGGCAGCTGTTGCTTCTTTACATGAAGCTCAGGGAGGAGCAGCCGGGCGCGGAATTGAGAGAGCTGTTTATTACCAAGAGAGGTAACGCGCTGTATCCGTCGATTGTCTACAGGATAGTGACAGAGGCTCTTTCTGCGGTAACATCATCCAAGCGGTCGCCGCACACGTTGCGCCACTCGTTTGCCTCGGTGTTGCTCAACAACGGGGCGGAACTTAACAGTGTGAAAGAAATGTTGGGACATGAGTCGCTTGCCACAACGCAGGTCTACACTCATATCACATACAGTGAACTGAAACAAAACTATAAACAAGCTCATCCGAGAGCATTAAAAAAAGGAGGGTAAAATGGAAGTTAGAATTAAAGCCATCCATTTCGATGCAACTGCAAAGTTGGAGGAATTTATCAACAAGAAAGCGCAAAAGCTCGCGCGGCGTAACGAGGCGATTGCCACATTCGATGTGACACTGAAAGTCGTTAAGCCGGAAACATCGATGAACAAGGAGGCGTCGATTAAGTTGACAGTTCCTAATTGTGAGGATTTGTTCGCGTCAAAAATAGCCGACACATTTGAGGAGGCGGTAGATTTGGCAATCGACGCCCTTGACCGTCAGTTGGTGAAAATTAAGGATAAGAAGAAATAAGCCGGTGTAATGGCTTGTATGAAAGCGGGCGGCATGCCGCCCGCTTTCGCTATAATATTTGCGGAGTTAAAGCGTGTGAAAGATGTTGCAGTATAGAATAATTTTGATTATCATTGCGTTGTCGTTAAATCTAATGTGTGCGGCTATGGAAGAGGAGGAAATAACTATAATTGAAGAAAATGGAGCATTACTCATAGTTGGTGATGCGAAAATTGATGAGTTGCTTAGCTTTGGAATTGAAGATAAAACTCTTGTCTTTCAGGGCGGAAAGATAGTGCGTGGTTCGAAATATGATACCATTTGTGGTGATAACACACGGATTGTTGCTCCTTTGTGCCAAATATTCGATGACGATGTTGAAGTCGATGGGGTGTGGGCTGTAGACCGCGCGTATCCGCAATGGTTCGGCGCGGTGGCGTACAGTTCTGTTGAAGAAGCGGAGAAAGGGCTTAATGCCGACGCTGCCATTAATAAGGCGATAAAATTCAAGAAAGCCGGCGAGGTGTTTATCCCAAGAGGCGTATATCTGATAAAAAACACTGTGAAAATGCCGGCGGGCATACAGCTGGTCGGAGAAGTGGGATATCGTTTGGAGGGGGATGATTGCGGTACAACTCTGCTCGTAAAGTTCGATGGCGCAAACTATAAGTTGTATGCCAATTCGGATACGCTTTCCAACAACAATTATGCGCTTGCCGTGAATGTGAACGCCGACGGAAGTGCGTGGGAGTATCAATATCCGGCTACAGGAACGTTGGTGAAGAACATAACGTTTGAAAATGAGACAAGGGTAAAGGATATGGTTTTGGAAGATGGTGATTATAAAGAAAAAGAAGTCCTTGTAGCTTTGAGATGCTGTCTGTGTTATGGCGGCTCCACTTTCGATACTGTGATATGGCGCAATTTCGGTCAGGCAGTTTATTTCCCTAAATATTATTCAGACCACAAGGCAGTTGTGGACTGTACGTTTAATTGCGCAGGATATTTGAATTATGACGGAATCAACGGCGGCGATAAATTCTATGCGTTCGATATGGGGTGGCTTGGCGACGCGCTGCTGTTTCAGCATAACCAGATAAACGATGGCGACTATACCAAAGGACTGCGCATATCGAGCTGCGGAGGCGGTGTGGTTTCCGCCAATGTGATTAACGCTGATGTGTTGATAGAGAACAGCAAAGGAATAACCTACTCGTCTAATCACATGGAGTATGGCGCAAAATTGTTTATCAAGCAGTCGAACGTGACAACCTCCAACAACTATTTTTGGCGCGGGGTTGACCCGTCGGTGATTATTTGGGGCAGCCAATGGAACGACGGCTCGGTGGTGACGATGAACGGCGACATGTTCCTGTTTTATAATTCAAAATATTATAAGCCATACGAAGAAAAAGGCATAATCAAAGATGAGTTTCTCGATAAGGCGGTGTGTGAGTATGATGTGGCAATCGATGGAAGTACTGTGCTGAATTTGTCGAATGTCTACAGATATGAGGCAGGCACGGCATTTGAGAAGATGTATATGTTCGGGATTAAATTGGCCCATTATGAGGAAGATCATAGTGAGGAACTTGATGGCATTCGGCCGGAGAACAAGCTGATTGACAAGGGCGCGGTTGACGAGTTCAACAGATATTCCTATGCGTTGTCGCAGAATTGCTCTATTCATGCAGGATTCTGCATTGATTCGCGGTTTTCTGTAAATTACCCGACAACACCGGCAACATTCTCGTTTATGAAAAATGGGAATGTTCGTTGGGTTAAGGATACAAACGCAAATCCGGGCCTTTATTCTTACTCAATGCAAGTGTATTGGGATAAGGACAGGAGAATTCTCTATGAAAAAAATGGTGAATCTGATTTTGTTTTGTTTTCTGAAAGCGAACTGATAGAGCTTGGCAGAACCGAGAAAAAAGAAACGGGAGAAGAGTATGTGCCTGGTGCGCTTATTAGTTTTAATGGATTTCCTGTACAGTCGGGTGCTTATATTAGGCTCATCAGAACAAAACACAATAGCGGGAGCGATGAGGTGGAGGTGGAATATGTCGATGTTCCGGTAAGCGGGTCTGCGATATTGTACGACAACGGGTTGTCGGTAGCCGGATTCGGATGGCAAAAAAACACTATCACGAGCGAGGATGCTGCCAAGATAGCCTGCAATAGCGGGATTATCGGAGCCACGTTCACAGGCAAGAACATGACTTGCTACTCCACTAATAAAGATGTAACCGGCGCGGGATGGGCGAAAGGCGACATGATAGTCAACGTCGGTGCAGATGATGATTGGACAATTGAAATAATAAAATAGGAGGATGATGTTATGAAACGTGTGATTTTAACTTTGGCATGTCTTGCGGCGTTTCTTCCGGAGGCGTTTGCCTTAACTGTTTCCTGCTACAGTGGGAGTGTGGGAGAGCTTTCCGGTGCGCTTGCCAAAGCATTGGATGATGAAACTCATTATGATGACGTTACAACATTGATAGTGACCGGAAAGTTTGGCGATGAGGATCTTGATTTTTGCTGTTGGAATCTCGATTTGGATACATTGGATTTATCTGGCGCTGATTTTACAGAAACACCGCATAATCCGAAAAGCGGGAATGACTATTATATATGGGATAATGCTCTATCAGCAGAGTATTCTCCATATATAGGTAGTACATTAAATGTTAAAACGTGGATTTTGCCAAATACGTTGGAGAATATACCAGATGGCGTTTTCCTTGAAAATCCAAATCCTTATTACTATGGGGATGAGGATTTTATCTATGATGGCGTCTTTTCCAAGATAGAGAGGTTTGAATTTAAAGATAATCCATATTTTACGAGTGTCGATGGTGTCATATTCGATAAAAAGGCGGAAAAATTGATAGCAATGCCTCCAAATTATGAAAATGTGACGTATACGCTTCCTCCAACAACGCAAGAGATAGCTTCTATGTCGTGCGTAGGATCGAAGATATCCGCATTATATTATTATTCAGGCTTAAACACTATAAGAGAAAGTGCTTTTGCCTATTGTAAGAACTTGCGTGAGATAAAGAATGTTGGAGAGTCCGCAGCTTCTAAATTAGGAACTATAGAAAGATTTGCGTTTGCCCGGTGTATAAATCTTACAGATGTAGTGCTGCCTGATAATGTTTCTGTTTTATCGAGCGAAGCTTTCGTTGCCTCTGATAATATAGAAACTATAGTGTATCCTGAGTATTTGATTGATTTGTTGGTTCTTTTGCCAAAGGTTTCTAAAGTTGAGATACCTCGCTATACAGAGGATTTTTTGCTAACCAAAGATGCTGATCCGATGATTGAGATAACTGTCGATCCTGAGAACGAGCATTTTGTGGTGGAAGATGGGGGCGTGATTTACAATAAAGACAAGAGTGCCATATACTATTTTCCACAGGCCAAGACGGGGCAATATGAGCTTCCGGAAAGTGTAAGGATTATAAAAACGTGCGCATTCAGGGCTTCTTCCATAGAAAGTGTGTCAATGCCGTCTGTGGAGGAAATCGAGGGCCATGCGTTTCAGTATTCTTCGATATCCGGCAATATAGAAGCTCCGAAAGCGACGGTTGTTGGTGATTATTCTGACGGAGCTTTTACTTATTGTAAAAATATAAAAGGCGCAAAATTTGATAGTTTGCAAGATTTTTGCGGAATTAATTTTAGCGGTTCGTCAATAGAGGAATTGGATCTTCCTTCTGTTGCGAATGTTAGTTCTATGGGTTCCTGTAGGCAACTTAAAAAATTGTATATTGGCCATAATGACTTGTCAATAGATGATGGGGATGAATTTTTGTCGATACCGGAGGTATATGTCAGAAGTCAGAATCCACCTGCTGTTGACTGGTCTTGGTCTGTCCCGGATGAGATTGGTACGCTGTATGTTCCGACAGGCTCACGTGCCAAGTATTTAATGGCAAATTTCTGGAGAGAGTACATGGATGTCCAAGAGATAGAGATGGAGCTTGGCGGTGCGCAGGATGCGATTGCCGACTATGCAGTCAGGGTGGTTGCCACCTCTGGCGGAATACGCTTGGAAGGAGCGGACGCGGCGACACGGGTTGCAGTGTACGACGTTTCGGGTCGGATGATGTACGATGGCACGGACACAGAGATAGCCTTGCCGCAAGGCATGTATATAGTCAAGGCCGGCAATGAGGTCAGCAAAGTGGTTGTCAGATAATGCCGTGTAGCAAGCATAATCGGGCGGCATTGCCGTAGAGGCAGTGCTGCCCTTGTTTTTGTTGTGTAGGATTTGGGAGCTGCCGGGCAGCGCACTCTGATATTGGCAAATTAACCGTTGCTTGGCATCGCGGATTCAATGGCTCCGTAATTTTGGGTAGAAAGGGAGAAGAAAATGGAAAAGATTTGAAAAATAAATGCGAAATATTTTGGATGTAAAAAAAAATGCCTAACTTTGCAGTCGCTTTCAGTCTTGCGTGTTGACGCAAAATGTTGAAAAAACGCCTCTTTAGCTCAGTTGGCCAGAGCACGTGATTTGTAATCTCGGGGTCGTTGGTTCGAATCCGACA
>CALUMI010000023.1 GCA_944321725.1 uncultured Muribaculaceae bacterium
GGGGTAACACAAAAATGGTATAAGTACCAACCACTTATCATATTTTGCCCTCATTCTGCCATTATTACGCAAGTTCTCCGTATCTTTGTAGAAATAAACTCGACATAAATCTTACGTTATATAAAGTATGAAAAACGAAAGTCTTGTTTCCATTTCCGACTTCTCGAAAGAAGAAATTTTGGAGTTGCTCGACAATATGCGCTATTTCGAGGCGAATCCAAACCGAAGGTTGCTCGAAGGTAAAGTTGTGGCAACCTTGTTTTTTGAGCCTTCTACCCGTACACGACTAAGTTTTGAGACGGCTGTCAACAGGTTGGGTGGGCGTGTTATCGGTTTTTCTGACGCGAACACAACGAGCTCATCAAAAGGAGAAACTTTGAAAGATACCATAAAAATGGTGAGCAATTATGTTGATTTGATTATTATGCGGCATTATTTGGAAGGGGCGGCGCGTTATGCCTCTGAAGTGTCGAGTGTGCCAATAATAAATGCCGGTGACGGGGCTAATCAGCATCCTTCGCAGACTATGCTCGATTTGTATTCCATATATAAAACGCAAGGTAAGCTGACCGATTTGACCATTACAATGGTGGGTGATTTGAAATATGGCCGTACTGTTCACTCTCTGCTTATGGCTATGTATTATTTCAATCCCACATTTAATTTTGTGGCTTGCGATGAGTTGAAAATGCCTCAGGAATATAAAGACTTTTGCGACCAGCATGGTATTAAATATACGGAAACAACTGATTTCTCGGAAGATGTGATAAACAGCAGCGACATCATTTATATGACACGGGTGCAGCGCGAGCGTTTCACGGATCTGATGGAATATGAGCGGGTGAAGAATCTTTATACGTTGCATAACTCAATGCTCGACGGAAGCAAGGAAAATGTGAGGGTATTGCATCCGCTTCCGCGTGTCAACGAAATCTCTCAAGATGTGGACGACAATCCAAAGGCTTATTATTTCCAACAGGCGCAGAACGGCTTGTATGCCCGGCAAGCAATAATTTGCAAGGTTTTAGGTATCGATATTGATAAAGACAATTAATTATGAACAACAATAAAGAACTTGCGGTTGCGGCACTGTGCAACGGCACTGTAATTGATCATATCCCGACAGACTCTCTGTTTAAGGTCGTAAGTTTGCTTGACATAGAAAATATCGGAAGCAGTGTGACTATAGGCTATAATCTCGACAGTAAGAAACTCGGGAAAAAAGGAATACTGAAAGTAGCGGATGTTTATTTTCCGGAAGATACACTTAACCGCTTGGCTTTGATTGCACCTAACGTCAATGTCAATATCATTAAAGATTATAAAGTGGTTAAGAAATACAAAGTGGCATTGCCTGATGATATATTGGGAATTGTAAAGTGCAACAATCCTAAATGTATAACCAACAATGAGCCGATGAACACGTGGTTCCATGTGGAGGACAAGGATAATGTTACCCTTCGCTGCCACTATTGTGAACGTACCGTTTTGAAAAATGATATTGTGCTGAAATAAGATATGAAGCAGATTTGGAAGCCCGGAACAATGATTTATCCTTTGCCGGCTGTATTGGTGGGTTGTGGCTCTTGTAAAGAGGATTACAACTTGATTACTGTGGCATGGACGGGTACAATATGTACAAATCCGCCGATGTGCTACATCTCTGTGCGTCCGGAGCGCCATAGTTATGAGCTGATAAAAAGTAACATGGAATTTACGTTGAATCTCACTACAGAGGCAATGGCTAAGGCTGTAGATTGGTGTGGCGTTCGTTCCGGAAGAGATTATAATAAATTTGAAGAAACAGGGTTGACACCTGTGAAAGGCAATATGGTTGATGCCCCTTGTGTAGAAGAATCGCCTTTGTCGGTTGAGTGCCGTGTCAAAGAAATTGTAAAACTTGGTTCTCATGACATGTTTATTGCCGATGTGCTTTGCACCGACGCTGAAGATTCGTTGATAAATCAGGAAACAGGCGCGTTCGATCTTGAAAAGGCAAGATTGATTGCATATTCTCACGGGCATTATTATAAACTTGGCGGGCAGATAGGAAAATTTGGCTGGTCTGTGCAAAAGAAACAAAAGTGAAAATTTAATATAACTCAGAAAAATTGTATGAGAAAAGACAATGCTATTTTCGACATTATCGAGCGTGAGCATCAGCGCCAAGAGAAAGGTATAGAGCTGATTGCCTCCGAGAATTTTGTGAGCGATGAAGTAATGGCGGCTATGGGCTCTTGCCTTACCAACAAATATGCGGAAGGCTATCCCGGCCATCGTTATTATGGAGGCTGTCAGGTAGTAGACGAAGCCGAAACGCTTGCCATCGAGCGTGTTAAACAGTTGTTTGGCGCGGAATACGCCAATGTGCAGCCGCACTCCGGAGCGCAGGCCAATATGGCAGTTTTTATGGCTGTGATGAAGCCGGGCGACAAGTTCTTGGGGCTTAATTTGTCGCATGGCGGGCATTTGAGCCACGGTTCTCCTGTGAATTTCTCCGGGTTGATGTTCCATGCGTTGGAATATGGTGTAAAGGAAGATACAGGATATGTGGACTACGACATGATGGAAGAGGTTGCATTGCGCGAGCGTCCGAAGCTGATAATCGGTGGGGCAAGTGCATATTCTCGCGAATGGGATTATGCGCGTATGCGCAAGATTGCAGATGAAATAGGGGCTATACTGATGATCGACATGGCTCATCCTGCCGGATTGATAGCTGCCGGATTGCTTGACAATCCGTTGAAATATGCCCATATCGTCACTTCCACCACGCATAAGACATTGCGCGGCCCGCGCGGCGGATTGATTCTTATGGGAAAAGATTTTGACAATCCGTGGGGTAAAACCACTCCGAAAGGAGTTATCAAAAAAATGTCTGCCATTATAGATTCCGCTGTATTCCCCGGCGTGCAAGGCGGACCGTTGGAGCATGTCATAGCGGCAAAAGCCGTAGCTTTCGGCGAGGCTTTACTGCCTGAATATAAAGAATATCAAATGCAGGTTAAGAAGAATGCCAAAGTCATGGCAGAAGTATTGATGGCAAAAGGCTATAAGATTGTATCCGGCGGAACCGATAACCATTGCATTCTTGTGGATTTGCGTACCCGCTTCCCCGAACTTACCGGCAAAGTGGCTGAGAAAGTCCTTGTCGATGCCGATATTACGGCGAATAAGAATATGGTGCCGTTCGACACACGTTCTCCGTTCCAGACATCCGGCATCCGGCTTGGCACGCCTGCCATAACCACACGCGGAGCTAAAGAAGAACTGATGGGAGAGATTGTGGAGATGATAGACACCGTATTGAGCAATCCTGAAAATGATGCGGTAATAAAATCAGTACGCGAGAAAGTCAATGCCACAATGAAAGATTATCCTATGTTCGCATATTGATTTTCATCAAATTAAAAAGAAAGCCGCACGGTAAAAGCTTGTCCTTTTCTGTGCGGCTTCTTCGTGTAAATATTTTGATATATTTTTTCGGAGAGAAATAATGTGTTGTGAAAATAAATAGTTATTTTTGCAACACCGACCAATGCCGACGGCATTGCGTTTGAGGCAGTTCGGTAGGGTGGGTATATATACATAAAGGCGTTACTGTAGCGCTTTGGTTTTGACGATGTAAGAATCTCGCAAATTCAAACCAATTTGTCAAAAGCAAAGCAACGGGAACGCCCTGTGGGATGTTTCTATGGCAGCCATTGTTGTGTTTATCGCGCTTTGTCGCGATTGGCATGGTGATGTGGCAATAGCAATAAACATTCATCGTGGGGCTTTCGGCGTTGCTCGTTTCGACAAATTGGGGCAATGCGAGAGCCTTTACATCGTGAAGCGGGCAACAGGTCGGCTCCACGTTTTTTTGTATATATGCAATTAATTGTTTAATAATGTAATGCCATTAATGAGCCGGATGGTGAAAGATGAAACCTGATGAAAATCATTAATGAGAATCCGTACCGGTTATTGGGGATATATTCTAATTCTTCAGTTAAGGAACGTGTGGCGAATATTAACAGACTAAAATCCTTTTTAAGGGTAGGGCGCTCTGTGTCTTTCCCTTTGGATTTGCCGGAATTGTTACCGGCTGTCAACCGCACGAATGAATCTGTTGCGAAAGCTGAATCTGATTTAGCATTGCCCAAAGAGCAATTGCGATATGCCCAATTTTGGTTTGTGAAAGCTACAACTGTCGATGATATTGCTTTTAACAATCTGACCGGAGGAAATGTGGATAAAGCCATTTCCATTTGGGAAAAGAAAGAGAATGTATCATCGCTGCAAAACAGGATAGTTTGCGCGTTGATTAAAGACAACCTTTCAGACGCGCTGTCTTGCGCTGAAAAATTATATTCACAGTATTTGCAAGAATTTGTGAAAACAATCATTGGAGATGATATTGCCACAAATATTGAGAATATAGAATATGACTTTTTGTCAGAATTATGCTCCAATTATGGATTGGACAGAATATTGCCGTTTATTGTAAACAGTGAATGGAAAGAAAATCTTAAACGTCAAGAAATAAGGCCACTGTTAGAGGCATTGCAATCATCTTTGGATGCTGCAAAATCCACAAGAAAGCAAGGTGCCGGTGTGCGATACAATGCAGGGGTAAAATTGATGAATTACACAAAACCTGTATTCGTAAAACTTAAAGGATTGATTTCAGATACGGATTTGCAGTATCAGACTATGGCTGACAAAGTAGGATTGGAAATCCTGCAATGCGGTATCGATTATTTCAATCATTCTGAAGAGCCGGATGCGGCACACAAGGCCATGCGGTTGCAATCGTATGCGCAATCGTTGGTGGTCGGGAAAATGGCAAAGGACAGGTGTAAAGAAAATGTCGATATTCTTAATAGGATTATTGAAAACCTACCGCCCTTAGAGGTTTTTGCTGAAGATAAGGCCATCAAAAATGAATTACGGAAATTCCAAGAGGAGAATTCCGGGTTGAAAGGTTGCAAAGATTTATTATTTAAATGTGAGCCATATCTTATTTTGATGAAAGAAAAGGTGGGTATTAAAAATGAATACTATATACGTGTATCAACAGTATTGGCTAATGTATTATTAAATTTTATTGTTGAAACATTTAATAAAGATCTAAATGATGAACTTAAAGATAGGATATCTGCAAATGAAAAAGAGGCATTTTTTAAATTAATGTGGATATTACGTTTCAGTTGGACCATGCTTGCAAATATAGAATTACTGGATGCATCAAAAGAATTTAAAAGAGATAGATTAATTCCAAATAAAGATACAATTAAGAATTTAATTGGACAGATAGACAATAGTTTCTCAGAGGAAGGATTATTATCTCATGCCGGAAGCAGTGCGTTAGGTGAATTTGCAATAAATTTTTTATCTCAATATAATAAAGCATGGAATATTAACAGTTATATGGACTTGTCGTTGGAGAGAGAGCGGAGGTTGCGTGATATGATGATGGGGCTTTCTCTTGAGCGTAGAATGATTTCTAATATCCCTCCGACATATGGGTTTATGCTAAATTGGATAAATGATGGATTAATTGATTTACGAACAGAAGAAGATTATTTTAAGGAATGTAAATCTTCTTATGATAAAAAAATAACAGAAGGTGTTGCTCCATATGATTATAAATATGATACATATATAAAAAAATTTCCTAATGGTAAATTTATAAAGGAAGTTAAATCTTATAAGAGTATTTCTCAGCGAGAATATAAATTATATAAAGAGAATTGTTCCACCATAGAAGGATGCAAGCATTATGTAACTACATATCCAAATGGTTGGTATATAAACAAAATAAAAGAACAACTTGAAAATTTAATTTTTGAATATTATAAATCTAAAAAGCAATTGAGTACTTATATTAGAGAATATCCTAATGGGAAAAATGTATCTAAAGCAAAAGAAATTATAAAGAAACGGAATAAAGCAGTACTTATGTGGATATTGGGGATATTGATACCTACTGCTATCATTTTATTATTTGTATTGCTAGATTGGTCAATAATTGCAGCTATTTTAATTGCTCTTTTTGCGACAGCTGCTGTTTTAGGACAGTTGTTAGACGATTAAAGAATGAGAACTGAGTATTATAGATTGCGTGCGGTAGAAATCCACAATAAACTACTACAGATTAAACAATTCGGTATCAAACATAATTTAACCATAGGAATGTTTGCAGAGGATTTATTGAGAGATTTATTAAAGAAGTTGTTGCCTCAGAAAGTAGGTGTAGCTCAAGGTTTTATTATAGGGGATAAACAATGTTCTCATCAATGCGATGTCATAATATATGACAGATTGAATTTTGCCCCTATTTTTAAAACGGGATCATTAATGGTACTACCATCATGTGCTGTAATTGCTGTAATTGAAATTAAAACATCCATAAGGGAAAAACAATTTAATAAAACACTTTCTGATTTCTCGCATCTTCATAAAATGGGAATTAAAAATAAATATCTGTTTGTGTACGATTCTTGTTCTGTAAAGACTTTAAGAAATTATTTCTTTTCTGAGGCAAAAAAAGAAAATACATGTCGTGATATGGATATCGTTATTGGATTAGGAAAATATGATCATGATAATTATGAGGAATTACCAGATGCTATAATTGGTCTTAAACCTAATAATGAATATCTTCTAAAAAAAGATTATGTTATAGACAATAGAGATATGAAAGGATATGCTTCTCTAATTTTGAATGATGAGAAAAATAAACCTGTTTCATGTTTAGAAGAATTTATTATTATGTTGTTGTCTGATATAGGTGATGTCCCTTTAGTTCCAGAATATGGATGTTCATTTAATAAATATGAAGGAATATCTTTGTTTGATGCATAAAAATTTGATAAAATGAAAAGAAAATTGATGGTAATAGTGTTTGTGGCTTTTTCTGTAATGGGAACGGCACTTGCTCAAATGAAAGCGGATGAGAATTCCGTAATGGAGAAAAGATTTGGTGTTATCGAGTTGAAACAAAAGGAATTGGATGTAGAATTGCAACAGTTGTTGGTCGTTTCAAATAGGAGCGAAGTTGAAATTCAGAATTTGAAGCGGATTAATGAGGATTTGTGCCAAAGTTTAGACAGCATTAAAAGCGTTTGTGACAGTTTAAAGAGAATACAGACAGATGACCGTACAGCTATTAATGACAGAATACAAGATACCAACGACATAGTTTCTTCTAATCAATCACTTGTAGAGAACCGAACTATGTGGGGTGTTCTGACTGCCGCAGTAATCTTTTTTGTATTGTTGATTACTTTTCTTTATTTAACTTATCGAATAAAGAAAGGTCGTACATCGATAGATGAGGTGCGTGGCTTGCAGGATAAATTGCAAAACGCACAAGCGAAAATGCAAGAAGAATCCATAAAATTGGATAATAAGTTGCTTGAAATAGTAGAGCAACAAATAAAAACATCTGTTGCTGCGAACAATAATGTCGTTGCAACAGATCATTCGCTTGCGTTGAAAGTGGCAGACGAAATAGTGCGCATTGAGTTGAATCTTTCACGGATGGATTCCTCAATTAAGGGGTATAAACAGTTGGCAAAAGCCGTTCAACGCATAAAGGACAATTTTCAGGCCAATGGATATGAAATTGTCGATATGCTTGGAAAACCATACAATGATGGGATGAAAGTGGTGGCTAATTTTGTCACAGATGAAACTTTGGAACAAGGCAGGCAAATAATAACAGGTATAATCAAACCTCAAATCAATTATAACGGAAAGATGATACAGTCAGCGCAAATCACAGTAAGTCAAAATATTTAATTGAAAAGATATGGCAAGAATAAAAATTGATTACGGAATAGACCTTGGCACAACCAATTCGGCTATTTGCCGAATGGAAAAAGGAGAACCGGTTGCTATAAAGACAGACGTGCTTAAAGACACTATGCCGTCGTGCATTTCAGTAAACAAAAGAGGTACTGTCAAAGCGGGTGACAGTGCCTATAACACAATGAAGCAGGATAAACGCCGTGCCACCAAATCTTGGCATCAGGAAGCGTCAAACACATATATTGAGTTCAAGCGTACAATGGGAACGAATACAAAATACCATTGCTCGAATTTGAATAGGGATTTTAGCTCAGAAGAATTATCGGCAGAGGTTTTGAAAACATTGAAAACTTTTGTGACAGATGAAACTATAACTTCGGCTGTCATTACAGTGCCGGCAAAATTCACGGTTAATCAAAAGACGGCGACAATGGAGGCCGCAAAAATAGCGGGGTTCAAACGATGCGAGCTGCTGCAAGAACCGATAGCCGCCGCTATGGCTTATGGATTGAGCGCAGATGAAAAAGACGGCCTGTGGATGGTCTTTGATTTCGGAGGAGGAACGTTTGATGCCGCATTGCTTAAAGTTGAGGACGGCATAATGCAAGTATTTGATACAGAAGGTGACAACTATTTAGGTGGAAAGAATCTTGATTATGCCATTGTTGATGAAATAATTATTCCTTATTTGAAAGAAAATTATTCTATAGACGGTTTTTTGACAGATGAAGAAAAGAAGCAGGTGCTTCGCGACGCTATGAAAACTTATGCTGAAGATGCAAAAAATCAGTTATCATTCAAAGACCATGAAGATATCATTTCAAATCTTGGGGATTTAGGTGAAGATGAGGACGGTGAAGAAATAGAACTTGACCTTACGGTTACACAGTCTGATGTATTTGATGTGATGCATCCGTATTTTCAGAAAGCTGTTGATATTTGCAAAAATTTGTTGAAACGAAACAATATTACCGGTTCTCAAATAAATAAAATTATATTAGTAGGAGGTCCGACCCACAGTCCGTTAATTAGGCAAATGTTGAAAGAGCAGATTACGCCAAATATCGATACAAGCATTGATCCGATGACTGCGGTAGCTACGGGAGCTGCACTCTATGCTTCCACACTTGATGCTGAAATCAATAATGATGAAATTCAGGTAGGAACAATAAAATTGGAGTTGGGATACGACTCAACTTCTGTTGAAACATCAGAATGGGTAAGCGTCAAGTTGGCGAATAAAGATTCTTTGCCGAAGGTTTGGGTAGAGTTTGTCCGTGCAGACAAAGCATGGTCAAGCGGAAAAACAGAAGTGGATTTGAATGGGAATGTCATAGAAACAAACCTATTAGAGGGCAAACCTAATTCGTTTTCCATAATTGTTTATGATGATAGAGGCAATTCTATTCCATGTTTCCCATCGGAGTTTACAATCATACAGGGCGCGAAAGTAGGTTCGGCTCCGTTACCTTATAATATTGGTATTGCCATTTGGAGCGAAAACAAAAAGCGAGGAGTATTTAAGATGGCCAAAGGATTGGAAAAGAACAAACCTTTACCTGCTATTGGTGTTGTTAATGATTTGAAAACTTCAAGTCAATTACGTCCCGGCATGGAAAAAGACATAATTACAATTCCTGTTTACCAAACGGATGATTTTGCCGAAGCGGAAGGCAAAACAGCTGCACTTTATGAATATGTGGCAGATGTGGTGATTACAGGCGACGATGTGGATTGTTTGATACCTGCTGACAGTTCAGTGGATGTCACTCTCAAAGTGGATTCTTCTGAACAGATGAAAGTGGAAGTGCATTTTCTCGCGGCTGACATAACTGTTGAGAAAGAGCTTGACACCAATAAAAAGCAATCAGTAGAGGAAGCTGACAATGAAATAAAAAAAGGTCTTTCGGAAGCCCAATCAAGTATTGACCGTTTGGAAGAAGACGATGTACCAACAATTGAATTGCAGGCAGAAATCGACAAGGTTAAAGAAGAGTATGCCAACAGTTCAGAGAAAAAGATGGTGTTGCAACATTTAAAAGAGGTTTTGCGCAAGATTGAGAATCTTGACAGCGGCACCGAATGGCAGCGATTGGAAAAGGAATTGAAAGAAGAGTTTGACAGATTGGAAAATGCGCAAGATAATTTGGGAAATGACAAAACCAGACAATTAGTGGAACAACTGCGTACTCAGACTGATAAAGTAATCCGAGAAAAGGATATAATAATGGGAAAGGGAATGCTTGAACAAATAAGAACGTTGTTTGTACACTTGACCATGGTTTATCAATGTATAGGTTTGATTCGTGATTGCCGTGACAGGTTTGACTTCATTAATTGGAAAGACACTACACGCGCACGCCAACTTGTGAACCGTGGAATGGAAGGAATCAATAGACAACCGACAGTTGAGATTTTACACCCGATAGCCTGCAGCTTAATAGAGTTAATGCCTAATAATGAAGCCGCAAACGCAAATGGATTACTAAAATAACAGATGACTTTTGTCCTTAATATTCATGGTATGACATTCAATAAAGGAGAGAAAATTAATCAGTACATGGTAAGTTTTCCGCATAAGCAAAGCACTCATGCAGAAACTTATCGTGTGAAAGATGCAAATGGCAAGACTCGTTTTCTGAAACTCATAGATTACAGTAAATTGAATCATAATCAGATTGATGATGACGGTAATATTTTTGAGATTGAAATAACCAAGCAATGCAATCATCATAATTTATGCAAATACATTGATTCGGGAAGAATTTTTGTAAATGGAAAGCAATGGGCTTATCTGGTTACAGAATTTGTAAGCGGAGAAACCTTATCACAAAAAATCATCAGAGATGGTGGGCTTGATGTATATTCAATAAAACAAGTGGCGATTTCCGTGCTGAATGGTTTGCAATATTTTCATTCTTTACCACGCCCTGTTGTACACGGAGATGTTACTATGCAGAATATATTAGTAAATCTTGACGGTGGTTGGGAAGATTTGAAACTCATAGATTATGGCCATGCACGTTATCTCGATCAGCAGCCGTCAAAATCCAACTTGAATACTTCAAATTTGTTTTATTATGCTCCGGAATGTTTTTCCGGAGTGTTGCAAATTCAATCTGACATCTATTCTGTAGGGGTATTGCTATATCAGTTAATATATGGTGAATTACCATGGTTTATTGATTTGTCAAGGTTAAATGCTTCTGAACGTATAGACCGAGTGTTGAATGAACGGACAAAAGAATTAAAGATACCGGATATTAAAAAATTTGAGTTGGACGATCAACTGGTGAATTGCGTGGTTAAGGCTCTCTCGTATGATGCTGAAGATAGATTTCAATCCGCTGAAGAATTTATCAGAGGGTTAAGTGGAGAACTGAAAGTGGAAAGACAATCCACTAAAAAGAAAATTCTTTCTGATTCATTTTCAGACAAAACAACGCAGATTAGACTATCAGATAAATCAGGACCGGGGTTCGCTGCGATTGCCGGAATGGAAGAATTGAAAACTCAATTAATGGAGGAAGTAATAGAACCTTTACATCATCCGGAAGATTATAAAAAATATGGAGTGACGATACCTAACGGAATGCTTCTATACGGGCCTCCCGGATGTGGAAAAACTTTTTTCGCCAAACATTTTGCAGAAGAAGTCGGATTTAATTTTATGTGTATTACTCCTGCCTCATTAAAAAGTCGGTATGTAAATGCCACACAGGAAAATATAGCCAAGATGTTTAAAGATGCTGAGGAGAAAGCTCCCACCATTATTTTTATTGATGAAATGAATGAACTTGTCCCGAATAGGGAAAGTAATGTTCACGAAATGTCAAGGAGTGCGGTGAATGAGATGCTAGCACAAATGGACAGGACAGGCGAAAAAGGAATTTTCATTATAGGCGCGACAAACTATCCACATACAATCGATCCGGCAATACTTCGGGCTGGTCGTTTAGACAAGAAATATTACATTGGAGTACCAGACAAAGAGGCGAGAAAAGCTTTGTTTGAATTGTATCTTAAGAATCGTCCGTATGATTTTGGAATAGATTATGATGAGTTGGCAGATCTTACGGAGAATTATGTTTCGGCGGATATACAGTTAATTGTCAATAATGCGTCAAGAAGCGCGTTAAAACAGCATAGTAAAATTACTATGAATATTCTAAAAACAACAATAAAAACGACATCTCCGTCGATAACATTAGAAGAGCTTGAGCGATATGAAAAAATAAAAGAGAATATGGAGAATAATAGTTTTAATAGGAAAAAAGATAGAGAACGTATTGGATTTAAATGAGATTAATATGAACAAATCGGAATTGTATTTAAAAACAGTTTTCTGTTGCATGGCATGTGACGGGAACATAGCAGATGAAGAGGTGGAAATGATTAGAAACTTGGTTTCTGGAACGAATTTGTTTACAGGTATTGATGTTGAGTCAACATTGAATGATTATATATTAGAAATAAACAAAGAAGGAGCCTCTTTCCTCAACAATTATTTGAATGAAGTGTCTAATGAAAAGCTGTCTGAAGATGAGCAGTTAAAACTTATAGGTATAGCGATAAAGACAATAGAGGCGGATAATCGTATAGAATATTCCGAAATTAAATTTTTTAAGAAAATACGCTTTAGATTGTCGGTTTCAGATGATAGGATAATTGAGCTATATCCTGATAAAGATGATTTTTTATTGCCTGACAACAAAGTTACAGACGCTTTTGAATTGAGTGAGGTGAAGTTTGTGAATATATCTTTAAAATAAGAATATAATTAGAGCAACATAAAATCAGAGTAAATTTCACAAAATCGGGTTAAGCAAACTCGGTTTTGTAAAATTATACATATTCGATTGATTTATTGTTTTGTCCTATTTTTGTGGGTTTTGAGGTTTGGGGGATTTGTGGTAATTTTGTGCTGAAATTTTGGAATATGAAGAATATACGTAATTTTTGCATCATAGCGCATATCGACCACGGTAAGAGCACACTTGCCGACCGCCTCTTGGAATATACCAACACTGTATCGGGCAAGGATTTACAGGATCAAGTGCTCGATGACATGGATTTGGAGCGTGAGCGCGGGATCACGATAAAAAGCCATGCCATTCAAATGACATATCAGCATAATGGAGAAACTTATGTGCTGAATCTTATCGATACGCCGGGACACGTCGATTTCTCATACGAGGTGTCGCGCAGTATCGCCGCTTGTGAGGGTGCGTTGCTAATTGTCGATGCCTCACAGGGCATACAGGCCCAGACCATCTCCAATCTTTACATGGCAATCGACAATGATTTGGAGATAATACCGGTTGTAAACAAGGTTGACCTCGAAAGCGCAAAACCTGAAGAGGTTGAAGACCAAATTGTGGATTTGCTCGGATGCAAACACGAGGACATAATCCGTGCGAGCGGAAAGACGGGGATAGGAGTACCTGAGATATTGGAGGCTATTGTGGAGCGTATTCCCGCTCCGTCGGGCGATCTGGAGAAACCATTGCAGGCATTGATTTTTGATTCTGTGTTCAATCCTTTTCGCGGAATTATCGCATATTTCAAAATAATCAATGGCGCAATACGCAAAGGCGACTTCGTGAAGTTTGTAAACACTGAAAAACAATATTATGCGGAGGAGATAGGTGTGCTGAAATTGAATCTTTCTCCGAGAGAGGAATTGTCGGCAGGCAATGTGGGATATATAATATCCGGGATAAAGACTTCGAAAGAAGTGAAAGTGGGGGATACCATTACTCATGTGGCAAAGCCTTGCGATGCGGCTATTGAGGGATTTCAGGAGGTGAAGCCGATGGTGTTTGCCGGTGTTTATCCGATAGAAACGGAAGATTTTGAGAATCTGCGCAGCTCGCTTGAAAAATTGCAGTTGAATGACGCGTCGTTGACATTTCAGCCGGAATCGTCGGCTGCTTTAGGGTTTGGTTTCCGCTGCGGATTTCTCGGACTGCTTCACATGGAGATTGTTCAGGAGCGTTTGGCGCGTGAATTCAATATGGATGTCATAACCACTGTGCCTAACGTTTCTTACAAGGTATATGACAAAAAAGGGAATGTAACGGAGGTGCACAACCCGTCAGGATTGCCTGACCCCACATTGATAGAGCATATAGAGGAGCCGTATATACGCGCGTCAATTATTTCTACGGCCGATTTTATCGGCCCGATTATGACTCTTTGTCTTGGCAAACGTGGAGAATTGGTAAAGCAGGAATTTATTTCAGGCAACCGGGTGGAATTGGTGTTCGACATTCCATTGGGCGAAATCGTGATTGATTTTTACGATAAATTGAAAAGCATATCCAAAGGTTATGCTTCATTTGATTATCATATACACGATTTCCGCGAATCCAAACTCGTTAAATTGGATATATTGCTTAATGGAGAGTCTGTGGATGCTTTGAGTACGCTGACTCACGTTGACAATGCCGTGACTTTCGGACGGCGCATGTGTGAAAAATTGAAAGACTTGATACCGCGCCAACAATTCGACATCGCCATTCAAGCTGCCATCGGCGCAAAAATAATAGCGCGGGAAACCATAAAGGCAGTCAGAAAAGATGTGACCGCAAAATGTTATGGAGGCGATATAAGCCGCAAGCGTAAATTGCTTGAGAAGCAAAAGCAAGGCAAGAAGCGCATGAAGCAAATCGGCTCTGTGGAAGTGCCGCAGAAAGCGTTTCTTGCGGTATTGAAACTGGATTGATGAGAAAATGCTACTTATTTGTAGGTAGCTAATGAATAAATTTACTCAAAAAAGGTGATTGCAGGGAATGCCGGTGACACGTAATTTTGCATCCGTAAGGATTTAATTAATTTGTTAATCATAATTGCGTAACCGATTTAAAGCAAAGACGCTCCGCGAAGTGATTTCGGGGAGCGTTTGAATTTAAAAAGATTGTCAGAACAAGCCTTGACTATTACATGTTATTCCAATTCCACGACTGTTATTCCGGAGCCGCCAAACTGAACGTGCTCATCGCGGAATGACTTTACGCCTTTAATTGCGTTTAGGTACTCACGTATGCGTTGGCGCAGAATCCCAAATCCTGTCCCGTGAAGAATGCGTACTTGCCGTATGCCGAATTGTATAGCGTCGTCGATAAAATATGAAACAGCTTGCAATGCCTCATCGGCTCTCATCCCTCTGACATCTATTTCTTGTTTGAAATTCAGCTGTCGCGACCGGGTTTCTTCTGAAATTGCCGTTGTTGTCTGAACTGCGACTGATGTGGCTTTTTTTATTGTGTGTTTTAATTTTGATAATTTCACAATCGATTTGAAATTGCCAATTAAAACAGTGGCGTTATTGCCGTTTATTTCCAGTATCTCGCCAACTGAGCTGCTTCCGTCGATAGTTACATTGTCGCCTGTCTTAAATACTTTTTCTGTCTTTTTTTCTTCTTTATGCTCCGGTTTCTTTTTCCTGTTTTTTATTTTCGATGCGAGATCGTTTATTTTTTGTGCTGTCGCAGTATCATCCGACTCTTCTGAAAGTCTTGATTTTAATTCCTCTATTTGTTTACGGATTAATTTGGTTTGTTCTTTTTCTGCCTGAGCTTTCTTTATTTCGTGTATGGCGTTTTCTATCGACGCGTTGCTTTTCGACAATATCTCTTTTGCCTCTGTTTTTGCCTCTTTGAGTATTTCTTTTCGCTCGATTATCAGGTTTTGCAGATTGTTCTCATATTGTTCGATGATTTTTTCCAATTTTTTTCGCTCCAATCTGATGTCTTGCCGCTTATTTTCCCAATAACGCCTGTCACGCGCGATGTCAAGCAAATATTTGTCCATATTGATATAGTCGGAGCCTGCTATATCAGCCGCATAATCGAGCACATCAGCAGGTATTCCTATTTTTTTTGCGATTTCTATGGCGAAAGAGCTTCCGGGATTGCCGACAGACAACTGAAACAATGGCTTCATCAAATTCCTGTCATACAGCATGGCTCCATTTGCGATGCCTTGTGTTTCATTGGCAAATTTCTTCAAATTCTGATAATGGGTGGTTATGACTCCGAACACGCCTGCCTCGTTGAGCTTTTTTAATATTGCTTGGGCTATAGCTCCGCCGATTTGTGGTTCTGTTCCTCCACCGAACTCGTCGATTAGCACCAATGATTTATCATTCCCGTTAAGCATGAAATATTTCATGTTTGCAAGATGCGAGCTATAGGTGCTTAGTTCATTTTCTATGGATTGCTCATCTCCTATATCAATAAAAAGATTTTCAAAGATTCCGAAATGTGAGTTGCTGTAGACCGGAGGCAATATTCCGCATTGCAACATGTATTGTATGATGCCCACTGTCTTAAGGCAAACGGATTTTCCTCCGGCGTTCGGACCTGAAATCAATAGAATGTGTGTCGCTTTATCCAATTTTATGTTAAGCGGAACAACTGTCTTGCCACTTCTGCTGAGTGATACTTGCAACATTGGATGGCGGGCATTATACCATTCTATTTCTTGTGTGTCAGAGATGCAAGGCATCGATGAGTCTGTTTCTTGGGCGAAAATCGCTTTTGCGCGTATGAAATCAAAAATGCCTATACGTGAATAGAAATATAACAAATCATCGGCTTTGGGGCGTATTTGGTCTGTCACATAGATGAGTATTCTGATTATTTCCCGTTTTATTTCAGCCTCGATCTCTCTAATGCGGTTATTGGTTTCCACAATCTCTTCCGGCTCAATGAAAATAGTTTTCCCTGTGGCCGATTCGTCGTGGACAATACCTCGTATTTTTCGCTTGTTCATGGGCGGAACAGGAATCACAAGCCTGCCGTCACGTATCGACGGAGTTGTGTCTTTGTCAAGAATGCCATCTTGTTTGTATTTTGACATTATACGTTGCATCGCTCCGTTCATGCTGCTTGTGGCGTGCATTAAAGATTGCCTCAGTTCCAATAGGATAGGGGATGCGTTATCCTTTACCTCTCCATGTTGGTCAATGGTCTTGTCGATTATGGCTACTATGTCAGGAAATAAAGAAAAAGATTGCCCTATTTCCCACAGCTCCGGATATTTTAACCGACGTTCGGCAGTAAAAAATGAATGGATATCTATAGCTGAGCTCAAAGTTTGCTTTAATCTGTAGAGCTCGGATTCAGTCAGATATGCGCCCGACACTTTTATTCTGCCTATTTCTTCTTGCAGATTATGTATGTTTCCATTTGGAAAATTATCATGGTTGTTTAATATCGTAAGAAACTCATTTGTTTGGCTTAACAGTTTTTTTATTGAATTGAAGTCAGAAGAAAACGCCATCTCCCGGCATTTGATTTCGCCAAGCTCATTACTGCAATGAGAGGCTATCATGTTTCTTACGCCATCGAAACCTATCTTATTCTCTAAACTTTCCGGATATATCACTTTAGAACTTTAATTTGGTTGAAATTATATGCAAAGCTACAAAAAGAATTTAACATATCAGGCGTGTCATATATGATTGATAAAAAGTTATTGGTTCCGGATTTGTTAAAAACCGGACAATGTAAAAATCACGCTTTTCTTTTTGTTTTCTAATGCGTAACTTTACAACCACAAAAATCAAATTAAATATGCATTCATTCGTACATTTACACGTACACTCCCAATATTCTGTGCTTGACGGGCAGGCTTCTGTGAAAGCGTTGGTTGACAAAGCCATAGCTGACGGTATGCGTGGCATTGCGCTTACCGACCATGGCAATATGTTCGGTATTAAAGAGTTTTTTGATTATGTAAAGAAAAAAAATTCCGGGACGGAAGCCGGAATAAAATCCGCAAAGAAAGAAATAGAATTGTTGCGTGAATCGGGTGACACTGCGGCTTTAGAAGAGGCTCAATCACGTCTTGCCGAAGCCGAAAAGAAAATCTTTGTGCCTATCTTAGGCTGCGAAATGTATGTGGCGGATAAATCGATGCGCAACCGTGACAATAAAAAAGACACAGGACGGCATTTGATTGTTCTTGCCAAAAACGAGAAAGGATATCATAATCTGATAAAAATAGTATCGAGAGCTTGGACAGAAGGCTATTATTATCATCCCCGCACCGACAAGGAGCAGCTTGAGTTGCATCACGAGGGATTGATTGTGTGCTCAGCCTGTCTTGGCGGTGAAATACCAAAATTGATAATCAACGACAGAATAGAGGAGGCGGAAGAGTCTGTTTTATGGTTTAAAAAGGTGTTTGGCGACGATTATTATCTTGAGTTGCAAAGACATAAGGCCACTGTGCCTAATGCTAACCATGAAACGTATATCATGCAGGAGAAGGTGAACAGGGTGCTGATTGATTTTGCAAGAAAACATGATATAAAATTAATTTGCACCAACGATGTGCATTTTGTAAACGAAGCCGATGCCGAAGCTCACGACAGGCTGATTTGCATATCCACAGGAACTTATCTTGACGACCCTAAACGAATGCTTTATACCAAACAGGAATGGATGAAAACCCAACATGAGATGAATGACCTGTTTGAAGATATTCCGGAAGCGTTGGACAATACATTGGAAGTGCTTTCAAAAGTGGAAATGTATTCCATTAACCATGCTCCCATACTGCCAAATTTCCCATTGCCTGAAGGATTTACGGACAACAACGACTATTTGCGGCATTTGGTTTATGAAGGCGCAAAAAAGCGCTGGGGGAATGATTTGACCGACGAACAAAAAGAGCGGCTTGATTTTGAGCTAGACACAATAAAGAACATGGGCTTTCCGGGCTACTTCCTGATTGTGCAGGATTTCATAAATGCCGGTCGTGAAATTGGCGTTTCTGTCGGGCCTGGGCGTGGGTCTGCTGCCGGCTCGGCTGTAGCGTATTGTCTTGGAATAACACAAATCGACCCTATAAAATACGATTTGCTGTTTGAACGTTTCCTTAATCCGGATCGTATATCATTGCCTGATATTGATATCGATTTTGATGACGACGGAAGAGCGGAGGTGCTTAGATATGTCACATCTAAATACGGTGCGGAAAAAGTGGCTCATATCATCACTTACGGCACAATGGCCGCAAAATCCGCAATAAAGGATGTGGCAAGGGTGACGAGGCTTCCGTTGTCGGAGAGCGACAGATTGGCAAAAATGATTCCGGACAAGCCTTTTGATATTAATGGCGAAACCAAAAAGATAAACTTAAAGAATTGTTATGAATATGTCCCCGATTTAAAAGACGCGCTTAATTACGGCTCAACTGAAATTCAGGAAACCTTAAGATATGCTTTGCAGTTGGAGGGGAATGTGCGTAATACGGGTGTGCATGCTTGTGGCGTAATCATTGGCCGCGACGACATTACGGATTGGGTGCCTGTTGCCACCGCTACCGATAAAGATGGTGAGAAAGTGCTTGTGACTCAGTATGAAGGTTCGGTTATTGAATCTACAGGATTGATAAAGATGGACTTTCTCGGTTTGAAAACCTTGTCTATCATAAAAGAGGCACTATATAATATAAAAGCGCATAGAGGAATAGATTTGGATATTGACAATATTCCGTTGGACGACCCGAAAACATACCAGCTGTACTGCGAGGGCCGGACGACTGGCACTTTCCAATTTGAATCTTCCGGTATGCAAAAATATCTGCGTGAGCTACAACCCTCCACATTTGAGGATTTGATAGCCATGAACGCTCTTTACAGGCCGGGACCAATGGAGTATATTCCGCAATTCATAGCCCGTAAGCATGGAGAGGAGCCTATTCAGTATGATATACCTGTAATGGAGAAGTATTTGAAGGACACTTACGGAATTACAGTATATCAGGAGCAAGTCATGCTGCTGTCCAGATTGCTTGCCAATTTCACGAGAGGACAGTCGGACGGATTGCGTAAGGCCATGGGTAAAAAATTAAAGGACAAGCTGGCTGAATTAAAGCCGTTGTTTTTGTCGGGCGGACAATCGAATGGATATGACAAAACTATACTTGAAAAGATATGGGCCGATTGGGAAAAGTTTGCCTCGTATGCTTTCAATAAAAGCCATGCCACTTGCTATAGCTGGGTAGCTTTTCAAACGGCATATCTGAAAGCCAATTATCCTGAGGAGTATATGGCCGCCGTGCTTAGCCGCAACCTTAACGATATCACAAAGCTCACGAAATTCATGGATGAATGCAAAGCTATGAAGATAAAGGTAAAAGGTCCGGATATCAATGAAAGTATGGCAAAATTCAGTGTCAACAAAAATGGAGAGATTCGTTTTGGCTTGGCCGCCATTAAAGGTGTCGGGCTGAATGTTGTTCAGGCTATATTGGATGAGAGGCAAGCCAACGGCGAGTTTAAATCGATATATGATTTGGTGGAGCGTATCAGTCTTTCCACATGCAATAGGAAAATATTGGACAATTTGGCTCTTGCCGGAGCTTTTGACTGTTTTGGAGTTCGCCGTGAAGATTTCGGCAAATCGGATGAATCGGTGTCTTTTAGTGAAACATTAATGAGATACGGACAGCGTTATCAAATGGATAAAGCTAATTCGGCGGCTTCGCTTTTTGGCGGTTTCGACTACGTCGACACTATGAAGCCTGAGCCTCCTAAGCGTAGTCTATGGTCAGATTTGGAGCGGCTTAATTATGAAAAAGAATTAGTCGGAATGTATTTGTCGGCTCACCCTTTGGATAAATATTATTTGGAAATAACTTATGGCTGCAGTGTTCAGGCCAATAATTTCGGAGTTGAGCAGAAAGCTGACAAAGTTTACACTATGGGTGGTTTGGTGGTCGACGCAAAAGAATTGATGTCGAAAAAAGGCTCTAAATTCGCAAAAATAAAGATTGAGGACTATTCAGGTTCTGCCGAGATAAGTTTGTTTGGCGACAATTATATTAATTATGCCAAATATGGAAGTGTAGGCAATGCCATAAGAATAGAATATACCTATCAAAGCAGCAAGTATGACAGCAGTAAATTGTTTTTTACGATTCGCGGCATACAATTACTTGAATCGGTAAAGGGGCAGATTATTAATGGCATACAACTTAATCTTAAGGAGAAAGATATGGGCGACAACTCATTGGCGGCACTGCTTGACAGATATATAGACAACAAAGATGTGGACGCAAAAAGCTTATTTGTGAACATTGAAAATGAGAAAGAGCACAAATCTATTGAATTGACGTCTGCCGATAAAATAATTCTCAACAAGAGTTTGTTGTCGGAGTTGGATGACAATGAAATCAATTATATCGTAAGAGTTGATAATTTAACAACCAATTAAATATTAAATTAAAATGGCAAAACAATTAACAGACAATGATTTGGCGGATGTGCTATCTTCAAAAGGATTAATCGTTATCGATTTTTGGGCTGAATGGTGTGGCCCCTGCAAAAAAATATCGCCGATAGTTGATGAATTGGCTTCGGAATATGAAGGAGATGTAGATATTTATAAATGTGATGTTGACGAAAATTCTGAAGTTTGTGAGAAATTTGGTATAAGAAATATTCCTACACTCATTTTCCTTAAAAACGGAGAAGTGGTGGACAAGCATGTCGGAACTGCCACAAAATCTCAATTAGCGGAGAAAATAGAAAATAATAAATAATTTTTTAATAGTGGCAGCATAAGGGACGCATATACCTTTATGCTGCCATTTTTTATTTTATGATGACAACAATTTTTTTAGGAATTATATCTGTTGTGATGTTGGTACTGTTGGCAGTGTCGCGCAGCCACTATCTGAAAAAAAAGATAGAGGCTGATAATTTGTCGGTAATGGTGGAAGAAGGCAAACGGCAATATGCAGACCTTAAAGCAAGTTTCGACAAACTATCCTGTGATATTGCTGTGCTCCAACAAAAATTGACAGATGCTAAAGTGGAAAATGCGCGGTTACATGAGAGAATGTCAGTCACTGAGTCGGAAAGAGATGCCGCGCAAAAGGCAAGTGAAGACCGATTCAAGCTGCTCGCCAATGATATTTTTGCGAAACATTCCAACAATTTCCGTCAGAACAGTGAAACACGATTGTCGGAAATATTGAATCCGTTGAAAGAAAATATAAAAGAGTTTAAGAAAGCGATAACCGACAATTATGTGAACGAGGCAAAAGAGCGTCACACCTTGGCCGCCCATTTGGAGAACTTAATGGCTTTAAACCAGACTATTGGCAAAGAAGCCCGCGAATTGACAAATGCGTTGAAAGGTGACACAAAGGTGCAGGGAGATTGGGGGGAAATGATTTTGGAGTCGATATTGGAAAAGTCTGGCCTTGTGAAAGACGAAAACTATTTTGTACAGTCAACGCGAAATGAGGATGGTTCAGTGCTTAAAAATGAGTCAGGACAAATGTTGCGTCCTGATGTTGTGGTGTGCCTGCCTGATAAAAAATACATAATAATCGATTCAAAAGTGTCGCTGACTGCGTATAATTCTTATATCAACGCAGATAACGATGATGACAGGGACGCTTATGGCAAAGCCCATGTAAATTCAGTAAGAAATCATATCCGTGAGTTGGACTTAAAACAATATCAAAATTATGTTGGCATTTCCGCAAACAGCAGATTGGATTATGTTTTGATGTTTATTCCAAATGAGCATGCTTATCTTGTCGCGATGTCGATAGATAAAAATTTATGGCAGGAAGCTTTTGAAAAGCATGTGGTAATTATCAGCCCGGCACATGTCATTTCTACATTGCGGCTCATAGCACAGTTATGGACGCGGGATAAACAGACCAAGAACGCACTGCAAATAGCGGAAGAAAGCGGGAAATTGTATGATAAGTTTGTTGGATTTCTTGACGATATGAAAAGCATCGAAACCGGTATCGATAAATTGAAAACCGTATACGACAACGCTTATAAAAAATTATCGAGTGGCAGGGGAAATTTGATTGAAAAAACAAAGAACTTAAAAACATTGGGAGCAAAAACATCAAAGATGCTTCCTGAAGATGCCTCTTAAATGAAATTACAACCGCATCTATAAAAAGCAACGCTGTAATCACATTCTTTAAAAAATAGCGATTACAGCGTTGCTTAAATCTATGTTGTTTTATTCCAATTTTAAATCATCAAATCCTTCTTCATCGAATTCATCGATGTTAAAATCGTCGGAGCCATAGAAATTCTCGTCTAAATCCTCATAGGAGTTTTCTGCGTTTGCCGCTTTATTGATTTTGTTGTCAAATTCGTCCATGTCGATTATCTGCTTGGGCGGACGGCCTTCTTTTCTTGAGCATAGAGGATCCGCAAGTTTTTTTGAGGGTATCAATTCTTTCATTTCCATGAAGAATGCTCTGTTGGTGAGATAATCGAAAACAAACATTAGGCGTTGTCCCTCGTCCTCTATCAAATCGGAAAGCCGCGTGTCTTCCATTATCCAAATATCTTCATCGCTGTCGCTTCCCATATCAGTGAGAGTAACCTCTTTTTCTTTTTGCCAATCCTCATCACATATAATGAAAGAATCCATTTGGTCTTTAGTATATCCTACCGCGTCAAGAATCGCGTTTCTGAGGCTTAAAAACGTGTCATCAGCATCTATTGATATTTCAAGTTTAAAATTGCTGACTTCGTCAGAAATAATGCGAAATTTGTATATCATATTATCTGAATTTTGTTCTGCATATTTATATATGCGAAGTTACAATTAATTGAACATAAAACTCACTTTATGCTGACAAAAATACGGATTATCATTGATTTTTAAAAGCATTCCAGCCTTGTGCCTGTAAAGTCAGCTCATTTCCGTCGCGGGTAATCATGGAGCAGCCTAATTCGGCTTTGGTGATATGTCCTATTATTCTGATTCCGTCGATAGCCTGTAGTTTCTCATGCTCTTCTATGGGGACGGTAAACAACAGTTCATAGTCTTCTCCTCCATTGAGTGCCGCAGTGACTAAATTCATATTAAATTCAGAAGCCATTACAGCTGTCTGATAGTCAATAGGAATTCTTTCTTCATAAATTCGGCATCCCACATTGCTTTGAGTGCAAATATGCAATAATTCGGACGACAGTCCGTCAGATATATCAATCATGGATGTTGGACGGATGCCGTTTCTTGCCAATGTGTCAATTATGTCTTTTCTTGCTTCGGGCTTTAATTGTCGTTCAAGAATATATTCTTTACCTGCGAAATCCGGGTTAAAATCTTTCATGCCAACTGAAACAGCTCTTTCCCGTTCAAGTAATTGCAGTCCCATATAAGCGGCGCCAAGATCGCCGGACACACAGATAAGATTATTTTCTTTCGCCCCATTGCGGTATACCACTTTTTCGGAATCGGCTTCTCCTATACAAGTAATGCTGATTATCAAGCCGGTCACAGAAGCCGATGTGTCACCGCCAACCATATCCACTCCATAGATTTCACATGCGAGCTTGATACCCTCATACAGCTCTTGTATATGCTCTACAGTAAATCGTTTGGATACACCTATGGATACTGTTATCTGTTTTGGAGAGCCGTTCATCGCATAGATGTCGGAAAAATTGACCACTGCGGCTTTATAGCCCAAATGCTTTAATGGCACATAAGTCAAATCAAAATGGATCCCTTCAAGCAATAAATCGGTGGTGACTAATGATAATTTATTCTTGTAATCAAGGACAGCGGCATCGTCGCCGACACCTTTTAATGTCGACGCGTTTTTTAATTCGATGGTTTCTGTAAGTTTTTTTATAAGCCCGAACTCGCCCAACGACGCTATTTCTGTTTGTTGCTCTTCCATCCGTTATTCTTTAAACTCATTAATCAAGCCTTTCATTATTTCAGTCATCTTGGGTTGTGCGGCGGCGGCAGCTTTTTGTACTTCCTCGTGTGACACTTTTTCCGGCTCAACGCCTTCGAGACCGCCCATATCGGTAATTACAGATATAGCGAACACTTCTATTCCGCTGTGATTAGCGACAATTACTTCCGGAACGGTGCTCATCCCGACAGCGTCGCCTCCTATTCTGTGGAAATAACGGTATTCTGCGGGCGTTTCAAAAGTAGGGCCTTGTGTTCCTATATACACTCCTTGTTTTACATTTATTCCTTTTTCCTCCGCCACTTTTAACGCGTCATTGATTAGTCGGTGAGAGTATGGCTCGCTCATGTCCGGAAAACGAGGTCCTAACTCATCATAATTTTTTCCTCTGAGGGGATGCTCCGGAAATAAATTTATATGATCTGTGATTATCATTATATCTCCGATTTTAAAATCAGGATTCATTCCTCCGGCTGCATTTGACACAAATAGCGTGGTTATTCCCAATGCTTTCATTACCCTAACCGGAAACGTGACCTGTTGCATTGAATATCCTTCATAAAAATGGAATCTGCCTTGCATCGCCATTACTCTTTTATTCCCCAAATTGCCGAAAATCAGCTTTCCGCAATGCCCTTCTACTGTCGACACCGGAAAATTAGGTATGTCTTTGTAATCTATAGAGTCGGTAATGTCGATATGATTTACCAATTCGCCTAATCCTGTTCCGAGTATTATTGCGGTTTTAGGAATGTCGGTTATTTTTGAATGGATAAAGTTTGCGGTTTCTTTAATTTTGTCAAGCATATCAGTCATTATTTAGAGTTATTGTTTTTTCTTTCAATTTCTTTCACCAAGTAATCATCAAATTGCTCATTCGAGTATGGAAGAAACTCCACATTGATGGGCTGATAAAAAATATGTTGCTTAAGCCTGTGTGGAAAATACGGATTGTTCGCAAGTCTGACAGCGTCTTTTTCTGTTGTAATGATAATTTTGTAACGGCCTTTCAGCTTTAGATATACATCTTCTATATCATTTATATCGGCACGTGAAAAATTATGATGGTCAGGAAAATGCATTACTTTGACAACCGTGTCATACCGTTTAAGATATTTTATCAGCGGAATTGGATTGGCAATTCCTGTCACAGCCAAGATGATGTCTTTTTTTGTAAAGATGTCTAACATCGGAATATATGTTGAGGCGTCGGTATATATGGGGCATAGCCTGTCATATCTGTATTTGCTGAAATACAGTTTTTGGTAGGGATACAATGTGAGATGCTTTTTAAACAACCGGAAGTCAACAGGCTTTATGTCATCCGGACATTTTGTAATTATCACAATGTCAGCTCTTTCTTTTATTGCATGTTTCGATTCCCGCAATCGTCCAAGAGGCAATAACTTGTCGTCATAAAAAGGATGATTGAACTCGGTAAGCACTATAGATAGCGACGGTTTGACATATCTGTGTTGAAAAGCGTCATCAAGTATGATTAAATTAATTTCAGGATATATTTCCCTGATTTTCTTGATGCCGTTGACGCGGTTCTCGCAGACCGCCACTTTAATTTTATTTCCGTATTTTTGATAAATCTGATAAGCCTCATCGCCTATATCTTGAGGAGTGCAGTTGGCAAATGCCATTATGAATCCGGAAGTTTTCCTTTTATATCCTCGACTGAGCATTGCCATATTGTATTTTTCGCATAGCAGGGAAATAATATATTCCGTGTGGGGAGTTTTGCCTGTGCCTCCAACTGCTATGTTGCCTACAGAAATGACAGGAATATCAAAACTTTCCGACTTCAGAATATTAAAGTCGAACATTTTATTGCGTATATATGTCACTGCCCCATATATCAAGGATAACGGGGTATAGATTATATTTTTTATAATACGCAAATATTCTGTCATTTATCAGCTGTTATTTTATTATAATATTTTCCATGCGGCATTGAATTTGATCTTGCTTTAATAGGTTGTTAATTTCTTCAATGTAGTCGTATAGTATGCCGTATTCTTTTCTTATCTCTGTCTTATAATAAGATTCAGAAAATGCGGAATAAAGCAGATTCATAAAGTCTTCTTTAAATTCCGGCAAATATTCTACGCTGTAGTCTTCACTTATTCCGGCTTTATCGGCAACCCATTCCACAGCATCGCTTGTGTTGCCGAACTCGTCGATCAGCCCTAAATTCTTAGCTTCGATCGCATCCCATACACGGCCTTCCGCTATGCTTTTCAGCTTTCCAATTTCCATATTGCGGCCTGTGGCGCAGCGTGATGTGAAAAGTTCGTACCCTCTGTTGATTGAGCGTTGCAAAGCTGCTGTTTGAGCAGGAGAAAGAGGTTTGACAACCGACATGTCAGAATTTGAGTTTGTGGTAACAAAATCGGTATTTATTCCTAATTTGTCAGTCAATAATCCATTGAAATTAGGCACCATGGCAAAAATGCCAATTGAGCCGGTTATTGTGGTTGGTTCCGCAAATATTTGTTGTGCGCCGCAAGAAATATAGTATCCTCCCGACGCTGCATAATCTCCCATAGAAACAGCAAACGGTTTTCCTGTCATTTTGAATTGCTCAAGCGCTTCCCATATTTGTTCTGAGGCGTATGCGCTTCCTCCGGGTGAGTTGACACGCAATACAAGTCCGCTAATGGCATCGTCTTTTGCAAGATCAAGGATGATTGGCACCAAGTCGTCAGAATTAATGCCATTGTCAGAACCGGAAACATTTATATCTCCGACTGCATATAATACAGCTATTTTGTTGCTTGAGTTACCTTTGCGATGTTTTGCGTTGACGAATGAGCTTACATTTATATAGTTGATATTGTCATCTTCCGGAATGTCTATTTTGTTTTTGATTTTCGATTCGAATTCATGGTCATAGCACAATCCGTCAACGAATTTTTCTTTGACAGCAATTTCCGGGTCGGAAAACGTCATAAGGCTGTCGGCATATTCATTGATAGTTTGGGTGCTTATGCCGCGCGCTGACGATATGCTGTCGCATACATTGCTCCATAAATTATCAAGGTATGTTTGCGTCTGCAGACGGTTTGCCTCGCTCATGGAAGACAGCATATACGGCTCCACAGCGCTTTTGAATGTGCCTACACGTATTATTTGCATATCCACTCCTATTTTGTCAAGTAATCCTTTATAAAAAGGAATTACAGCCATGAATCCATGTATGTCAAGGGCTCCTATAGGATTGAGAAATATACTGTCGGCCACCGACGATATGTAGTATTCGGTTTCGCCGATTGTTTCTCCGTATGCATATACCCATTTGCCGGATTCGCTTTTAAAATTTTGCAAAGCGTCGCGAATGGATTTCGCTGTCGCAAAACCGGCGGACGATATACCTCCGCAATGTACATATATGCCGGGAATATGGTTGTCGGTCTTTGCTATATCTATTGCGGTCAGGATGTCATGCAAATTATTGGCAGGACTTGAATCATTGATATATTCCTGCAATGACATATTGGTAGGGCGTTCTGTTATTTCTCCGCTCAGGTCTATGTACAATACCGAATTGTCGGCGACTTTGACAGCCGGGCTCTTTATGCTTGAAAGCGACATTGATGCTATCATAATTATTCCGCTTACGAAAATCACCACACCGAATAGCAAAAAAGCAATCCATGTGCCTATAAAAGAGCCGAGTAGAGATGATACAAATTTATTCATTGCAATATATATTAATGTTTAGTCAAATTTTTTACGGTGGAAAATGAAATTACGTCCAAGATATTTTTCTCTTACTATTTGGTTTTCCGCCAATTCTTCGGAAGTGCCTTGAAAAAGAATCTTACCCTCAAACAGCAGATATGCCCTGTCTGTTATGCTCAATGTTTCGGGGGCATTATGGTCGGTTATCAATATGCCTATATTTTTTTCTTTCAATTTATATACTATGTATTGTATATCCTCTACAGCAATAGGGTCGACACCCGCAAACGGCTCGTCAAGCATTATGAATTTAGGATTAATGGCAAGACACCGCGCTATTTCCGTCCGCCGCCGTTCGCCGCCGGATAATTGGTCACCAAGATTTTTCCGTACTTTTTGCAGACGGAACTCAGTTATCAGACTTTCTAATTTTTCATTCTGATATTCTTTTGAGGTGTTTGTCATTTCAAGTACCGCGCGTATGTTGTTCTCAACACTCAGTTTGCGAAAGACAGACGGCTCTTGCGCCAAATATCCTATACCGTTTTGTGCACGCTTGTAAACAGGAAATTTCGTTATGTTCAAATCATTCAGAAATATTTGACCCTCATAGGGGGCTATCAGGCCTGTAGTCATGTAGAAAGTAGTTGTCTTTCCCGCTCCATTTGGGCCTAAAAGCCCGACGATTTCACCTTGTGTAACGTCTATTGAAACATGGTTTACCACTGTACGCTGCCTGTATTTTTTCACCAAATTTTCTGTGCGCAGCACCATTTTCTCTCCGTCAGGACGCGATATTTCAGCATCCGCCGGCTTTTGCCCGGAAATGATTTTATTTTTACAGTTGTCGAATATTTTATGTATTGAATTAATGTTCATTATTTGATAGCTAAGTGGGTCAGCGCATATTGATGCGTCCTTCAATATATTCTTTCAAAAGTTTTATTGCCACTGTGTTGTTTCCGCCTTGAGGTATTATAATGTCAGCGTACTTTTTTGCAGGCTCTATGTATTTGTTGTGCATAGGCTTGAGCACTCGCTCATAGCGCTCTACCACAAGCTGCGGCGTGCGTCCGCGTTCGATGCAATCACGGTTTATCACTCTTATCAGCCGGTCGTCGGCATCCGCGTCTACAAACACCTTTATGTCCATCATATCTCTGAGCCGCTTGTCGCTGAGGACAAGAATGCCTTCTATCAAAACCACATCACGAGGTTGCATTGGGATTGTTTCCGATTGCCGAGTGCATGTCAGCATGGAATATGTAGGGACTTCTATGCTTTTACCGCTTTTTAAATCTTTCAAATGGTTTATGAGCAAATCCCATTCGAATGCAGCCGGCTCGTCAAAATTGATTTTTTGTCGTTCTTCCGGCGGAATATGGCTTGAATCTTTATAATAAGAATCTTGTGGAAGTACATTTACTTCTCCCGCTGGTAACGCTTCGACTATTTTTTTCACAACAGTAGTTTTGCCGGAGCCTGTACCTCCTGCTATTCCTATAATTATCATAATGACCGGTTTTGTAAACGTTGATACAAACTTAGATAAAAATATTGATATTTTCGCACGGATGAATAAAAAAGATACATAATCTTGAAAAAACCGGAATAATATAAGCCGGAACAGGTCTAAATTCCTGTAAAAATTTCATTTTGGTATGTTGCGAAATAAGTATTGGCGTATTTTTGCTACTTTTGTAGAGAAATTATATGTGATTATGTTATTTATTACGTCTTGTCTACAAACTTTTGGAGAATATGCCTTGTTTATGCGGAAAGTATTGACGAAGCCCGACAAGTGGAAAGAATCTCTAAAACGTTATGTCGCTGAAATTTCCAAATTAGGAATAGATTCCATTCCGTTGGTGATAGTCATCTCATTGTTTATCGGTGCCGTGTGTGCCATTCAGATGCAGATAAATTTTGCAAATCCTTTGCTCCCTTCGTATACTGTAGGACTTGCTACGCGCGACATCTTGCTGCTTGAGTTCTCGTCCTCGATATTATGCCTCATCCTTGCCGGCAAGGTTGGCTCTAATATAGCGTCGGAGATAGGCACCATGCGTGTAACCGAACAAATCGACGCGTTGGAAATTATGGGCATAAATTCCTGCAATTTCTTGGTGTTGCCTAAAATTATGGCATTGCTGACGTTCATTCCGGTACTTACAATTTTCAGTATGTGCGCCGGTTTGATTGGTGGATATTTTGTAGCTCTCATGGGTATAATACCTGTTTCACAATACATATATGGCATACAGTCGTATTTTGTCGAATGGTATGTGTGGTATGCGATAATTAAATCGTTGTTTTTCTCTGTGGTAATCACAAGCGTGGCTTCTTTCTACGGATATTATGTGAAGGGTGGGGCCTTAGAGGTAGGAAAGGCGAGCACCAATTCTGTAGTGGCAAGCAGCGTACTGATACTTTTAATGGATGTGTTGTTGACTAATTTACTTTTACAATAATGATAGAAGTCAAAGATTTAAGGAAATCGTTCGAGGATAAGACTGTGCTATATGACATCAATGCAACTTTCTATGAAGGGAAAACCAATTTGATAATAGGGCAAAGCGGCTCAGGAAAAACCGTGCTAATGAAAAGCATAATCGGACTGATAACGCCGGAAGAGGGGCAAGTACTTTATGACGGGCGCGATTTTTTGAGCATGGGAATAGCGCAGAAAAAGAGTTTACGCACCGAGCTTGGAATGCTGTTTCAAGGTTCGGCATTGTTTGACAATGAAACTGTACTCGGGAATGTGATGTTTCCATTGAAGATGTTCTCTAATATGACTTATGCCGAAATGAAAGACCGCGCGGAATTTTGTCTTGAGCGCGTAAATCTTCAGGGTGCTGATTATAAATATCCGGCAGAAATAAGCGGAGGAATGCAGAAACGTGTGGCTATCGCGAGAGCCATCGCGCTAAATCCGAAATATCTTTTTTGCGATGAGCCAAATTCAGGGCTTGATCCCAAGACTTCCATTCTTATCGATGAATTGTTGTGGGACATCACACACGAATATAACATAACTACCATCATCAATACCCATGACATGAACTCCGTATTGGGTATAGGAGAGAATATTGTGTTTATAAATAAAGGGCGTAATGAATGGGTAGGCAACAAAGACGATATTTTCCATTCCGACAATGAGGCGCTCAATAATTTTGTGTTCGCTACCGATTTGTTTAAACGCATAAAACAGGCGGCTTTATTAATGGGCAAATAATATTGGATGGCTGTTTCTAACAATACAATTAAGTGGGTGCGCTCGCTCGCTTTGAAAAAGAACCGCGACAAAGAACGCTGTTTTGTTGCCGAAGGGACAAAATGCGTGCTCGACACAATTGGCTCGTTCGCCGTAGAAAGCCTTTTTTGCACGGATGAATGGGCTCGCTTGCATGATGTGGGCAAAGCTATAATTGTGACGGCATCACAACTTGAGAGAATGTCGATGCTGAAAACTCCAACAGATGTGATTGCCGTTTATTGTATGCCGACATACAGTATCGATTACTCTGCAATAGGGGAAACGCTAAGTTTGGCTCTTGATAACATTCAGGACCCCGGCAATCTCGGCACAATAATCAGAATAGCGGACTGGTTCGGCATTCATGACATATTCTGCAGTGACGGCACCGTAGATGTGTATAATCCGAAAGTTGTGCAAGCCACTATGGGAGCCATTTCAAGAGTCAGAGTGCATTATTGCGATTTATCGGAACTGTTTGGAAATTTAAATAAAGACGTGCCTGTTTACGGCACATTCCTTGACGGAAGAAACATTTATGAGGAGGAACTTGGCGTTAAGGGTATTATTGTTATGGGAAATGAAGGCAAAGGAATTTCGGCGCAAACGGAAAAATATGTGACCAAACGTCTGTTGATTCCTTCTTATCCCACAGGCGCGACTACATCGGAATCTTTAAATGTGGCGATGGCCACTGCGATTGTTGTAAGTGAGTTCAGACGCAGAATGATTTGATTATGGCTAAGACAAAAACAGTTTATTTTTGCAGTAATTGCGGAAATGAATCTCCCAAATGGCTTGGAAAATGTCCTAATTGTGGAGAATGGAACACTTATGTGGAAGAAAAAATTCAGACAGGTAATGGTAAAGGGATTTTATCTTCGAAAAGCGATATGGATTCCATGCCTGTAAAACTTGCTGAAATCAATCAGGAGAAGGAGGAACGCATACAGATGCCGAGCGGCGAGTTGAACCGCGTGCTTGGTGGGGGGCTTGTCGCCGGTTCGATAATTCTCATAGGGGGAGAACCGGGAATAGGCAAATCCACGTTGGTGTTGCAGAATATGCTCCGCATACGAAGCCGTAAGGTGCTGTATGTGTCGGGTGAGGAAAGTGCACGCCAACTGAAAATGCGGGCCGACCGGCTTGGTGCCGATGGGGGAGAGTGCTATATCGTCTGTGAAACTTCTTTGGAAAAAATATTCCGGCATATAGAAAATTGCAAACCGGGCATATTAGTGGTTGATTCTATTCAAACAGTGGCTTCCGACGCGTTGGAGTCTTCGGCAGGAAGCGTATCTCAGGTTAGAGAGTGCGCTGCCGCGTTATTGAAATACGCGAAAGAGAGCGGTACGCCCGTAATATTGATAGGACATATAAACAAAGAGGGCAGCATCGCCGGCCCTAAAGTGTTGGAGCATATTGTCGACGCTGTTTTGCAGTTTGAGGGCGACCGTCATTATATGTACAGGCTTCTGCGCTCTATAAAAAACCGTTTTGGCAGCACGTCGGAACTTGGTATATATGAGATGACACAAACGGGATTGCGCGAGGTGTCGAATCCGTCGGAACTGCTTTTGTCGGAATCCGACGAAGCGCTTTCGGGTGTTGCTATCGGTGTCACTCTGGAAGGCGCGAGGCCATTTCTGATTGAGGCTCAGGCTTTGGTCAGCACGGCGGCATACGGCACGCCGCAACGCTCTGTCACGGGATTTGATTCCAAGCGCATGAATATGCTTCTTGCAGTATTGGAAAAACGTGTGGGATTTAAATTGGCGCAAAAAGACGTGTTTCTTAATATTGCCGGCGGTTTGAAAGTCAACGATCCGGCTTTGGATTTAGCCGTTATCTGTGCCATTCTTTCCTCGAATGTCGATATGCCTGTCGCGAAAGGCGTATGTATGTCGGGAGAAGTGGGGCTTTCGGGCGAAATCCGTCCGATCACTCGCATTGAGCAGCGCATAATCGAGGCCGACAAACTCGGATTTTCCACAATCTACATCCCGAAAAACAATCTGAAAGGCATCGACACTTCGCGTTTCGGTATCCGGATAGTGGAGGTCGCGAAAGTGGAAGAGGTGTTTCGCGGACTTTTTGCCTGACAAAGGCTTTGTTTTCCGTGCTGTTTTATTAATTTTGCAAAACGACAGTACAGCGTCCTGTCGCTTGCCGTTTTTATGCGGCAAGAGGAAAGTCCGGGCAACACAGAGTGCCATATTTCCTAACGGGAAGCTGTCAGCGATGGCAGAGCAGTGTGACAGAAAACAACCGCCGTCCTTTGGACGGTAAGGGTGAAAAGGCGGGGTAAGAGCCCACCGGGCGCGATGGCGACATTGCGTGCCGCACACCTTATGGGTTGCAAGGCCAAGTATACCGGCATCTAAGGGTTACTCGTCCATTGCCGGGGGGTAGGCTGCTTGAGCCTTATGGCGACATAAGGATTAGATAAATGACAGGAGGCGGACTTGTCCGTTACATAACCCGGCTTATAGCTGTGCTGTTTTTTATTCTGATAATAATTTTATGCCTTGAGGAAAAAGCATATTAAAAATAAATATCTGCGCAATTTAGTGCGTAGAGGTACAAAGTGGTACTACTATTGCGTGCGTAACGTATGGAAGGATCAGCGGAGGGTTTGGTATGTCGATTTAATTAAGACTGTCAATCTTTCCGTAAGTTCTTATTTGGATAAGAATGTGCAGTCACGTGCGAGCTCGCTCACCTACAGCACGCTTCTTGCCATAGTCCCGGCTCTTGCGCTTGTTTTGGCCATAGCCAGAGGTTTCGGTTTTCAGGAAATCATTAAAAGCGAATTGCACACCATTTTGCCGGCACAGTCGGAAATGGTAGATATGGTGCTGGTGTTTGTCGACAAGTATCTTGCCAACGCTTCCGGAGGTTTGTTTGTCGGGATAGGTATTTTGTTTCTGTTGTGGACGTTGATTAGCCTGTTGCGCAATGTCGAAACCACGTTCAACTATGTGTGGGGCGTGAAGAAAGGGCGCAGTCCTTACCGTATGATTACGGACTATACCACGATAATAATCGTTCTACCGATATTGCTTATCTGCTCGAGCGGCATCTCGATTTTCATGTCGTCGGTGGTGCAGGACTACATCAATAATCCGCTCGGACTGCTGTCGCCGGTGGTGAAATTCCTCCTCGACATCGCTCCGTGGGTGCTTACCTGCCTGTTTTTCGGAGGAATGTACATCCTTATTCCTTATACTAAGGTGAAGCCGAAATATGCGATGATTTCCGGCTTTATTTGTGGCTCGTTGTTCCAACTGTTGCAATATCTGTTTGTGACGGGGCAGATGTACGTTACGAAATACAACGCCATTTATGGTAGTTTCTCGTTTTTGCCGTTGTTTATGATATGGATGTACCTGACGTGGCTTATCTGCATATCCGGTGTGCTGCTTACCTACGCTTCGCAAAACATTTTCCGTTTCAGCTACATAGAGCAGATACGCGGCATTTCCCGCCGCTATTCGCTGGAGCTGTCGATATATGTAGTGCTTATTGTGGTGCGGAGGTTCGAGCAAGGCGAAACGCCGATGTCGAAGTTTGAGATAAGTCGCCGGTACAATATCCCCATTCAGTTGCTCAATCGGATAGTCGATAGGTTTGTCGATGCCGGTGTCTTTTCTCAGGTGCAGCGCGATGACGAAGTCCACGCCTACCAGCCCGCGTTGAATCTTGCCAATATGTCTGTATATGATTTCTTGAAGAAATACAACAATATCGGCGTTTCCAACTTCATTCCGGAATTGCGTGGCGATGCCACTATCTCTGAAATCGCCCGGATAATCGACAGTGACATCCCCACGCAAAAATCCATCAAACTCGGTTCAATAAAATAGTAAAAGCAAGGCATGGGACTATTGATTCCGTGCCTTGCTTTTAATGAACAGGTATCTATCTTGTTTCTACATCAGATAATCCAATGCAAGCCTTTTTGCTCCTAAAGTGTCGCTGTTGCGTAGATAGCCGCTCTTGACGAGTTGGCCTTTTGTGTTATAGATGTAATAGTTTTGGCCTCCGGCACGTTTGTTCGCGAATAAGCAATTGCGCAGACCGTTAATGTAGTCGTCATAGGCCACAGGTACCAATACTTTACCATTAAAATTGATAACGCCGACTTTTTTGTTCTTTTTCACAATTATGCCGATGCAGTTGGTAGGGTAATTGTCGTGCTCATAACTATAGCCGGCATTGGGCGAAACTATTTCCACTCCATTGCGGCAAAGTCCATATTTCTTACCATCGTAACTTACCGTATAGATAACGCCTGCTTTGCCTGCGTCAACTAAAAGCCCTAAGCTGCGGTAGCGGACAGGCACTAACACTTTCCCTGTTTTCGCCATAACGCCTTTTTTACCGTTCTTTTCGACTATGAAATCGTATGACCTAAATCTATAAATGTCATCATATTCTCCTAATTTCGTTAGCTGTTTATACTCTTTGTCCCATTCCCAAGTATAAGACAGCATCTTGCCTCCTTTGTGGCATTTTATTATATACTCACTGCCTCCGGCATGCATAATTGAAAGCGAGTCGTACTCACAAGGTATCATAACCGTGCCATCTTCTTTTAGTATGCCGTGTTTATTTTGTTCGTCGACAGAATAAATTATATGCTTCAGTCCGTCGTATGACCATTTAGGAGCTTTGTCTTTTGTTCCTGCTGTAGTGTATTTCAATATCTTATATCTGCCGTTATTGAAGCCCCATTTCCCGTCTTTAAAGAAGTAGAATCCATTTGACCATTTAAGATTGTCATCATTATAACCATAATCGACTACAATTACACGTTCGAAACGGTCTATCAACATACCTGAGTTTTCAAGATAAATTGCATCTCCATCGTTGCTTTGAGCTAAGATTTCATCACCGGTGGAATAAATTTTTTTATAGATTTTCCTTTCCGGCGACATATAGTAAGTTGTATCGCTGTCTATTTTGCGGAAAGAAGCGAAGCCGTTATTCTCTGTTTTTATATCCCTTGCTTTAAATAGAAGTTTCCCGTCTGCGGAATAAAGATACTCTTCGTTATTCGGATTTTTATAACTATTTTCATAAATATAGTATTGATTTGCTTTAGTAAAATCTCCGCCTTTTTCAAACAGAGTGATTATTCCGTCTTTATCCAAGACTATCGACACTGTTGCAGCGGTGGGATCACTCCAGAAACCGGCTGCTGACATATCACCTTTCAGTAACAATGCGCCTTTGTCTGTTTCAATTTTCTTTGTTACTTCATAATTGAATTTTGCATTTTGTCCCGGATAGAATAAAAGCCATTTGTCAGGGTTGTTTTTCTCCTGCGCCATAATTGCATAGTCCTTTTCTTCAATCGAGCAGGCAACTCGGCTGTATTTGCATTTAAGCACTTCCTTTCCTTTTGCGTCCACGAAGCCTATGGCACCGTCTTTTTCCACCTTGCCAACACTTCCTTTAAACTCAGCGGCAGACGAATACTTAGGCTTCACCACCCATTTGCCGGAATTGTCAACATATCCCCATGTTCCTTTCTTTTCATCCTGCTTGGGATGCAGGTTTTGCGCCGTTGCCGATAGTGCGGCAAAAAGCATGATGACAAGCATCATGGCGTAGCGCATGATTTTCTTGTTGTTCATAACTTTGTGTGAATTTGTTATTAATAAAGAATTGAATGTGTTTTGCGGTCTGACTAAATGTGACAAGGTCTTTTCCGACAACGGCGTATCGGAAATTTTGCGTGAAACATAAGAATTGCAGTGCGTTAGGCAAATCGCATCAAAAATTCTATCCATAGCGAACAATGGATTTCCAAAATTTCTGATAGACGGGATACAGATATTTTTATTAACTCTTCAAATAGGAATAAGAGCCGTCCCATTACTTTCCCCCCTCTGTTATGGAGTTGAGAGAGAGGAAATTGCCTATGATAATGTAATATTCCTTTAGGATAGAATCCTAATTTGCGTTACAAAGTTAACGTATAGATAATATATTTCCAATTATTTAATCAGAAAAATAACAGGGGCAGAGTCAACAAGCAAGTGCAACAAAGTTAGCGAAGAGATTTGAAGAAACAATTTTTAGATGAGTCGCGGCATAGCCGCTTGACAAATGTAACCACTAAGTTTGTAATCCCAGCTTCGCCGGAAAACTCTGCAAACTTAGTGTTACAGCTGTATAGCCGCTATGCGGCTCGCTTTTCCGTGCCAACTAAATCTCAGTCATCGTCTAAAAGACAAATTTGTAGCCATTTCTGCGTCAGGGTGTCCTCCCCTGTTCACGGAGCTTTAGCGTAGTTAATAGGGGAGGTGGCTCGGAGAGCCGGAGGGGTTAGAAATCACAAACAGATATGTAATTAAATAGGAGAAATTTAGTATATTCGTCAAAACTATGGAACGATGAAAGAAAGACGTAAAAACAGACCGGACGAGATGACGGAGCGCAGATCGCTGCGGACAAACGGGACGATGGAGGAGGCGATGATGTGGAAAGTCTTGCGTATCTTTCGGAGGTCGGCATCAGGGTTTTGCGTTTCGAGAATCGGGCAGTGTTGAAGATGCAGCCGGTGATGCTGGCAGAGATAGAAGCGGTGATAGCGGAGTTGCGGGCGAAATGTAAATAAGATGGCCGACGGTGGAGCTTCACTGATCCGCAGTGATTCGGCAACCCCCTCGGCACGTTGTGCCACTCCCCCTATTTGCTCCGCAAGCTGCGCAAACAGAGGGAGACACCCGGTGCCGTGGCACAGAGCGGCTTGGGGTAGGGCTGACACCTCTCCACACGACCTTAGAGGTCGCACACTCGCAGAGCTGTGCTATGATGCCGGCGTGCGACGGCTATGCCGCCGATGCAGAGGGATTGTTTTAACCTCAAGCTGCGCCCATAGGGTTTGCATGAGGTTAAAACTGTGTAGCCGCTATGCGGCTCAAATGATACTATTATCTTGTAACAATGGATTGGCCGCTTTCAACCATCGACACTCTAAATTCTAAACACTCAACCCTCAACTTTTATCGTGGCGAGGAGGTCAGCTACGATGAAGGTGCTGCCGCCGATGTAGAGCATATCGTCGGGCGTGCTGTCGCGCAAAGCCGCGCGGTAGGCGCCTTCCACTGTGGGGTATGCCGCGCCGTGAAGCCCTTTAGCAGAGGCTTTTTGGATTAGATGCTCTTTGGGCAATGTCCGCAGTATCGACGGTTGTGTGAAATAATACACGGCATCTGAGGGCATCATGTCAAGTATGTGGTCAATGTCCTTGTCGCTTACGAAGCCTATCACTATCCGCAGGGTGCGGCATTTGGCTCGTTTCAACTGTCCGGTGATATAAGCCATTCCTCCGGTGTTGTGCCCGGTGTCGCAAATGGTCAACGGCTTTTCGGCTATCTTCATCCACCGTCCCATCAATCCTGTCTGTTCGCACACATGCGCGAAACTTTCGGTAACGGCATTGTCCGAGATTTCAACGCCGAGTGATTTCAGGCAGGTAACAGCATTGAGCACTGTATTTGCGTTCTTTATCTGGCAGTCGCCTGTAAGCTCATCGTCGATTATTCCGAAATTCTTGGTCGTGAGCCGTAGTTTACCGTCTGACAGTTCTGCCGAGATGATTTCATTATGTTCCTCGGCAAAGCGTATCGGTGCGTTTTCAGCTGCGGACTTGTCCGCAAACACCGGTTTTGTTTCCGCTGTGGTTTCTCCTACGACAACCGGTATTCCGCTTTTTATTATCCCGGCTTTTTCGGTTGCAATTTTAGCAAGCGTGTCACCGAGAAACTGCGTATGGTCAAGCGATATGTTGGTTATTACGCTTAATATCGGCGATACGATATTGGTGCTGTCAAGCCGTCCGCCAAGACCTGTTTCAAGCACGGCATAGTCAACCCCGCAATGGCGGAAATAGTCGAAAGCCATTATCGTGGTCAACTCGAAGAATGAGGCTTGACGGCCATTGTAGCCTGACGAGAGGAAACGCCCGACAAAATCAGTCACATATTCCCGCTCAATCATTTTTCCGTCCACACGTATCCGCTCGCGGAAGTCGAGCAGGTGGGGGGAGGTATAAAGTCCCACTTTGTAGCCGCTGTTTTGCAAAATTGCGGCAATCATGTGCGCCGTCGAGCCTTTTCCGTTGGTCCCCGCAATGTGTATCGACTTGAAAGAGCGGTCGGGATTGTCGAAAATGGCGTTGATTGCTGCTGTTGTTTCAAGGCCCGGCTTATAGGCCGGTGTGCCTACATGTTGGAAAACGAGAGTCTTATTGAACAGAAAATCTATTGTGTCTTCGTAAGTCATGATTTCAGTAGATGATATATCCCGCCAATCCGGCGAGGATTATAATAAGAATAGGGTGCATTTTCACGAAATATGCGAGGATGAATGCTACGGCGCATATCGCAAGGCTTATGTAGAGTTGGACAGTTTCACCGTCGGGCATGAAGTTGGCACTGTTCATCAGCAGTAATGCCGCCGAGCCTATCAGTCCTACCACCACAGGCCGCAACCCGCTGAATATTCCTTTTATTATCATGCTGTCCTTATGCCGTTGTATGAATTTGCTCGTATAAAGCACGAGGAAGAATGACGGAAGCACTACGGCAAGGGTTATCACAGCCGAGCCGAATATTGTCCCTCCTGTTGCGGTATAGCCGATGTATGTTGCCGTGTTGATTCCTATAGGGCCGGGAGTCATCTGCGATATGGCCACTATGTCGGTAAAGGTATGCTCGGTAATCCATCCCGGGTCGACAATCTCGTGGCGGATAAGCGACAGCATGGCGTATCCGCCGCCGAATCCGAAGATGCTGATTTTGAAATACGACCAAATCAGCCGCAGATAGATGCTAAGCATTGCCGCCTCCTTTCTCTTTTATTGACTTGAAATTGTGCTTATAGATTATGTATCCGAAAATTCCGCCGAGTATGATGTAGAACACCGGGCTTGATACCACCGACAGCGGCAGTCCGTTGACGTTGGGCACATCTACCCATATCATAAAGGCGATTATCAGCGGAATAAAGAAATTCTTTTTGTTGATTTTCGCCGATTTTGCGGTTGTGAACACCGGAGCCAATATCAATGCCACAACAGCAGGGCGTATGCCCATGAATATGTTCGACAGCGTGTGGTTGTTTTTTATCGTGTCAGGGGTAAGGAACATTGCAATCGCCAGTATTATCAGGAATGAAGGCAATATTGTGCCCAACGCGGCAAAGATGCTGCCTCTCAGTTTCGACAGTTTGTAACCCACGCTTATCGCTACGTTTACCGCCATAATTCCCGGCAATGACTGCGATATTGCCAACAAGTCGAGAAATTCTTCTTTTTCTATCCACCGGTTGCGGTCGACAATGTCCTTTTCCAAGAGCGAAATCATTGCCCATCCTCCGCCGAATGTGAACGCTCCTATTTTAAAGAACGTGGTGAATAATTTCAGGTTGATATTGTTCATTTCGCGGAATTTTTTGCAAAGGTACTATCTTTTTCAGGCTATTTCAATATTTTTCTTCAATTCAATCCATAACCAAACGAGTTAGGAGAAACAACTATGATACGGAATCTTGATGTTTTCCTGTGGAACAGGAGAGTGGGTTCGCTGGTCGCTTACGAGAAGAGGTACACTGAAAAGATATGCTAAGTCTTCGAATCACGGTCGGTTGTAGCATAAACAAAGATGTTCGTATCAATCAAGTACCTCAT
>CALUMI010000024.1 GCA_944321725.1 uncultured Muribaculaceae bacterium
GCTTAAAGAAAATGAACCGAGTTTATAGTAATGAATAAAAAAGAAGGTGCATCGTGCATTACGACACACCTCCTTTCCAATCTGTGCGGTTGTTGCTTTTACAGCTCGATGTCGCCGTTGATTATTTCGTGCCACGGTAGGCCTTTCAGGTTTAGTTGTTCCATGAACGGGTCGGGATCAAACTCTTCGACATTCCAGACACCCGGACGTTTCCATTTTCCTTCGAGGAACATCATGGCCCCTATCATTGCCGGCACTCCCGTCGTGTAGCTTACGGCCTGCATTCCGGTTTCCAAATATGCGGCATGGTGCGAGCAGTTGTTGTAGACGTAGTAGGTCATCGGTTTTCCGTCTTTGTCCTTTCCGCTTATGCGGCACCCGATTGATGTTTCGCCCGTATAGTTCTCGCCGAGTTCCTTTGGGTTTGGCAAAACGGCTTTGAGGAACTGTATCGGGACAATCTTCATGCCGTTGTAGTCGATTGGCACGATGCTTGCCATGCCTATGTCCTGAATTACGCGCAGATGCGTAAGGTATTCCTCTCCGAATGTCATCCAGAAACGGGCGCGCTTTATCGACGGATAATGTTTCACAAGACTTTCAAGCTCTTCGTGGTACATCAGATATGATTCGCGCGGGCCTATATTGGGATATGTCAGCGGGCGGTGTACGGAAAGCGGCTCGGTTTCCTTCCATTTGCCGTTTTCGTAGTATTTTCCGCGTTGTGTTATTTCGCGAATGTTGATTTCCGGATTGAAATTGGTGGCGAACGCTTTTCCGTGGTTTCCGGCGTTGCAGTCCACAATGTCGAGATGCTCCATCTCTGAGAAATAATGCTTTGCCGCGTATGCCGTGTATACGCCCGACACGCCCGGGTCGAAACCGCATCCGAGAATGGCTGTCAGTCCGGCCTTCTCAAATTTTTCTTTATAGGCCCATTGCCAGCTGTATTGGTATTTTGCCTCATCGCGCGGCTCGTAGTTGGCTGTGTCCAAGTAGTTCACGCCGCACTCCAGACATGCGTCCATGATGGTAAGATCCTGATACGGGAGCGCGACATTGATTACTATGTCGGGATGGTGGCGGTTGAACAGCTCGACGAGTTGCGGGACACTGTCGGCGTCGACACTGTCGGTCGCGATGTTGTCTTTGCCGATTGCTTTGGCTATCGCGTCGCATTTGCTTTTTGTGCGCGACGCTATTACTATCTCATTGAACACATCGGGATTTTGCGCGCATTTGTGGGCCACTACGGTTCCTACTCCGCCCGCTCCGATAATTAAGACTTTTGCCATTTCTTTTTTCTTGTTATTAGGGTTAGTATTAAAATAATGGGGTTATGCGGCAAGCGCGGAGCTTACGAGCATGTATATCATCATTCCTATTATGTCGTTGGTTATGGTTATGAACGGCCCTGTGGCAATAGCCGGGTCGACTTTCATTTTTTCGAGAGTCAACGGAACAAATGTGCCGAAAATGGCGGCGAACATCACCACCGCGAACAGCGATATCGATACCGATACGGTGGTTTGCAAATCCGGTTTGAAAAAGAAAAAGTTGTAGGCGAAAACCAATATTGAGATGATGCACGCGTTGATTACTGCAACTCCTATTTCTTTCAGTATCTGTTTTGCGGAATGCTTGAGATCCAACGACCCGTTGGCAAGCCCCTGCACGACGATTGCGGATGACTGTATGCCTACGTTTCCTCCGGTGCCTCCGATTAGGGGAATGAACAGCGCCATCGACGGATTGGCGGCAAATCCCGCCTCGAAGTTTCCGAGTATCAGCGAATTGGAAAGGCCTCCTATCATTCCTATCAGAAGCCATGGCAGGCGGGCTTTGGTCTGGTCGAGCAGCTTGTCGCGTGTCTCTATGTCGGTGGAGATACCTGACGCCAACTGGTAGTTTCGCTCGGCTTGTTCGCGGGCCTCGTCCATCACGTCGTCGAATGTGATTCTTCCGACGAGCCTTCCTATGGAGTCGACTACGGGCATCACTGACAAGTCGTATTTTTCGAAGGCGAGCACCACCTCGTCGATTGGCTCGTTGGCTTTAACCGATATGGGGTCGGTTTCCATTATGTGTTTTATTTTCGATACCGACGGGTGGGTAATCAGTGTCTTGAGCGGAAGGATGCCTTTCAGCCGGCGGTCGTCGTCAACCACATAGACATAGTAAATCTCGTCCATGTCTTCAGCCTGCTCGCGCATACGTTTCACGCATTCGGGCATGCTCCAATTCTCGTTGACCACAATCATCTCCTTGCCCATAAGACTGCCGGCGGTGTCGTCGTCGTATTTCATCAGGTCGATAATCGACCCGGCCTGCACCACGTCGTCGACATGCGAGAGCACATCTTCCTGGTCCTCTTTGTCGAGCTCTTGTATAAGGTCTACGGCATCATCGGTGTCAAGATGCTCGACGAATTGTTTGGCGATTTCTTTGTTCGACATGTTGTCGAGAAGGCGGTGACGGTCGTCCTCGTCGAGTTCCATGAGCATGTCGGCTGCCGTGTCGCCATCCAGCAGGGAAACCACAAATTCAGCCTCGTCGGTGTCTAAATGCTGCAGCAGCTCCGCAATGTCGGCCGGATGCAAATCGTCGAGAATCTCTTTTGTCTTTTCCTTGTTCTCCGCTTTTATGTAGGAAATGAGCTCGTTGATAAATTCGTCGGTAAATTCTTTCATCGATTCTTCAATTTAATAGATTTGTGAGTATGACGAACTCTTCGACTGACAGTTGTTCCGGACGTTTGCTGAACATAGGGTCGGCAAGTGCCGCCGGGTCTTTTGCCAACGGGCGGATGGAGTTGCGCAATGTCTTGCGCCGTTGCCCGAACGCGGTTTTTACCACTGTTTTGAATCTCGACTCATCGCAGTCGAGGCGGGAGCGGCTGTTGCGGGTAAGCCTGATTACGCCTGATTTTACTTTTGGGGGCGGATTGAACACGTTTTCATCGACGGTGAAAAGATATTCGGTGTCGTACCATGCCTGCAGGAGCACAGACAGTATTCCGTAGGTCTTTGAGCCCGGCTTTGCCGTTATGCGCTCGGCTACCTCTTTTTGCAGCATTCCGCTGCAGCATGTCACTTGTTCTTTGTGCTCGAGCACTTTGAAAAAAATCTGCGAGGAGATGTTGTATGGATAGTTGCCTATGACACAAAATTTATCGCTGAAAATCAGGCTCAAATCGGTTTTCAGAAAATCTTCGGCAAGTATCCGGCCTCTAAGCTCCGGAAAATTGTCGTTTAGAAAACCGACCGACTCATTGTCGAGCTCAACCACTTTCAGGTCATGGCCTTTGTCGATTAGGTATCGCGTAAGTACGCCCATACCCGGCCCTACTTCCAAGACAGGTGTGCCGATATGGCTGTCGAGTGTGCCGGCTATGCGTTCGGCAACCGACAGGTCGGTCAGAAAATGCTGCCCCAACGATTTTTTAGGCTTTACTAACTGCATGGTAGTTGTGTCTGTTTTGCATTGCACTCGATTTGCGCTATCTTCTCATAAGACAGGCTGCAACCCGGCAATGAAAATCAATTGGGCTTGATTTTGCATTGCACTCGATTTGCACTATCTTTGCAAGTGGCAAAATTACATAATATTTTGGAAAAATTCAACATTAAAAAGGCGTTGAGCTACACTGTCAAGATAGGTTTGCCTATCGCCATAGGCGTATGCCTGTTTTATTGGCTCTATAATAATGTGGATGTCGCCGAGATGCGTGAGATATTGCGCTATGACGTGAATTACAGATGGATATTCCTGATGTTGGCAATCAGTGTTTTCAGCCATGTTTTCAGAGGGCTTCGCTGGCGTTTGCAGTTGCGCTCGATAGGCATCGATGTGCCTGCGGCTCCCGTTGTTGTGTCGATATTCGGCACTTATGCTGTCAATCTGATATTCCCCCGTCTTGGCGAGGTGTGGAGGTGCGGTTATATAGCCCGCCGCCAGAATGCCTCCTTTACTAAAGTGGTAGGCTCTATGGTGGCCGACCGTCTTAGCGACACTGTCACGGTGCTCGTGCTGACGGTTGTGGCTGTTTTGCTTGCCGGTCCGGCTTTTGATAAGTTTTTTGCCACATTTCCGCAGGTGAAAGACGGATTGTGGAACCTGCTGACTTCGCCTTATCTGTGGGCGGGGTGCGCCATCGCTGTCGTCGCTGTAGTGGCATTGTTCCGGTTTGGCTCGTCCAACAGGTTGGTGTGCAGGGTAAGAGATATGGTGGCAAATGTTTGGCAGGGGTTTGCGGCCATTGCGAAGATGGAGGGGAAGTGGATGTTTCTGCTTTATACAGTGCTTATATGGGGCTGCTATTTCATTCAGCTCTATGTCTGCTTCTTTGCTTTTGACTTCACTTCCGGTTTGGGTATTGTATGCGCTTTGGTGTGCTTCGTGCTGAGCAGCATAAGCATGGGAATACCTACAAACGGGGGGTTGGGCGCTTGGCATATAGCTGTGATATTCGGGCTGTCGCTTTACGGTGTCGGCAACTTCTCGTTCGATAGTCCTGACGCGAGGGCTTCGGCGTTTGCCATGCTTGTGTGGGGAGCTCAGACATTGTTGTTGATATTGCTTGGAATATATACATATATATATGTGTGTGTTGACAAGCCTAAAAAGAATATAGGAAAGGGGAAATAGTGGGTTATGGCATTGCGGTTGGACGATTTTTTTGATGACAATGACGACGGTGTGAGGAAAGACGACAGCCGGACTGACCCGGCGCGGGCTTCTGATGCCGCCGAAGCAAAGCAGCCGGGTGAGAGCGGCTCCTCCGGCTTTTCCGATGACGATGATTTTGAGGACGATTTCATTGTGTCCGGCGGACAAAGGCGTAAGCGCATTTATTTGAAAGTGGGGCTGTCGGTTGTCGGGTTGCTTGTCGTCGTGCTTGTTGTGCGGTCGTTGTTCTTCGCGCCGGCGGCTTCCGAAGGGGTGATGCGCGGCTATGTGGTCTCGTTTGAGAAATCCGGAATTATGTTTGACTCTTATGAGGGAGTTTTTGTTCCTGACTCGCCGTTCGATACGGCTTCGGTGCGTTTCTCCACCACCGACCAGCAGGTTGGCAGGCGTATTTTTCAGGCAATGCGTACTGACAGTGTGATAGTATTGGACTATAAGCGTTACAATAAGTCTTTGCCGTGGCGCGGCAGCTCATCCACGATAGTGACTTGTGCCGGGACTGTGGCTACTGCGCCTGTTTCAGTGTCAAAGCCATCCATTCGTCGCGACTGATTGCAAGTGTTGTGCTGTGACGTGGTTGTTGCTTATATTATTGTACGCTAAAAGTGTGGTATGGAATGTAATAAGCTGATATTTTATGACGATGTCAGCCGCTTGGCGGCTACACAGCTTTAACCCCATGCAAGCGGAGCGCAGCTTGGGGTATGGCTGCTCTCCTTCCTTTCGGCCTCATAGAGGCCGCACTCGACACACCGGCCTCCAAAAAATGATGAGGAAAATTGCGCAAGTGTTTGATTTTTAAAATAAATGCTTTACCTTTGCAGTCCGATTATATCCAAAATTAGCGTTTTTGTGTCGCTGTTGAAGCTTTTGGCCGGGCGGATACAGGAGGCATAATTTGTGTAATTAACTTTTAATCAATTTATTAAAAAGTGGATGCTTTAAGTTACAAAACAGTTTCAGCTAATGCTGCGACAGCTCAAAAGGAATGGGTTGTAGTTGATGCGACCGACCAAGTTTTGGGTCGTTTTTGCGCTAAAGTCGCAAAATTGCTTCGCGGAAAATACAAACCGAGCTACACTCCCCATGTGGACTGTGGCGACAATGTGATTGTCATCAATGCCGACAAGATAGCGTTGACGGGCAAGAAATGGACAGACCGTATTTATCTTTCTTACACGGGGTATCCCGGCGGACAGCGTGAGGCCACTCCGGCTATTTTGAGGCAGAAATCTTTCAACAAGCATTTTAAGGCGGGGAAAAATCCTCTGTTCTTGAAGGTTATGAAAGGTATGCTTCCGAAAAACCGTCTTGGCCGCCATTTGATTGGCAACCTTTATGTGTACAACGGTCCGGAACATCCGCATGCGGCTCAGAATCCCAAAGTAATCGACATCAACAAGCTTAAATAATTCGGAAGTATGGAACAGATTAATGCAGTAGGCCGCCGTAAGGCAGCGATCGCCCGTGTTTTTGTGAAAGAGGGAACAGGCGTTATCACTATCAATAAACGCACATTGGAGCACTATTTTCCAAATCCTATACTTCAATATATTGTAAAGCAGCCGTTGAACACGGTTGACGCTCTCGGAAAATACGATATCACCGTCAATATGATAGGTGGCGGTTTCACCGGTCAGGCAGAGGCTTTGCGTCTTGGCATAGCGCGCGCATTGGTGAAAATCAATCCTGACGACAAGCAGGCTTTGCGCGCCGCAGGATTCATCACTCGCGATTCCCGTGTGGTAGAGCGTAAGAAACCGGGTCGTCCGAAAGCGCGTAAGAGATTCCAGTTCAGTAAACGTTAATGTTTTACCGGCGGATTTACAATTAGTGTTTAGTATCCAAATTGTCAAGACTTGCCTGCGCCGCGGGCGTTGGAGCTACTTGGCGATTGTATTAAGTAGAATGTAAACAAATAATAAAAAGAAAAATGTCAACACCAACTTTTGAACAGTTATTGGAAGCAGGCTGCCATTTCGGCCACTTGAAACGCAAATGGAATCCTGCCATGGCTCCGTATATTTTCATGGAGCGCAACGGTATCCACATTATTGACCTTTATAAGACTGCCGCTAAGCTCGAAGAGGCGGCTGCGGCTCTTAAAAATATCGCTAAATCGGGTAAAAAAGTGCTTTTCGTGGCTACGAAAAAGCAAGCTAAACAGGTAGTTGCCGACAAGGCTTCTGCCATCAACATGCCCTACGTAATAGAGCGTTGGCCGGGCGGAATGCTCACCAACTTCCCTACTATCCGTAAGGCTGTGAAGAAAATGGCAAGCATCGACAAGATGACTAAAGACGGCACTTTCGACAATCTTTCGAAACGCGAGCGTCTGCAAATCACTCGTCAGCGCGCCAAATTGGAGAAAAACCTCGGCTCTATCGCCGACCTCAACCGTCTGCCGTCGGCTTTGTTTGTTGTCGATGTGATGAAAGAGCATATCGCTGTGGCTGAGGCTAACCGTCTTGGTATTCCGGTGTTTGGAATGGTTGACACGAACTCCAATCCGGATGTTGTGGATTTTGTTATCCCGTGCAACGACGACGCGTCAAAATCTATCGAAATAGTGCTCGACACTGTGTGTGCGGCAATGGCTGAAGGCTTGGAAGAGCGCAAAGCAGAAAAGGCTGACGCTCCTGCTGCCGACGGCGAGGAGAAAGACGCTGCCGCTCCGAAGCGTGAGCGCCGTCGCATCCGCAAAGCGGCATCTGACGCGGCTGAGAAAGTAGAAGTTCCGGCAGAAACGGCTGAAGAGGCACCCGCCGCAGAGGAGAAGGCTGCTGAGTAAATCATTAATAACAACTAAAAAACAATTATTTAGAATATGGCAGTTTCAATGTCCGACATCAGCAAGCTCCGCAAACTGACAGGGGCAGGCATGATGGATTGTAAGAAAGCGTTGGAAGAAACCAACTGCGATATGGATGCGGCTGTTGAGATCATTCGCAAGAAAGGTCAGGCCGTGGCTGCAAAGCGCGAAGACCGCGAAGCGTCGGAAGGCTGTGTGCTTTCGGCTTCTGATAACGGATTTGCCGCTATTGTTGCGCTTAAGTGTGAAACAGACTTCGTTGCCAAGAATGAGGGCTTTGTGGCTCTTACCAAGTCTATTCTCGACGCGGCTATGGCTGCTAAAGCCAAATCGCTCGACGAGGTTAAGGCTCTTGTCATCAACGGTCTTCCTGTTTCCGAACTCATTGTTGAGGAGATTGGCAAGACAGGCGAAAAGATGGAGCTTGGCGCTTACGAGTGTCTTGAAGGCGAGGGTACAACTTGCTACGACCATCTTGGAAACAAACTGTCAACTATCGTTTCTTTCAACAAGCCGGTAGAGCGTCAGGTTGGCCGTAACGTGGCTATGCAGGTGGCTTCAATGAATCCTATTTCTGTGAGCCGCAACGACGTGCCGCAGCATATTGTCGACCAAGAACTCGACATTGCACGCGAAAAAGCTCGTCAGGAGGGCAAGAAAGAGGAGATGCTCGACAAGATTGCGCAGGGACGTTTGAACAAGTTCTACAAAGAGTCTTGTTTGCTTGAGCAGGAGTATATCATGGATGCCCAATTCTCTATCGAGAAATATTTGAAGAGCGTTGATCCGGAACTCACGGTTACAGCGTTCAAACGCGTAAATCTTAATGAAGATTAGCATATAGAGCCGGATAATTCCGGTATGGCGGGGATAGGCTTTGCTTATCCCCGTTTTTTTGTTGTTGCCCGGGTCAATCTTGTTTTCCGACGATGTCGGCTCGTGGCGGTTAAGCCCGTGGGTAGGCTTATTTCAATTGCGGCCTCTATGAGGCCGTTGTTATTATGTGCTTGTCACCCCAAGCTGCTATGCGCTTGCATGTGGTGCTATGGAGTGCCGCCGCATAACGCGGCTTTTATGGAACAGTTGTTAATTTATATAAATGATACATTCTTTTTGAATTAATACGAAAGATTAAGATTTCGGGGGGGGGTAAAAGTGGATAAAAATATTGTATGAGTTTCACCCTTAAGAAGTGGATCCAAAAGGAAAAATGGTTGATGGTGTGTGTGACGATGTTGTTGTTTCCGATTGTGCTACGTGGAAACAATTCTGATGACACCGCTACTTTTATTGTTTATTTCGGGGACGGCATGTCGGTTGTCGATGAGAATTTTGAGGATAACCGCGCTGTTCTTGACTCTGTTGCCGCTTACGTGCGCGGTCTTTCCTCGCATGGCATTGCCGTGACTTTTGAGTTGGCGGGCAGCACGTCGCCTAACGGTTTATATGACTTGAATCAGCGGTTGGCTCTCAAACGTGCCCGCAATCTTAAGAATTATATTGTCCGCCGGCTTGCTGTAGAGGAATCGACGGCAAAAATAGCGTCGAGAGGTATCGACTATGCCAAGCTGAGGGACTTGGTGGCAAGCGACAACGGGATGCCCGGCAGGGAGCATGTGCTGAATATACTCGACAGCGTGCCTGAGGTGATAATGTCGGGTGGGCGTGTTGTGGAGCAGAAGAAGCGACGGCTGCTTTGGCTCGACAATGGCAAGCCGTATTATTATATGAAAGCCCGGATGTTTGCCGATTTGCGTTGTGTGGAGATAGCCCTTCCTGCAATGCCCGGTGTGACGGTTGGGGAAGAGCCGAAAGACACTGTGCCGACAGCTAAGCCCGTACCTGAGAAAGTTGCCGACCCTTTGCCGGATTCTGCGCCGGAGATTGTTGCTGACTCTTTGCCGAAGCCTGTACCCGAACCTGCTACCGTGCCTTTGCAACTGTCAGATACGATAAGGCTGCAGCATGTTTCAGCGCAGGAAACCCCCAAGATGGATGAGGTGCCTGTCGTCGATGATCAATTTGTTGAGCGGATGGCATTGAAAACAAATATGATATACGATGCTTTGCTTGCCCCCGACATAGAGTTGGAATACCGTATCAACGACCGTTGGTCGGTGGCCATAGAAGGGACAATGGCATGGTGGCACAACGACGGTAGGCATCGATACTACCAGTTGGCTGTAATCAGCCCTGAGGTGCGCTATTGGTTTAAGACAAAGAAGCCGTGGCACGGGCATTATGTCGGGCTGTTCGGCGGGCAAGGCTGGTACGACCTTGAGAACGGAGAGCGGGGTTATCGCGGAGAGGGACAGATGGCGGCTCTCAGCTACGGATACATGTTTCCGGTGTCGAGGCATCTGTCGTTCGACGCGGAAGTGGGCGTGGGCTACATGCACACGCGGTTTCAGGAATATCTGCCTGTCGACGGGCATTATGTGTACCAACAGACTTCCAAAATAAATTATTTCGGACCTGTGAGATTGAAATTTTCATTGGTGTGGCGATTTTGGCCTGACAAAAGGGAAGGAGGGGTGAAGTATGACTATTAGGAAAATGTCGGTGCCGGCTGTAGTGATTGCAATGCTGCCGTTGGCAGGCTGCCGCAAGGATTTGTGCTACGACCATAATCTGCACGGCACGCGCATACAGGTACACAAGCAGCCTGAGTGGGTGCTTGAATGGGAGCGCGACAACACTCTTACCGATTGGCAGCAGTCGTGGGATGAGGAGTTTGGCGTGGATTATGATGATTTGCGTCCTGGCATGCCTTCAGGCTTGCGCGTGGTCAATTATGAGGAAAGCGGCAATGTGCGCATTCATAACATACCGGCTGAGGGCGGAATAGTTTCGCTCGCTGAGGGCAATCATGCGTTTTTGCTATATAACAATGATACGGAATATATCGTGTTCAACGATGTCGACTCGTGGGCTTCTGCCTCTGCCACCACCCGCACGCGTACACGCTCATCATATTTTGCGCAGGGACACGACGGTGAGATTACGGTCAATCCTCCCGACATGCTTTATTCATGCTATGTCCCCGACTACACGGCTGTGCGTGCCGTTGAGCCGGATGAGCTTCCGGTCACTATGCAGCCGTTGGTCTATACCTATTATGTGCGTTATGAGTTTAAGTCGGGGAGGGAGTATGTGGCTTTGGCGCGCGGAGCTTTGTCGGGAATGGCGAGGTCGGTCTATCTCTTTGACGGCAGCACATCGGACGACGCGGTCACGTTGCTCTACGATTGTGAGCTTACCGACTATGGTGCGGAGGCGCGTGTGATGTCGTTCGGTGTGGCGGCTCAATCTGCCGTATTTCGCTCCGGCGAAACCTATAATCTCAATCTTGAGGTGCGTTTGACAAACGGAAACCTGAAAAGTTTCGATGTGGATGTCACGTCCCAAATGCGGTCGCAGCCGCGCGGTGGGGTGATTGTGGTTGAGGGTCTTGAGATATCCGACACTGAAGGCACTGCCGGAGGTTCGGGTTTCGATGTCGATGTCAACGGTTGGGGCGAGTATGAGGATATACCGTTGCCGTTGTAAAATGTGGCTGACGCCACAGGTTAAAGGTTATTGCCACTGTTGTGGCAGGTTAAGGATTATAGGTTAACCACTAACCCTTAACCCATAACCTGTCAGCGCGGCTGACAACATAATGGATAAACTTTGAACTGAAACATATATGTTTAATTTTTAATTAATTTTTTATTCAAATGAAAAAACAATTATTTTTAGTGGCTTGCGCTGCTTTGACCCTCGCAAGCTGCTCTGAGAAAGAAACTGTGGAGATGCCCAAAACTGCCACTATCACCTTTGGCGACACTTTTGTGGGCAATGCCACCCGTGCCGCTTCTGAAATCACGGATGACAACATCCGCTCGTTCTTTGTTTTCGGTGGCAGCAATTTGGAGAATAATCAGAGTTACACAAATGAGTTCAACAATGTTGAGGTGACTTCTACAGACGGAACTACTTGGACTTATGCCGATACTCGTTATTGGACCGATGGTTTGATTTATGTGTTCAATGCCTATGCTCCTGCTCTTCCTGTTGGTACTACAACTTCGGTTGATTCGGACGGCGATGGCGTTAATTTCACGGATTTTGTCGCTACCGACGGCTCTGTGGATTTGATTGAGGCTGCCGCTGTTACAAAATCTGATGTCAATGCCTCTGCTGCCGGTACTGTTGACTTCACGTTCAGCCATATCCTTTCCATGATTAAGCTGACATTTGAGAGCGAGTTTGGCGACAACGTGAAACTTACAGTGTCTGACATCACATTGAAAGCTGTTCCCAACAAGGCTTCTTACACATCAGGAATATGGGGAACAATGGCGGAAGGCAGTACTGTGGATTACGACATGGGTGACGTGGCTGAGCTTATCAACGGAGCCACTAAGAGCAGCGACAAAATCATAGTTGTGCCGCAGTCGTTCACTGACGGCCTTGTTGTAGAGTTCAAGGCTAAAGCCGAATATGTTGAGGGCGGCGTGCTTGTCGACGGCACTCAGACACTTACCGCGACTTTGCCCACCACTGCATGGGCGAAAGGCAACCGCTACAACTATGTGGCTAAATTGAATATCAACAACATCGACCCGGATAACCAGCATTATCCTATCGTGTTCGGCGATCCTACAGTCAACGGATGGTCTGACTATTCGGAAGCCGGCGATGTTGATATGCCTGTTTTCGGAGAATAACAAATCAAGCCGTAATACTTGAATCGGCAGCTTGCAAGGGGTTGAATGTTCCCTTTGCGGGCACAAATAAAAAATGACAGAGATGAAAAAAACTATATTATCGGTGGCGTTATTGGCTGTGATGCTGACGGCTTGTGCCGACAAGCAGAGCCGCGAGCCGCAGTTGGATGCGGCAGCGATAGGCTTCACCACGCAGGTCACGCGCTCGGCTACAGGCCCGGTTTACGATTTCTCGGCGGGCGACGCTTTCGATGTGTGGGCGCGGAGAACGCTTTCCAACGGTACGGGTAATCCGGTCGAGGTGTTTTCCAAAGTCCCCGTGTCGACTGCCGACGGATTGTCGTGGGCCTACGAAAATCCCCGCTATTGGGAATTGGCCGACTATGATTTTGCGGCTGTTTTTCCGTCGGGATTGGCCGGCTCTTCGGTCGATTTCTCCGGAGGCGGGCCGGTGTTCAGAATCGACAACTATAATGTTAAGGACAACCATGACCTGATGACCGCAACCCGGACGGTCACTTACGCCAGCGGCGAGCCTTCGCCGGTGGCATTCACTTTCGGGCATCTGCTTTGCCGGGTGAGTATCGCCGGACGGGCAGAGAACGGCGATGTGACGATTAACAGCGTAACGTTGAGAGGTGTCGGCGAAACAGGCGATTACGACAGCTCTGCGGGTTGGAGCAATGTTGCTGTTGGCAGCGGCTTTTCCGCAAGCAATGTAAAACTTAACGGCACAAATACCGATGTCATAAGCAGTCGGCTGATGATTCCGCAGCCGGTTACCGGTATGGAGTTTGTCGTCAGCTACCGTCCTGCCGGCGCGTCGACGGATTTGTCGGCTGCCTACGAGTTGCCGGCAACCGGGTCTGTCAGCAGATGGGAGCCGGGGCGCAGCTATCGCTACACGTTTGTTATATATGGCAATCAGATAATTTTTGACAAGCCGGCGGTGACGGCATGGGACGATGCCACCGGTGGAATCATCGTGGTGGAATAAGGGTGTGATATGGTGTTTTTTAAGCAAGGATAAAAATAAGGATATGAGAAAAATTATTCCTGTCATGATAGTTACGCTTGTGGCATTGGCCTCGTGCAGCGAAGAGCCCGGCGGCGGACTTGCGCAGCCTGACGGTGCCATTGTGTTCGGCACTCCGGCGATGAGTGTCGAAACGCGCAGCACGTTCAAGGATGCCATTGAGGCGAGCGAATCATTCGGCGTGATAGGCTATTGCCTTGCCTATACGGTCGGTACGACAACTGTCAACTATAATTCCGGTGCGGGTAATTGGCTTACCAAGCGTGAATATTGTCCGCCGTCGGTGTTCAACCGGCAGCGTGTCACAGTAGAATCGGATGGGCCATGTTCATACGAAAATATAAAATATTGGTATGCTAATGGCAAAGGACTCGATGGTGAGGATGTGGCAAGTGTGACAAACGCTGACAATTATAGGTATACTTTTTTTGCTTATTATCCTTATGACGGGGCTTACGAGGTGGAAATACCCGGAACGATGAAAAATGAGAAAGGCGATGACATCCTTGTTGGCGGTAGCCCTGTGAATGTCGGCGCTCCTCGATTGACGTTCACAATGCCTCAAACGGGAACAAGCCTTGCTGCTGTGCTTGACCATTCCGCAACGCCTGATGCCATGCTTGCCGCGCTCTATGACCGGCGCAAGAGCGAGGGCAATCTACAATTCACATTTCGCCATGTGCTTACAGGCTTGGGGTTCGTGGTCAACAACTACAGCACACGCCATTTGCTTGTCAACAAGGTGGAGCTGCGCGGCACATTCTATAAGCGGCTGATAATCGATGCCACTACTTCCACAGTGACTTATGAGAGTCCGTCCGCTTCTCCCGGCGACGTGTATACAGGCACTTATGTCGTTTACGACGGCGGTGCCGGCGAAGTGTTGGATCTGACCAACGATGACCCTGAGAATGTGTCGGTAGTCTCTTCTCAAAATCCCATAGGTGGAGAGCATGTTATGCTTATTTCCGGAGTACAGAACCAGTCGCTTGGCCCGGTGGCCAATGATGAGAATGGTTATGAGCCGTTGGAAGTTGTGATACACTATAAATTTTGGGATAATGGCGATGCTGAGCCTTCCGATTGGACGGTAAAGGCCTTCACACGGCCTGCCACGTTTACGTTCCGTTCTGGTACCCGCTATGTGGCGAGATTGGATTTCGTTGGCGACGCTTTCACCATCGATTTCATACAGGCCAACGGCGATATATGGCAGGACGGCGAGGCTGACGATGGCGATGAAACCAATGATGATGTAGTATTTGAATAAAATAAGGATAGCGATGAGAACAACAATATTCCATAAATTGCTTTTTGTCTGCATATTGTTGGCGGGGTTATGCGCCTGCCAGGACGATGACAGTGAGTTTCGTCCGGCCAATGTTGAGGGCGACGGGCTGACGCTTGAGTTCGTGACCGACCCGATGGACAAGGTCAGTGTCACCCGCGCGAGCGACCCGAAAGACGACGATGAAAAGAGGATAAACACGCTCTACGTGTTTTTCTTCGGAGCCGACGGCAATTTGTTGGACGACAAGGTGACGGTGGGCGATTCTGACGACCACAGCCCGTTTGCCGGCTATGCGGAGCTGAGCATGGGAGAAACAACATTGAAAATCGACAAGGCTGCCGTGACTTCCAATCCTCAGGCCGGCAGTGTGACAATCTATGCAGTGGCTAACATAAGTGAAGCGGAGGCTCTCCATTATTTCGGCGAGCCGGTGGATGCAGGCAACGGGCTTGTGCGTCCTGCGAATATCAGCAGAGTGGAGGATCTTCAGAACATTGTTTATCGTCGCGATGAGATATCAATCGGAGTGGGCGACGGGTTGCCAATGGTTGGCAAACTTTCAGGAGTTGATCTTACCGACAGGAGCAGCAACTACGCGGAAGTGGAGATGTACTCTCTGATGGCGCGTGTGGATGTGAAAATTCAGATTAATTCAGACGATGGCGACAACAATTTGCCGCGGCTGGCGATGATGACTTGGGAAGCCGTAAACTTGCCAAAGCAGGCTACATTCGGCGACCCGGAAACGTTTGACAATGGTACCCGTGTGACAGGTCCGCTTGGCGATGACGGCAAAGCCACAGTGAACACATCGCTGCAACAGGTGATTTACAACCGCAACGGCGAAATATCGTTTTCGTTCTATATGTTCGAGAACATTCAGGAGAAACAAAAACCGCAGTGGCCTGATGGCGTAGAGACGGACGGCGATTATCCTGTCGGGGTGTATGAGGAAAAATACAATGAGATAACAGGGGAAACAACCATTACCGACAAGCGGCAGAACTATAAGCCGTATTTCGCCGACAAGGAAAATGCCGCCAATATAGTTTTGCATACTTACTATACGGACAGCAACAATAAAACTTACAGTGTGGACTATACACTATATCTCGGTGCTAACCATACCGACGATTTCAGCGTGAAGCGCAATCACCAGTATAAAAACGACATAACCATTAAGGGATTGACACAAGTTGGCACCAATCCCTTTCATGTCACGTTCGACGCTCGTGTCAATGTGCATGAAAGCGGCAACAACAGCTACTACCTTGCCATTCTGCGCGAGCGCAACCTTGACGCGCATTTCTGCGTCACGCCGATGGATGTGTATATGTTTGGCGACAATAACGGCACTTCAGTCTACGATTCCGCCAACGATCCTTCGATAGAGGTGATACTCGGCGAATGTCCGGCAGGGAGCGAAACTCCTGATACCGTACAATACCCGAATGGATTGCCATGGAGCTTGTACCTGCGGCGGATATGGAAAACGGCACTGTGGCAAACGTGTCTACGGCTTCTGTCGAGTCAGGCAACCGCCTGCTTGCCACCGGGCCTTATACGGCGGGCAACGGCAAGCGCAGTTGGTTCACCACCACGCTTGTCGACAGTCTGAACAATGCCAACGACGGGCATGTGACTGTGAAAAACTCGCGCGACCGTGTGTATTTCTATGTGGATGAAAACCTTGTGCTTGCCGACCGCACAGCTTCTGTGACTGTAATTTATAAGGAAGGTGGTGTGGAGCAACGCCGGCAGACGATGACATTGACACAGTTGCCCTTGATTAGGTTTACTTATTATGAAGGAGAGGATAGAACAGGTACAGCTCATACGGGATACATGGAGCAGATAGAGGAGTATCTTGACCACTACGACCCGTTAGACGAGCATCGCACGGAGCAGGTTTACGACGGTTTGCCATGGGCAGAAGACGGCTCTGATCTCGCATCTCATGCAATTGGAAGTTTGTTGTATGATACGACAACCGGATGGATTCCAACTTCTTCGTTTTATCAGGTTTCGTTTAATAATTACATTGACGGTTGAGCTTATACGAGCTACGTGGTATCGGATGTTGATCCTACGCAGGCAGTGATGACGTTGAATGATAAACCGAGATCGGCATTCCAATATTGTCATAATAAGAACAAACGCAATAATGAAGGCTGTGTTCCTGCCGAATACAGAAATCAAACAATTGGTAGCAGCAGAGTAGTGGAAAGCAACAGCAGCAAGTGGTATCTTCCGGCAATCAGGCAGATGGAATATGCTTTGGAGGAGTACTATTTGACTTTTCCGGAGTTTCAGGAGAATTACTATTGGTCGGCTTCTGCGGCAAAAGAAAGATCGGGTATTTTTGAAAGAGAGAATGGCTACCGTGCACGGGCTGTTTTGATTGACGGCAACGGCAATTCGCGACCGAGCGACCAGCAGGCTGGAAGCATGTATCCTGCCGGTGGCAATGCTCTGCGGACGGAAGAGTTGCGCATCCGGGCGTTCCGCATCGACCTTGATCCGTATGACTATTGATGGCAGTTTGTAAAGTTTATCAAGTTTGTAAAGTTATAAAGTTCATAAAGTTTGTAGAGTTGCCATTTTAAACTTTCAACTTTCAGACTTTCAACTAATTACCGGCAGCATAGCTGTCAGGAAGGCAGACAGCTGCATTCTGCGGCTGTTATTATTGACTGAACAACAGGAACTTGCTCTTTGTGAAAAGCGCAAGTTTTTTTATTATTGCTGTCCGCTAAAACGAGTGTGGCCTCTATGAGGCCGACAGGTATATGATTTTCATCCCCCAAGCCGCACTCGCAGCTTAGTCGATGTTTTGTGTAGTCTGTGCCATCGCTTTTGAATAAATTCATTTGCAGTTCTCTCAATCTTTACTATATTTTCGTTACGATGATTACGTAACGATAAAATTGTAATATGATTAAGCAAACAATCCTTTCTTGATATCAGGGTATTACAGCCCTGAATTTTTCTGTGACCGTCAGCAGGAAACAGCAAAAATAATCGATGCTCTCCACAACGGACGTGATGTAACTTTGATAGCGCCACGCCGTATGGGTAAAACAGGGTTGATTCGTCATGTGTTTTATCATTTGCGCGAACGGCAACCGGATATTGTCACATTGTATATGGATATCTATTCTACACAATCGTTGGGCGATTTTGTACGGCTGTTGGCAAATACGGTATTGGGAAAATTGGATTCTGCTCCCCAAAAGGCATTGAGCCGCATAGGAAAATTTATCCGTAGTTGCCGTCCGGTTTTTACTTTTGATGAGTTGACAGGTATGCCTAAAGTGACGGTTGATGTTGCTCCCTCTGAGGAGAATAACACGTTGAAAGAAATATTTGAGTATCTTGGATCTTCAGAGAAACGTTGTTATGTTGCCATAGATGAGTTTCAGCAGATTGTCGAGTATCCGGAAAATGGGGTGGAGGCATTGTTGCGTTCATATATTCAGTTTCTGCCGAATATAAACTTTATTTTCGCGGGCAGCCGGCAACATGTCATGCAAGAAATGTTTATATCGTCGAAAAAGCCATTTTATCAAAGTACCCAATTGCTTACTATCGGTAGTATTGAACGCGCGGAATATTCCCGATTCGCGACAGATTATTTTAAAAAGCATGGCACACGGTTTCCTGAGGATGTGTTTGACGCTGTGTATGATAAATTTGCAGGTCATACTTGGTATGTGCAATGTGTTCTCAACCGTTTGTACGGATATAATTGCGATGTTGACAATTCTTTGGTTGGATATGCGGTTGAACAGATTGTTTCCGAGTTGAGTTATTTGTATTCAGATTTGTTGAAAGGCTATTCTATGGGGCAGATTCATTTGTTGAAAGCTATCGTTTGTGAAGGTTGCGTAAAGGAAGTGTTGGCCGGTGACTTTATCGGAAGGCACAGACTCCGGGCGGCAAGCAGCGTGAGCGCGGCATTGAAGAAATTGGTTGATAATGAATTGGTGTATCGGTCGGATTCCGGTTATATAGTCTATGACCGCTTTATGGGCGAATGGCTGAGGATGCAGCTTTTTGATATTGTTTTTTATATTTTAAGATATAGGGTGCGGCTCGGCATAACAAATCGGACAAGTTCTTTGTATTGTACACCCCTTTTGCTATATTTGTGTATTAATAATAACATAGATAAAGATGAGTGTCGGTGAAGTATTTTCAAGTGTGAATTTTAGGAGAAGTCTTGCATGGATTTTCCTTATTGTAGGGATATTGTTGTATGCTTGTGGCTATTTTTTTGTGGAACATGAGTCTGTTTGGAGAGAAATTGCCATAAAAGTGGCAGATGTATTGGTAATTGGAGTGGTATTAGGTTTTGTAACCAATGCTGCTCAATTTATTGGAATCTTTAAAAAAGATTTGCAAGATATAATTTATGGAAAAGAATTCCTTGAGCAGAGGAACGATATATCACAGTTGTGGGAAACAGTTTCTAAAGTTTTGTTTAAGAACAAATTTCCTACAATACATAAAGAATTATTGAAAGTGGTCAATGATTATTTGCCTAAGGATGAGGTAAGTTATTATAATGATTTTGAGATAAATACAACTGTAGAGTGGGTTGATAAAAATAGAAACATAATAAGAGTTACTGACAATGTGTCTTTTGATTTGATAGCAGAATCCACAGATGAGTTTGAGTATCCGTTAAAAACATGGACTACAATAAAGGAACATAAAAAAGATTATTCAAATAATACAGAAATTAGTGTTAAAGGGGCCGGTAGTTATAATATAATTGATAAAGGTGAATATAATGATAACGGAGATATTTGCCATGAATTAATTTTAAAATTAAGGGGCGCTACTAAATATAGTGTGGAGTATACGCGTGAGAAAACTTATAGTCTTGATGAAGACTATATACTTGGTTTAAGAGCTAAATATATAATAAAAGATTTAAGAGTTTGTTTGGAGTTGCCGGAAGATATAGATGCCCGTTTTACTTTTAGGGGGACTCAACTGGATTTTGATAATGTTAAATGTCCTAAAAATCAAATTAAAAAAAGATATAAAGGTATTGTTTTGCCAAGACAAGGTTATATCTTTGCATTACGTAAGAAAGTATAATCTGATAAGTATATATAATAATTTGTATTATGAAAGAATTATCGAATGATATGGAAGGATAAATAGTCCTTGAAAGAGAGTGGATAATTTATGAGAAAAAGAAAGGAGTAATGAGAGGATGTAAAAAACATCCTCTTTATTTTTATAAACAGGTCAGATGAATTGGAAGAGTTGGAAGGAGGCCACGAGGCTGCATACGTTGCCAGTGTCGTCGGCGGGCGTGGTGATGGCTTCGGGATATGCGGCGATGGCCGGGAGGTTCCGTTGGCTGCCGGCATTGTTGTGCCTTGTTTTTGCTGTTTTGGCGCAAATAGCGTCGAATTATGCCAATGAATACTACGACTATAAAAACGGTTCGGACAAAAAGGGCCGCGAGGGCTTTCGGCGCGGGGTGACTGAAGGCGATATTTCGCCTGAGGCCATGCGGCGTGCCACTTTCGTCACACTTGCATTGGCATGTTGTGTGGGATGCTGTCTGATTCCGTTCGGCGGGTGGCAGCTCATTCCTGTCGGCGCGCTTATTGCCGTGTTTGCCCTCGCTTACAGCGGCGGGCCGGTGCCGTTGTCGCGTGTGGGATTGGGCGATGTGGCTGTGCTGCTGTTTTTCGGGTTGGTGCCTGTCTGCCTTACATATTATTTGCAGACGGGTGGAGTGACATTAAGAGTGGTCTGCGGGTCGTTTGCCATCGGATTGCTTGGAGTAAACGTGTTGATAGTGAATAATTACCGCGACATTGATGACGACAAAGAAGCCGGGAAGCGTACTACCGTAGTGCGTTTCGGAAAGAAAACGGCTGCCATCGCATATCTTGTCTTCGGCTATATCGCTGTAGTGCTCACATCTCTTGTCTGGGCAGAAGAATGGTATTTTGTTGTTGCTCCTGCTGTATATATGGTGATGCACCATGCCACATGGAATAAGATTCGCCACAGCAGCGGAGCCGCCCTTAATCCGCTGCTTGGCGCCACTGCCCGCAACATGCTTGTCTATACGTTGCTTCTCACTGCCTGTGCTGTCTTGTACAGGCTAATACTTATTATACAAATTATGCGAGGCGATTTCGTCGAGTGCGCGGCGTGATTTGTCGCGATGCGGCTGTGTGGAGTAGCCAAGCGCCACTACCAGCAATATGCGTTTGCTTGCGGGCACATCGAGCAGGCGTTTGAGCCGTTTCTCGTCGAACCATCCCATGATGCAGCTGCCAAGCCCTTCGGCTGTTGCCGCCAATGTGATGTAAGAGGCCGCTATTCCGCAATCGATAAGCGGAAAATGCTTGTTTTTTATCCATCCTCCAAGCCGTGCCGTAAAATTGGGGGATTCTTGCACTATCACTATGAAGCACGGAGCTTGCGAGGCAAATTTGTTCATACCCATTGAGGCAAGCGCGGCGGCTGTGGCGCGGCATTTCTCGTGGTCGTCGACCACGATGAAATGCCACGGTTGCGAGTTGCAGGCCGACGGGGCGAGCCGTGCCGCCTCGATGATGCGTTCCGTTTTTTCCCGTTCTACGGGTTTGTCCGCATCGTAGGCACGGTCGCTTTGCCGCTGTTCTATCAGTTCGTAGATTCTGTCCATAACGGATTATTTTGAGAACTCCATGAGGCGGCTCAGATATTTTCCGATAATGTCGAATTCAATGTTGACTACCGAGCCGGGCACGATTGTCTTGAAGTTTGTGTTCTCGAATGTGTACGGTATGATTGCCACTTGGAAACTGTCGCGCTGCGAGTTGCAGACCGTAAGGCTTACGCCGTTGACGGTCACCGAGCCTTTTTCCACTGTGACATATCCTTTTTTTGCCATTTCCGGATCTACATCGTATTTGAACGTGTAGTATCGGCTTCCGTCGGCGTCTTTTATGTCGGTGCATACGGCGGTTTGGTCGACATGTCCTTGTACGATGTGTCCGTCCAATCGTCCGTTTATCATCATGCTGCGCTCAAGGTTTACCAAATCTCCCGGTTTGAGCAGTCCGAGATTGCTCCGTTCAAGAGTCTCTTTGATGGCGGTCACTGTATATGTGCCGTTGCCGGGCAGGTCGACTACAGTGAGGCATACGCCGTTGTGAGCCACTGATTGGTCGATTTTCAACTCATCGGCAAACGGACATTCGAGAGTGATGTCGATATTTCCGCCGTTTTTCTTTATGCCGGCAACTTTTGCGGCTGTTTCTACTATTCCTGAAAACATATCGATATGCTGTTTAGAGTTTTTCAATTTTAAAGCCTGCTTCTGTGACAGCGTTGACGATTGCCTCATCGGAAGCGTCTGACTTTACTGTCAAAATCTTGTCTGGAGAATTTAAGTCTATCGACCAGTTTTCGCGGCTCACCGTTTTATCGAGTTTTTCGGCGATTGCGTTTACGCATCCCATACATTTTGCTGATGTTTTGAATTTTCTTTCTTCCATAGTGTTGATTATGATTATTTTAATTTTATGAATTTCAACCTGAGACTGTTTGTGACCACCGTAATCGAGCTTAATGCCATCGCCGCGCTTGCCCACATCGGGTCGAGTGTGATGCCGAATGCCGGATATAAGGCTCCTGCGGCCACAGGTATGCCTATTACGTTGTAGACAAACGCCCAAAAAAGATTTTGCCTGACAACACGCATTGTGCGTTTCGACAGATATAACGCTTTCGGCAGCAGTAGCAGGTCGGACGTGGTGAATGTCATCATTGCCGTTTCCATGGCAATGTCGGTTCCGCTTCCCATGGCAATGCTCAAATCGGCGCGTGCCAACGCTTGCGAGTCGTTGATGCCGTCGCCCGCCATTGCAACGGTATGTCCCTCAGCTTGCAGTTTTTTTACGGCCTTGTCTTTGTCGTCGGGCAGCATTCCGGCTTTATACTCTGCTATTCCGGCTTCTTTCGCCGCAAATTTCGCCGCTGTATCGTTGTCGCCTGTCAGCATAATTACTTTTATTCCCGCTTTTCTCATTTCCGCAACGGCCGCGGGTGTGGTTCTCTTGATGCGGTCGGTAAGCTCAATTTCGGCAATCAGCTTGTTGCCGGTCCCGAAATATACGGTAGTGCTGCCGTTGTTGGTGTCGGTTGTCACTCCGTTTTCTTTTGCGTAACCTGCGCTTCCCGCCCAAAAGTGCTTGCCCGACGAGTCCATTGTCATGCCTTTGCCCGGTATGGCGTTAAACCCGGTTATCTCGGCAGGCGTTATTCCGTCGGACTCAAGACGTGACGCAATTTCATTTGCGAGCGGATGCTCCGATTGTTTCTCGGCAGCGAGCAGCACTGACAGCAGATTTTTTGCTGCCGGATCGTAGCGCAAAGATGTTACGGACGGTTTCCCTTCTGTGACGGTTCCGGTCTTGTCGAGCACTACGGCCGACACCTTGCAAGCCTTCTCAAGCGCGGCTGCGTCTTTTATCAGTATGTGGTTTTCGGCGGCTTTCCCTATGCCTACGGTCAGCGCTGTGGGCGTGGCAAGTCCGAGCGCACATGGGCAGGCTATGACCAATACCGACACAGCACACACAATGGCGTGCGACAAATATCCGCTGCCGCCTGCCATCAGCCATGCCGACAGTGTGATTAAGGCAATGGCGATAACCGCGAAAGTGAAATATTTGCTTATCACGTCGGCTATGCGCTGCACAGGCGCTTTGCTGCCTTGTGCCTCGCGCACGGTGTCGATTATCTGCGACAATAATGTGTTGCCGGAGTTTTTTGTGGCTTTTGCCGTTATTGTGCCGTTGCCGTTGATTGTACCGGCAAAGATGTTGTCGCCGGGATTTTTCTCTGCTTGCATGGATTCTCCTGTGAGCATGCTTTCGTCGACAAATGTGTTGCCGCTTGCCACTGTTCCGTCGACAGGAATTCTGCCGCCGGGACGTATAATCACAGTGTCGCCCGGCTGTATTTGCTCGATTGGTATCTCAATTTCGTTGCCGTCGGTGTCGATTTTATGCGCGACGGGCGGTTGCAGGCTCATCAGGCTGCGAATGGCTGAGGTTGTGCTGTTTTTGGCGCGTTCTTCAAGCAGCCGTCCTGTGAGCACGAATGCCACTATCATTGTTGCCGAGTCGAAATAGGCATAGTGTCCCATGCCGTGGGTTTCAGAGAAATCGGGGAACATGGTGATGAACATGCTGAACAGCCAAGCTACTGATGTCGACATTGCCACGAGCGTATCCATGTTGGCCGATTTTGCTTTTGCCATTTTCCACGCTTTGCCATAAAACTCTCCGCCTGAGTATGCAAGCATGGCAGTGGCGAGTATCGCCGTGCTCCATGCCGTCCATTTTTCGTTTCCGCCTGTCATCGGTATTATCATTACAGGGATGGCGAGTACCCATGCCACAATCAGTTTGCGGCGCAAGGCCGTGTATGATTTTTTCTCCGCTTCTTGCCGGGCGGTGTCGCTTTGCTCTATAATCAAATCGTATCCTGCGTTTTGCACCGCTTTTTTTATGTCGGATAGTGCTATTTTTTTAGGATTGTAATCTATTGTGATTGTATTGGCGGCAAAGTTGACTGTGGCGGTTGCTACTCCGTCCAATTCGTTGACGGTGCGCTCCACGTTGCCTGCGCACACCACGCAACTCATTTCCAATACTGGTAATGTGATTTTTGCCATAGTCTGTCTTTCTCTGTTGCAATGCAAAAATAACAAATAATTTCTGCAAATGGTTTGCAAAAATGCTTCTCTGCCAAGTTGCGGAATAAAAACGTGCCAAGTTGCGGAACAAAAATGCGCCAAGTTGCGGAATAGAAACGCGCCAAGTTGCGGAATAGAAAAGAAATTACTATATTTGTGCGGTAATAAGTTGCTGTATGAAAAAGAATTATCGCTATCGGGTAGCAGACAAATTGTTGAGCCGGCGGCTTCACAGTACGGGTGCTGTGTTGATACAAGGCCCTAAATGGTGTGGAAAGACCACCACAGCTGAGCAACATGCCGGGAGTGTCGTTTATATGGATGATCCCGACAGTGTGGAGCAGAATATTGAATTGGCTTCGCTGTCGCCTAAAAAATTGTTGGAAGGAGCGGCTCCGCGATTGATTGATGAATGGCAACTTGCTCCAAAGTTGTGGGATGCTGTCCGTTTTGAGGTTGACCATAGGGAAGGGGTTGGGCATTTTATTCTTACAGGCTCTGCTGTGCCCGCCGACACGGATAAGATAAGCCATACAGGCACGGGAAGATTTACGTGGCTAACTATGCGCACTATGAGTTTGTTTGAGTCCGGCGAATCGGTTGGAGAAGTTAGTCTTGGCAAGTTGTTTGAAAATCAGGCGTATGATGTGTATTCTGTCAATCCGCTTGACATAGACAAAATAGCTTGGCTTATATGTCGAGGAGGTTGGCCGAGAGCTTCAATGGTGGAAAAAGATGTGGCATTGGATTTAGCTTACAATTATTATGATGCGGTTGTTAATTCAGATATAAGTCGTGTCGATGGCGTGAGCCGTGATGCGGAGCTTGCGAAGCGGATTCTCCGTTCTTTGGCTCGTAACCAATGTGCGCAGGTATCCATTAATACTGTTTGCTCTGACATATCTGCTAATGACAAGGTGGTAAGCCGGGATACTGTATCGTCCTATATCAACGCTTTAAAGAAAATATTCGTATTGGAGGATTCTTTGGCTTGGAATCCCAATTTGCGCAGCAAGTCTGCCATTCGCACGTCGGATACCCGTTATTTCTCAGATCCCTCGATAGGCATCGCAGCTTTGGGACTTGGACCGAAAGATCTTGTAAATGATTTAAATACAATGAGGCTGTTTTTCGAGTCGATGTGTATAAGAGATTTGAGGGTATATGCGGATTCGCTTGGTGGAACTGTGTACCATTACCGTGATAAGTCGGGCTTGGAATGTGATGCTGTAATACATCTCCGTAGCGGTCAATATGGTTTGGTTGAAATAAAACTCGGCGGAGATAAAAATATTGAGAGCGGGGCGGATTCAGTGAAGCAACTTGCGCAAAAAATAGATTCCGGCAAAATGAAATCTCCGTCGTTTCTAATGGTGCTGACGGGGGTGGGGCGATATGCCTACCGCAGGGCGGATGGCGTGTGCGTGGTGCCTGTCGGCTGCTTGAAAGACTGAAAAAAAGTGCCGTGATTCCAAGATTCAATAACACGGCACTTCTTTGGTTTTAATCTCGACTGAGAATAAATGATCATCTTTATTTTTCTTTGCTCAAAACCACCACATCTTGGAAATCTTTTGCCTTTCCGGGGGCATTGCCCGGCCAATAGCCGTAGAACACGTTTTCTGCCGAAAGCCCGTTTTTCTTGAACAGGCCGTATAGGAAATCTTTCTCAAACGCGACGTTGGCTTCTTTTACCTGTCTGCTCATCAGGCTGTAGTTGCCAAAAGAGTATTTAAAATCAAACTCCCTCCCTTTCATTTTCGATTTTGACTCGGGTGTGAGAATGAAAAAAGTTGCGAGGCATTTTCCTCTGGGTTTCAGCACACGGTGGATTTCTCCCAAATAATTATCCACATCGTCGGGCATCATGTGGGTGAATACGGATGTCAACACCGCGCAGTCGAATTCGCCATCTCCATAAGGAAACGTGAAATCTTTGGCCATTTGTGAGGTCGAAAGGTTGTAAAGGTCGTTTTTTAAGTCGACATGCCAAAAATGAAAATTAGGAAACCTGCCGCTTATTTTCCTGTTGCACCAGTCAATGCCTTCTTTTACAATGTCGAATCCCTCATATCTTCCTGATTTGTCGAGATATGAGGTGAGTGCCACAGCGGTTCTTCCTATTCCGCATCCTATGTCGATTATGGCGTGTTCCGGTTTTAGTCCGGCAAGCTCGGTCAGCATGTTTTTTATATGCTCTCCTTGTGCCGTAAAGTCACCCCCCCCTATGAAAATCTTGCCGCGTGGCGGTATCATCGGATTTCGTTTGTGCGTTAAGGTTTCATACAGGTCGATTGGCAAATAGAATATTTGCCGGGTTATCCGTCGCGATTTCGGCGACAAAATGTAGTATAATTTGCGTAATGCTTTCATAATGGGATTGTTTATATTGTCGTTTTGTTAAAGGACTGTTTTAGTATTTTCCGGCGCGGATGCGGTAGAGCGTTTCTTTTGTAACGTTGAGGTAGGAGGCGAGCTGTGTGATTGATACCGTTTCCAATATATGTGGGTGGCGCTCCATAATCCAATGGTAGCGGTCGCGGGCATCCATGCGGAGCATAATCACGTATTCCTCCATTTCGCTAATGTGGTGGATCATTGCCACGTTGATGAATTGCCAGAACTTTGCGCTGCTCAGGCTCGGATAGTTTTTCCGCTCTTCCCGCGAAGGGATGCAGCACACTTCGGTGTCTTCGAGAAACTGTATGAAAATGTCGTGGTTTCTCATCATTATCGAGTAAGGCAGCATGATGAACTGGTTGTCGAACGAGAAGGCGTAGTTGCGCTCTTTTCCGCTTTCTATGTAGTAGATGCGTGCCGTGCCTTTAATAATGTAGAAACGGTTGTAGAGCATTCCGGCGCGACTGTCGATGATGTGCCCTTTTTTGAACGTGCGGAACGTGAGAGCATCGCGAAGCCGCTGCTCCTCGTCGGGAGTGAAGCCGAAAGCCCTCAGCTCGTCCAAGAATTTGAGTGAGTGTGATGTCTGATTGTCTGTTGTCATTTGTCGAGGAGTTGTTCTACACGTTGTTTCACATTTGCCATGAGCCAGCGCGGTGTGGATGTGGCGCCGCATATTCCGATTGACGCCACATTTTCAAGCCATTCCTTTTTTATGTCGTCTTCCGAATATATCAGTTTTGCGTTGGGATTGGCGTTTGAGCATTCATCGAACAGTATTTTTCCGTTGCTGCTTTTTTTGCCGCTGACAAACAGCACCAACTCGTGCGACGCGGCGAATTTGCTTATTCTCGGCATCCGGTTGGCCACTTGGCGGCATATAGTGTCGTGGCACTCGAATATCCCTTTCGGGTTGCGGCGGCGGATGGCCTCTTCTATGGCGTTGAGCCCTTCGCGCGATTTTGTGGTTTGCGAGTAGAGCACGATGTCTTTGCTGAAATCGATTTTGTCGACATCGCCGGAGCTTTCCACCACGATGGCTTTCCCGTCGGTCTGTCCCACAAGCCCGTTGACTTCCGCATGTCCCGTCTTTCCGTAAATCACGATTTGCGGATGATTGTCGGATCCGTATGATTTTTTGATGCGCTTTTGCAGCTTCAACACCACAGGACAGGTGGCGTCGATTATCTCAATTCCGTTGTCGCGGGCTGTGCGGTAGGTTTCCGGCGGCTCGCCGTGTGCCCGCAGCAATACCTTGACATTGCGCAGGCGGCGCAAATCGTCGTGGGTGATTGTCACAAGCCCTTTCTTTTTCAGCCGTTCCACTTCGTTGGAGTTATGCACTATGTCGCCCAAGCAGTAGAGTCGGCCTGATTTCTCGAGCTCTTCCTCTGCCTTTCTTATGGCCGTGACCACTCCCGGACAAAATCCCGAATCTTTGTCTATCTCAACCGTTGTCACTGCCGTTTCAGATTACTGATTGTTCGTTCATACAGTCCCATGAGCCATTTGTCCTGCTCCTCTATTGTCATGTCGGAGTTGTCGAGTTCTATGGCGTCGTCGGCTTTGCGCAGCGGTGTTTCCTCCCGGTGGCTGTCGATGTAGTCGCGCTCGCATACGTTTTTATATACATCCTCGTAGGTGGTTGTGGTGTCGCCTTTGGCTTTTAGCTCGTCGTAGCGCCGCCGCGCGCGCGTTTCCGGAGAGGCGTTGACATACACTTTCATTTCCGCGTCGGGAAATACTACGGTTCCGATGTCGCGCCCGTCCATTACAATGCCTTTGTTTTTCCCCATCTCTTGCTGCTGTCTGACGAGGGCATGCCTGACGAACGGCACTGCCGCCACGATGCTTACTTTCGATGATACCGGCATCATGCGGATTTCTTTCTCCACGTTGCGCCCGTTTAGGCAGGTGACGCTTTTGCCGTCTTTCTCTACTTGGAAAGTGATGCGTATGTCCGGCATTTGGCGCTTCAATTCTTCGGTGTCGAGCTTTTGCCCGTCGAAAAGGTTGTGCTCTATGCAGTAGAGCGTCACTGCGCGATACATTGCGCCTGTGTCGATATAGGCGTATCCTATTCTTTTGGCAAGGCTTTTTGCCATTGTGCTTTTTCCTGACGAGGAAAATCCGTCGAATGCTATTGTTATCAAAGGCTTGTTGTCCATAATGCAATCATCGTTTGAACTCATACAGATTTGTTGAAAGGTTGACCATGAAAGTTGTCCCTCCTATGTGGGGCTGGGCAAATGCTATTCCGACCCTGAATTTCGAGGCTCTCAGTCCGGCAGCCGCCGAAAATCCCGACAGGAAATTCCGGGAGAAGGTTGTCATGTCGGTTTTCGTCTTGTGGTTATAGCCTATTCCGAGATAGAATTTGCTTGTGGGGGCATATTCCAACGCGAAAATCAAATGGCGGAACAGGTTGCTGATGAATTTGTCTTTCAGGACAAGCGGGGAGTTGGGGTCGTTGTCGTTCTCCTTGTCGTAGTACGGCAGATGCCACTTCGTCAGATTTACGGCGGTCACCGACAGGCGGAACGGCCCGTTGTTGAGCGATTGGCTGTAGCCCAACTGTATGTCCCACGGCAGGCGGTCGTAGTGCTCGGCAAAACGTTTCACCTGTCCGCCGAGATTTTTCGCCACTGCCGACAGCGACAGGTCTTTGTCAGGATTATAGTAGTTTACGCCGAGATCGGCGGCTATTGCGAATGCCGAGTACTGCTCATAGTTGGAATAAATCATTTTCATTGTGATGCCGCCTCTCACATAGCTGCTGAAATCGTGTGAGTAGGAGCCGCTGAAAACTATGTCGCTTGGTTTGAATGTACCGAGTATTTCGCCTGTCACGTCGGTGTTTTTCATCTCCCCATAGCCGAAATATTGTATTCCCGCTGCCCATGCGGCGTGGTCGCCGGCCTCTTTTCCGAACCTTACGCCCGCATAATTGCTGCCGCCGAGATAGCGCATATAGTTGAAGCCTAACTGCATATCCATTTCCGGCCCCATCAGCGCGGGATTTTGCTCGTAGAGGAATATGTCGTCGTCCACTATCGATATGTTTGTCCCTCCGAGCCCGTATGCGTGGGATGATGCGGTGGTGTTCAGAAAATTGTATGCCGTTCTGCCGTCTTGGGCCGAAATGCCGGTGAGAGTCGTCAGAGCCGCGATTAGTATATATATTATTATGTTTTTGCTCATAAATAGGGTGAGGGATGTAGTACCCCTTTCTGAATAATAACGTAAGCCGGTTGCGATTAGTATATTGCCGATAATTAAAAAGTGTGGGACAGGCTTGCAGAATGCTGCAATATGTTATGCAAAAAAACATAAAACTAATTCAAATAACCACAAATCAGCGGTTTCGCTATTGCATTGGTAGCTCGTGCCGCATAAATTTGCAGGCGGAGAGAGAAAAGTAAGATGATAAGTGGGGTAAAAAATATCATTTTTCTGTCGTTGTTCGTGGCGTTCTCGCTGCCGACGGCGTGGCCGCAGGTTTCTAAGGTGAATATTGAAACCCGCCATTCGCATGACTGTTATGTCGACGTCTATGAATACGACTATGTCGATGTGCCGCCCCAATTTCCTGGTGGCGACAGGGCTCTGTTCAACTATATCAATAAAACAAGAGTTTATCCGTATGAGGCTTACAAGCGGCGTATACACGGCAGGGTGTTGTGCAGCTTTATTGTCGACACCGATGGCTCTGTATGCAATATATCGGTGATAAAAGGCGTCAATCCGTTGCTCGACAGCGAGGCTGTCAGAATAATCAGGGAAATGCCTGAATGGAAAGTCGGCAAGAAGAACGGATGCGCGGTGCCTGTACGGTGTTTTTTGCCTATCCCGTTCAGATTGTAGTCTGCGGATGATGCTAATGTTATGGAAATTAGATGATTTTTCATAAGATAAATTGAGTTAATACAAATCTTTTTCATAATCTTATTTCAGCCTCCCAATCTGTCGAAGACCCGGAGGCTTTGGCTTGTTAAAACAATATGGAAAATAAAATGAATCATGCAATCAGACTCGTTTATCCGCAATGGCAGGGAGGAAATATCTCCCAATGGATAACTGAAGTGGACGATCCTGCGCAGGCTTCCATGGGCTACTGTCTTGGCGCACGACTTTTAAATTTTCTCGCCCCTGACAGTGGGCGGGCTACATACTTTGTGCCGATATCCACCGACGCGACGGAGCGGAGAGTGACTGACGGGATAATGGACAAGGAGGCGATTGTGGCTCAGACAAAGGCCGCTTTGTGTATGTTGGGCGCAATTGGCCCGGACAGGATTGTCACATTGGGCGGAGAATGTTCCGCAAGTGTGGCGCCGTTCACTTATCTTGCCGATAAATATAAGGACGATGTGGCTGTCGTATGGATTGACGCTCATCCCGACATTACTTTGCCTGGCGATGACTATTGCGGTTATCACGCAATGGCGCTATCTCCTGTATGGGGGTAGGCGATGCGCAAATTGTTTCGATGCTGCCCGCAAAAATAGAGCCGTCGAGAGTGTTGATCGTTGGTTTGCGCGATTGGGAGCGTGATGAGATTAAAGAGAGGCAGAAACAATACGGCATACGGCATTTAACTCCGGAGGATGTGCGTGAAAACAGCGACGCTGTGCGCGAGTGGCTCAAATCGTGCGGCGTGTCGAAAGTTGTGGTCCACTTCGACATGGATGTGCTTGACCCGGCAGAAATAATCGCGGCTGTCGGTGTCGTACCCGGCGGAATGAAAATTGCTGAGGTTGTGCGTGTGATAAACGATATTGCCCGTGAGAAAGAGCTTATCGGATTGACTGTCGCGGAGCCGATGCCACGCACGGCTATCCGCATAAAAGACATGTTAAGCCGACTTCCATTGCTGAAATAAATCCGGATGTCGGAAACAATGCGGGTCGCTGTTTTGAATGCTGCTTAGTCCGCATTGTTTTATAAGAAAGGACGCTGACCGTGCAATAATCCGGTTTGCGTCCTTGCTTGCGGAGTAAGGGGGATTCGAACCCCCGATACGCTTTTGACGTATACACGCTTTCCAGGCGTGCCTCTTCAGCCACTCGAGCATCACTCCTTTTGTGATAAATTCGGGTGCAAAGATACCACAGTTGACGGCAATTATCAAAAAAACATCAAATTATTTTTTGATTTTATGTTGTAAAGGTGTAATTTTGGGGATGTGTTCAACGAATGTTGTTGCAGTAAAAGAATATGGTATAAATATTTATATGTTTAACTTTAAAATTTTTAAAACTATGATGAAAAAATCTACTTTGTTTGTATGTCTGTTCGCGTTGTGCTCTTTTGTGGCAAACGCTGTCCCGTCAGGAATTTACCTAATGGGGGGGGTGAACAGCTGGGGACTTGATCAAGATGCCCTTTCTGAGTGGGAGTTTGACGACAACGGCGACGGCACCTACACCCTTTCCGACAAGTCTTTGTTCGGGGAATTCAAGATTGCCGATTCTTCGTGGTCGACTTATAATTACGGCTCAAATGGCAGTGTTCCACAGTTGGGCGAGGCCTATACGTTGGCCGCAGGCGGTGGCAACATCAATCTTGGTGATGTCACTTACAACTGCGAAACAATCACTCTCACAGTTGCCGCCGACGGTAGCGCGACGCTTTTGATTGAGGGCACAGAGGAAGTTGCAGGAGAATTGACTTGTGTGTACGTGATGGGCAACAACAATGATTGGGATTTCACTGACGAGAGCGGCAAACTTGAGTTAACGGAAACACCGGGTGTGTTTGAGGGTACGATTGTGATGGTCGCTCCCGAAGACGGCGAGTTCTGTTTCTGGCGCATATTCGAGGGACTTGGAATGGTAGGCTCTTGGGGTATGCCGGCTGATTTGGCGGAGGATACAAGGGAAGGCACGCTTACGAAAGGCCAAAATGGCTGCGTGACCACCGTTCCGGGCACTTATGTCGTGACATTTGACATCAATACCGGCAACTTCTCGCTTGAGGAAGCCGACGGAGCTGTGCAGGCGGTTGCTGCCGACGGAGTGAAAGTGGTTGGCGGAAACGGTCAAATCACAATCTGCGGTTGCGACAACGCCGCTGTTTATACTGTTGGCGGAGCGTTGGTGAGCGAAGGCGCGGCTACGGTTGAGGTTCCTGCCGGCCTTTATATCGTGAAAACCGGTGATAAAGTCACTAAAGTTGTAGTAAGATAAAAAACTGTCTGCCGAAAGCGGATATTTGAGGGGTGCGGTCTATAGGACAATGCACCCCTTTTTGCATAAAAAAATATTGATATCGTCAAAAATGAGCCTCATGGAGCTCTCGGCGGCATAGCCGTCGCACTCCGGCACAGACACAATCGATGGCGACAAACTAATAAGATAAGCTACATCTCGGCAATGCAAATTGATCGAGCTCTTTGCATTGCACTCGATTTGCGGTATCTTTGGATAAGATAAGCTGCATCTCGGCAAAACAATTTCAAACAAGTTTGATTGTTCTGCACTCGATTTGCATTATCTTTGTCCCTGAATAAAAACCTAACAGCCTTAAAATAATGAGTAAGATTAAATTTTTTGTTTTGGCGTTTTTGCCGATACTGTTTGTTATGTCCGCCAATTCCGCCGTGATTGTCGGAGCGGAATCCACCGATGAGTATATCCCTCTGCTGAAAGGGAAGAAAGTGGCTTTGCTGAGCAACCATACCGGTATGGTCGGCAATGAGCATGTGCTCGACATAATGCTCGAAAAGGGCGTAGATGTTACCACGATTTTTTCTCCGGAGCATGGCTTCCGTGGAAAAGCCGATGCCGGAGAGCATGTTTCGAGCAGCGTGGACGAGAAGACGGGCATACCCATTGCCTCGCTTTACGACGGCAAAAGCCGCACACCAAAAAAGGAGGTGATGGACAACATAGATATAATCGTTACCGATATTCAGGATGTCGGCCTCAGGTATTATACGTACTATTGCACGATGATTGACTTGATGAACGCGGCGATTGTCTACGGAAAGGAGTTTATGGTGCTCGACCGCCCGAACCCCAACGGCATGTATGTCGACGGCCCGGTTCTCGACATGAAGTATGAGTCGGGGGTGGGCAGGCTGCCTATCCCTGTGGTGCACGGGCTGACAATGGGCGAGATTGCCAATATGGCCAACGGTGAGGGTTGGCTGAAAGACGGAAAGAAAGTGCCGTTGACGGTGATTAAATGCAAGAACTATACGCACCGCACGCGTTACAGCCTTCCGGTTGCCCCGTCGCCCAACCTGCCGAATATGCACGCTGTCTACCTGTATCCGTCGACCTGCTATTTCGAGGGCACTGTGGTAAGTCTTGGACGCGGCACCGACAAACCTTTCCAAATCTATGGCCATCCCGACATGAAAGGTTGCAATTTCTCTTTTACTCCACGCAGTGTGGAAGGCGCGAAAAATCCTCCGTTGCTCGACAAGCTGTGCCATGGTGTGGATTTGACAGGCATACCTGATGAAAAAATAATAAAGCAAGGCGTAAATCTTGAATATGTGATTGACGCTTACAACAATCTCGGAATAGGCGACAAGTTTTTCACCTCGTTTTTTGAGAAGCTGATAGGCAACGCCGATGTCCGCAAAATGATTGAGGAAGGGAAGAGCGCGGATGAGATCAAGGCCACGTGGAAAGATGATGTCGAGAACTTCAAGAAGCTGCGTAAGCCTTATTTGCTTTATGCCGAATGATTTTAACTGTATAAACTGTAAAGACTGTCGATATGAATACTGCTTGGATTGTACTTGCCACAATAGCTTTTTATTTTGTATTGCTTTTCATTATTTCTTGGGTAACCGGGCGCAAGACCGATAACGCGGGATTTTTCACCGGCAATCGCAAGTCGCCGTGGTATATGGTTGCCGTGGCGATGATTGGCGCGAGCATATCGGGTGTTACATTTATATCCGTGCCGGGAGCCGTGCTTGCCGGGGGATACTCGTACATGCAGATGGTGCTGGGGTTCTTCGTCGGATCGGTGATTGTAGCCTTTGTGCTTGTTCCGATGTTCTATAAAATGAACTTGATGAGCATCTACGGCTATCTTGAGAACCGTTTCGGACTGGCCTCCTATCGTGCCGGAGCTTGGTTTTTCTTTGTGTCGAAGATGCTTGGCGCGTCGGTGCGCTTCTTTGTGGTTTGTGTTGTTTTGCAGACATTGGTGTTCGAACCGCTTGGGATGCCGTTCACATTGAATGTGATTCTGACGGTGGCCTTGATATGGCTGTATTCGTTTCAGGGTGGTGTGAAGTCGCTGATATGGACCGACTCGCTTAAGACGTTCTGCCTTGTGCTTTCTGTGGTTTGCTGCATTGTCTATATAGCGAAAAGTCTTGGCTTGGGAATATTTGAGTTGCCATCGGCTGTGGCCGGGCATCCCACGAGCCAAATTTTCTTTTTCGACGACCCCAATGACGGGCATTATTTCTGGAAACAGTTTATAGCCGGCGTTTTCATGGTTATCGCCACTACCGGTCTTGATCAGGACTTGATGCAGCGCACGTTGAGTTGCAAGAATTTCCGCGAGTCGCAGAAAAACATGATTGTAAGCTCGTTTGTGCAGATTTTCGTGATAGGGCTGTTCCTCGTGCTTGGCACGTTGCTTTATATGTATGCCGGCGACAATTTGCCGATGAAGGACGGCAAGGTGGTTGGCGACGCCTTGTTTGGTGAAGTGGCGTGGAGCGAGGATTTCCCGGTGTTTATAGGCGTGATTTTCATAATCGGCCTTATCGCGGCGGCCTATTCGGCGGCGGGCAGCGCATTGACGGCTTTGACCACTTCTTTTACAGTCGACATATTGAAAGCCAACGAGAGGCAGGGAGAGAAAGACTTGACGCTGACCCGCAAATTGGTGCATATCATAATGTCGCTGCTGATGGTGATTGTCATAGTGGTGTTCTATGAGCTTAACGACGACAGCGCGATTAATGCCGTCTACAATCTTGCCGCTTACACCTACGGGCCGATTCTCGGAATGTTTGTGTTCGGACTTGCCTCGAAGCGCAAGGTGCGCGACCGTTGGGTGCCGGTGGTGTGTGTGGCTTCTCCTGTCGTATGCTACATATTGCAGACCAACAGCGAGGCTTGGTTCGGCGGATGGCAGATAAGTTTCGAGCTGCTGATAATCAACGCGCTTGTGACTGTGGCCGGGCTTTGTCTGTTGATTAAGAAAAAATAAGAATGGCACGCGGCCTTCTCAACAAATACGTGTGGGTGCTTGAAACAATCCAACGCTACGGGAGAATATCGCGCGGCGAGTTGGGCGCGCTTTGGCAGAGTTGCCCGCTGTCAGGCGGGCAGCCTTTGGCACGTCGCACATTCTATAACTACCGTGTGGCCATCGAAGAGCTTTTCGGTATATCGATAGGATATGATTCCGCCACTTATGAGTACTATATAGCCGACGCGCAAGAGCAGGGCGGCATGAGCGGATGGCTCATCAATTCCATGTCGATAAGCGGTATGCTTTCCGACGCCGCAGCCATTGCCGACAGGATAATGCTTGAGGAGGTGCCTTCGGCGCGGGAATTTCTGCCGTCGATTATCGAGGCGATGCGCAACTCCCGGAAGGTGGAGTTCTCTTATACGCCGTTTTACCGCACCACTACTACAAAAGGCATAGTTTTGGAGCCTTATTTCCTGCGGATTTTCAGGCAGCGTTGGTATCTGATAGGCTACAACACGAAAGAGCGGCGCATAAAGACATATTCGCTCGACCGTTTCAACGATATTGCCATTACCGACAGCGGATTTGAGATGCCCGGTATCACTGTCGCCGAATTTTTTAAGAATTCATTCGGTATAACCTCGTCGGAAGGCGGTGTGAAGTTTATCACGCTGAAAGCCGACAGCGAGCAGGCAAAATATCTTCGCGCTTTGCCGCTGCATCATTCGCAGGACGAGCAGATTTGCGACGGATATTCGTTGTTCCATTATCGCATGTATATCACTTATGATTTTGTGCAGGAAATCCTTTCTTTTGGCGACAAGGTGACGGTCGTCGCCCCTCCCGAACTGAAAGCGATGGTGGTGGATGTGTTGCGCAAGTCGCTCGCCCACTACAATCAGTTGTAGGTTAAAAGGTTATATGGTTATGAGGTTATGGGGTTATAAGGTTAAGAACTCTACCCCAATCGCCTAACATAGCCTCTAACCCCATAACCATATAACCTCACTTCCCTGTTGTTCCGACTGTGCCGCCGTCGTAGTTGTTGTTGAGGCGTTTTTCGATGTCCTTGTTCTTGCGTCCCCATTCGATGTTGTATGCGAGGCTGATGAAAGGCATGCTTTCTGCCATGTCGAGATGTCCCTCACGATAATAGCCTCCATAGCGGTTGAGGTTTTCTTCCGGCACTTTGTAGTTGTCCATAAACGGGTTGCAGATGCCTATGCCGAAATTCCAGTCGCGCCATTTGTACGACAGTACTACTATTTGGAAATTCTCCGAACTGGTGATGGTCTCTCCCCATAGCCATTTCTCGTTGATTGAGCCGAAATAGTTGAGCGAGAAATTTCAATGTGTGAGCATCACGTCCCAGTTGCCTATCATTCCGTCGTGGGTATGCTCGTAGCGAAGCCCTTTCGAGATTTGCCGTCCCCAGCCTACGTTGCCCGATATGGTGAGCCATTGCGGGATGGCTTCAATGCGCAGGGTGGCGCGCAGCTCAAACGAATGGTAGTTGCGTTGGTTGTTCATCGTGTTGAGCAGGAATGTGGAGCCGTTCTCCGTAACCCAATACTTGTCTTCCATCACCGGATTTTTGTAGTAGTCGAACGCTCCGCTCAGCCGCCCGAAGAATATGCCTTTCGTCAATTCATACTGAGCTTTTACGCGGTAGTTGCGGTAAGGCTTGAGATTCGGGTTGCCGCGGTATTTTTGGAACTAGTCCAAATCCTGAAGCGCGCTTGTCAGCGAGTTGGCGTCGGGCGTGTCGGTCGATGTCGAGAATTCCAACCTGACGGTGTTGTGCTTGTCGATTTTTATGCGCGATTTTGCGGCGGCAATCATGTCGAATGTGTTGGTCGGGTCATTGCCCACAATGCGGAACGAGCGTTGCTTTCCGGCGAGGCTCAGAGTATAGTCGAACCGGTTGCCGAGCGGTTGCCACCATTCGGCATAGATGAGAGTTTTCGACTCGCGTGTCCTGTCGTTTATACCGCTTGTCGTGTAGTCGTTGTCGCCCCATGCCTGCGAGTAGCGCACGCCTGCCGTGAGCCTGCCTGCGCTCCACCGTTTCTCGTAGTTTGCGTTGGCGATGAGCGAATAGTTGCGGCTCGTGATTTTGTTGAACAGATCGCTGTTGTCAAGTCCTGTGCCGTAGTTCAATGTTGAGTATGTGTGCGACGATGTCTGGTATTCATATCCTCCTACCACGTTGAGCATCAGCGATTGGTTGCCCTCCATATTGTGCTGCCAGTAGAGGTCGAGAGCAGGTCTTGTGTAGTCGAGTGTGCTGCGGTCTGTGACGTGTTGCGTGCCTGAAGAGTACGAATTCGACAGGTCGCCGATGTATTCCGCCAGCAAATCCGGCCGGCCGTTAAGCCGCAGTTGTGCCACGAAAATGTTTTTTCCGGCGTCGGCATAGCTGTAGTCGAGCGATGCGTTGTACCATGGGCAGGTCAGCGTGCCGGGCAGCCCTTTCTCCGAGCGTGTGAACTGCCTTCCGTCGGCGGTAGTGTAGTGTTCTTCGTTGTCGCGCCACTGCGTGAATCCGTAGCGTTCTCCAAAATTGCCGTAGAATCCGAACTGCGACTTGCCTTTATTCATCTTCCCGGATACGTTGTAGTTTCCCCATTTGATGTATGACTGGTTGCCGTTGGCCATGAAGTTGCCGCCCGACGTGGGCTGCTCCACGATGTAGTCCACCACGGCATCTACGCCGCCGTAGCGCATCGACTGGCTTTCGTGGAACTCTATGCGCTTGACGGTGCGCGGGTCGATGGCTTTCACGTCGTGGATGCTCGCCTCGCGGCCGTTGACGCAGATTGTAAGCGTGCCGTTGTCGATGAGCTTTATCTGGTCGTTCACGATGTCGACAGTGAGCATCGGTATTTGCATATTGCGCAGCAGGTCAACTCCGTTGCTCGACAAACGCGTCTGCTCGGTGGTGGGTATGAGCAGTTTGCGGTCGCTCTTGTCTATCATCGTTGAGCCTTTCACCTCCACTTCCGAGAGCGTCACGGCAGGCAGCGAGTCGGTTGACACGGTGTTTTGCGAAAATGCAGGGATTGCCAGCGCGAACGTCAATGCGGTTATTTCTGATTTCATATCTGTCAGTTTGTTTTGTAATTCGCTCATTAGACGTGCTGACAACCCGAAAAGTTGCAACAGCGTCTAAAAATATTACGGAAATCCAATAAAGGAGATTTTAGGCTTGCGATAACTGTTTGTCTGCCAATCGCCTTGTAGCGGCTTCGACTCGGCAGGGCATCACCCATGTCCACAATATCATTAGAGTGCGACCTCTACGAGGCCGGATTTTATAGTCGTGGTCACCCCCAAGCTGCGCTCCGCCATCGGCTCCGCTTGCATGGGGTTCCATGAAGTGTCGCCACTACGTGGCTGTCCTACTGTCAATTCCGCCGCGCTTTGCACGCATGGTAATTCATAGACTCTGCGAGGCTCTGAATTAAATTTCACAGCGCATCCACATCAAGCTGCGCCGTCGGCTCCGCTTGCATAAGGTTAGTTGCAGTGTCGCCACTACGTGGCTATTCCACTGTTAACTTCGGCATAGTTTCGCTTGCGTGTTATGAAGTTCCGCCATTTCATGGCTTATTGTCGGTATTTGGAACAGGATGTTGCATTTTGTCAAAAAGTATCAATGGCAATACTTCTTCGGGGATGTTTCTGTTGAGTTGTACGTCGATTTGTGCGGTTTTTATGGATAAATCTTAATAAAATGAAGAAATTTTAAGGGAAAAGTAAAGAAAAGTAATAAAATATTTGCATTTGAAAAATTGACATCATATATTTGCTTTTGATTATAGTTTTTAATTTAAAACAAATTGTTATGAAAAAATTTTTACTCTTCATGTCTGTGGGTATTACTGCCCTTGTGCTGTCGGCGGTTGCCGTCGGGCAGATGAAGAAAGCTCTGACTCCTTACGGGGAGCCGCCTAAGGTCGTGGCGGAAGGCGGAATGATTTCCGCGAAAGTGCAGAAAGGCGAATCCTCTGTGGTGGGGGGTAAGTATAAACAATCCGATGCTGCTTTGACCGGGCTTCAGAAAGCAAGATTGCAGAAGCTGCAGGAGCAGTCGGCAATGCGCAGGAGCGGAAAGCCGGTTGTGCATGCGCCGGTGATGAAAATCCGCGAGATGGGTCCGGCGGCTGTGGCCGACGGCAATGCCCGCATCACTCTCGACGTGCAGATGGACTGGGGCGATGGCACGGGCTATCAGCTTCTTCTCGACGCTGACCA
>CALUMI010000025.1 GCA_944321725.1 uncultured Muribaculaceae bacterium
GCGCAGAGGGCGAAACAGTCAGAGTATATGCAGTTTCCGGCGCTTTGGTTTACGAGGCTGTTGCAAGCGGCAACGAAACTATTTCGCTTGAGAAAGGCATGTATATAGTAGTAGCAGGGAAAGAGGTAAAGAAGGTAATTTTGTAGTTTGTGACTAATAGGTTTTATCGGGCGGGGACGGCGTGAGCCGCTCCCGCTTTTTTATGTTCCGGTACAGCGGTCGTGTTTCCGTAGTGCCGCGCTATGATGCCTGTGTGCGACGGCTCATATTTGTAGCGGACAGCAATGATGCCGCGGCGTAATAAAGAAGGTGAATTTTGGCAAAACAATTTTAAGCGGGCTTGTTTGTTTTGCTTTCGATTTCCACTATCTTTGCACATTGTTTCCTGCCTGTGCGGTGTCAGCCGTATTAATGGCGGCGGAAAAATTGCATGTATGAGTATAGACGCGATAGCTCCTATAAAATTTGCCCCATATTTCAAGACAGTGCTTTGGGGCGGTGAAAAAATAGCCTCTTATAAAGGCATGGCAACCGATTTGCATAATATCGGCGAAAGTTGGGAACTTTCCTGCTTGGACGGGAAAGAAACGGTTGCCGTAGGCGGAGCATTCGACGGGTTGACGTTGCGGCAGGTGATATGCCGGCTTAAAGAAAGGTTGGTAGGGCAGCATGTCTATGATAAGTTCGGATGTGATTTTCCACTGCTTATTAAGATAATCGACGCCAAATCAAATTTGTCGTTGCAAGTGCATCCCGACGACCGTGTGGCTAAGATGTTTCATAGCAACGGTTCGGGCAAGACGGAAATGTGGTATGTCGTGAAAGCCGATGAGGGCGCCAAGATTTATTCCGGATTGCGGGAGAAAATCACGCCGGAGGAATATGAGCGTCGGGTGTCCGACAATACCATAATGGATGTGGTGGCTTATCATGACTCGCATGACGGCGACTTGTTTTTCCTTCCGGCGGGGCGTATTCATTCGATAGGCGCAGGAAATTTGTTGGTTGAAGTGCAGCAGGCTTCCGACATTACGTACCGTGTTTATGATTTTGGCAGGCTCGACAGCGACGGCAAGCCGCGCGAGTTGCATACCGAAATGGCAAAAATGGCAATTAATTATTCCGTTGAGGACAATTATAAGATTGATTACGACAGGTCGCGGCATGGGGAGGTGGATTTGATTGCTTGTGAGTATTTCCATGTGCGTCGTGTGATTTCCGATGAGGTGTTTCATGTGGCGTGTGGCGGCGACTCGTTTATGGTTATGATCTGTATAGGCGGCAGGGCAAAGCTGAGATGCGACAATGCCACGTCAGTGGAACTGCGGCAAGGAGAAACGGCGCTTGTCCCGGCGGAAGTGTCGGCGCTTGACATTATCGGCAATGCCACATTTCTGACGGTTACTGCCTGAAGATTGCTTTAAGGAATAAATACAGTTTGAGTATCAGTTATGGAATTAATAATGACACGCTTGTCAAAACGTGCTGTTACAACGTTGTCGCTCTTGTATTTTTGTGCGTTTGCGGAGGGTAAGGATTCAGTCGTTTCGGAATGGAACGTTTCTTTTCAAACAGAAGGGCAGTGGAATATTTCCGGCGGAAAAGCGGGATGGGTAAATCTTTTGGAGGCCGGGATTGATTTGGAGTTGTGGGATGATGGCGGAATGGAGGTGGCGGCATTGTCGTCGTATGCGACGGGGACACCTGTAGTTGATGATGTGCAGGGCTATTCTAATCTTGACGCCGGTGAGGATAAGGCTTTTCGTCTGATGAAAGCCGGAATAGGACATACATTCGATGATAAATTTTATGTGTTTGCGGGATTGCGCAGCATGGATGAGGATTATTTTAATACTCCAATCACCTCGTTTTTTACGGGTTCTTCGTATGGGATTTTTCCTGTGGTTTCAATGGAGTATGAGGTGCCCACATTTCCTTTGTCGGCATTGTCTTTGCACGTGGAGTATAGTCCGGATGATAATTGGACTGTCAGAGAAAGCCTTTATAATGGCGTGGCGTCCGACAGGCTTGGCCGCCAATTCCGTTTTTGTCCTGCTTCCGACGGGTTGCTGAATATAGGCTCTGTCACTTATGCGCATGAGGAAGACGACGATGAGATGTCACCGGTGTATTCGTTGGGATATATTTTGGAATTTGGCGGAGGGGAAGGCGGTGTAAAGTCGAGCTATTGGGCTAATTTGGAGCAGCCTGTGGCAGAGATAGGAGAATCGGTGGTCAGTGTCATGCTGCAAGGTGGGTATTGCCAACGGGCAGTTGAGGAGAGCAGGGGATATGCCGCTGGCGCTTTGTTGGTGTCGGATATTTCCAAACTTGATTTTTCTGTTGGATTGGCCGCGAACCGCGCTTTTTCTGTTGCTGGCGCAGACGAGACAGATGTTGAGTTGATGGTTGATGTGCCTGTTTGGGAATATGTGTCTGTGCAGCCGGCAGTGCATTGTGTCATAGGTGACGGCTCATGCAATGTCGTCGGATTGTTGAGAGTGGTTTTTGAAATAGGAGGTTAGTCCGCTTGTTTTAAATCCGGGAAATTGGGGCTTCTCCAAATGTTGTAGTCTTTTGTTTCGCTGCCTGACGTAATCAGCATGGCTGAGATTTCGGGATGCTGTCCGATTAATTTTTTTGAGCGTTCAAATCCTAAAACCATAAATGTTGTGGCGTAGGCGTCGGCTGTCATGCAGTCGCGGGCAATAACCGTCGCGCTCAACACGTCGGATTGCTTTGGCATTCCGGAAAGCGGGTCGATGGTGTGTGCCACTTTGTTGCCTGACTTGTCGGTGCGGTAGTTGCGGTAATTGCCGGAAGTGGCTATTCCGCAGTTGCTTGTTTCGATTATTCCTGCCGAGCGGTGTATTACGGTGTCGTTGGCGTCCACAGGCTTGTCGATTGATATTTTCCATTTTGTGTTGTCGGGATTTTGCCCTTTTGCGACTATCTCGCCTCCGATTTCCACCAAATAGTTGGTGACACCGTTGCGCTCAAGCATCTTACCGACTTCATCGCATCCCATCCCTTTAGCTATCGCGCTGAAATTAAATGTGACGCGTTTGTCGGATTTAACCAATCTCACGCCGTCCAATCTCGTTTTACTGATGCCTACGAATTGCAAGATGGAATCTACTGCGAGGCTGTCCGTACGAGCAGTGTTTTCGTAGCCGAATCCCCAAAGATTGACCAACGGCGATACCGTTGGGTCAAACGCTCCGCCGCTTTCATTGTTGATTTCAACAGAGCGGTTGTAGAGTGTGAGCAGATATGTGTCGAGTGTGTCGGTAAGATTTTCATTGATTGCCGTCAACCGCGATTTTTTATTGAACGGCGATACGCTCATTTCCACTTCTCTCAATACCGAGATAATGGAGTCGGAAAGATTGGTATGGTGAAAATATTTGATGTTGTATTCCGTGTTCCACACCATTCCTGAGTTGACTATCCATTTTTTGCGTTCCGGCGATATTGAAAAGATTACTATGATTCCGATTATTCCTAATATGGCAAGGACTATGGCCCTGTTTCTTCTGTAGTTGGGATTATTCATTTTGATATGATAATGCTGTATTATTGTGCAAAATTATAATTTTTTGCGTGTAAAAGTTTGGAAAGAGAAAATTTATACATATTTTTACATGACAAAACACTCCATTAATATATGTTTTTTTGTTAAACCACTAATATTCAGATTTATGAAAACGTCTTATTTGTTTTTGGCAACAGGTTTCGAGGAGATAGAGGCCATAGGAACCGTAGATGTGCTCAGACGAGGGGGATTGGATGTGAAAACGGTATCGATCTCCGATTCTCTTGAGGTAGTCGGGGCACATTCAGTGAAGGTGATAGCTGATGCTCTTATCAGCGAAACAGACATATCGGATGCGGAGTGGCTGATTTTGCCGGGCGGTATGCCGGGCGCAACCAATCTGTATGGCTGTGCGGCTTTGCGCAAGATGCTTTCGGAGCATTATGCAAAAGGCGGAAAGATTGGGGCTATATGCGCTTCGCCGGCGGTAGTGCTCGGACAAATGGGATTTCTTGAGGGAAAAGAGGCCACCTGTTATCCGGGATTTGAGGATATGTGCAAAGGTGCAAAGATGATTGACGCCCGCGGTGTTGTAGACGGCAACATTGTTACAGCAAACGGCCCCTCGTCGACGTTTAATCTCGATTATGAGATTTTGAAAATTGAATTGGGAAAAATGCGTGCGGATAAGGTGATGAATGACATGTTGCTTTATCCTCATCAGAAAATCAATGAATACTATTGATTTTAGCCGTGGGCTAAAGGTTAAGGGCTACAGGCTTGTTTCGACCTGTAGCCCTTTGTGTCTAATTTTATGTGTCTTTGACTGTTGTTGTCCGCTAATATTTTGTTTTGTCGGGTTTGGCCTGCCATGCGCTGAATGCGTCTATAGCGTCGGTCCCGGCAATGTGGACGCATGGAATGGAGCGTTCAGATTGTGGTTTGTCCAATTCTTCATATATGAATTTGTCGCTGAAATCGATTGCGTCGGCATCCTCTTTTGTGTTGCCATAATAGATGCGTGACACTCCTGCCCAATAGAGTGCGCTCAAACACATCGGGCACGGTTCGCACGAGGTATAGATGTAGCAGCCGTCGAGCTTGAATGTCCCTAATTTGCGACAGGCTTTGCGGATGGCGTTGACTTCGGCGTGTGCCGTGGGGTCGTTGTCGATAGTGACGGAATTGTTGGCTTCGGCTATAATTTCACCGTCTTTCACTATTACAGCTCCAAATGGTCCTCCGCCTTCGCCAACGCTGCGCAACGCTATATCGGAGGCCGTTTTCAGAAATTGCAGGTCTTTTTCGGTTATATCGATGCTCTTTTTCATCTCGTTTGTCATTAGCGTATTGCAAATATAGTGAAAGGTAAGCGCAAAGTTTCAAACTTGTTTGAAAAACTTTGCCGAACCGCGTCCTATATTATTTAAAAATATTGAAAGCCTAATACTTATTTAATGAATCAAGTTCAAGCGAACGGCAATTTCAACAGCTGCCGCAGTATTGCTGACTTGTAATGCCGCAAGAATGTTTTGCCTGTGACGATAGACCGTATTTACTGATATATTCAGGATGTCTGCGATTTGCTTGCTGCTTTGCCCTTTCGCCAATAACGATATCACGTCTTTCTCTCGTACTGAAAGTATAGTTTTGTCAAGCTGTTTGTATTTGTCGGATAATACAGTCTCACCGGTTTTGTTGTTGATTATTTCGCGAATTATATGTTTGTTGTTTTCAACAAAAGGAGTATAGAGGCACAGTGCCAGCCAAATGCTTCCGTTTGGGAAACTTTCCAAATAGTAAGATTGATGGAGAATAGGAATGTTTTCTTGGTTTGTCGTTTTGAAATGAAGAGAATTGAGCATACAATAATATGGTTGCTCACTGATAGGCAATGATTTTTGCAATTGGAAGAAGCGCAGTTCTAATATATGCCGTTCGATTAGTTCCTCATGCGGTACATGCTTGAAAATAATTTCTTCGAAAGCTGAAGATTCTTTTATTGAATTGTTTTCTAATCCTATTTTATTGCCAAAAGCTCCGGAATAAATGTAGCTGATGTCTTTTTGGTAGTCGGATAGGACTGCGATGCCATTTCCTGTTTCTGCAAAGGATTGTGCCAATAATTTTCTTTGTGTCAATATTCCGGAATTGCCATTCTCTAATTCGCAAAAATCTTGTTCTGTAAAAAGTTTCTTTAATTTTTGTTCTTGGGCATACATATAATGAAAATGGCTAATTTTAACTATTGTGCATCATCTGCGGCTGCTTTAATTTTGCATTGTAAAAGATTATCCGAATATGCTATAATACAGGCGCAAAGATAATGTAAAGCATCTGTAAATGAATAAAAATTAATTATAAAATAAGGAAGATATGAAGAAAACGATTGTATTATTGGTTTTTGCCGGAATGTTTGCGACGCAAGGCTGTATGCAAAAAACTGTAGGGCAAATGGAGGATTGTGATGTGTCTGTTGCGAATATTTCAGACTGTGATGTCCGTTTTAATGGAATATCTTTTACCGGAGCCATTAATGGCGCGGATTCTTGTGTGGCTGTGAAAGGCGACAGCATCCTCGAATTTAGTTGTGTGGAAAAGCGTGATTTTTTTCGGGATCCTAATGGGGCGGTAAGCGACAATGCCCCAATATTGCTTTCCGCGATAGACAACACAAAACCGTTTACTTTTACAGCAAAAGTCACTCCCGGATTTACTAAGGAAGGAACGTATAATGCTGCCGATATTTTTGTATATGCCAATGACACTTTGTGGCATAAACTTGCTTTTGAGCAGGACGAGCGTGGCAATCACCGCATAGTTACAGTCAGGACTATAGGGACTTCCGACGATAATAATCATGAAAAAATTGATTCTGCATCTGTATATTTGCGCTTTTCTTCTGACACGCATACGCTGGCAAGTTATTATTCGTTTGACAAGAACGAGTGGTATATGGTCAGACTTTATAAAAACAATTATCCAGACAGCCTGTGGGTTGGTATTTCAAGCCAATGCCCAAAAACAGGAATTTGTAAAAGTGTTTTCGAGGATATTTCGTTAGAGCAAAAATCGGTAACAGATTTCCGTATGGGGAATTGATTAATATAGTTGGGTAGCATATATGGAACGCTTCGTAAGATTTTTTCTTATGCGGCGTTCCATTTTCTTTTACTTTAGTTATTGGTGTTTAATGGCGGGCTATTTTTTTGCGTTTGCCTTTTTCCGGTCTTTCATAATAGCGTCTTTATTCTCTATTGCCCATTTCATTAAAGCGTCTATGTGAGGGAGCAGTGTATGTGTGCGCTGTGTCAGCGCATACTCTACTCTTGGAGGTACTTCGGGATACACGGTGCGGGTGACATATCCGTCGTCTTCCAACGTGCGCAGGGTCACAGTCAGCATCTTTTGCGATATGTCGGGTATTTCGCGCTGCAATTCTTTGAAGCGTATGGTCGATTTGTCGGCCTTGTTCAGCGTATAAATGACTAAAAGCGACCATTTGTCGCAGAGTTTTGATAAGATATTGCGTATCGGGCAATCCGGAAATACGGCATCTTCTATCATTGTTCTGTCCATAATATAATGTGTTTCAAATCACTCTACAAAGGTAAGTAGATTTCTTTAAAGCGGCAAAAAACTTTTTTTTAAAAAAATTACCTTTCTAATTTGTTGGCAATCAGCAATGCTTTCATAGGGGTAAGCTACTTACGCCTGCGAACCTACTTGTTTTGTCAATAATTGCGTGTTACTTTTGCAGTGTAAAAGTAATAAAGAAACTTTTAGTTACTATTGGAAGCGACATTTATGGACATTAAATAGAATGATGATGAGAAAAGTGTTATTTATTTTATTGAGTTTTTTAACAATTACAGTTATGGCACAGACAAAAGGACGTTTTGAGGTACACGATCTCGGCAATTTTAAATTGCATGTTTATTACACAAACGACGCGTTGGGCGATGCAAGCTACATCGTTGAGGGCAAAGACGCGCTTGTGACAATGGAGCAGCCGTTGTTCAAGGACAATGTGGCTGAGTTTGACGCTTATCTTTCCCGGTTGGATAAGCCGGCGGAGAAACGTATTACCGATTATCATGTCGGCGGAACCGGAAACCATGATGTGGTGATGGTTGAGGGGATGCGTGAATTTACGAAAGGCGAAATTTATGGCGGCATGATGCAGGGATTTGCTCAGGCATTCGGAGATGCTCTGACAGACATGCCGACAGGCAGGGCTGCGGAAGTGGCTTTCGGTACAACACAGACTTGGGCGGGGGTGACTTTCGAGTTCCGTCGCGGCGCAACATCGGATTTCCCGGGTGCAAGCATCTTGATAGGCGGCAAGGCTTATTACACTCATTGGACTCCGGCAAAGGCGCATGTCAGCCACTTGCAGGTGTCATCTCCGGCTGCCATTGACGCGGAAATAGCGGAGGCGGAGACCTCATTGGCTTCGGGCGCGACGCTGTTTGTCGGCGGGCATGGCGGCGCGGCTGAACGCGATGCTGTGGTGTTCAAAATTGCTTATCTGCAGAAGATGAAAGAGTTGCTTGCGGAAAACAAAACGGCACAAACTTTTGTGGATGCCATGAAAGAGGCTTATCCCGGTCTATCCGGAGAGGCCGGTCTTGAAGAGCTTGGAAAAGCACTTTGCAGATAATCTGAGAGTAATTGAGCGAAAGTGTCGGGAATTGGTAGACATATAGTTCTTCAATTCTCGACACTCTGTTTTGCTTTTGAGCCTTGCGTGATGCCGCGACGAAGGATTTCGGCGTTGAGGCGGTTTGTGAATTCATAGTTTTTCAGTCCCCAACGAGGTGAAATCAGCAGATTGTCGGGCGATTGCGACACAAAACGCTCTATGGCTATGTCGCCGCGTGTGCGTTCGATAAACCGGAGGCACAGGCCGATATATTCGTCAACACTCCATTGGCGTATTTGCAGCTCATCCTGCTCGACTTGCCGGGCGAGCTTTGTGCCTTTGATAAGTTGCAGTTGATGCAGTTTGATGACATCGACAGGCAATCCGGATACCTTGTCGGCAGTCGTCAATATGTCGTCCTCATCCTCTCCGGGGAGTCCTAATATGAGGTGCAATCCGCATAATATGCCTTGCGAGGCAGTGCGGCGGACTGCTTCGGCAGTTTCTTCCCATGTGTGTCCGCGGTTGATGATGGCAAGTGTACGGTTGTTGGCAGACTCTGCCCCGTACTCTATCATGACGAATGCCCGCCGCGACAGGGCGGCAAGATAGTCAAGCAATTCTTGTGGCATACAGTCCGGGCGTGTGCCTATTATTATTCCAACGACATTGTCGACAGAAAGAGCCTCTTCATACAGGCGTTTCAGATGTTGTAGTTCAGCGTATGTGTTGGTATATGCCTGAAAATATGCGAGGTATTTCATTTCAGGATATTTTCTGGCGAAGAAATGTTTGCCTTTTTCCAACTGCGCAGTGACACTTTCTTCCGGTCGGCAATACCCGGGATTGAATGTTTGGTTGTTGCAATATGTGCATCCGCCGAATCCTTTGCTGCCGTCGCGGTTTGGGCAGGTAAATCCAGCATTGATTGATATTTTTTGGACTTTATATGGAAAATGCCGCTTCAGAAATGAAGAAAAATCGTAGTATCCCATTTTTTGAACATTAAAAGCGTGACAGGCGGTTGAGCAGGTAAAAATCCATTATTGTGATCGCCGCCATAGCTTCTACCACAGGCACTGCGCGAGGAAGCACGCACGGGTCGTGCCGGCCTTTGGCGCGGAGTATGACAGGATTGCCGTCTTTGTCGACTGTTTCAATGTCCTTGAGCAGTGTCGCCACAGGTTTGAAAGCCACGCGGAAGTAGATGTCCTCGCCATTCGACAATCCGCCTTGCACGCCGCCTGAATTGTTGGTACGTGTATTTATCTTGCCGTTGTTGTTATAAAATATGTCATTCATTTCGCTTCCTCTTTTTGTGCAACCGTTGAATCCCATGCCGATTTCAAAACCTTTAGCAGCGTTGATTCCGAGCATGGCGTATCCGAGCCTGGCGTTCAACTTGTCGAACACGGGATTGCCTAACCCGACAGGACAGCCTTTTATTACGCAGGTGATTGTGCCGCCTATAGTATCGCCTTCTTTTTTTACTTTTTCTATCAGCCCGTACATCTCTTTGGCTTTGTCAGTGTCCGGGCAGCGCACGGCGTTTGACTCGATAAAATCAGGATTGTAGCGGTGGTAGTCGCTGTCTGTGCTTATATCTCCGACTTGCGATGTGTATGCGTAAATTTCTATACCCGCTTTCTTCAACGCTTGCATTGCTATGGCTCCGGCCACTACACGTGAGGCTGTTTCCCGTGCTGAAGTGCGTCCGCCGCCGCGGTGGTCGCGTATGCCGTATTTTTTTGCGTAAGTATAGTCGGCGTGTGATGGCCGGTAAAGATCTTTTATGTTGTCGTAGTCGTTGGAATGCTGGTTGTTGTTGTGTATGATAAAGCCTATCGGAGTACCGGTGGTTTGTCCTTCAAATAAGCCCGACATTATTTTTACTTGGTCGCTTTCGTCGCGTTGTGTGACTATTGATGATTGACCCGGACGGCGGCGGTCGAGTTGATTCTGAATATAATCAATGTCGATATGAATTCCGGCCGGCACACCGTCGATTATGCCGCCAATGGTATCACCATGCGATTCACCGAAAGTGGTCAGTTTGAATATTTCTCCGAATGTGTTCATTTTTTGTGGCTTTTTATGTTTCTTCTTCTGTCGCAATGTCGGCAACGGTGGCATGTACAAATTCTACCAAATCTTTCGGATTGATTTTCAGTTGCAGTCCGCGTACTCCGGCACTGACATAGATGTAGTCGAAATCGAAGCACGAGGAATGAAAGTATGTTGGAAACGCTTTTTTCATTCCTATGGGGGAGCATCCGCCTCTGATATAGCCTGTGGTTGGCAATAATTCTTTCATTGGCAGCATCTCCACTTTCTTGTTGCCCGACGCTTTGGCCGCCTTTTTAAGATCGACCTCATGGCATCCGGGTACGACACAAACTATGTATTTTGTCTTGTCGCCATGCAGCACAAGGGTTTTGAATACTTGATGCAAATCCTCCCCGAGTTGATCGGCTATATGTTTGGCGGCAAGATCGTTCTCGTCGACCTCGTATGGGACAAGCTCATATTTGATTTTTGCTTTGTCGAGCAAACGCGCCGCATTTGTCTTGTTGATTGCGGACATTGATTTAAATTATTTTGTTGGTTAACGGTTTTCCTTCGATAAATTCCTTGATATTGTCAGCCGCTGTTTGCATTAGTCTTTTTCTCGCCTCAAGTGTGGCCCATGCAATGTGTGGTGTGAGGAAGCAGTTGCGGGCTTTCAGAAGAGGATTATCGGGCGATGGCGGCTCTGTTGACAACACGTCAGCCCCAAATGCAGCTATTCGTCCGTTGTTGAGCGCGTTGGCCACATCGTTTTCATTGACGAGAGGCCCTCTTCCTGTGTTTATCAATATTGCCGACTGTTTCATTTTAGAGATAGACTCGCGGTTGATAATTTCTCGTGTTGTTTCTGTAAGGGGGCAATTAAGGCTGATTACGTCGGACTCGGAAAGAAGTTTGTCGAGAGTAGCAGGAATGATGCCTTCTGGCAGCTGCTCTTTAGTTTTTGATGTTTTTGCGATGACTTTCATCCCGAACGCTAAAGCTATTCGTGCAGTTGTCATGCCCGTATGTCCTAATCCTATGATACCAATTGTTTTTCCGGCAAGCTCGATAAGAGGGGAGTCGTAGAAGCAGAAATCCCGGCATGCCGACCATTTCCCCGCACGGACTTCGTCTGCATAGTGCGCGGTTTTGCCGGTGATGTTCAATAAATGCGCGAAAACCATTTGGGCTACCGACATTGTGCTGTATGCCGGAATGTTTGTTATGGAAATGTTCCGTTTCTTTGCGGCTTCGATATCCACTACATTGTATCCGGTGGCAAGCACGCCAATGTATTTTAGCTTGGGCAAATTTTCTATCCTATATGCGTCGAGCACAACTTTGTTGGTCAATACGATTTCGGCGTCGGCGGCTCTTTCTATGACTTCATCGGGAGATGTGCGATCGTATATTTCGCAATTTCCCAACGCTGTTATTTTATCCCAGCTTAAATCTCCGGGATTCAGCGTGTATCCGTCAAGTATGCAAATATTCATGATTACAGTGGTTTTATTTTTACAAAGATACAGAAAGGCGAGAGCAGAAGCAAATTAAAAATTATGCGGCACAGCCTTCGTTTTGTGTTGTGACAATTACGATGGCTGTGCCGCTAATAAAAGTTTATTTTCGGACTGTTTATTTAATCAGATATTGAGAGCTTATCGACTCATATTCATGGACGCGGCGTATTGTGTCGGCAAACAGCGGCGCGATTGAAAGGATTGTGGCTTTGTCGCAATCTTTATTGAAAGGAATGCTGTTGGTGAATATGATTTCTTTCAATGCGCTTGCGTTTACTCTTTCTGACGCGGGGTCGCTCATTATTGCGTGGGAAGCGAGAGCACGTACAGATTTTGCCCCTTTTTCTTTCATGAGGTCGGCAGCCTTTGTGATTGTTCCGGCTGTGTCTACCATATCGTCGACAAGTATCACGTCTTTGCCTTCAACCTCGCCTATGACTGTCATGTTCTCGACAACGTTGGCCTTTGCTCTTTGTTTATGACAAAGCACTAACGGCACGTTGAGATACTTGGCATAGCTGTTGGCGCGTTTTGCTCCGCCTACATCCGGAGAAGCTATTACAAGATCTTCGAGTTTCAGCGATTCGATGTAAGGAATGAAAATCGACGACGCATAAAGATGGTCGACCGGAACATTGAAGAACCCTTGTATCTGGTCTGCATGCAAGTCCATAGTTATCAGTCGGTCTATTCCGGCCGTGCTTAGCAGGTCGGCTACGAGCTTGGCTGCGATGGACACACGCGGCTTGTCTTTTCTGTCTTGTCTGGCCCACCCGAAATAAGGTATTACGGCAATTACTGATTTTGCAGAGGCGCGTTTTGCCGCGTCAATCATCAGTAATAGTTCCATAAGATTGTCGCTGTTGGGGAATGTTGATTGTACGAGGAAAACTTCGCATCCGCGTATCGATTCTTCGAACGACACTTCGAATTCTCCATCAGCGAAATGCTGAATGTTCATTTTTCCAAGTTCCATTCCAAGTTCCTTGCACATGGCTTCGGCCAAATATTGCGATTTTGTGCCGGAGAAAATTTTGAAAGGAGGCAAATTGTTGTTCATAATGCTATGATGATTTTTTTGCAAAAGTAGCTATTTCCGTATAAATGGCTATTGTTTGTTTTGAGTTTTTTTGTTCTTATTTTGGTCCGCGTCATTTTTGTTGGCCATTTTAAATTTCCATATAACGGCGTTGTTGCCCGGCAATTTGGTCTGAAACGGCTCTTCGGGCGACAGTTTTTTCTTGGCGCGTTTGCCTGTGAGCAAGTTGGTCGCCATATATTCTCCGCTTGTCATCCCCAATGTGTCGAAAGCGTGCTGTGGAATATTTATCCTGCAGTCAAATTCATTATTGGAAAAGTTTGCTGCTATCAGCAACACTTCGTTTTCAAAATGGCGCAAGTAGGTGAATACATTATGCGGATTGAGGGTTGGGTTAGTGTAGTTGACATACATAAGGTCGAAAAATCCGCCTTTGCTTATCGCTTTTTCCTTTTTTGAAATGTTCAAAATCAGAGTATGGATTTCACGTAGTTTTTTCCCCGTTTCATCGAGATTTGCGCCATCACATTTGCCATTGTCATACCATTGCCTTATGGAAGGCACGCTCCAATAATCAAAGATGGTGGTTCTCCCGTCTTTTCCGCTGAAGCCTTCCGCGTCATCACCTTTTTCTCCAAGCTCTTGCCCGGCATATATCATTATGGGGCCGCAGTTGACGGTTGAGCATATAACCAAAGACGGTATGATTAGTGTGGCGTCGCCGGCATATTCCTGAGAGGCGAATCTTTGTTCGTCGTGGTTCTCAAGGAAATTCAGCATGTGGTTGGATATGCCTTCCACTGTTTGCCAGCAGCATGTGAGCTGTGCGGCTGATATATTTCCGCATCGTATGCCTCTGAGAGTGTCGTAAAGATTTACTTTGTCGTACAGATAATCGAAACCTGCACGATAGATAAAGTCGCGGTATATGCCTACGTCATAAAGCTCGGCGATGAATATTATCTTCGGGTACTTCTCTTTTACCGCGTCAATGGCCCATGTCCAGAACTCTACGGGTACCATGTGCGCCATGTCGCAGCGAAAACCGTCAATTCCTTTTGATGCCCAGAACCGCAATATGTTGAGCATTTTTTTCCAAGTGTCGGGTATAGGGTCGAAATGTGTCGAGCCGTCACCGTAGTCTATTCCATAGTTGAGCTTTACGGTTTCATACCAGTCGTATTGGTTAGGGAAAGCGTTGAAACAGTCGTTGCCCGATGCTTTTGCCGGAAATTCGATATATGCGTCTTCACCGTTGCCGAGATCGAACGATGGTGAGAATTTTTGGCGAGGTATGTAATAAAAATTGTTGTTTGGGCTGAAGAACACGTCCATATTGTCATCCGCGCTGAAATCTTTAACTCCGGCAGGCGCGACATCGGAATGGTATTGCCGCGCAACGTGGTTTGGCACGAAGTCCATTATCACTTTCAGTCCGCAATCGTGTGTGCGTTTTATAAGAGCCTCAAATTCTTTCATTCTGTCAGGCACACTTACTGCAAGATCCGGATCGATGTCGTAATAGTCTTTTATTGCGTAGGGTGAACCGGCGTTGCCTTTCACTATATGCGGATTGTCGCGGCGTATGCCGTAGCGTGAGTAATCTGTTTTTGTGGCATGTTCGATTACGCCGGTGTACCAAATATGTGTCGCGCCGAGTTCTGCTATGGAATTGAGCACGGTCGTAGTTATTTCATTTAGTTTGCCGCATCCGTTTTGTTCGATTGTCCCGTTTGGCATGCAATGGCTGTTGGCGTTGGTGAACAGGCGTGGCAGCATTTGGTAGATTATAATCTTGTCATTCATAGTTGATATAATGAAAGCACAAACTTACAAAAAACAGTGCAATCTTGAAAACAAAAAAATCCGCACTGCTGATAGCGCGGATTTTTTTGATATGGCAATATTTGTTATTTCAGAAGCTCAACTGAACGTTTGAGGAACTCGTCGAGAGCCTTGCCTTTCAACAGGTTGTTGCCAAGCAGGGCGATGTCGATTAATTGCCTTACAAGTGGGTCGGTAGCCGCATAGGTGTCTATCGTTTTGTTTTCGTCGTTGCGCAGAGTCTCAGCTTGTTTCTCTTTCTCTTCAAGCTCTTTCTTTTCTTCGTCGGACGCGTCTTTCTTGTCGCGTAGCTCAATTATGCGCTTGTTCAAATCTGAAATTGACTGTTCCAACGGCTTGACTTTGTCATCAAGGGCAGTTTTTGCGTTTTCCATTACTTTTTTTACCACAGGATGCCCGGTGTTCAGAATCAAGTTGTAAGAATCGGGCAATTCTCCGTAGAAGCTCATGTGGCGTTGCATTGCCGCCATGTCTTTCATTCGGCGCATATATTCGTTTTGTGTTATTTGCACGGGTTGTGAGTTCTCTCCCAATGCTTCGAATGAAATGAGAAACTCGCTCTTTTCTACTGCCGGAATCTGTGACTTGAATAACTCTGTCATGATTGTGCGGTCGTCGCCGGACAGTTCCGCGCTTTTGCGCTCTGACTTTACTATCAGATTTTCAATAATATCGCTGTCGACACGCACAAATCTTGATTTCTCAAGTTTTTGTTCGAGCAGGCCGACAAAATGACTTCCTAACTGGTCGTTGATGACAAGTACGTCGTAACCCTTGTCGGTAGCGGTTTTGATATAGCTGTATTGTGCGGTTTTGTCGGTCGTATAAAGGTATATCAAATTGCCGTCTTTGTCAGTCTGGTTGCTTTCGATGAGTTTTTTGTATTCTTCGAGAGTGTATTTTTTGTCATTGGTGTCGCCAAGCAGGGCAAATTTCATCGCCGCGTCGCAGAATTTCTCGTCGGTCAGCATTCCGTATTCGATGAAAATTTTAATGTCGTCCCACTTCTCCTCAAATTCCTGACGTCGCGTCTTGAATATTGTTTCAAGTTGCGAAGCGACTTTCTTGGTGATATAAGAGGATATTTTTTTGACGTTTGAGTCGCTTTGCAGATAAGAGCGGGAAACATTTAACGGAATGTCGGGAGAATCGATTACCCCACGCATAATCATCATGTATTCCGGTACGACACCCTCAACCGAATCGGTTACAAATACCTGATTGCAGTATAATTGTATTTTATTTTGCTGAATGTCGAGATTGTTCTTGAATTTTGGGAAGTATAGTATTCCTGTAAGTGTGAACGGATAGTCAACATTCAAATGTATCCAAAATAGAGGATCCTCGTCGCCGGGATATAGCTCATGATAGAATTTCAGATAGTCCTCATCTTTCAATTCCGTCGGCTGCATTGTCCATGCCGGTTTCGTGTCGTTGATTACGTTGTCAGTGTCGGTATCTGTCCATTTGCCGTCTTTCCACTCCTGCTTTTTGCCGAATACGATAGGTATGGGCAGGAATTTGCAGTATTTTTTCAACAAGGACTCTATTTTGTCCTTTTCGAGAAATTCCTTGCACTCATCGTCGATATATAGGATAATGTCAGTTCCACGATCTGATTTTTCTATTTCCTCAAGCTCAAATTCCGGAGAACCGTCGCATGTCCATTTTATCGCTTTTGCGCCTTCTTTGTACGACAGTGTATGTATTTCCACTTTCTTGGAAACCATGAATGCCGAATAGAAGCCCAAACCGAAATGTCCTATTATGGCATTGGCGTTGTCTTTATATTTTGCGAGAAATTCCTCTGCTCCGGAAAAGGCTATTTGATTGATGTATTTGTCAACATCTTCGGCAGTCATACCTATGCCATGGTCGGAAATGGTCAGTGTCCCGTTGTCTTTGTCGAGCTTTACTTCGACTTTTAAATCGCCAAGCTCGCCTTTAAAATCGCCGCACGACGCAAGTGTTTTCAGTTTTTGTGTCGCGTCGATTGCGTTTGATACCATTTCACGCAAAAAAATATCATGGTCGCTGTACAAGAATTTTTTGATAACCGGGAAAATGTTTTCCGTAGTTACTCCGATTTTTCCTTTTTGCATAGTCATTGTATAATTTTATTTTGATAATCTAAAAGCAAAAAAAATGCCATATCCTTTAGGGTATGACATTTTATCTGCCTTTGACGTATATTTTGTCAGTATGCGACTTTACTCGCCTACTGAACATTGCAGTTTGTCCTCACCATCTTTATGGTCGATTGTGAGTTCGCAGTCTTGTTGAGCCTCTGCTTTTAGAATCATTTCCGCAAGTTCGTCCTCGATGTATTTCTGTATGGCCCGTTTCAGCGGACGAGCCCCATATTGGCTGTCAAAGCCTTTTTCAACAAGGAAGTTCTTTGCGGCGTCTGTCACGTTGAGGCGATAGCCGAGCTCTGCTGTCCGCTTATAGAAACTTTCCAATTCTATGTCGATAATCTTGAACAGAGCCTCTTTGTCCAAAGAATTGAACATAACAATATCGTCGACGCGGTTTAGAAACTCGGGGGCGAACGCTTTGTTGAGCGCTTTTTGTATTACGCCTCGTGAATATTCTTTTTCGTTGCGTTTTGTGTTAAATCCAACTCCTCCTCCAAATTCTTTGAGTTGGCGTGTGCCGATGTTGGATGTCATAATTATAATGGTGTTCTTGAAGTCTACCGACCTGCCAAGACTGTCGGTCAGTCGTCCTTCATCCATTACCTGTAGCAGCATGTTGAAAACATCTGGATGCGCTTTCTCAATCTCGTCGAGCAGCACAACTGAATAAGGCCGCCGGCGTACTTTCTCCGTGAGCTGTCCGCCCTCTTCGTAGCCTACATATCCCGGAGGAGCACCCACCAAGCGTGAAACGGAGAATTTTTCCATATACTCGCTCATGTCGACACGAATGAGGGCGTCGCGCGAGTCGAATAGAAATTCTGCCAATTTTTTTGCCATGAATGTTTTTCCGACACCTGTGGGGCCGAGAAACATGAATGTCCCTATCGGACGGTTTGGGTCTTTCAGCCCTACACGGTTGCGTTGTATCGATTTTACGATTTTATCGATAGCGTCGTCTTGCCCTATGATGCTTTTTTTCAGTTCCTCTTTCATGTTGAGCAGGCGGATGCCTTCAGATTGGGCTATGCGTTGTACGGGTACACCCGTCATCATGGCCACAACTTCCGCAATTTTATTCTCGTCGACTGTTTCTCTGTTTTTGCTTAAGTCTTTTTCCCATTCTATCTTTTTTTGCTGAAGCTCGTTCTGCAATTTGTGCGCTTCATCGCGATAGTTGGCGGCGGCCTCAAAATCCTGTTTTCTTGCCGCGTCTTGCTTTTTTGCCGTTGTTTCCGCAATTTTGTTTTCAAGTTCCTCGATGTCCTTCGGGGCATTGACATTCGCGACATGTACTTTAGCACCGGCCTCGTCGAGCGCGTCTATTGCCTTGTCGGGGAAAAAACGGTCGCTTACGTAGCGTTGTGTCAGTTTTACGCAGGCTTCCAATGCTTTGTCTGTGTAGATTACATTGTGATGATCCTCGTAATTTTTCTTGATGTTGTGAAGAATTTGCAATGTTTCTTCAGGTGATGTCTGTTCCACTATCACTTTTTGAAAACGGCGTTCCAACGCTCCGTCTTTTTCAATGTTTTTGCGGTATTCGTCGAGTGTTGTTGCTCCAATGCACTGCAATTCTCCTCTCGCCAAAGCCGGTTTGAGAAGATTTGCGGCATCCATGGTGCCTGATGCGCTGCCTGCTCCCACGATATTGTGAATCTCATCGATAAACAAAATTACGTCGGGACTTTTTTTCACTTCTTCGATTATTGCTTTTATGCGCTCCTCGAATTGTCCGCGAAATTTTGTGCCGGCCACGATTGCCGCCATGTCGAGAGATACGATTCGTTTGTCAAAAAGCAAACGTGATACTTTATGTTCCTTTATTCTTAGCGCAAGCCCTTCCACTATTGCCGATTTTCCGACACCCGGCTCTCCGATGAGCACGGGGTTGTTTTTCTTGCGGCGGCTTAGTATTTGTATCAGCCGTTCTATCTCGAATTCTCGTCCGACAACGGGGTCAAGCCGTCCTTCTTCGGCAGCTTTGGTAATGTCGTTCCCGAATTTGTTGAGAACAGGCGTGTCGCCTTGCAAAGGCTGCGATGTTTGTGTTGCCGTGTTATGCTCGCCTTGCTTGCTGTTGTCGTCGGGAAAAGCGTCATCCTCCTCATAATCATTGCCTTCATAGCTGTCGGCTACGGTTACGGTTTTTTGCCAATGGCGCTCCTTATAATATATGTTGTTTTCTTCCATAAGTCACATAGTTTGTTATTGGCGTAACAAAAATAATGCCAAAAGGCGGATGAGGTTTTGCCGCGTCAAAATGGATATTAAAATTAAGTGAAAAAGTTTGGTGTTTACTTGTTGACTTGTTTGTTATGCCGACGATTTGCATTATCTTTGCAAGATAAAGCGGATGCCGTGTTTTGCGGCTTAGAAAGATAAATGTAAATATATTATATGGCAGAAGATCGTATTCAAAAGATTGATATCGAGCAGGAAATGCAAAATGCTTACATTGACTATTCGATGTCGGTTATTGTTGCCCGTGCGCTGCCCGATGTGCGCGACGGCTTTAAGCCGGTGCATCGCCGTGTGTTGTACGGGATGGAAAGGATAGGCAATACCTCTACGCAGCCAACTAAGAAGTCGGCTCGTATTGTGGGTGAAGTTATGGGTAAATTTCACCCTCATGGCGATTCCTCCATTTATCTGACAATGGTCAGATTGGCTCAGGAATGGTCGTTGCGCTATCCATTAATCGACCCTCAAGGTAATTTTGGCTCTATCGATGGCGACTCTCCGGCGGCCATGCGTTACACAGAGGCGCGTCTTGCAAAGATGGGAGAGGAAATGATGCGTGATATCGATGAGGACACAGTTAATTTTGTCCCGAACTTCGACAATACGCTGTTGGAGCCGGAAGTGCTTCCGACAAGATTTCCGAATTTGCTGGTCAACGGTGCTTCAGGTATTGCCGTCGGTATGGCTACAAATATGCCTCCGCACAATCTTACGGAAGCGATAAACGCGTCTGTTGCCTTGCTTGACGACCCTGAAATAACAATAGAAGGGCTGATGCAATATGTCAAGGCGCCTGATTTTCCTACAGGTGGCACCATATACGGATACGCCGGAGTAAAAGAGGCATACGAAACGGGACGCGGGCGAATAGTCGTAAGGGCAAAAGCCGAAATCGAATCGGATGGCGACAGGGAAACCATTGTCGTGACCGAGATACCATATAACGTATATAAGGCCGAGCTTATCAAGACGATTGCCGATATGGTGGAAGATAAGCGGATAGAGGGCATTTCGAGCATTGAGGATGGCAGTAGCAAGCGTTACGGTATGCGCATCGTCATTGAGGTGAAGAAGGATGCGAATGCAAGTGTGGTTCTCAACAAGCTGTATAAGATGACACCGTTGCAGTCGGCATTCAGTGTCAATAATGTGGCTCTTGTCAACGGCACGCCTAAATTGCTTAATCTGAAAGAAATTCTTCAAGCGTTTGTGGAGCATCGCCATGAGGTAGTAATCCGCCGTTCTCGCTTCTTGCTTAAAAAAGCCCAAGACCGCGCCCATATCGTAGAGGGATTGATAATAGCAAGCGACAATATCGACGAGGTGGTGAGGATTATCCGCTCGTCGAAGACAACTGATGAGGCACGCTCACGCCTTTCGGAACGTTTCGGGCTTGATGAGCCGCAGACAAAAGCTATTGTCGAGATGCGCCTTCAGGCGTTGACAGGGCTTAATCAGGAAAAACTTCACGCTGAATACGACGAGTTGAACCGGCAGATAGAATTTTTGAATTCGGTGCTCAGCGATGACACGGTATGCCGGAAAGTAATACGTGACGAGCTGATAGAAACCCGTGACAAATATGGCGATGAGCGTCGTACAAACATCATTTACGCATCTGAGGAATTCAACGCTGAGGATTTCTACGCGGACGATGACATGATAATCACGATTTCGCATCTCGGATACATTAAGCGTACAGCCCTTTCGGAATTCCGTACTCAGGGCAGAGGCGGAATGGGCGCAAAAGGAAGCGATACGCGCGACGAGGATTTCATAGAGTATATCTATACCGCGTCGATGCACAATTATATGCTCTTCTTCACTCAAAAGGGACGTTGTTATTGGCTTAAGGTATATGAGATTCCGGAAGGCTCGAAAAACTCGAAGGGTAGAGCCATACAGAATCTGCTTAATATAGAGGCGGATGATAAAGTCAATGCGTTTATCAGGGTTAAACGTCTTGATGATCAGGAATTTATCAATTCTCATTATCTGCTGTTCTGCACGAAGCGCGGAATAATTAAGAAGACATGTCTTGATGCATATTCCCGTCCGCGCCAAAATGGTGTGAATGCCATAATAATCAGGGATGACGACCAGTTGATACAGGTGCGTATGACAGATGGCAATGCGGAGGTTATAATCGCTAATCGCAATGGACGGGCCATCCGTTTCAATGAGAAGACGGTGCGCGAGATGGGACGTATGTCGACAGGAGTGAAAGGCATGACCCTTGATGGCGGCGATGATGAGGTGATCGGAATGATAACAATGACCGGAAAACCCGAAGAAACCGTCATGGTGGTTTCCGAACAAGGCTATGGAAAGCGGTCGAGTATCGATGATTATCGTATAACCAATCGAGGCGGCAAGGGTGTCAAGACTTTGAATATCACTGAAAAGACAGGAAAACTCGTTGCTATCAAGAACGTTACGGAAGCCAACGATTTAATGATAATAAATAAGTCGGGTATCACGTTGCGCATGAAAGTGTCGGATGTGCGTGTCATGGGCCGCGCTACGCAGGGTGTGCGTTTGATTAACCTTGAGAAGCGTGGAGATGAGATTGCGTCTGTTTGCAAAGTGGCTTCTGAGGCGGATGTTGAGGATGCTGTTGTGGAAGAAAACGAAGTTGAGAATCCGTAACAAGACTCAGGAGACACCAAAGATGCCAATGAAAACAACGGGATTGGAGGATTGTTTGAATAAAAAGTAACTTAATTCACGTAATATGAAAAGAAAATCAATTTTATTGCTTTGCGCTTTGACAACGTTCGGCGCATTTGCACAGAAATCGGTAGTCGATGAGGTTGATGGCATGCTTGACAAAATGTCGCCTGACAATAAAGCTGCCGCAGAGAAAATTGTACCCGCATTGACAAATGACGAAACGAAAGGCGACGCAAAGACTTGGTTCCTTGCGGGTAAAGCTAATTTTGGCATTTATGATCAGGAAATGGGAAAGCTGATGCTTCAGCAAGCTGCGGATTCTGTTTTAATGTCAAACGCTCTTTTGAAGGGTTATGATTATTTCATGACTGCTCTTCCGTTGGACACGGTGAAGCAAGTTGACAAGAAAGGTAATTATAAACTTAATAAAGATGGCTCGATTAAGGTTAAGACAAAATATTCGAAAGATATTGTAAACCTTTTGGTAGGTCATCATAATGATTTTTCCATTGCGGCGAATTTCTTGTACATAAAGGGTGACTATAAAAATGCGGGCAGGCTGTTTGGCATTTATGGTGAAATGCCTTTCTCCGGTATTGCCGAGCGCGACAAATTTGCTGCGCCTGACAGCACTCTTGCCATGATGGAGTTTTACGAAGGTGTGGCATTGTGGCAGGCTGAAGATTTGAAAGGAGCTGTTGACGCTTTTGCAAGTGCCCGTAAGCATGGTTATAAGGAGAAAGAGGCGTATGATTACGCTTTAAGCTGTATGGCAAATTTGCAGGATACAGTCGGTATTGTTGAACTTGCCAAAGAGGCAAATAAAGTGTTCGGTAAAGAAGACTCGCAGTATATCAAATTGATTATCAACGACAATATCAATCATAATCAGTATGATGAGGCTCAGGCTCTTATCGAGGAAGCTATCGCTAATAATCCTACAAGCGCGGATCTGTACAACCTTATGGGATTTATTTATGAGCAGAAGAAAGACGACGAGCAGGCTTTAGCTAATTATAAGAAAGCTACCGAGCTTGATCCGGCCTATTCTCCGGCACAATTCAATGTTGGCGCTTGTATATTCAGAAAAGCTGCCGCTGTGCGCGAGGAAATCAACAAACTTACCGGTGCTGAATATCAGAATGCCATCGAAACAAAGTTGATGCCTCTTTATCGTGAGGCACTGCCTTATTTGGAGAAAGCGTATGAGCTTGATCCTACGGATTCTGCTGCAAAACGCGTGTTGAGCAATTTGTATTATCTTCTTGGCGATGAAGCAAAATTGAATGCTTTGGAAGGAAGATAGAATAAATAGCAATTCCTGAACATTATTAGTGGGGGTGTGTCGTTAATTTTTTTTGACACACCCCCTTGTTTTTGCGATTATCGTTTTTTATAAGGTTATCAGTTGAAGAATTTGTGAGGGGGTGTCGACTATGGTGCCGGCATTGAAATCTCTCAACTCTTTTGCGGAGCGGAACCCCCAAGTTACACCGACAGAATCCACACATGCCCGGCGTGCAGTTTCCATATCTACACCGGAATCTCCCACATACAGCACGTCTTGTTTCTTTATGCCCGCTGTCGCGAGTATGCCGAACACTATCGACGGATCCGGCTTGATTGGAATGTCCTCTTTTTGCCCGCAAATATCCACAAAGTCGATCTCCGGATAATAATGTTTTACAAGTTTTGTGGTTGCCGCCTGATATTTGTTTGATGCCACTGCTAATTTTATGCCTTTGTCTTGCAATTCTTTTAATAGTTCAGGCATCCCTTCGTAGGCAACTGTATAATCTGTGTTGTGGCTGTCGTAATATTCTTTGAAGTCCTTTTTTAATAATTCGACGTTTTCTTTGTTTCGGAAATCTTCGGGGAGCGCCCGCTCTATCAATTTGTTTACTCCGTTGCCTACATACATCGGATATGCCTCAAGCGGGTGTACAGGATATCCGTTTTTTTGTAAGGCAAAATTAGTTGCGGCTCCAAGGTCTTTGATTGAATTAATCAAAGTTCCGTCAAGATCGAAAATCACTAATTCTTTCATATATCGAATGGTTAAATAAAATATCAAAAAGGATAACCCACAGAAAAGTGCAATGCAAAATCCCTGCCAAAATCAGGATGTATCAAAGGAAAACGCTCTTGCCCTTCCGCAGGATTGACAGCTTTCATTCCGCAGTCAAGACGCAATAGAAAATAATTGAAATTCATGCGAAGTCCGAGCCCATAGGCTACGGCTATTTGCTTATAAAATTCGTTGAATTTGAATACGCCGCCAGGCTGGTTCTCGTAGTAGCGTATTGTCCATATATTTCCCGCGTCGATAAACGCGGCCAGCTCGAACACCCAAAACAGACGGGCACGGTATTCCAAATTTAAGTCGAGCCGTATGTCGCCGCATTGTTCCATGAAAGAGCTTACGGAGTTGTTGCCGTTGTAGCTGCCGGGTCCGAGTGTCCGTACAGACCAACCCCTTACGCTGTTGGCTCCTCCCGAATAAAATCGTTTCTCGAAAGGCAGTATCGAAGTGTTGCCGTATGGAATTGCCACTCCTGCTCCCGCATGGAAGACGAGTGAATTGCGCCTGTCGAACGAATGATTAATCGAATAGTCTGCGTTGAGTTTCACATATTGAGAATATTGTATTCCTAAAACTTTATAGGCGTCTGCCTCCGGATCTTTCTTTTGGTTGGTGATATGTGAAAACAGGTTCAGTATATTGCCCGCTGTTTCGATACCGGCGCGTATGGTGTAGATATTGGGCTGGTAGACAAAATTGCCTATTCCGTGAGCGTTTTTCTTGTTTGTGTAGTAGAAAGAGTAGCCGGTGCGCATTATGAAGTGATCCTCATAAGAATAGCGCAACAGCGGATTGTCAGGGGCTATTTCGTCGAGAAAAGATTCTGTGATTTGAGGAAGATATACATAGTTGATGTCAAGGAGGTCGAACGTATGGCTAATCATGCTTCCCTGTTCTGTCCATTTGTATTTCCATCCCGCGCCGGCGATTACGCGAGTGTATTCCGGACGTTCCTGATATGAGAAAGTTGTGCCGAACTCTGTGTTTGCGCGTATCTTTTGTCTGAAACTTTTTTTCAGGAAAGGAAATATGAACTTTGGAAAATTGATGTTTATCTCTCCGGAATATTCGGCATAACGGTTGTTGACTAAACCGGAAATGTCGCCTGAGATGCTCTCATAGTTTATTCCAAGTTTTCCGGTAAGCGTTTCAGAGCCTTTTGCGATATTGCGGTGCTGATATGTGGTTTCTATGCCGAATCCGAGATCTCCTTCGGAATTGGTTCCTTCCAATGATACGGAAACACTTTGAGGTTTTGCTTTTGACAGCATAATATACGTGTCGAGCCATAATTTGCCATTGTTTTCTCCTGCCGGTTCGAAACTGATATTGATGTATTTCAATATTCCTAATCTTCCGAATGATTGGTATGTGCGGTCTACATCGGTAGAATTGTATTTTTCTCCGGCTTTGATGAAACAGTTGTCGTCGATTATCGAGGCTCTTAAATATTTTTCTTTGCCATACAGGATATTTATTCCTTTGTGGGAGAGTGTGTCCTCGTTTTGGTATTCTGAAATGTCATGGCGTTTTATCGGGTCGTAATTGGTTATCACATAAATATTTCTTATATAGAATGGCCTGTGGGCGTTGTAGCCGGCAATTCGGTTGTTTGTGTATGGTGGCATGACGTTTACAGTCAGTTCTACGGCTTTGCTGTTTTCTGTCGTATCGGCGGTATATGTGATATATTCTTTATTGAAACCGAAATATCCTTTTTCTCGCAATCGGTTTGTGATTCCGACGCGTTCTTCTTCCATGTCATTGCGGTTGAACAGATTGCCGCTGTGGAGTATGAACTTTGAAGAGTCTGCCATTATGATATTGTTGAGGCTGTCGTCCGGAATGTTATAAGAAATGCTGTTTATATAATGTGGTATATTCGGCGTTACGTGATACTCAACTTCTATTTTTTTGTTATCCTTGATTGTGTCAACTGTCACTTCGGCGTTCATATACCCTTGATTTATCAGGGCAAGTTTGATTTGATTGGCAGACGCGTTGGTTAAATCCCGGTCATAAATCACGGGTGCCTGCCCTAATCTGCGAAGCCATTTGTTATACCATTTTGTGCTGTCTTTGCCCGACATGTTATAAATGGCTAATTGGAATTTTGCGCCTCCGAGTATTTCATGATTTGGAATTTGTCGTAAATAGTTGCGCAGCTCTTTTTTGTTGATATTGTGGTCGTTTTTGTCGGTCACGTCGATTTTTACTTTGTTGAGCAGGAATTGCCCCTCAGGCACGTGTTTAGTTGTATTGCATGATATGAGAAATGCCAAAACCGTAAATATCACGGCTCTACATAAAAGATTATGTAATGTCGGCAACATTTCTAATCACTAACAATTTATCTTGCGAAGATACTACATTTAGATATAACAATAATTATATGTGCCGTTAAAAAATATTGGGTTACAGTGGCGTTGGCATGTTGAAATTTTAAGAGGCGGTACGGCGTATTATTTAAATATAATTGTGTACCTTTACAAATGATGAGAGAAATGTTGTTTAAAATACCGTTTTTTGTGGCGACTGTTGTTATTATGGCACTTGTCGCTTATCTGACATTGTTTCCTGACCCTGTCCCGGAAATGTCGATAATGATACCGTATGCTGATAAGATAGTCCATTTCTTGATGTTTTTTGCTGTTGCCGCTTGCTGGCTGTTTGATTTGAGGCGTGTTTATAGAAAATATTCGATAGCTTTTACTGTTGTGATTTCATGTTGCTATGGCGGATTTATAGAACTTGCCCAAATGTGGATGGAGATGGGGCGTTCCGCCGATTGGTTTGATTTCGTTGCAGATTGTGTGGGAGTTGTCACCGGCACATGGTTTTGTTATATGTTTTTATTTAAGAAGTCTTAGATAATGGAGGAAAAGCACACAAAGACAAAGCGAAAAACCACTAATATTCTGCGCGTGGCAGTCAAATTGTTGGTCGCGATGGTTGTTGTTGTCGCATTTTTGCCGGCAACTCTTTATATTCCGGTTGTGCAAGATTTTGTTAAGTCGGTTGCTTCTGAGAAAATCTCCGAAGCGACAGGATATGGTGTGGAGATAGGCCGGTTTATGCTGAAATTTCCGATGAGGCTTTCTATTAATGATTTTCTTGTGCTGGATCAAAAGCGGGATACTATGGCGGCAGGCCGGAATATCACGTTGGATGTAAGGCTGTTGCCTTTGTTTATGGGTGATGTGGTTGTGCGCGGCATTGGGGTGGATAATGTCGAGTACAATATGATCAGTGCTGATTCTTCGATGACGCTGTCGGCAAAAATAGATAAATTTGAATTGGGCAGAAGCACCATAGAATTATTGACTGATGAGATACACTTGTCGGAAGCCTCGCTTGACGGGGCGGATGTTGAGCTTCTCATGGATAGCAGTAAGGCTGAGCCTGCGGAGCCGGATTCGGTGTCGGAGATGAATTGGCTTATTGCTTTGCGAAAGCTGTCGCTTAAGAATGTGAATTACAGAATGTCGATGATGCCGGCGGTTGACAGTCTGGCAACCAATATATCGGAAGGTGAGATTGACAATATTGCAGTAAATCTTGCTGTAGGTTCTGTCAGGGTAGGCTATTTGGGGGTTGACAGTTTGTCGGCTGTGTATATAATTCCCGATGATGAGGATGCGGAAAAATTTAACGAGGCAATGCCTGTCGACAGCATTTCTGACGGTGAAACGCCATCGAAAGATTGGACTATTATCGCGGATAGTGTAAGGTTGAACAATTCGAGGGCTTTGTATGCAAAAAAGAATGTTGTTCCGGCAGAAGGATTGGACTTCAATTATATAGAGGCAGGCAATATAAATATTGGCATTGATGATTTTTACAGCAGAGGCTCTAAGATAAGGGTGCCTATAAGAAAAATAACGGCGGATGAGCGTAGCGGCTTGTGCGTGCGGAATGTTAGCGGAACGTTTGAGATGGATGATGACTATATCAAGGCTGATAGCTTTATTGTGCAAACTTTGTTGTCGGAAATCAAGATAAATACAGAAATCGGTGTTGGCGCGTTTGAGGGCAACGACTCTTCAAAAATAAGTTTGTCCTTTGGTTCTGACATCTCGTTGGAGGAGGTTGGGAAGATATATCCGTCGCTGCGCCCGATGCTTCATTCTATAAGCCGCGTTGACAACGCAAAGACTGACTTGCGGGTAGATGGCTCCGGGAAGAAATTGGATTTGAAAGAGTTGCGGGTAGATATCCCCGGTATTGTTTCTTTGTCGGCAAATGGACGCGCAGACAATTTATTTGATGAGAGGCAAAGGGCTGCCACTTTAAATTTGGACGGCACTCTTTCAGGCGGGGAAAAATTAAAGCATCTTGCCGGGTTGGATTCCGCTTTTTCTGTTCCGGTTGTGCGCTTGTCGGGAGGTGTTAAATATGCCGGCTCCCGTCTTGGCGCCAAGTTGTCGGCAGCTGTCGATTCCGGTAAAGTTGTGCTTGACGGGGATTGGAACATGACGGGAGAGCGTTATTCCGGCAAGTTGGCCGTCAAAGGGTTTGATATGCGCTCTTTTATGCCTTTTGGGTCAATCGGAAAGATAGATTGCCGCATGGAGGCTGCCGGAAAGGGTTATGATGTTTACGACATGTATGCGAAAGCTGAAACTTTGTTGGACAGGGTTGATTACAATGGAATTTCTTATCATAATATTTCGTTGAGAGCATTGCTTTCTGATGGTAAGTATTCTGTAGATATCGGTTCGCAAAACGAGTTTGCTGATGCCGGTTTGTCGCTTGAGGGGCATATTGCGCACGACAGGTATTTGGCGAAAATAAAAGGGTCTGTACAAAGTGTGGATCTTGCGGCAATGAATTTCTCGGAGAAACAGTTGTCTGGAAAGTTGAATATCAATGGTGTAATAAGGGCAGATGTTAAAAGGGGAGATTATCGCGGTTTTATGCGGCTGTCTGATTTGGATGTGATTTATGGAATAGACAATTTTACGACTGACAGTATCAATATAGGATTTTCATCCGACTCTGTTAATACACGGATGCGTTTACGCAACAAAGATTTGCTGCTGAAATTCGAATCGCCCTACGGTGTGAACGCTTGGACGGATTCTTTCGTGAAATTGGCGTCGGCCATGGATACGATGCTTATTTCTCAGAGTGTCCGGATAGGGGAGCTGAAAAGTTCTCTGCCTGACTTCGCCATTGATATGGGTGCAGGCAAAGATAATATATTCTATCAATATTTAAGCTCTTCCGGAATTGATTATGACAAACTTTTCATGGATGTGGACAAGAAAGAGGATCTTAAGATGAGATCCTATGTAAGCGGTCTTGTTGCCGGGGGCGTTCAAGTCGATACGGTATTGTTTGGCGGAGGAACAAGGGCGGATTCGTTGTTGTATAAATTGCATGTATGGAACTCTCCTAAAAATTCGGCATTGTTTAAAGTGGCAGACTTGGAAGGCCGCATTTATGACAATAAATTTTCCGCAAATCTTCTTCAGTTCGACAAAGATGATGTGAAAGGTTTTGATTTTGGTATCGATGTGACTATGCGTGATTCTGTAGCAAGATTGCATTTGCTGCCTGAGCAGCCTGTCATAGCTTTCAGGGAATGGACATTGAACAAAGATAATTTTATTTCCTATGATTTGTCGGACGACGGATTGCAGGCTGATTTGAAAATCAAGAGTGGAGATAACAACCATATAAATATTTATACGGATGCGCCTGCCACCAAAAATAACGGTATCAATATCGAGCTTGCCGGAATTGAGATAGCTGATTGGCTTACTCTTTCACCATTCTCACCGCCTGTCGACGGCACATTGTCGTCTAACTTGAAAATTTATTATAGTGATAAGTATGTTTGGGGGAATGGAGATGTGACGGTCGACGAGTTGTTTTATGGCAAAAAGCGTATTGGTGATGTCGATTTGAAATCGAAGTTGGCCTATGTAGGCAATACGCGTAATATTTATGCTACAATGGATATGGACGTGGATGGGAAGCAGGTGGCAACTGTCAGAGGATATCGCAATGACACTGTGCCGACATCTGTCTACGATTTGAGAATAGGAATGCGTCAATTTCCGCTGTCGTTGCTTAACGCTTTCATGCCGGAGGGAGTGGGAGCCGCATCAGGATACATGAATGCCGGCATTAATTTTAAAGGAACTATGGAAGAGCCTGACATACGTGGATTTGTGGGATTTGATTCGGCGCGGGTTGTGTCTTCAACCTATGGGGCGCGTTTTGATTTTGATACGGTGAAAATTCCTGTTGAGAACGGTTTGATTAAATTCAATGATTACAAGCTGTATGGGGCAAACGGCAGTCCTATCGTTATTGATGGTGATTTCCAATTCCTTCCATTCGACAAAATGCAGGCCGGGCTGACCATTTCCGGAAAGAATGTGCAGGTGGTGGACAGTAAGAAATCGGGGATGGCGGAAATTTATGGAAAAGGTTTTGCGGATGTGCATGCTGATGTGAGCGGATATTTGAATGAATTGGACGTGAAAGCGTCGTTGTCGCTGCTTTCTGGCACGGATTTGACTTATGTGATGCAGTCGGCTACAAGTGAGATTTCACAATCTTCGGATGACGGAGTAGTTGAGTTTGTGAGCTTCAATGACACTGCGAAAGTGGCACAGGCAGATACGGTTGTGCAACGCCCGTTCTCCATGCGAATAAATGCGTTATTGACGATACAGCCCAATGCGGTATTTACTGTATTTCTTTCAACAGATGGCAAAAACAGAGTTAATTTGGACGGGGAGGGCAGTCTGAGCTATTCTCAAACATATCAGGGCGATATAAATGTGACAGGTAAATATGTGATTAATGGAGGGTTTGTCAGATACACACCTCCGATGCTGTCTGAGAAATTATTTAATTTTGTAGAGGGGAGCAATGTGGTATGGACAGGTGATTTGCTTAATCCTTCATTAAATGTAAAAGCTGTTGAAACTGTAAAGGCCAATGTGACTACAGGACAAAATACGCGGTTGGTTCCTTTTGATGTCTCTTTGAATGTGGGTAACTCATTAAATCAGCTTGATGTGTCATTCGACTTATCGACTGAGGGCGATATGACTATAGCCAACGAGCTTAGCGGCATGACGCAAGAGCAGCGTTCGGCTCAGGCTATGAATTTGCTGCTTTATGGCACGTATTCCGGCGGTTCGACAGGGACAACCGGCGGATTGTCGGGAGAAAATATGGCTTTTTCTTTCTTGGAGTCATCTCTTAACAAGTGGGCTGCCAATAATATTTCCGGAGTGGACTTGTCTTTTGGAATTGACCAATACGATAAAACGGTGGATGGAACCACATCCACGACAACAAGCTATTCTTATAAAATGTCGAAGAGTATTTTTGACGACAGGTTTAAAATAGTTGTTGGCGGAAATTATTCCACTGACGCTTCTGCGGAGGACAATTTGGCTCAAAATCTATTTAATGATATATCTTTTGAGTATAAATTGAATAAAGCCGGCACAGCATATGTTAAGTTGTTCCGTCATACGGAATATGAGAGTATTCTTGAGGGAGAAATCACGGAAACAGGGGGTGGTTTCGTTTGGCGGCGGAAAATAGCGTCGTGGAGAGATATGTTCAGATTTTTCCGGTCTGGCAATAAACCGACTGATGTGGATAATAAACTTGTCACAGACAGTGTAGGCAATAAAAATCAGCAGTAATATGAATAAGAGGATATATTATATATTTGTTTTTGTATGCTTTGTCTTATTTGCCGTGTCGTGTTCCACCACATCGCGGCTCGGCGAAGGTGAGGTGCTTTATACAGGTGTTAAGAAACTGAGGATAAATGTGCCTGATACGGTTGATGTGCCGGATGGTGTCACTTCCAATATAAAGGCGACTATTAATGTGAAGCCGAACAATTCGCTGTATTCACCGTATATCCGTCATCCATTTCCTTTGGGTTTATGGTTGTATAACCATTGGTCGGAAGATGAAAAAGGCATAAAGGGCTGGATTTATAGGAAATTTGTCGAACAGCCTGTTTTGATGTCGGATGTGCGTCCTGATTTGCGGATGAAAATGGTAGAAGACATGTTGGCAAAAAATGGTTTTTTTGGAGCCACAACATCTTATGAGTTGCTTTATGATAAGCGTAATCCCAAGAAAGCGCGTGTTAATTATACGGTCAATATGCCTGTGCCAAAGTGCATAGCAGAGATTCGCCTGCTTAATGACTCTACTGAAATATCTGATTTGATAAATAAGATTGTAAAAAAGGACAGCTATTTGAAAATCGGTGCTTTATTTTGTACGGATTCTCTTTCCGATGTGAGGAATAAAGTAGCGGACAGGTTGCGTAACAGAGGCTATTATTTTTTCCGTCCGGAATATTTGACTTTTAAGGCAGATTCTACCATTTATCCCGGCGACATAGCTTTACAAATGGAATATGGTAAAATGGTGCCTGACAAAGCGTTGAGAAAATACGTGGTAGGGAATGTCACCACTTTGGTGCTTCGTAATGACGGAAAAGGGTATGCAGACACTTTAAAAACGAAAAAGGGTACGGTAATACAGATGAAACCTTCCAAATTGCGTGAGGATTTGATTCCATCTTGTATCACATTGCGGAAAGGGCAGGAGATGAAGGTGCGCGCTTTGAGCAACACCCAATCGTATCTGTCGAGATTAGGAATATTCAACAGTATATCTTTGACTGTAACGCCTTTGGATTCGGTCAGGACTGATTCGTTGGATGTAGATATTGTTTGCCGTTTTGACACTCCGTTGGAAACCCAGTTTGAAGTAAACCTTACATCAAAATCCAACAGTTATTTGGGACCGGGACTGTCGTATGGCATAACTAACCGGAATATTTTCGGAGGTGCCGAAAGGCTTTCATTGAATTTAAACGGCTCTTATGAATGGCAAATAGGAAAAATAGACAATGGAGAAAAGCGTTCTAAGTTCAGCTCCTATGAGATAGGGCTTGATATGGAACTCGCTTTTCCGCGCCTTTTGGCTCCAAAATTCATGAAGGCGATAAAGCGGGAGATGAGCTGGACGAGAATTACGCTTGGTGGCGACATAATGAACCGTCCGCATTTTTTCCGGATGGTGCAAGTCAATGCCGGAATAAATTATGATTGGATGTCGTCAAGATTTTCTAAAAATCAGGTGACATTGTTTGAGCTGAAATATAACAAACTGCTCAGGACAACCGCTGAATTTGAAGCGACTATGGCTGAAAACTATGCGATAGCGCAGAGCTTTCAAGACCAATTTATTCCGAAATTGAGTTATACATACACTTACGACAGAGGATTCCGCCATGACAGAAAGCATATCACGTTTCAAGCGTCGATAATCGACGGTGGCAATATTTTTTCCGGGTTGTGGGGGCTTGCAGGTGTTGACGGTCAGAAGAATTTGTTTGGCACCCCGTTCTCACAGTTTGTAAAAGGTACGGTACAACTGATTTATTCTCATAAAATACGCGGGGATCATAAGATTGTAGGCAGAGTCTATACGGGTGCGGCTCATGCTTACGGCAATTCTTCGGAGGTTCCGTATACAGAACAGTTTTATATAGGTGGCGCAAATTCATTAAGGGCGTTTGCCGTGCGTTCGATAGGCCCAGGCAGTTATCATTCGGAGCGGGAAATGAGCAATGGGTATTATGACCAGACAGGTACTTTCCGGTTTGAGATGAATCTTGAGTATCGTTTTCCTATTGCCGGGATGCTTAAAGGAGCTGTTTTTATGGATGCCGGTAATATTTGGCTGTTGAAAGACGACCCTATGCGACCCGGTGGAAAATTGAACGCTTCTACTTTTTTTAAAGATTTGGCATTGGGCACAGGTATAGGGTTGAGATTCGACATTGGTATGATTGTTGTGCGTGGCGATTTGGGCATTGGGTTGCATTTGCCGTATGCCACAGACAAAAAAGGATATTATAATTTGAATTTTAAGGACAGTTTGGCTTTTAATCTTGCAATAGGCTATCCGTTTTGATAACGCTAATTTGTTTTAAGTGTCTTAAATGACACTATGTAAAGAGTTACGCCTATGGCTGTTGCCGCGAAGATTATACGGAGCCATGCCGCGTGGAACAGTATGGAGCAATAAATCAGCGTTGTCCATAATAATGTTATCGATATTATTTTGGCATGTAGCGGTATTGCCCGTTTTTCCATGAAATTTCTTAAGTACGGACCGAGCAGCCGCTGATTTAGCAGCCATGAATACAATTTGTCGGAGCTCTTTAAAAACAAGGCGGCAGAAAGCAATAAGAAAGGAGTGGTGGGCATGATTGGAATGAATATTCCTAACATGCCCAACGCTGTAAATATACATCCGAGTGTGATGTAGATGTATCGCATTAAAACAATTCCATTTGCGAAGGAGCGTTATGTCTTTTTTCGGATGGTGTTTTTACTTTATTGTCCTGTTCCGGCTCATCTTCAAGATTTATGGGAATTTCCGATGTGGGAGGCGTTGGCATAAGCCAATCGGAATAGTCTGCCGCATAATCGATTGCCGACACTTTGCGTCGTTCTTTTATCGCGTTTTCTTTTTTGTTTGGTTTTGCGCTTTTTTCGTCGTCCTCGTCGAATAGCACAACTTTTTCTTCACGGCGCTTTTTTAATTGTTTCTCTATTTCTTGGTTTTTTGTGGAAAGTTGCTCTATTTGTTGGCGTAATTTGTTTTCGTTGTTTTTTTGGTTCTCTATTTCTTGTTCTTTTGCCGCTATTTGCCGGTTTAAAGTTTTTATTTCGTTTGAGTTATATTCTTTGGCTTCGTTTATTTTCTCTTCCGATTCGGAAAGTTGTTTTTCTAAAGTTGCTATAGTCGATTGAAGGGAGCTTATCTCGTTATTTTTAATTTCGCATTCTCGGCGTATGCGGTCCAATTCGTCTTGCCAAGCAGTGTTGTTTTCTTTGGCTGTGTTAAGCTGCTCTTTTAATGAGTATGTGTTGTCTGTAAGTTCCGTTATTTCATTCTGCAGAGTTTCAATCAGCTTTTTCTGGTCATTGGTGCCTGAAGATTCGAAAGCTTGCAGTTTCTCGCTTAACGATGTGTTTTCTTCGCTTTTTGATTTTAATGCCTCTTTCAGTTTTGCGATTTCAGCTTCGGCTGTGTTTTTTTCTTTATATAAAGTGTCGTTCTCTTCTTTTAGTGAGTTGACTGTTTCTTCATTGACTGAAGAAACTTTCAGCTTGTTAATCAGGCTTTTGCATTCCAATTGGAATTGTTCGCGCTCAGCTTCGGCTGTTGCCGCTTTATTGTCGGCTTGGGCCAACTGTTCTTTTAAAGTGTTTCTTTGCCGGTCAAGGCTCGTTATCCTGTTCCGCAACTCATCGTTTTTGGCTTTTAATTCAGCAATTTGGTTGCCGAGCGTTACGGCTTGTTGCTCCAAGTTGATTCTGTCGGCTTGCCATTGGCTTTTTGCTTTTATGCTGATTTCTTCTTTTATTTCAGTGGTGTACTTTTCAAATGCTTTTCCGAATGATTGGCGTACATAGTTTTTTTCGGCTTCGAGGTCGATAAATTTTTTTATATAGTCGGGCAGGCCGGCATTTAATATGTCTGTTATTTTTACGACTATTTCTTCATCGAGCGATTTGTCGATGGAGATTTCAACGTTTTGTTCCTCGTTTTGTGGAGGCGTGCCGCCTGTGTCGGACTCCGGATTATTATCCTCTTCCTTTTTAAACGGATTTATATATGGTGTATACTCGTTTTGCTCTTTATCTGTATATTCTTCGTTTGAGAAGCCGAATACGTTTTTTAGAAAATTGAATGCGCTCATATTCTAAGAGTTTTTTTGTTAACATTCCGGTTTTAATACTATCCCTAATCCTGATCGACCATTGATGCTGATTATAAGCGGTTTGTCAAAATGGATTATTCTAATATAATCTGATTCATAGACAGAGTTTAAACTGTTCAAATACTCAATGTCGTATATAGAGTTGTTGTCATGACGGTCAATCGTGAAATATCCTACGCCAAACGATGTCAGGTTATGGAAAAAGTGGGTTCCTTGGCTGGGCTCTATCCGATAATTGGGCAGAGATGCCTCTACAATCAGCCGTGCCGACGAAATATGCGGCCATTTTACAGGTATGCCAAGCGCGGGGTCGCTTGATCCCCAACGTCCGGGCCCGATTAATATGTAGCTTTCTTCTTTTTCCGTAAAATTGCGGTTTATTTTTTCGATTTCCCGGGCTATCAGGCTGTTGTTGAATGATGAGAAGTTTTCTGTTTTCACGTAAACAATATCTTTTACGTTGTCCATAGTGCCATGTCCCAACGCGGTATTGCTTTTTAATATAAGTTTTGAGTCGTCGGTATCCATTATTTTTTCATCGAGCATCTCCTTGCGGTCTACTATGGGGCGTATTTGCAGCCAATACACAGAGCCTTTGCCGCTGTCTGTTATGTTGATGTTGCCGGCAAATTCTATTTCTACAGGCCGGCGCATTTCTCTTTCGCCTTCGGAAAGCATAAAATCGATTATCTCGGATAGCGGGAATACTTTGTGTTGTAATACATTGGCAAAAGTTACAACTTTTCTGCCGTTGCCATAATCGCTGTCCCTGATTATTTGGTCTTGTGGGTCGAATGTCGAAACCATGTATTTCAGCGCTCCGCTTTTAGCCGCGTCTTGTATTCTTATGTGTTTTATATTGTCGCCGTCATTTGTGCTGAATTTGTTGTCCAAGTCTTTTAGTGACAAGGCGTAAAATTGCGTTTGCGTATCTCTTAAAGCCAAATCAAGTGTGCTTGTCTGCAATATTTTGTCGGAATGGCGTGGTGAGAACCGTAATGCCAATCCTCCGTCGACAATGTATTTGCCTAATCCAACCGCTATTTCCGCCACGCCGTCTTCTTGCTGCTCGTCGTTTATGGGGTAATAGTTTAACGAGCGTCCGACTCCGGAAAATGACGGATAATAAAATCCGTCGCGTTCTTCTCCGACAACCTCTTGGATTATAATGGCCATTTTTTCTTGATCGATGAGATTGCTTGTAGCGGTCATGTATGCTTTGCTGTCGGCATAGAATACAGAGGCGTAAACGCTCTTTATTGCGTCGCTCAACAGCCTTAGCATCTCGTATTTATCATCTAAGCGTGGAATCATGTATGTGGAATAGATCCCGGCAAATGGCTGATAATGGGAGTCTTCAAGGAGGCTTGAGCTTCGTATGGCCAAAGGTTTGTCGACCACTTCAAACAATGCGAAGAAATCTTCTTTTAAATAGCGTGGCAGGTTTGCCTCTAAAAATGTCGACAGGATTTGCTCGTCAGGCATATCCGATAATGCGCACGGATATAAATTGTTTTCCTCCATGAACTCGTCGAATATATCTGTGCAAAGCACTATGGTGCGCGGAATGGAGAGTGTGGCTCCGTTGAAGTTGTCGCAAATAGGGTACTTTTTGATTATCGAGTCAATAAACGCAAGGCCTCTGCCTTTGCCTCCTAACGAGCCTTGCCCGATTCGAGCGAAATTGGAGTAGTAGTCAAATCTGTCTTTTTTGAATATGGCCACGACTCCTCTGTTTTTCATCTTTCTGTATTTTACGATTAGATTGAAAAACAGTTGTTTCACTTTTGGCGCTTCTTCGATATCTCTGAACCTGTGGGCTTGGATGATTTCCGCTATCGGGAACATTGCCCTTGAATACAGCCATCTGGATATGTCGTTTCTTGACGCGTGATAGAGCAGTGACTCGGCCGGAATTTTGAATATGTTGTCTTGAAATTCTTTGAGATTGTTAATGCGCATCACTTCTTCTCCGGTTTCCGGATTTTTGATTATGAAAGCTCCGAACCCGAAATTATTGTAGATGGCATTTCCCAAGTCTACAGGAAATTTTTTGGAATTTTTGTCTAAGAACGTTATGCCTGATTTTTGCGCGTAGATGGCATTTTCCGACTCTGATGATTCCAATATGATTGGGACATAAGGGTCTTGCTTCTTTATTTCTTGAGTAAGTTGGATGCCGGCATGTTTGTCTTTTTCTCCGTTATGGTTAAACGAAATATCGGAGATGATTCCTAATATGTGGTTTTTATATTTTTCGTAAAGACTTTCGGCTTCTTCGTATGTTCTTGCTAACATCACTTTGGGGCGTCCGCGCATACGCAGCATTTGCTCATGCTCGTTCAGCGCCTCGGTTGAGAATATGAGTGATTGTTTAAGTAAGAATTTATATAAATGGGGCAATACAGACGAGTAGAATCTGACAGAGTCCTCCACTAAAATTATTGTTTGCAGCCCGACTTCGAGTATGTCGTTGTCGGCATTCATTTTGTCTTCCAACAGCTTTATGATTGCAAGAAGCAGGTCTACGTTGCCAAGCCAGCTGAACACATAGTCCACACCTGAAAAATCTTCATTGGCAAGTCTTCGGGATACTTCGCGCGAGAATGGCGTCAATACGACAAAAGGAATCTGGGGATATTTTTCTTTGATGTTTTTGGCTTCGCGAAATGTTTCGCCTATGTCTAACCCCGGCATCGCGATAATCAGATCATAATTTTTTGTTTCCAACGAATTATAAGCGTCGGAGTAGCTGCTTGCTTGGTTTACGCGGGGAGGTGAACTTAAATTAAGTGAGGTATATTCGAAATACAGTTGCTCTTCTACCCGCCCGTCTTCTTCCATCATGAAAGCGTCGTAGGGAGATGCTATGAGCAGAACATTGTGTATGCGGCATTGCATCAAGTTTTGAAAGGCAGTGTCGCGCAGATATAATTGGCTTAATTTGGCTTCGTTCATTTATTGAATGGTTTACACGACAAATTTAGTGAAATTTTAATGAATTAAGCCTTATGGCACGGATAATAGTGTTATCTTCGTGTGATAATTTATTATTATGGAAAAATTAATTTTGATTTTTGTCTTTTCATTCCTGTTCGTTTCAGCCTCTGTTTTTTATGGAGTGGAAATTACGGAAGAAAATTATCTGAAAGCAGATCTTTTCTGATTTTTTGCAGGATGATAGTCCTATGAAGATTGTCTATGGTACGCAGGCCACACCGACTTGTTTCTTTTTTTGATGAGCGGTATATTGTTAAGGTGAAGTCTGTAGGCCTTGACGAAAAGCGGTTCAATAAATATTTATATTGTTATTTCTGTTGGGGTGTAAGTTTGTTAGAAAAAATAGATTGCTCTATTCGCTGAATATTAGGAGGTTGATCTGTTGGCGTTTAAAAAATCTGAAAAAAGTTGGGATAAAATTTGGAGTGAGAGGTGTTTTGTGTGTACTTTTGCAGTCGCAAAGCCGGTCGGGCAA
>CALUMI010000026.1 GCA_944321725.1 uncultured Muribaculaceae bacterium
TCATTGCCATCCACAGCATTTTGCGGGTCTTGAGAACCTTCGGTGCTCGAAACGATTGTCTTGCCCAAAGCAAGGTTCTGCCCTTCAGCAACTACATCGATTGTTACGGAGTTACTTGTGACATCTCCTGATTTAAGCGTTACAATATATTGCCCGCGAGCATCGACGGTCATCTTGTCGCCATCGAAAGTGGCATTGCCTGCACCGTCAGCACTATATACCTTGTCATTGACCGGAAAAGATTCCCCGAATTGGTTCTTTCCGTTTACAGTGAACGTATAGGTATCGTTGGTCGAGCCTTGTGTCTTGTCGGCTGTGATTTCAATCGACGTAAGCACCGGCTCCTCACGCACTGTTATCGTGCAATTAGCAGAAACAGAACCGGAAGTAGCCGTAACTACATATTCACCGTAAGCCGTGCCTGTAGCCACATTGCCTTCAATGGTGAGTCCGGTAGCCGGTTCTACAGAGTAAGCAACTTCGGCATTCTCGCTTCTGAAGTTCTTACCGTTCACAACAGCCGTATTGAGTGTGGCGGTTTCACCTGTATAAATCTCATCAGGATTTGCCGTCACGAAAATTTTGCTTGCTGTTTCCGCCCCATCGGCAACATATTCGCCGAACGATTTCACGCGGAACTCCCAAAGGCTCGTGCCATAGTTGGTGCCGCGCTCAACAGTCTGCAACGCCACATAGCGTCCGTAAGTGCCTGCGTTTACATTTACATCTTGTGTATAAGGAAATCCCGCAAGCTCCTCGCTAACGCTCGCGGCCTCTGTCCAACCTGTCGAGAAATCATTTGAAAGGTCATCATCCGAAAGCTCGGCGTTCATCGCTTCCGTAAGCTCGGATGCGACGAAAATTTTGTACTGTTTTGCGTAAGCGCCTTCCCAAACCAACTGTAGTTGGTCAATGGCGTAGTCTGCCCCTAAATCGACATATATCCATTGACCGTCGATGTGCGAGCTTTCCCAACGTGTCCCGATGTTGTCGTCGAATGCCAAACCGGCCGTTCCCGAAGAAGCTACGGCAGTTTTGCCGACAGCCACGTTTTGAGCCGGAGAAACGTAGTCTTGCGCATTCACCGATGCGGCAGCCAAAAGAGCCGCGGATGCTAAAAAGTAATTTTTGATTCTCATTTTGTCTGATTTTTATGGTTAATAATAAATTTCCGCATTATGGAGTTTTTTGTAATTTTTCTGTCACAAAATTACTTCCGCGCCATTTACGGCTACTCACATTTACTTTCACAAAAACTCAACAACACGTTTAACCACAACAAAGCACCGTACACATATCATACTTATAATCAGACTAATATCACAGCATTATGTTGTAAAACATATCTACAAAACTGAATTTTCACCTCAACAACATCCGTTTTTCTCATTTTAAGGCCGAATTACGCTCAAATGATTTGACCCCACAACTACAGCCTCCTGCCATAACCTGCCACAAGACTTTCCACAAACATGTCCGCATCAATTTTTATCGAAATCTTCACGCTTTAAAGATTTTTTGGCGGAAATATTTGCTCATGTTTCAAAAAGGCCTTACCTTTGCATCCGAAATAAGCGAACTGACTCCGTAGCTCAGTTGGTAGAGCAAATGACTCTTAATCATTGGGTCGAGAGTTCGAGCCTCTCCGGGGTCACTGACAGTTAAGCAGTTGGCAAATTGCCAACTGCTTTTTTTGTGCCTTATTCTGTTTCTCGACTGACCGGCAGTCTGAGCTAAGATGGAGGCTACGGAGAACCCCACACAAACGAAACCCACGCTCCGACATAACTTTGCTTGCTTTTAGCAATCGGCATGAAGCCGCGTGGCGGCTACACTTCACAGAACCACAAGCCGCGCTTCGCTTGCTTGTGAAAACCAAATCTATGAAATCCGGCCTCGCAGAGGCCGCACTTGTCACACAACAGCTTAAAAAATCCCTGAAGACAGAAAAAGTCAGCAACAACAATCTTATTAGAAACCAACAACTTACAAAATAATTTTTCGCAAATTGTGACAAATTGCGAAAAATTACGATATTTGTTTCTGCCCTCACCTTTAGCTATATTTGCAACATGATTACGGACAGAAATATGAGAACACATGTATTTATAGCGTTGTCGGCAATGGCGCTTTTGCCGGCCGGCATCAACGCGCAAGATTTTGAAAGCGACGGATTATACTATAACATAATCAACAGCGAGGAGGCAGAGGTAACAAAATCGCCTGCCAACGATTATGCAGGCTTCATATACATTCCGGCGACAGTTGAGAATGCCGGCGTAGAATATAAAGTGACACAAATAGGCGATGCAGCTTTCAGCTATTCCGCAATCACCGATGTGCAAATTTCAAACAATGTAACAAAAATAGGAACAGAGGCATTCGCTTTCTCTCAAGATTTGGAAAGCGTAACGCTGCCTTTAAACCTTACAGAGGTCACAGCCGGAGCGTTTGCCGGAACATCGATTACCGCAATAGCGATACCCGAAGGGGTAAAAGGAATAGGTACAGCCAACGCCCAAGACGGGGCTTTTCAATCATGCGGACTGCTGGAAACAGTGTTTATCCCCTCATCACTGACAAGAATTGAAGCCTACGGGTTCAACAACTGCCAATCATTGCGCGAGATATATTGCAAGGCTGCCACACCTCCCGAAGCCACCGGCTGGGCCATTTTCATAGACTTGACAGGAATAGACTTGATAGTGCCTGAAGAGTCGGTGGACGCTTACAGCCAAACCACCCCGTGGAACGACACGGAAACCTTCAGCATCTGGCCGCCGGAAGACCCTGCATGGGTACAATTATCCGCACCTGTAGAGCGTGACGAATGGATAGACATACCTCTCGGATCCAATTTGGCATATAAAATATATGAAGACGACAGGCTTGTTGCCATAACAGCCGCCGAGGCCTACCGCATACGCCGTCCGGACGAAAAAACCACATACACTATCGTACCGACAAACTACTTTGCGGATTCCGAGCCTATAACATACACATTCGGACAGGCATCTGCCAACAATCCGTCATATTCGGGCAAGACAGTAAAAATAAGCGCAAAAGGAAACGACATTGTAATTACGGGCGATTATAAAGGAAAACCGGTAAACATCTACGGCATCGACGGACGATTAATAAAATCAATCAATACCGAAAACGGCATCATATCCGGAATGGCTTCCGGCCTTTACATCGTCGGTTGCGGAGAAGCTACGGAAAAAGTGGTGCTGTAATTATCGCTTACTCTTGAAGAAAGCGGTTATCAGTCCGGCACACTCCTCTGCCAGCACTCCTCCCTCGACTTTCGTCTTAGGATGAAAAGGCGACGCGCAGAAAGTGTGATAACCCCGCTTGTCGTCGGCCGCTCCGTAGACAATCCTCCCAATTTGGCTCCACGCCAATGCGCCGGCACACATCAGGCAAGGCTCTACCGTGACATAAAGAGTGCAATCCGCAAGATATTTGCCACCGAGATTGGCGGCGGCGGAAGTAATGGCCTGCATCTCGGCATGGGCAGTCACATCGGTAAGCGTTTCCGTAAGATTATGCGCACGCGCTATGATTTTCCCGTTGCACACCACCACCGCCCCGACAGGCACCTCATCGGCATCGGCGGCGGCTTGTGCCTCCGCTAAGGCAAAACGCATAAATTTCTCATCCTCTGCCGCAGCCATATCAATCCATGTTATAAGTCAAAGAAAGCACCTGAAATTCCGTCCGGCGGTTAATTTGGTCGGCGGCCTCCTGATCCTCAGGCGACAACTTCTCGATAAATTCCGGCGTAAGCGTATCGCCCTCCTTGAATTGAGGATACAGCCGGGCAATACGTTTCGTCACAGTCTTCGGGCGCGACTTGCCGTAGCCATGCGGCTGCAGCCGCGCGGCATCTATGCCTTTCGACACAAGGTAGTCGATGACCGACTGCGCCCGGCCTTGCGAAAGGCGCATATTATATTCGTCGCTGCCTTTACGGTCGGCGTGCGAGGCCATCTCTATCGTCACATTGGGATTGTCTTCCAACACTTTTATAAGTTCATCCAAAGCCGCCACCGACTCCGGGCGCAAATCCACCTTGTCGAAATCATAAAAGATATTCTCCACCACTTGGGGCTTATTGATGGCAGGAAGTATGAAATCCACCCAATAATCGGCATCCTCACGTGTGGTGTCGGACACAAACTCCTGTTTTTGGTTAAGATAGCCTTTCGCCCCGGCGAGCATCACATACCTCACACCACGCTCAAGCGAGAAACTGAACGAGCCGTCGTCGCGGGCCACCTCTTTCTGATTAGAGCCGTCGTTGCCGACTATGCGTATAATGGCGTTGCGCACAGGCTCCTCATCCTTGTCCATAACCATGCCCTCGATTGTTACCCGTATGGGATGAAGCATGAAGCTGTAGATATGGTCATAACCACGCGCGTCGCCCCTGTTGGAGCTGAAAAAGCCCTCCTCGCCATCTCCGAAAGTAATGCCGAAATCATCGCCCGCCGAATTTATGGGATTACGCATGTTTTCCACTTTCCATGTATTTTCTCCCGTGCTGACAGCCTTGAATATATCAAGCCCTCCCATGCCGGGATGCCCGTCGGACGAAAAATAAAGAGTGCCGTCGGCACGGACATACGGAAAATCGTCATCGCCGGCCGTATTGATGTCCGGGCCGAGATTCATCAGCGACCCTTGCCTCTCTTTCAGCGAGATGCGCCATATATCCTTACCGCCATATCCGCCCGGCATATTGCTTACGAAATAAAGATATTCGCCGTCGGGCGACACAGCCGGATGGCCGTAAGTGGATATCGTATCGGCTGTTATCTCAAATTTCACCGGCGCACTCCACGAGGCGTCGGAACGCGACGATGTGAAAATCTCCACCGATGTGTTGGCATTTTCCTCACGGCGCGCTTTCGTCAGGTACATGGTCTGCCAATCCGGCGTGAACGACATGATCCCCTCGTCGAGCTCTGTGTTGAGATCGCCCTCAACAGGCTCCGGACGCTCCCACTGCCCGTTCTCATTTTTCTTGGCGAAAAATATGTCGGCATTTTTCATGCCGGTTATCTCGCTTTTTTTGTCGCCCATGGCTTTTTCAGTAGTCGATGAGAAATAAAGCTGGTCATTGTCCGTTCCGAAATACATGGGAGAGAAATCGGCACGCCGCGAATTGAAAAGTTTGGCATTTTTCACCTCATAACGTGTCGGCGCGTCCCTCCACGCCAAAGCGTCCCGGCATCCCTCTATACCAATTATAGCCAACGAATCGTCTTTAGGCGAGAAAGAGCGGTACTGCTCATAATTCTTGACAGCCGCCGCATATTTCCCTTCCTTGTGTTGCGACTGCGCAAGATACAGATATACAGTGGAATCCGGATACTCGTAGCGCAAAGCGTTCTGAAAAGCGGCCGACGCTCTCGACGACATGTTGAGCAGCCTGTAGCAAAGCCCCATTTTGTAGGCCACCTGACCGCGCAACGGACGCTCCTCTTTTGCCCGCAACTTGTTGTACACTTTCTTATAAGTCACCGACGCGTCGTAATATTCTCCACGGGCATACTGCTCATCAGCCACCGACAACTTTGCGTTGTTGCAGCCGAAAAGAGCGGCAATCGCCGCACAAAGCATGGCATATATCAGATACTTTTTCATCCAAGACGAAATTCTGCGCTTATAATTAACGCATCTGCCCGCGTTTTATTGTAGAAAAACATCAACCAGCGAAAAAACAAATAAGGCGCGGCCTGCAACGCCACGCCTTTAGAAACATACAACAGAGCCGATATCAAATATCGTGATATTTAATAAACAGTGTTTTCCGGATCAAAATTGGTCCAACCGGCAAGCCAATTATCAGTGCCAAACGCGCCTATATAGCTTACAGCGTCAAATCCGCTGAAACCGCTGAACGAGGCACCGGAAGAAAGCGGACTTCCGGCAGCCGGCATAAAGTTTACATTCAAACCATTAACGACACTATTGCCTGTGAGCATCAAATCAGCTACCTCAGCCACATGATTTCCCACACCGTTTTTAAAGAATGTAGACGACATCGATTCCTTTGTTTCATCGACAATCGGTTGTTTTTCGTCGTCATAGCCTGTAACCAAATAATTATCATATAATTTATTGGCATCTGTTCCCACTGCATCCATTCCGGCAAACCAGATGTTTTGCAATTTAACAGTTCCGTCAGAAGCCATCTCCTGAGTATTGCCCTTTTCACCGTCAATTATAACGCCAATCGGAAATCCCACTGCAATAGAGTTGATGCAGTTCAAACGGCTGCTGCGACGAATTTGCATTGCCGCCTGAAAACGTCCGAGCGCAGAGCCGTTGTTAGGATTCATGCTTCCGGCATTGATATACTCGTTAGTGTTCCGGAAGTTTGCGTCGACATATTTAGGCCCAAGGAATGTCACATTCGAGAAAACAGCTGTGGTATAAGGCGACACTTGCGAACCATCAGCACAGTTGTCGGACTCGAACCCGTTAGATTGCGAAGTATCGGCAATACGCGAATCGCGCACAGAAAGAGCATATTGCACATTGCCGGAGAAACCGTTGTCGGTGTCGAAATCATCATCCCAGCCTTTGAATGCCACTAAATGCTTGCAGTTGACTGTCCCGCCAAACCACTCAAAAGAGTCATCGTTTGAATACGACACTTGAACGTAGTCGACAGTGGTTCCGCTTCCTATCGAACCGAGAGTCAACCCGTTGATTTCCTTATCCTTTTCAAAAGGATAGCCGGCAAACTCGATACGCACATATTTCAAAACACCGGAATTGTCGTTATCGTCACTACCGCCATGGAAAGAGCGCGGACCTCCTTCTATCTGCTGCTCACGCTGATTATTGACCGCGTTGCCACAAAGGATAAGTCCGCCCCAATCGCCCGGACGCCGCTGCCCGACAGCCTCGTTGGAGGTAAACACGATAGGCTCATTGGCGGTGCCTTCCGCAAAAATTTTACCGCCACGCTCTATTATCAAGGCTGCCTTTGTCTGCTTGTCGCCTTTGATAACTGTTCCCGGCTCAATGGTCAGCTCCGAGCCATCGGCCACATATACCCAGCCTTTAAGCAAATAAGTGCCTTTGGCTATCGTTTGCTTGCCTTTGAACACAACTTCCTGCGCCCCGTTGCCAATAACGTTGCCGTCGGTTACTATTTCCGTAATAACCTGCAACCCGCCATCAGTTTCTTGCGGTGTGTTTTCATCATCATCGCAGGCCGAAAACGTTGTTAAAGCCACGGCCGAAAACATCAGGCAAATCATTTTGCCACAAAGAAAATTCTTTTTCATTTTCTGGTTTTGTAAATAAGTTAATAATTTATTTATAATCAAACTGATATTTAAAAGTCATAAGACAATGACAGATTAAAATTGCGGCCCGGACGGAATTGCTTCGTCACTTCCTCTATTTTTGCGGTAGAACCATCTTTACGGACAATGTCGTCAAATTGCTTGAAACTTACTTTCTCACCAAGCAAATCGCGGACAGACAGCTTAATCTCAAATCCTTTACCAAACTTTTTAGACACATTAAGGTCAATCTGATTGCGTGGCATCTCGTAGGAGTCAGGTATTTTTACCGATTCGCCCTCCATCATACCCATTTCGCGCCCTACGCCTACCAACCGTTTGCCTATGCGATTGTAAAGGATGCTCGCGCTTACTGCCGCACGGTTGTTTTGATAAAATACTCCTGTATTGACAAGATAAGGTGATTGCCCCTGCATCGGACGGTCGGACTCAAGGTCGCCGGGGTTGAAGCTCACCTCGCTTTTTATCAAAGAGCCGTTGAAAAGCAATGAGAAATCGTCAAGGCCGATGAAATCGAGGCTTTTCTTAATGTCAACCTCTATACCATAGCTGATTGCTCCTTTCGCATTTTTATAATAATAAAGCAAATCAGTTCCCCCCTGCACCCTATATGACCATTCTATGGGATCATTGAATTTCTTGAAAAACGCCGCCACTGAAATCAATTCTCCAGAAGAAGGATAGAACTCGTAACGCAGGTCGAGATTATGAATATAGCACGGTTTCAAATCGGCATTACCCATGACGTTGCTCGCCAAATCGAAATCATAATAAACCGAGCCCGACACTTCACGAAACTCCTGCCTGTTGACCGATTTACCGTACGCAAGGCGCATCTGCTGCCTATCGGTAAATTTATATACTGTATTTACGGTAGGAAAGAAATCATTATAATCGTAAAAACGGCTCAACGGACTTTCCTCATAATCGCTTGAATTGCTTATCAGCTCCATTTTGCTGTGCTCAAAGCGCACTCCGGCATAGACATTGAATTTTCCCAACGGAACATTGAACGCAAGATACGATGCCAATAGCGTATTGTTGCCTTTATAGCTGTCGCGCCAACGCATCTCCTCAAACAGATAAAGTTTGTCGTCCCCGTAATAGGCCTCATTAGAAAGCAGCTCAGGCATAGGCATGTAGCGGAAATCAGAAGGCAACGCGTTAGCCTGCACATCCCAATTATAATAGAATGCGCGTGTGCGATAGTCGCGCGAGCGATACTCTCCATATCCACCGGCTTTTACGGCAGGTTTCACATCTCCGATATTAAAATCCCGGCTATAATTAATCCCCGCCGACGCGATATGCTCTTTCAAGAATGTAAATTCACGTTGAATGTCGTTTCCTGTAACCAGCCCTACCCTGTCGGGATCCATGGCGTTGGTCAAAGTGTAACGCCTGCGGTCGGGTGTGTTTTTATTGGCATAGGCATAGCCTATGTTCCAATTTATGTTGTTTTTACCGTTAATCGAGTTTTCTCCGGTGAACTGAGTATTGAATATGGTGCGGCTGCTGTAATAGTACTCTGCATTTTGCTCCATTTCGCTCTGAGCGTTAAATCCATTCCGCCGCGTATAACGATTTTTTCCTATTTGATTGAATATATTCTTCAACTCGTAACGGCCTTTGTTGCCGTCAGGCACGAACGTAAGATTAAGCATTGCACCTACACGGGCATTCTCTGTGTATTGGTCATCCGTGCTGTTACGCAAATAATTGCTGCGGTCATGCTCCACATCGTATGCCCCGAACAATGAGTTCGTCATGTTTTCAAGCGTGCGATAATTGTAGCTGTAGTTGATTGCGCCAAGCAAGCCTATTTGATGATTATCAGCCGTGTGCCACCGGTAATTAGTGTTGGCTCCAAGCGACAAATCAGAATAAGGCGTGGATTTCCCCACTCTCCAATCATTATTAAAGCCATTACCCAACAGACTGACACCTCTGCCGCCCGCCGCCGGCAAAAGCCGGCCGTCCATTCCGCCGTTCAAGCTGCGGAAACCGTTGTCGAAACCAAGAAAATCTGTTTTAGAGCCTTTAATGGAAGAGAAATTACGGAAATGCGTACGGTCGTTGATGTTTCCGCCAATCGATACCGAAGAGCTGTTCTCCTCCGGCAAATTCCGAGTGTTAACCAATATAAAACCTCCGCTAAAATCGGCAGGCAGCTCCGGTGACGGAGATTTTACAATCATGATATTGTCGAGTTGCGAACTTGGTATCAAATCAAAAGAAAACGCCCGCGAATCAGCTTCAGAGCTCGGAACCGCGCTTCCGTTAATCCACACATTATTATATCGCTGCGACAAGCCCCTCACCATGACAAACTTATCATCGACAATACTGATTCCCGGCACGCGTTTAATCACCTCCGAAGCATCTTTATCCTGCGTCTTCTTAATTTGCTGCGAAGACACACCGTTCTGCACAGTCATGCTGTTTTTAGTCTTTTCCACCACCGTAGCCTCAGAATCCTGCCGTGCTCGCGCTGTCACCGTCAATTCTCCCAGCACCGTATTATCCGGGACAAGAGAGATTGTGTCATTCCCGGCTTTCAGCCATGACACACTTACCTCTTTGTCCTTATAAGCAACATATTTTACAATCAAAGTACCGTCCGGCACATTCAACCTAAACCGCCCGTCAATATCGGTTGCAGTCCCTACAGAGGAGCCTTCCAACTGCACTGTAGCACCTATCAATGGCTCTTTCGTGGAAGCGTCAACAACTATTCCCGCGACATCTGCGGCTTCTGCATACAACACATTACAAATAACGAATACTAAACCGTAAACAATCTTCATATTTTATCTTTTTCAATTTTCACGGTGCAAAATTCCCCTTGTTTTGTAACAATACGATTACCAATTAATGACAATTCTGTTAACAAGCCATAACAATTCAATAACAATCCGCACAGACAATAAAAACAAAGTCCGGAAAACAGATCTGTTTTCCGGACTTCCAATGATTTATTAATCCTATCAGAAATAGAACGTCATGTTCAACGAGCCACCAAGGCTTTCAGTACCGATATACAGCTCACGGTAGTTCGGAGCGACCAAGTCAGTGCGGGTTTCAATCTTGCCGGTCGAGGGATTGTAGCCCTCACGCTCCGTATAGTCCTTATTGCCGAAAATATAATACATGCTGAGATTTACTTCCGCCCCCAATGAAATCTTCGGAGCGACAAACCATTCTATTCCTGCGCTTCCGGTGATACCCGCATAGAAATCGGAACCGCTTCCGTTGGTTTTCAGCAGCCTGTAGTTGTTGCTGTCGTAGATGGCAACACTTCCGCTGTTCGAGAACGCTGTTGACGGCGTTTGATTGATTGTGGTCATTTTGTTGCCATAGCTATAGGTAGTGTTGTCATTTTGAAACGCGAACAGCAAGCCGAAACCAAACACACCCTGCACGCGGCGTTTACCTTTACGGTATTCGCCTCCGAGCATCATGCTCATACCGTTTTTCCGGTTTCTGGCCTTGTCAACGACTTTATCCTCGCTCAACGGATTGTCAAGCAGCGCACGGTCGTCGGTCACATACCTGTTGTCGTAAATCGAGCGGAACATCAACCCGACATTGGCACGCAATCCCCATTCGTCGGTCAACATATATTTGCCCTGAATGGAAACATCGGGCATCAAGCCGCGATTTCCGACAAACCGCTCATTAGAGTTTACAAACGGCTCTCCTCCCAAACTGTTGATATACTCATTGCTTGTATTGCCGTTGAAGGCATTGCCTATGTAGCGCAACACCGGCACTACATCTATTCCCAAAGCCCAGTCGCCCTCTTCCGGCAAATACCGCTTTTCCTCTTTTTGTTCTTGTGCGCTTATTCCCGCAAAAGAAGTCAATGCCGCTATCAATAATATGATTCTTTTCATGCCATTATGATTTAATCAAAGCTGATGTTGCTCCAATCGTAATTACTGTAATTATATCCATAGCTATCCACAGTGGCAAATGGCTTAAACACCATTCTCGCTTCCACATACTGTCTGACACCGTCCAATCCGGTGAAATTTATAGAGAAATTTTGCTCCTTATCCAAAACTCCATCAGAATATTGATAATAAATTCCGCCGTTGATTGCCACAGGATAGACTTGGCTAAAAGCTGTAGCGTAATAATTGAACGAGCTTACCGTAAACGGCATTGCCTTGACTGTGATATTCGCATTGTCCCACTGAGCTGATTTAGCCGGGATATTGAACAAGGCTTCTCCGTTAAAATCAGTTGTGGCTGCATAATTTCTGACCAATGGAGAATTGTTCTCCGTCATGCCGTAAGTCACTGTTATCATAACTGACTTTCCGGATTGGAAAGCAAAGGCGCCATAAACTTGGTTATTGACAGACTCCACGATTCCCAAACCCACCTTTACGCTCAAAGGCACTGTAGTCGGAAAACCTTCCTCAATGTCGCGCTCCGTAAATCCGTAGAAAAGGTCTTTCACCTCGATGTCGTTAGGCTTAACTGTAATGTTTTGCTCCGCAATCTCGAAAACCACCTCTTTTTGCTCAAATACCGGCTCGCCATTGTCGATGGTAGCGAGAAGAGTGCGCGTTCCGACAAATGTTTCCGGTTGAACTATCACGCTCATGCCCTCTGTTTTTTCCACTGCCGGTATCTCAATTTCATACTCGCCAGCCTCATCTGTCACTGTTTCGTATGTGGTATATCCTTGAGCTTTTCCGTTGGGATCCAACGAGCTGTTGCTTATCTTCACAAACACCCTTTTCCCTGCCGCAGGTTTGACAAGCTCACTGAACTGCCCGTTTGCATAGCTCTGCCCTTCACTGTAAGCAAGACTTCCCACAATTTTTGCCTTCCCCTTAATGTCGTCAATCGACAATGATGTCTGCTCCTTGCTGCAGCCTGTTGCTAATAACAATGTCAACACACAGGTTGCCAACACCTTAGAATTTGATAAAATTCCCATTTCGTAAAAAATTTAATTAGTAAAAATATATTATCTCCGCAAAGTAAATATTATTTTTGCTTATAAGCAAAAATATAATAAGATTTATAAAAAAAAGCAAACCAACACTCCAACAGCAAAACATAGCGCAACAAACAAAAATCATGCAAAATATTACAATGGAGTATGAACACCAATAAAATCTTATTAAACGAAGAAAGTCAGGCCTAAACCCGACTTTCAAGAGCGGTAAACGAGACTCGAACTCGCGACCCTCAGCTTGGGAAGCTGATGCTCTACCAACTGAGCTATTACCGCATCAATATGGAAACGGCGCAAAATTAGGCAAATTCCGCGTCGCATCCAAATTATCACCGTTTTTTTGCAAATTTTTCACTCATCACGCGCATTAAACGCCTTTCCACATTCCGCCTTGCAGCCGACAACAAGCGCACTTGGCACAGGTAACTTCCACGTCAACTACAGCTCAAGCCGCCCGGTAACCCGATAATATTCCGACTCATAGATTTTGAATTGGCTCTGCGCCTCTATGTGGTTGCTGTAGGCCTGCTGCCACTGCGACTGCGCGTCGAGCAAATCTGTCAGCGTACACATCTGCACCTCATATTTCCGGCGCATCACTCTCAGATTCTCCTCCGCCTGACGCAATCCGAGTTTGGCAGTGGCAATCATGTTGTAGCTGTCGGTGACGTTTTGCATGGCCTGACGCGCCTCAATTTTCATCAGCCGGGAGTTTTCCTCAAGCTCAAGCCGCGCGTTGTCGACATCGATACGCGCTTGTTTCACTTTTTTCCGCCCCTCCCCCCAATGGAAAATCGGGATGCTCAAAGTAGCCATCGCGGTGGTATATCCGTCGTTCATCGTATTGGTAAACGGAGCCATCACCCCGTTGCCCGCGTCAAACACGCCTTTCATCTTGATATTGCCGAGATACATATAGCCAACCGACAGGCCGAGAGTAGGCAGAATGTCGGCACGCGCCATCTTCACCTGCTCCTCGCGCGCGTCAATCTGTTTTTGGAGCAGCACAAGCTCCGGACGGCGTGAAATGTCATCGTCCAGCAGTCCAGGCATAGCCACATCAATATCCGCGTCGACGGGAGATATTTCAGTGTCGAAATCCAAGCCTGTGGCGTTGCACAATGCCAAACGGCACAATTCAGCCCCGTTTTTCGCTTTCTGAAGCTGATACATTATCTCGCTGCGCTTGGTTTCGATACGCAGCAAATCGTTTGAAGTGGCCATTTCCGCCTTTACAGATGTTTCGGTACGGTCGAGAAGCGTGTCCATCTGCTGCCTGTAGACCTCAAGCAAATCCACTTTTTTAAGCACCGCCACATACGACCAATAAGCGTTGTCGGCATCGGCAATCACCCGCATCCGCTCCTTCCGTTCCGTTTCGGCGGCGCATTCCATGCCTATCTCGCCCAACTTATTAGCCGCGCGAATCCGCCCTCCGGCATAAAGCGGCTGAGTGAGGCTTACACCGGCAAGATAAGTGCCTTTCATCGAAAGTTTTGTCCCCATCATATCCGGCTCCTCAACCAAATACATGGCGGCTGCCGTAGCCGACAAATCCGGCAAATAGGCCGTGAAAGCAATCTCCTTGTCGAGTTCCGCGCGGCGCGCGTCGTTGGTGGCGCGGCGCAAATTCTCGTTATTGGCCACAGCAAGGGCACGGCAACTGTCGGCATCCAAAACCACTCCGCTTTCTCCCGCATAAACAGGCAACGACAAAACCGCCGCGGCTATCATATATAATTTGATTTTCATATCTTCTCTTCTGTCTTTTCAGGTTTACGAATCTTAAACAACGCTGTATAGAACAATGGCAGCAATATCAATGTGATAATCGTGCCTACCGTAAGTCCTCCCATTATGGTGATGGCCATAGAGCCGTACATCGGGTCATGCACAAGAGGTATCATCCCGACAATGGTAGTCAGCGAGGCCATAGTTACCGGACGCACACGCGACACGGTGGCCTCGACAACTGCCGTGTAAGGGTGTTTGCCCTCCTCACTAATCAAACGGTTTATCTCGTCGACAAGCACTATGGCGTTTTTCACCATCATGCCGATAAGCCCCATCATGCCGATGATAGCCATAAACGTAAACGGCTCGCGGAAGGCCAACAGCGACGGGGTTATGCCGCAGAACACAAACGGGAAACAAATCAGAATAAGTATCACTTTCTTCCAATTATTGAACAGCAACAACAATATTCCGAGTATCAGGAATATCGTTATAGGCAAATATTTCATCAAATTGCCTATCGCGTCGCCCTGCAACTCCTGCTCTCCGGTCCAACGCATAGAATAACCGTCGGGCAAAGGGATAGCCTCTATCTCATCCTTGATTTCTGCCAGCACTTTTGCCGGAGTGGCATCATATTGGCTGTAGTCGGGATCGCATTCCGCCTCAATAGTCCGTTGCCCGTTCACACGCCATACAACAGTTTCCTCCCATTCCGGACGTACCGACGACGTGACGGCGCTCAACGGTGTGCTGCGGAACATCTTGTCCTGCAATTCCTCCGCCCCCATGCCACCGGTCAGCAAAGCGTTGACATCATCCTCGTCGAAATGCATGTTAAGCATGCTCCACACAGGCACATCGCCTATGCCGTCAATCCGGCTGCCGTCGGCCTCGCGCACTTGCAAATTAATGGCGACCATCCGGTCTTGGTCGTTAATCACACCAACCGGCAAGCCATCGGTGGCCGCAAGCAGAGCGTTGCCGGCATCACCGCGCTCTATACCGGCACGCAACGCGTCGCGCTGCACATATCCGGCCACAAACGACTTGCCTTTCGGCTTCCAATTATTCTCTACTGAATAAGCGTCGACATATTTGCAACGCCGCATCACATCCTCCGCCTTCGCGCTCAGTTGCCGCAGCACTTCAGGGTCAGGGCCTGAAAATTGCACCTCCACCGTATGCGATGTGGCTATCGAGAAATTGTATTTGCGTATACGTATATAAGCGTCGGGATAAGCCTCACGCAACTGCCGCCTCACCGCCGGTATCTGCTCGACAACAGTATTATAGTCACTGCAATCCACAATCAATTCGCCGTAGCAGTCGCCGCCCGATGTCATCGGACGTACCAAGCAATAACGGGCAGGAGCGCTTCCCATGCTCACGGCCACACGCTCTATCTCCGGATTTTTCCTCAAAAGAGCGCTCATTTCGAGCAATTCGTCACGCACTTTGTCGGGATTGGTCTGCGACGGCATATAGCACTCAACCACAAATTGCTTGTAATCGAAATCCGGGAAGAACAAATTCTTGACTTTCGTCATCCCGAATATGCAGACGGCAAGCACACACACCGCCACCGTGATTGTCAGCTTCTTATGCCCTATAAGCACGGAAATCGCACGGCGAACAAAGCGATGCACCGGCGAGTTCATCACATCGCCGCTTTCCTCCGGCTTTCCGCCCCGTTTGTCGCTCTTTGGCAGCCACACTTTCGCGCAAACCGGCACCTGTGTCAACGCCAACACCCAACTTGCCAACAAGCTGACACACAACACGAGGAACAAATCGTGGGCATACTCTCCCGCCGAATCCGGCGACAAATAGACGGCCATAAACGTGGATGCGGCAATCACAGTGGCGCCAAGCAGTGGCATTGCCGTGTTTTTACCTATCCGGTAGAGATAGGTGTATTGCGGAAGTCCGCGCTTGCGGTCGATGAGTATCCCGTCCATTATCACTATGGCATTGTCGACAAGCATACCCATTGCCACAATAAACGCGCCGAGCGAGATGCGCTGCAACGTGGTGCCCCACACAAGCAATATCGGAAACGACACGGCAATTGTCAGAATCAGCCCGAACCCGATTATCACCCCGCTGCGCAATCCCATCGTGAAAATCAGCACAAGTATCACGATAGCCACCGACTCCACAAGATTGACCATGAAAGAGTTGACAGCCTCAGTCACTTTATCCGGCTGGAAGAAAATTTTCTCCGTTTCCAACCCTGCCGGAACATTTTTCATCGCTTCGGCAAGACGCGCGTCGACAGCCTTGCCCACATCGGGGACAATGGCATCGGCCTCCATGGCGATGCAAATGGCGAGCGACGGCTTGCCATCGACAAAAAAACCGTTGCGTTGCGGCTCCGAGAAGCCGCGCTCTATCGTGGCTATGTCGCCCAAACGTATCTGCTTGCCTGTGACAGTTGTTATCAAAAGATTGCGTATGTCGTCCTCGTCCTCCATAGCGTTGTCGATACGCACCGGTATACGGTCGTCACCGCTTTGGAACGCGCCCGCGTTGACCTTCTTTCCGGCATTCTGCAAAGAAGTCATTATCTGAGTTGGAACCACACCGTTTCTCGACAACTTGTCACGCGATATCACTATATTAATTACCTCATCGCGGTTGCCGGCTATATTTATGCGTTTCACGCCCTCAACCGAAAGCAGCTCCCTCCGCAAATATTTGGCATACTTATACATTTCGGGATAATCATAGCCGTCGGAGGTAAGAGCATAGAAAATACCGTAGACATCCATCATGTCATCGACCACCACAGGGTCATAGCAACCCTGCGGCAGCCGCTGGCGCACATCGTTCACTTTCCGGCGCAATAAATCGAAATGCTGCTCAAGATCCTCAAGCAACACTGTCATTTTAAACTCCACAGTCAGCATCGCCATCCCGTCGCGGCACTCGGTGGTGATTTTCTTCACGTCGGGAAGAGCGCGCAACTCATCCTCCATAAGCACAGCCACCTCAAGCTCCACATCGTGTGCGCTCGCGCCCGGATAAGGAACGACAACCATCGCCTGCTTAACGGCCACTGCCGGATCCTCCAACTTCGGCATATAGAAATACGACAGCACTCCGGCTATCAATATACCGGCCACCAACGACCAAAAAAGCGTAGGACGGTCAACAAAAAACTTAGTCAGACGCATCAGATAAGCCCTCCCACATTGCTATCGGCAGTCTTGCCTATTATCCTGACTTTTTCTTTCTCCCGCAAAGAGTTGACACCTGCGCAAACCACGTTGTCGTCCGCGCCGACATTGCCCTCAATGATTGCGCTGCCACTCTCTCCCGCGCCAACAATTTCAACCTGCCGCGCCACTACGGCAGAATCTTTATCGACAATCCAGACATACGATTTTCCGCCTTTTTCATAGACACAACGCATCGGCAGCACGACACCGCCTTTGTCGCCACCTGCATTCCTGAAACTGAAATGCACGGCGACATTCAGCCCGGAAGTGAATTTTTCCGATTTTGCGTCGGCAAATGTCAATCGCATCTTGTAGAGTTGGCTGCCGTCGGCAGACGGAACAACACCCGCCACTCTCATAGCCACACCTCCCTCTTTCGCGTATGACGATGAGCATGTCACCGACTCGATATTCTCCCGCTCGGCATACACAGACACCGGAACATCCACCTCCACTTCCTTTCCTCCGGAAGCCAGAAGCGTGACTACAGGAGTGCCGGCATCCACCATTTCCGATTTTTCAAAGCCAACCTGTTTGATATATCCGCTCACAGGAGCGCGCAATACGGTATAGCTCAATTTATTCTCATTCGACTCCAGCTGAACTTTCAACGCCTTCAGTCCGGAAACAGCCTTGTCATAATCATTCCCGGAAATGCTTTTCCCCTCATAAAGGGTTTTCAATCTTTCAACCTCACGCTTGGTCTGCTCATATTGCACTTTCGAGGCCTCCACTCCGAGCTTGTAGTCGGCGTCGTCCAACCTCGCTATTATTTGGCCTTCTTTCACATAGTCGCCCTCTTCTACATAAACCGCCTCGATTTGTCCGGGTGTCTTAAAACCAAGACTGATTTCTTGCGCGTCGCGCACAATACCTGTAAAAGTCCGCTCATACACACTGCCCACAGCGACGGGTTTGACAACCTCTACCGTGCGCTGATAATCCGCCGTGCTCTCTTTGCCTCCACAACTTGGCAAAAGAAAAACCGCCGACAGCAAAAACACAATCTTTTCTCGTATCATAGTTCCTAAAATTATTTTCCACGCAAATTTCTTTCTTTTTTAATTACCCGTACCACTCCATTATACACACAAAATGTTCTAAAACACCTGTTAAAAGCAATAATACTTCTTAATCAACCCATAAAAATATCTTTTATGATATATTTGCAGCAAAAAAGCAACAATATGGCACAAATTTCAAGATTTACAACCTTCAATTTTCCGATGCTGCCTACCGGTGACAACACCGTCATGTATAACAACGAATTATTTCTCAGCGACACATTCAGTTCAATCGACACCTCAGAGCTGCAAGAATGGAAAAACAAGCGGCATCCCTACAAAATAGATTTCGCAATAAGCATATTCTGCCAAAAAGGGGAACTGAGCGTAAGGCTTAATCTCTCCGAATACACGATAAAAGCCAATGAACTGCTGATACTAAACCCAAAATCCATAGGCGAGCTTTTAAGCATCAGCGAGGATTGCCAAATGTTCATTATAGCGTTGACCGACAATTTCTATCCGATAGACCGCATTTCCGGACACATGCCATCGATACTCAACATGGCAAACCGTAATCCTGTATTGGATTTGTCGGAAACTGAATTTCAAGAATTGAAACACATCTATATAAAAATGTATGAAAAACTGTCAGACCCTGATTTCATATTAAAAAAAGAAATAGTTTCCGATTATATCAACATAATGTTCTGCAATATATACCAAAAAATACACAAATACGAATCCGACCCGGTATATTCAGCCGATAAGCGGCAGACAAAAATATTGAACAAATTCCTCGAGCTTGTTCAGGCAAACTGCACAGTGGAGCGCGAAATACCGTTTTATGCCGACAAACTCTGCCTTTCTCCGAAATACATGTCGCAAGTAATCCATAAAATCAGCGGGCGCCATGCAAGCCAATGGATTCGCGAGTTTGTGATACTTGAGGCCAAAGCTCTTCTGAAATCCGGCAATTACACTGTGCAACAAGTAGCCGACAAACTGAATTTCTCGAACGCGTCGTTTTTCGGCAAATATTTCAAGGCGGCGACAGGAACTACCCCGCGCAAATACCAATACAGCAAATAATCTGACCAGGCATTATGCTGACCCATATCAGACCAAACCACTGCTTAAAAGACGGCAGTCAGAATCTTTTCATCTCCAAGATTGGAAACGGGTTGCCCTCGCTGTCGCATTCATTGCGCTTGAATGTCCTGAACCCCATCCTTTCATAAAACTTAGCGGCATCAGGATTCTGCTCATTGACATCCACATACGCCACATCCAATTCGCGAAATCCGCGCTCAACCAGCATCTTGCCCAACCCCTTGCGGAAATAGTCGGGATGGAGGAAAAGCATCTCTATCTTGCGTTCCTGTACGCCCATAAAACCGACAGGATATTGGTCATCTTCCACCACCCACAAGGTTTCAATATGCCGCAAGGCTACTTCGGCTTGCGAAGTCAGACGGATAATGTCCGTTTCCGTCAGGAAATGATGGCTGGCACGTACAGACGCTTCCCAAATATTCAACAGCCTGCCGATAAGCTCCGGGGGTCGACTGTCTTTTTCAATCGCTGCAATATTAATCATTTCTTGTGCTTTTAATTTGTGCAAAATTAGCGGAAACCGGGGCACATCACATTTACGGCAGTATCATTTAATACAAATTAGACTTTTTATACACAATTTTAAGATAGTGCTAAGTAACTTTGAAAAATAAAGTTACAAACCAATTAATAAAACCGACTCTATGAAAAAACATTTACTCACCGCCTTATCACTGTTTTTGTGTGCAGGCGCGGCGTTCGCCCAGCCGACAGGCGCGGGAGAGCCGCAGTTGTTAATCAAATCGGACACAGGCCTGATGTCACCCGTATGGTCGCCCGACGGCAGTAAAATAGCCGTAACGACCGACAACTACACGGGAATACTTGTCGCCAATGCCGACGGAACAAATCTGAGGAGCATTACCGACGAGGCCGGCGCAGGCTATAAAATGGCATGGAGCGCCGACAGCAAATCGATTCTCGGCCGAACCAATGTAATCGAAAACCGCCGCGTGATGCACGAGCTGAAAATATGGAGCGCGGAAAACGGAGAGAGCAAGACTGTTGTGGCGAAAACACGCGGAATGAAAGGCACCCCGACATGGGCCGACGCCACACGCGTCAACTTTGCCGACCGCGACGGCTATAAAGCCGCCAATGTGAGGACAGCATCGAAATCGGCATCCGCGCCCGACGCTTACTCAATTATGATGAACGACCCTGTAGGAGCCGCCTCACAAATTGCCGGGCTGCGGCAATATTCGGCAAAAATGGTGCTTAATCCGGCATTGTCGCCCGACGGCAGCAAAATCGCGTTCCAACTGCCGGGCAAAGGCATCTTTGTATGCGACACCGACGGCACAAACGTTGAGAGCATCTGCGACGGCTCGCATCCGGCATGGCTGCCCGACAACCGCAACATAGTGGTTTCACGGGTAAGCGACGATGGCAGCCGCTTCACCGCGTCCGACCTCTACGCTGTCGACACGACAACCGGCAACGAAGTGCTGCTGACAGGCAACACCGATATAATTGCGCTGACACCCGCAGTGTCGCCCGACGGAAAGAAAGTAGCGTTTGAGAACGCGCAAGACGCTTCAATCTATATTATTGACCTCAAATACCGATAAAAATTATGAAAACATATAATCTACTGTGCAAAGGCTTTATAGCCACAGCTCTATTTATAATGTCAATGCCATGCGGCACGACAAACGCAGCCGAAATAGAAGGTTGGGGCGATTTCAAGCTGTTCCTCGACCCGGGACACTCCGCCCACGAGAATCAAGGACTGTGGGGATACTCCGAAGCTGAAAAAACCGTAAGAGTGGCACTCGCAATCAAAGAGTACCTCACGACATACACCGACATGCCCGACGACTGCATCATGCTTTGCCGTGAGGACGACAACACTGTGGTGGATCTTGAGGAGCGCAGCGACATGGCCAACGCATGGGGAGCCGATTTCTTCTACTCCATCCACTCCGACGCGGCAGCAACGGCCAACACCACACTGACAATGTACGGGGGCTGGAAACTCAACGGAGAGATAATAGAGAAGACACCTAACGGTGGCAAAGCCTTCGGCGAGATTTTAAATCCCAACCTCACAGGAGTGATGCGCATCACCACACGGGGCAACTACGCCGACCGCTGCTACTACGACCCAAGTCCGGCTACCCACACAAACCAATATCCGTACCTGTCGGTCAACCGGCGTTCGAACATGGCGTCACTGCTGAGCGAAGGCGGATACCACACCATAGCGTCGCAACAGCAACTCAACATCAACGACGACTACAAACGGCTCGAAGGATTTGCCGCATTCCGCTCGATACTCGAATATCGCGGACTTGACTGTCCTGTCCAGACTTTTCTCGCCGGAATCATAACAAACTCGGAGAACAACGTGCCCATCAACGGCGTGACCGTAACAGCCGACGGAAAGACCTACACCACCGACACGTGGGAATCCCTCTTCAATAAATACACCAACAACCCGGATTTGATACACAACGGTTTCTATCTCTTTGAAGGAATCGAGGCGGGGAAAGAGGTGGAAGTGACGTTTACGGCAGAAGGTTATGACCCGGTCACACAAAAAGTGACAATCAAGTCCGACCCCGACGGAATGGCCAACGACAACGTGACATGGCTCGACATCGCAATGACATCCAACGCTCCCGCAAAAGTTGAGAGCATCTCAATCGATGATTTGTCGTCGGTAAGCCCGGTCTATCCGATTACCATCACCTTCTCACGAAACATGGACAAAGAATCGGTGGAAAAGGCATTCTCGATTGACAATGACGGAGAAGTCACACTGTCGTGGGATAACGACTACACCTTGAACATCGACATTTCCAAGCTCGTGCCAAACACGAAATACACCATACGCATCGACGGCTCGACGGCAAAGAACTCGCAAACCGGACAACTGCTCGACGGTAACGGCGACGGCACGGAAGGCGACGACTATGTATTGGAAATCACAATGGCCGAACCCGACCTGACACCGGCAACTGTAGTGTCGACCGACCCGGCCAACGACGGAGAGGCAGTGTTCAACCTGCGTCCGGTAATCCGCATCGAGTACGACGAGCCTCTGAATTGGAATGAGGACACCTATGCCGACTATCTGACAGTGACCGACAAAGATGGCAACACTTATCCGGGCTCGCTCACACACACCCTCATAGGCGACAAATCCGTGCTCCACTACTATTTCGATGAGGATCTCCCGCTCGACAAATGCTTCTTGGTGACAGTGAAAGAAGGATTGGCGGATCTTTCAGGCAACCTTTCGGAAGAATATAATTTCCGCTTCTTATCGGAATACCGCGGCATAGTGACACAAGAAACCGTACTGGCGCTCGACGATGTGGCAAACTTCTGGGCACCCGACGGCTCCGGCTCAAGCACAGGATTAACCCAAGAGGCCAACTCTATAGGCACAAGCTCGATTACAGCTACAAACGAAAGCGGCGGCAGCCTGCAACTGAATTATTCGTTTGACCCGATGGCAACAAGTGGAGCATGGATGATACGCGAATACTATAGCAGCACATCCACAGCCCACGACAACATCGACGGCGTGCTTTCGTTCTGGCTCTACGGCGACGGCTCCAACAACAAAGTGTCGGCAAGAGTACGCGCCAACAGCTCAAGCGGCGGCATCAAGTACCGCGACCCTGAGACAGTGGTCGACTTCCGCGGATGGAAACACGTGGCATGGGACATGACCAACGACCCGTACCTCGCGTTCACCGGCGAAGATGAGCTGACGGGATATTGGCATTTCGACAGCTTCTTCCTCACTCACGAAAACACCGACAACACTCCGGACGTGCCACAACAGGCATGGGAAGGGGTCTTGCTGTTCGACAACCTTGAGTTCAACAAATTTGACATGGACGCTGAACGCACTGCCTCTATCGACGACATCGATCTTCCGCAAGGAGGCATACAGCAGGCAACCTGCGACGGCATCAACATCGCAAGAACCGGCCAAACGCTGAAAATATCAGCCAGCAGCGACATTACCACCGTTGAGATATACAACGTGTCGGGCATGAACGTAATTTCCTTGTCACCTAATTCCGGCAGCGCGGAAATTTCGCTCGACAACCTCAACAATGGCGTATACATCGCAAAAGTAGCGACAGACACTATTGTAAAGACAGTTAAATTCGTCAAATAAAACCTGACTCCCTTTATATGCGGCGTGGGCGTGCCGGATTCGGTACGCCCACGCTTTTTATGCTAAAATCATCTGATTACAACAATCAAATGCTACAACACGCCTTGAGCCATCATGGCTTTGGCTACTTTCATAAATCCGGCCACATTTGCGCCTTTCACATAATTCACATAACCATCAGCCTCTGTGCCGTAACGGCAGCATTGCTCATGGATGCCTGCCATTATACCTTTAAGTTTTGCGTCAACCTCTTCCGATGTCCATGTGAGTTTCTGCGAATTTTGAGCCATTTCCAAACCCGACACCGACACGCCTCCTGCATTGGCCGCCTTGCCCGGCGCATAAAGTATCTTGGCCTTGATAAACTCGTGGACAGCCTCAGGCGTTGAAGGCATGTTCGCGCCCTCCGACACCGCAAAGCATCCATTGGCCAGCAGCGTGCGGGCATCGTCACCGTCAAGCTCGTTCTGAGTGGCCGACGGCATCGCTATATCGCATTTCACACCCCACGGACGACCGCCCTCGAAATACCGGCATCCGTATTTCTCGGCAAACTCGCGGATACGCCCGCGATATAAATTTTTCAGCTCGAAAATATAGTCAAGCTGTTCGCGTGTTATCCCTTCCGGCACATAGATAGTTCCGTCCGAATCGCTCATCGTGACAACTTTCGCCCCCAACTGAAGCAACTTTTCCGCCGTATATGTGGCTACATTACCCGAGCCGGAGATGGCGACCGTCTTGCCCTTTATGTCGATACCGCGTGTGGCAAGCATATTAAGCAAAAAATACACATTGCCGTAGCCTGTGGCCTCCGGACGAATCAACGACCCGCCAAACTCCATGCCTTTTCCCGTAAAAGTCCCGGTGTTCTCACGCGCCATTTTTTTATATGCGCCGTACATATACCCGACTTCACGCCCGCCTACACCGATGTCGCCGGCCGGCACATCGGTGTCCGGACCTATATGCCGCCACAGCTCAGCGACAAAAGCCTGACAAAAGTGCATAATCTCCATATCCGACTTGCCTTTCGGATTAAAATCAGAGCCGCCTTTTCCGCCGCCCATTGGAAGAGTGGTCAGAGAGTTCTTAAAAGTCTGCTCAAAAGCAAGGAATTTCAAGATTGATTGGTTGACAGAGGAATGGAACCGTATTCCGCCTTTATAAGGGCCAATCGCGTTATTGTGCTGCACACGATAGCCCATATTGTTTTGCACACGTCCCTTATCGTCTACCCACGACACACGGAATGAAAATATGCGGTCGGGTATGCAAAGCCTCTCTATCAGATTATAACGCTCAAATTCCGGATGCTCGTTATATACATCCTCTATCGAGGTAAGCACTTCTTCAACCGCCTGCAAATATTCCGGCTCATGAGGAAATCTGCGGCGCAAATCATCAATCACTTCAGTAGCTTTCATCGTAAATGTAATTTATAGTTGTTGTTTTGGCTGCAAAGTTAAACAAAAAATCCGTTTTTACTGTCATTTTTCCACCTAAACAAGAATTAAGATGTCACCACAAACATATCAAACAGTCAAACCTCCCAATTACAGACATTGTTTTTCTCATCAAAAATACATTTTTCTGAATTTTTATTTGCATTATTAGAATATTTATACCTATATTTGCAATATACATTCACATAAACTATCACCTTATGAAAACAGAATCAAAAAAATTCCTGTTGCAGGAAAAGGAAATCCCCGAAGCATGGTATAACATCGTACCCGACATGAAAGTAAAACCTGCTCCGATGCTCGACCCCGCAACAAAACGGGAATTGAAGGCAGAAGACCTGTACCCGATTTTTGCGGAGGAGCTCGCCAAACAAGAGATGAACACAACCGATCAATGGATTGAAATACCGGAAGAGGTGCGCGACATGTACAAAATATGGCGTCCTACCCCGCTTGTACGCGCCGCCGGATTGGAAAAAGCCCTCGACACACCGGCACACATATATTTCAAAAACGAGAGCGTAAGCCCTGTAGGCTCCCACAAGCTCAACTCCGCGATAGCCCAGGCATACTATTGCAAAAAACAGGGCATAACCAATATCACCACCGAAACAGGCGCGGGACAATGGGGAGCAGCGTTGTCGCTTGCCGCCCAACATTTCGGTTTGGCTTTGGCGGTATATATGGTCAAAGTGTCGTACAACCAAAAGCCTTACCGACGCTCGATAATGCAAACCTACGGCGCGGAAGTAATAGCTTCGCCGAGCATGTCGACCAAAGCCGGAAGAAAAATAATCACCGACAACCCAACATGTCAGGGCTCATTGGGAACGGCCATTTCAGAGGCAGTGGAGCTTGCCATGAGCACACCCAACTGCAAATACACATTGGGGTCGGTGCTCAACCACGTTTCGCTCCACCAGACCGTAATAGGTCTTGAAGCCGAAAAACAAATGGAAATGGCAGGAGAATATCCCGACATAATAATCGGATGTTTCGGAGGCGGAAGCAATTTCTCCGGAATCTCATTTCCATTCCTGCGCCATAACCTTGCCGGAGAGCGCAACACCCGATTCATAGCTGCGGAACCCGAATCGTGCCCGAAGCTGACAATGGGCGAATTTCGCTATGACTTCGGCGACGAGGCCGGATACACGCCGCTCATACCGATGCTCACGCTCGGCCATGAGTTCATGCCGGCCAACATCCATGCCGGCGGACTGCGCTATCACGGAGCAGGCTCGATTGTCAGCCGTCTGAAAAAAGACGGGATTATCGACGCTGTCGACATACCGCAACTCGAAACGTTCGCCGCCGCCACACTGTTTGCGCGCACAGAGGGCATCATACCCGCGCCGGAATCGTCGCATGCCATCGCCGCTGCAATCCGCGAGGCAAAAAAAGCGAAAGAGGAAGGACGGCAAAAAGTAATCCTCTTCAACCTCTCAGGACACGGACTAATCGACATGGCGTCATACGACCGCTACTTCGCCGGCGACCTTACCGACTGCAAGTACGAGCCCGCCAAATAAAAGATTTTGGCGGAGAAGACGAAATACCTTATTTTTGCAAAAGGTATTAACTAAAAACAATATCCGCATGTCGCTATTCAGAGTATTACTTTCCATTATATTCCCGCCCCTTGCCGTAGTCGACAAGGGTTGCGGGTCTTTTTTAATCGTGTTTATCCTCACAGTATTGGGATGGATTCCCGGAGTGATAGGCGCCCTCATAATCCTCAACAAAGGCAAATAACACTTTCTTTAGAATTTAGATTCCATCAGGCAAGACGCATTATCACACATTTTTCACTGATTTTTCGGCACAGATTTTGCAATAATAAAGATTGTGACTATTTTTGAGGTCAAATCGCTTCCTATACGGGGCAGAACAAGGGGATGACCGGTTTTGACAGCGTGTAGAGGCGGTATGTAAGCATGCAGAGCGATGATGGCTATGCTCTATAATCTCAGACATCAAAAATTTAACTGGCGAAAATAACTACGCTCTCGCTGCCTAACCGAAGTATAGTAAGTTAGCTTTATTCCTGCCACAGTGGCAGGAACGGGACATCACCCGATTGCCCTGCTCCGGGACGTTTCGATAAGGTGGTGCTGATAAAACCGGAGATAGGGACGCTTGTTCTCCGATAGCGTTCCGAGATTTTAGGAGATAAGCTTCAGGTTGGTGGTTCGGAGCCTGCCTGCTGCCGACAATCAAGTCAGAACTAAGCATGTAGAAAGCATATTGTTTCCGCGTTTGGACGAGAGTTCGAATCTCTCCATCTCCACCAAAAAGAAACCGTAAAAGTTTCAAAGACACTGAAACACACTGAAAATCAACCTTATGGCAATTTTCAGTGTGTTTTTTAGTTTCTTTCAGCTCTTTTTGATTTCACGAAAATAGTACATAAATTTACGGATATACTCCAACTATACTTAAATCACCGACACTTAACACTGCAAAAAGCATCCATCCACCAAGATAAATAATGAGTTAAACAAACCTGAGTCGCTTACATACCAGCATAACTGAATATAATCTATTGAAAAATAAAACTATAATGGAGTTGTCATATATGTAAACTTCTCCTATATTTGTACATGCAATAAAAGAGATAACACTTATGCCGGAAATATGCAGATTTTTTGGAATTATAGTAAGCCTTTACTGGCGAGACCATAATCCGCCACATATTCATTTTGAATATGGTGATTATCAATGCTCAATTAGTGTACTGGATAGGATTGTGGACGGTCAGGCACCAGCAAAAGTTATAGCAAAAGTCAACGAATGGATTGACTTGCATGAAGCTGAAATACTCACTTTGTGGGAAAAGGCTCAAAAAGGAGAGAAATTGAATAAAATAGAACCGTTAAAATAATTGTTTATGCTACGTGTCATTGATGTAGATTATATCAAAGATTACAAACTTCTCATAACATTCAACAATGGAAGCAAAAAAGAAGTGGATTTGAAACCTTATCTTACAGGAGAAGTTTTCGGTGAGTTATTGGATAAAAACAAGTTCATCCAATACGGTTTGACACGAACCACTATCGAGTGGGCCAACGGTGCTGATTTCGCACCGGAATTTCTAAATGAAATAGGCACCGCACACTAATTTTTCAATTGAGCAGACAACTCATAAAATTGGCCGCTTCGTGCCATATTATAGACTAAACACGTAAAAATTGGCAAACCGAAAGAGATGCAACGATACAAAGCATACCTCTTTGATTTCGACTATACTCTCGCCGACTCGTCGCGCGGGATAGTGATGTGTTTCCGCCATGTGCTCGATCTGCACAGGCACAGCGGCATAACCGACAACGAAATAAAACGGACAATCGGCAAGACACTCGAAGAGTCGTTCTCAATACTGACAGGGATTACCAATCCGACGACACTCGCCGCCTACAAAAAAGAATATGTCGCCAAAGCCGACACGTGCATGACCGACAACACCCGGCTTTTCCCGGAAACTGCCGACGTGCTGCGCACATTAAAAGAACGCGGGACATCGATAGGAATAATCTCCACCAAATTCCGTTACCGCATATTGGACTTGATGAACAGGCATTTTCCTGCCGGTTTTTTGGACATAGTTGTAGGCGGAGAAGACGTAAAAGCGCCGAAGCCCTCACCCGAGGGATTGCTCTATGCGGTTGACAAGCTCGGATGCCGCGCCGAAGACACTCTCTATATCGGCGACAGCACAGTCGACGCGCTGACAGCCGAAGCCGCCGGTATCGACTTTTTCGGAGTGACACACGGAGCGACCACCGCAGAGGAACTCTCCCTTTATCCTCACATCGCCACAGCTCCGGATCTTACTCCGCTCATCATTACAGATTGAAGCGATAGCCTACGGTGATACCGATTGTGCGGTTCTGCCAACCGGGAGTGTCTTTAATTGTCGACGTCAGTCCGAGAGTATAGCGGGCATCGACAAACACACCGATTTCGCTCTCGTATCCCAAACCGAATACCAACCCGAAATCTACAGGCACTTTATCGCCGTTCGCAACGGCCAAACCGCCATCATATTTCAAAGGAATACCCAACTGCGGACCGGCCTGCAAATTGAAGCCCGTGCATGGAAAAAATTTCAAAAGCACAGGAATATCCACATAATGTTGGCGTATCTTAACGCCTTTCTCGGCAACATTACCGGCATTGTCGGTAATATACAAATCGTCCCAATCCAATCCGCGCATAGTGTAAAGCACCTCACCTTGCAGGTCAAACCACTTGTTGATTTGATAAGTGGCCGCGGCCCCAATATTGAAGCCCGTAAGACTCGACGGATTACCTCCGTATGCCTCCGGGAAATTCACTTTCGACCAATTCACCCCTATTTTCGGAGCCACGCTCCACTGCGCCTCAGCCAGAAAAGCTACCGCCGCAATCATTATCGACAACACAAAACGTTTCATAGTCCCAAAGTTTTAATCTACCAATAAAACGTGGCAACACAATACTTTATTATTTCATCAGCCTTAAATTAAATTTCAAATACGCATCACAAGCCTCAACAAGGCTCTATATTCTATGCCGGGCTATATGTTGGATAAAAAAGTATCTTGCCTGCCGATAGATTATTGACAGGCAAGATACTTACAAACCTATTAATTAAAACCGACAAAAACCTATTCAACCGGTTTAAACAATACGGCATCGGCAGCCACTATACCGTCAGCCCCTTTGTCGGATATCTCAACATAGCATCCCGGCGACAGCACAAAACGTCCTAAAGCCACCCATTCGCCCAAGGTCTGCCCCACAACCGCGACAGAATGGATGTCGACTTTACAGTCAACCGCCTCAACGCCATTATTGACCACAACTGTCATAGAAGAAGTTTCATTGTCAATTTTAGGGACATACATGTAAACGTCATACTCTCCCTTTTCGCCCACCGCAGGCTTGAATTTCATTGAGAATTTATTGCCTTTAAGCACATTGCCTACATTGAAATCAGGCCCGTATGCGCGATATGAGTCATTATAGGGTTCCCATGCGCCCGTCTTTTCAACGCAATCGGAATCAAGATTGTCAACCAATATTTCAGGAGCAGACCCGTCCATTAAAGGATTTTCTTCCAAATATTCCATCAACAAGGATGAATCCACATCCTGAACCGCTTCCGAGCCGTCAATCGCGCGGCTTGCAGCAAGGCCGGCCACCTGTCCGAGCACCATGAACACCGGTTCCATACGGATTGAGCCGTAGGCTATATGCGAGGCCGACAGACACACCGGCACCAACAGATTTTCCACTTCCCCGCGTTTCGGCACAATGGCACGATAAGAAATAGGATAAGGAGGAAATCCGCCTACCTCAACATTCCCCTCGTTTTTCACCATTCCGTCCACCACATGGCGGTCACAGTTATGAGAGTCCATCGTATAAGCCGCCATTCCAACGGGGTCGCTCACCGTAGCGCGTCCTTGACAATGATGCTGTGTCATCACCACATCTCCAACCATGCGGCGTGCCTCGCGCACATAAAGCTGGGGCGACCAGTTCCCATTATCGGTGTATTCATCCTTAGGATACCCCCAGCGCAGCATATCTTTGCGGATAAACTCCGGCACGCGACTGTCGTGACCAACAAAATAAAGCAGACCTTTCGTGTACTCCTCGTGGCGGCGTATTATCTCCCTCCGCTCCTGATAGCTCGCTTCCGGATAATCCCAATTCATCCCAATCATATCAGTAGAGAAACCGTTGCGATTGTTGATGTCGGTCTTTCCGCCAGGCATCCGGCTCCATATAAAGATGTCGTCGAGCGATTTCCAAGGTTGTACCTCTTTTTGGCGCAAAAGCAGCTCATAGCGTGTCGAGTCGTAGCCGGCAGGACGTGTAATCGGCACCATGTTGTCGGGGTCATCGGTCAAGGCTATACGATAGTTATAAGCCTGAATCTTCTTGTCGCCCGTGCCGTTTGCCGCGACAGGCTCACCACTTATCCCCCACAGCAATCCGCTATCCGGATTTCCCGGCTCCTTGTAAGGGTCAACGCCATCCGGAAATTGGTGCCCGTCGAGCATCTGCACACCGTTATAGGTTTCGCCATAAACACTGTTGTCCTCCCTGCCTACTGTATACGATACTCCGGCTTTTGCCATCAAATCGCCCTCATAGCTGCAATCAATAAACATTTTTGCGGCAACATGCAAACCCTCGCGCGAGCCATCGGCTGCCACAGCGTCGATAGACATTACAACACCGTTTTCCACATACGCGTCATCGATATAATAGCCGTACTCTATATCGATTTTCGCGCGGTCTATATAATCATTGAAAATCTCCTCAGCCACATGCGGCTCGAAAATCCATTGCTCGAATTTACCGTAATGCGCTCCGACACGACGGTAAAAATCGCGGGCAAGCCCCGTGACAACGTATTTGTTGCCGATATCGGTCAATCCCAATCCTCCGGAGCTCATTCCTCCCGGATGATAGCCGGGGTCAACCACAATAACCGACTTGCCATCCATTTTCGCCGTATACGCCGCTATCACACCCGCCGAAGTCGCTCCATACACACAGACATCAGCCTCACGCGCCTCTGCGGCAATCATCGGCAACGGCATCAAGCATACGCACGCTATTCCTGTCAACGACCTGAAATTCATCTCTTAACAATTTTGATTGCGCCTTTCTCTCCTTTGGCTATATACAAACCGCTACCCCACGACGCTGTACAGACAGTAGCGTCGCTGCCGCAGAACATCAGCCGCCCGTCAATGGAATATATAGCGCAACTGCCGTCAATATGCAACTCTCCGGAGAAACAACGCGGATAGACATCGAAATCCTGCGCCTCAACCGCAGCCACCCCTCCGTCAGGCTCGCCGACAATGGCAAGCTCCGGAGCAAGTTCCGGATGCTCATACGACTCGGTGGCATAAAAACGGCACAATGAATAGCCGTCGGAAGTGACAGAGATGCGGAAGGTCACTTTCTCAGCCCCTTCCGCCTGTTTTTGCCGAAGCCATTCTGTAACATCAAAACTGACATAAGTCCCTACCTCAGCCGACGCGACAGTACGGTCGGAAGCAATCTGCTCAAACGGGTATTCATCTTTGCTGTTCCAGCACAGATTTTCATCGTAAGTGGCTGTGTTGCCTTCTATGAGCAGATTTTCCATGACATTCTTGTCCATTTCTTTCAGATACAGCCTGACTACGGCGCACTCGTCAGCCTCAGTGAATGCGCCGGCATCGAATGTAAGATAAATCTGCCGGCCCCAACCCTGTCCGCTTTTCAGCTCCAACAACTCATCAGTGACATGCGCCTGCTTTTTAAAATTTTCGTGGACAAACGCGTCATAAACCGAAGCCACACGCCTTTGCGCAAGCTCTATTTTGGCATTGCCGTCCACATCCGCCTCCCTGCCCTCGCAATCAGCCAGAGAAACAATGGCCACATCTTTGCCAACCGCATCGGCAGGCAATTCAAGAAAATAGGGATTGATATTGATTTCCACATCATCCATGTTTTCGCCATCCACACTGTAGGTAAGCGTGTAGGGATAAAGCCCTCCGGAAGCCTCTATCTTGCACATCAGCGGATCGCCATCGAAAGCCACGATGTCCTTAGCCGCCAATGAGGCGGTGAAAGGTACATCCACACCGAGCACCCGCGACATCTCGTCAACAAATATCTGCGACATTTTCTGTTGGATATATTCGCCTTGTCCGCGCTTCGGATGCCACCCGTACTGCACTCCGTCAATCCATTCCGTATCCTGACAATAAAGCAAACTCGGCTGCCGCCCGTCTACAAGCTCGTCTTTTGTAAAACCGATTTTGTCGTCAAACCTTACCAACGGCAAATCCCATTTCTCAGCCAATTCGCGTATTGCCGGATTAAACGTGGTACGCGAGTCGTGCCAATGAGTGCAAAGTACTATCACGGCAGGCTTGCCCGTTTCCGTCCCGTAATATTTCGACTCGGGATTGTCTTTCAGATTATAGCAGTCGTCCTTATAGCGTTTTATCACATAATCGTAGGCCACGGCATAATTTTGCGTGGGCATGTCGTAATCATTATAATCGTCTTTCAACACCGACTCATCGGCCACGTCCTGATTGTGCACATGGTCGATTACCAGCACATCGGTACTCTCCAACTCCTCGAATGTGTAAAACGTGCCGTCGGCCATACGGTTTGCCGTATGGTAGATGGCCTCGCCCGACACCGATTTGTTAAGCGGAGTGGCGCCAAGTTGCGAGCAGCCAAGCTCAAACCAGCCGTTCTCGCGCACTGCAAACGACGCTCCCGTAAGCATTATCGTCAAGTCGTCGCCGGCATCGGCGGTTTGTGCGTCGCATGGCGCCAAAACGCACACCGACGCCGCAGCCGCCAATATATATTTTTTCAGACTGTTCATTTCTTATTTTTCACTTTTATGTTAACCGATTCTCTTATGTCGGCCGACGACGCTGCGGCATGAATTGTAAACGTGTCGTCCTCCACAACCCATTTTCTCTCAGCCTCGTCATAAAAAGCAAATGAGGCCACCGGAATTTCAATTTCCACATTCGCCTTCTCTCCGGCCTTTACAAATACCTTCTTAAAGCCTTTCAGCTCTTTTGCGGGACGCATGATCGACGGATTTTTCTGCGACACGTAGAATTGCACTGTTTCCGCGCCGTCTGTTTTTCCCACATTCGCAACCTCCATCGACAGCTTCACCGTGTCGGCAGGAGCATACTCTCGCTTGTCGGCCGACAGTTTGCCATAATCAAAGCCGGTGTACGACAATCCGTAGCCGAACGGAAACAACGGCTTGATTTTCTTTGTGTCAAACCAACGGTATCCAACCAAAATATCGTCTTTGTAGTACACTTGGCCGTCGACACCCGGATAAGACTCCTCTCCAAAATAATGAGCCGAGCCATCCTCCAACTTCACAGGATACGAGAACGGCAACTTGCCCGACGGATTGACTTTGCCGGAAATCACATTTGCCAAAGCGCATCCGCCATAAGAGCCTAAATACCACGACTGCATGACAGCCGGGACATCCTCCAACCACGACATTTCAACAGCGTTGCCGCTCAACAGCACAACGGCGGTATTCGGATTTACCTTTACCAAGTCATTGATAAGCTCATCCTGTCCGAACGGCAAATGGTAGAAACGGCGGTCGTCGCCCTCACAGTCCTGAGTGAAATTCTTATTCAATCCGCCTATAAACAACACCACATCAGCGCGGGCGGCAAGTTCCAAAGCGGCAGTGCGCAACGAGTCGGCATTGTAAGGCGACGGAAGCTCATAACTGTAGTTAGGCTCGCCGGAGGCGTATCCCAACGAAAACTCCACCGCATCACCATACAAATCGCGCAAACCCTGCAACGGCGAAATTTCCACCTTAGGCTTCAACTCTGAGGAGCCTCCGCCCTGTGTCAGTCGTTTCACGGCATTCTCGCCTATCACGGCAATCTTCTTGTACCTGCCCGGAGCCACCGGGAAGAAATTATCCTTATTCTTCAGCAGCACAATCCCCTCTTCGGCCACCTTTTGAGCCACTTGCGCGTGCTCCTCTGTCTGGAATGAGCCGTAAGGACGGAAGCGGTTCATATTTGTGCGGAAACTCAGGCGCAATATTCTTCTGATTTTATCATCAAGCACCGATTCCGGAATCTCGCCATCCCTGATTTTGCGTTTCAGCGGCTCTGCCATGTAATAATTGTCGTAGGCCGAACTCACTCCCCATGTCAAACCATTGGTCCACGAGCCCATCTCGATATCCAACCCGTACATTGCCGACTGATAAGTGTCGTGTGCTGAGCCCCAGTCGGTAATCATCACGCCGTCAAACCCCCATTCTTTTTTAAGGATTTGGTTGATAAGAGTGTCGTTGTGCGAGCAGAACTGATTTTTGAATTTATTGTACGAGCCCATAACAGCCCATACACCGCCTTTTTCCACTCCGGCCTTGAATGCGGGCAAATAAATTTCATTAAGTGCCCGTTCGCTGACGTTGACATTCACATGGTCGCGGTATTTCTCCTGATTGTTAAGCACGAAATGCTTCATGCAGGCCGCCACACCATTGAGCTGCACACCTTTGATATATGGCACGACCATTTCCGAAGTCAAATACGGATCCTCACCCATATATTCAAAATTGCGTCCGCTCAACGGAGTGCGATAAATATTCACACCCGGCCCCAATATGACATCCTTTTTCCGGAAACGCGCCTCCTCGCCCACAGCCTTTCCATATTCAAACGAAAGAGCCGGATTGAAAGTGGCGGCAAGGCAAGTCAGCGCCGGCATTGCCGTACATGAGTCATTTGTCCAGCCGGCATGTGTCCAATCATCCCAGTCAAATTCCATACGCACCCCATGAGGCCCGTCGCTAAACCATATTTCGGGTATTCCAAGACGCGGGCATCCCGGCGTGCTGAACTTCGACTGCGCATGGCACATGGCAATTTTCTCATTCAATGTCATCCGCGACAACGCGTCCTCTATACGAGCCTCAATATCCGCATTGTCATCGAGATACAACGGAATATCATCCGCCGACACAGATGCTGCCGTAAAAAAGGTGACAAGTGACAATAATAGTTTTCGCATTTCTTCTATCATGAATTATTCTTAGCGGAAAGATCCGGACACATCAGAACCTTGCCGGAATCCACAAACCTGCAGAAATCGTCGGCGGCGGGATGCCCTTTGACAGGCACGAAATAATAATCCTCGTCTTTCCATAAATTTTTCCAAAACATTATATATCCGATTTGTCTGCCGGAGATTGAAGGCATAATACAGGAAGTGAAAAAATCGGAAACTTTAATGCCCTGCATTCCTGTGGCTGTGATTGCCGGAATCTTTTTATGCGACTTGGAAAAATCACATAAAAGCTCCACTCCCTTAGAGAATTCCCTCTTGAAAGAAGTTGCCTCACACTCATCAGTCAGAAGCTCGAACCCGACAATGTCCACATATCCGTCGCCGGGATACGCCCGCGCAAAATCAGCGGGCGACTGCGGATTACAGACCGAATAGGCATAAAGCACATTCTTGGTTTTTTCACCGACAGCGGAATACAGCATTTTCCACACGCGGCGCAACGTTTCCGGCTCAATATTCCCGCAATCGCCGAATACCGGCTGAAAAACGACAGATATGGCGTTGCCCCAGGAATTTCTCAAACTTGAAAGAAACAAGGCAACAGAATCTATCGCAATATCACGCGCCGAATCATCTGTCAATACGCATGCCGACCATCTGATTGTGGAGATTCCACCCATTTCGGCGACATCGGAAATGTAGCCGCGAATGGACTGTATGCTGACCGAGTCATTGTTGAATCCCGTGCCGCGCTCTATACCGCTTATGTCCCATCCAAAGACAGCGGGATAGTCGCCACACACTTCTTTAACATCCGACCTGCCCGGCTGCCCATACCATGCGCTGCCGTATGCCAAATCGTCCTGATGCCCTAACAATACCCCTTGATTTCGCTCTGTATCAAGAATTTCACGCAGCCCGTTGACCGAATACAAATCACGGTCGGCAGCCTTGCCGGTGCTGCCTGAGGCAGCACCGGAGCAAGCCGGAAGCATCACGGAAACCGCGACCGTCAGCATCAATCCGCAGATTGCACTAATTGTCGATTCAACGGCAGCCTTCATCATTCAAGATAGTTTGCCGAGCCTTCCCAACCCGGATTTTGAGTAAGCACACCTTGCGACAAATCTATTTCCGTCTGCGGAATTGGCAAGAAGCCGCCTGTTTCGCTGCGGAATGTGATATTCTTAGTCACCGGACGGCGACGGTCGTAAACCTGAATATTAGTCTGGTTATCGGTAATCACATTCTCGTCATGCCAACGCAACAAGTCGTAGTAGCGCACACCTTCGAAAGCCAACTCGAAACGGCGCTCTTTCTTGATGTTGTCCAAATTAACAGGCACAGAAGGCAGACCCACGCGGGAGCGTACACGGTCGAGATAAGCCTGCGCATTTGGCGCGCCAAGTTCGGCAGCCATCAGCAGCACATCGGAGAAACGTATCAGCACGCAATCCTGAGTGTTGTTAAGCTGAATGTTGGTTTCAGTCATGCCGTAAAGCTGCACGCTGTAGTTCTCAACTTTTGTTTTAGTCGCGTCGGTATAAACATTAATCGGAGTATATTTTTTCACGAAATAATAAGTTTCATCCGTCAGGTTGCCGCCGCCTTTCTGGTAAAGGCGCATCTCGTTGCGGTCCTGAGAATCGACAATCGACGCTTTTTTACGGATGTCGTTATCGTCCCAGTCCTCCCAAAGTTTAGGATTGACAGTACCCATACCCCAACCTTGTCCGTAAGGGAAGCAATAAGCATAGTTCGACTGTCCGCGCAAACCGTAGTACAGACAATATTGGTTGCTCTTTTGGTACGGAAGATCCCATGTGCCGAGAGTGGAGTACTTTATCATGAACACTTCCTCGATATTGCCGTCGCCCGCCCATTCAAGATTGTTGTCGGCAGTATAAGAATAATCGTCGACATAAGAATACGGCCACAAATTGCGGAAATCGGGAACAAGGTCGTGTCCGCTGTTTTCAACGCAGTCAACAATCCATTCGGTCACCTGCTGTTTGGTCACCTCGCCGCCGTCGGTGGTTGGAAGTGCCTGTTGATTGTAATATCCAGTATAGAACAGGAATACTCTTGCCATCAAGGCCTCAGCCGCCCATTTGGTCACACGTCCGTTGTCGGCGATATCCATTTCAGTGACTTTGGTCGACGGAAGTTTCTCTATGGCTGTCTTCAAGTCAGAGGCTATCACGGCATAAGTGTCGGCAGCCGGCGATTTCGGCACATTCACTGCCTCCGGCGTTGTCACCAACGGCACTTCTCCGAACATTCTCGACAGCTCGAAATAGAAGTAAGCGCGAAGGAAACGCACCTGACCCTCCACTTCCGCACGCTGCTCCTCGCTGTCCCACGCGATATTGTCGAGCACGGAAATAAGGAAATTACAACGGTAAACACCTATATAACTTGCGCGCCAGCCTTGACTGAACATCGTTTCGCTCGATTTTTTGAACTGGTCGAGAGCTTTGCAAAGCAAATCGTTTTGGTCGCCTCCTCCAAATGTGTTGTCCGACATCAGTTCGGACGCGAGGAAGGTGGACTGCAACGGCTCGTAACGGCCTAATATGGAGTATGCCCCTGTCAGCAGTTGTTCGGCATCGGCAGCCGTTTCAGGAAAATTGGTCGTATCCTTTTTTGTCTTGCTTTCCGTGTCGAGAAAATCCTCGCAACTCCATAACAAACAGGAAAGCAACAGTATTGATAATATCTTTTTCATTTTTAATTTTCTGTTTTTTCGTTAGTACTTGATTCCAACACCAATCATGTAAGTGCGCGAGCCGGGATAGTAACCCAAGTCGATACCGTTTGCCCAGTTCTCGCCACCGCCGTAGCCCACTTCAGGATCCATTCCGGAATATTTGGTTATGGTAAACGGATTGGTCACCGAGCCATACACACGCAACTGCTCGAAAGGCAACTGCTTGAACACTTTCTTGAAATCAAATCCCAAAGTGATGTTGGTGATGCGGAAGTAATCGCCATCCTCTATATAAAGGTCAGAAACATACTGCCAATTTATTGCGGAGCCGTTCATCGAAGGCAGGCGGTTGGATGTGCCCTCGCCATGCCAGCGGTCGAGCATTTCAACCGTATAATTGTCGTAAGGCTTGTCTGTACCGCTCCTGTAGGAACGCGCGATTTGGTTGCCGGCAACGCCGTAGCCCGTAATCGACAGGTCAACGCCTTTGTAAGCCAAATTGACGGCAAGGCCGTATGTCACATCAGGATAAGGATTACCTATCATAGTGCGGTCCTCCGGAGTGATTGTCCCGTCATTGTCCCTATCCACAAATATCACGTCGCCCGGTACAGCAGTAGGCATGATAGGCTCTCCGGTTGTCGGGCTTATGTAATTCTGTATCTGCTCCTCGTTTTGGAAGATGCCGGCTGTCTGGTAGCCATAGAAATATCCGAGAGGATAGCCTTC
>CALUMI010000027.1 GCA_944321725.1 uncultured Muribaculaceae bacterium
CGCAGCTTAAAGAAAATGAACCGAGTTTATAGTAATGAATAAAAAAGAAGGTGCATCGTGCATTACGACACACCTCCATGTTTTTTTAATAGTTCAGGCCGAACGCCCATAGTGGGATGACGTTGGCGTAGCCGATTTCTATGTCGTCTTTCACGATATACCTTTCTGTGGCATCCTGTATTTGCTTTTGGCCTTTTTTGCGGCCTCCTATTTCGAAAATTTTGGTGCCTATTTCAAAATCGGCTGTGGTGGAACTTAATACATCGTTCATAACTCTCATTTGGTTCATGAAAAAAGTTTCGCGCACATTGCCTATTTCAGCGTTGTAAGGGGCTAATATATAGATGAGATTAGTGTTGTCGATATAAAGTTTCTCTACTTTTCCCAAGCTGCGGATGCCGCCTGTGGCATTTCTCAGTTGTGAAATCATTCCTGCTTTCTCCATATATGTCAGGTAATCCGGAATGTCGTTTCTGCTTATTCCGGTTGCTTCCGCCAATTTTTGCATTACAGGTTTGAATGGAACGCTTTTCGCGATTACCATCATCAGGCTTTTCAGCTTTCTGCCGAGTGATATGTTTGTGCACAGATATTGCGGTATGTCGGTTTCCATAGTTTGGTTTACAACCTGCATCAGTTCCAACCCAAACTCTTCATCATTCCCAAACGGATAGTATCCGCGCCGTAGGTAGTCGCGGAAAAGTGGGAGCGGGTGGTCAACCTCAGGCAGCAATGCCTTATTAGATAAAATTTGGTCGAGATTGTAAGTTGGCGCTTTTATATTGTGGAAGAGATGCAGATATTCGCGAAACGACAATCCTTGCATGTCATACACAGGCATACGGCGGCTGAGATCTGCAAGACCTTTGTAAATGTCGAGAATGGATGAGCCGGATACAATGATTTGCAAATCGTCGAAGCTGTCGTAGATTTGTTTCAATTCTCTTGACCAATCGTAGTATTTATGTATTTCATCGATAAACAAATGTTTCCCTCCCATTTTGACAAAATAGTCGGCTAATTCAACGAGTTTGTGCCCGGAGAAATATAGATGGTCTGCGGACACGTATAATGTGTCGGCTGTGTCGAGATTTAATTTTATGTATTGCAGCAGCATTGTCGATTTTCCTACGCCGCGTGGCCCGACAATAGCGAAAAACCGTCCGTTCCATTTTATTTGATGGTATTTGTACCGTAGAAAAGATGTTGGGGTTTTGTTCAGTTTTCGGTTGAAAAATTCATATAATTCTTCTATATCTATTGTTTGTTTTTTGTAAAAATAGTCAATTTGCATGAAGTTGGTGCGGAAAATCATGAAAATTGCACTGAAATTATGCAGTTTTCGGTTGATTTTGCATTATAATGGTGCAAATTCGGGCAAAATTTTGACAAGTGGCGGTGCTGAATTGCGGAATAAGTGGTGTTTTTGTAATTTTGGGGATAATTTTTTTAGAAATGGAAGAATCGGCAATAACGCTATTGGAATTCAATCGCAGGGTAAACCGTTTGCTGCACGACGTGTCGGTTCAGCGGTGTTGGGTGGTGGCGGAAACGAGCGATGTGATGCTGCGTAATCATTGCTATATGGAGCTTGTGCAGAAAAATCCGGTGACTGGATTGACGGAGGCCAAGGCGAGAGCCATAATATGGGCAAGCCGCTTTGCTGTGTTGCGCAACATGTTTGAGGCGGCAACGGGTCAGGCGTTTGGCAACGGGTTGAAAGTGATGGTTGAGGTAAGCGCGAATTTCCATGAGCAATTCGGATACTCACTTGTCATTACCGATATAAATCCTACCTATACAATAGGCGATATGGCGCGTCAGCGCATGGAGATAATCAGCCGTTTGAGGCGCGAGGGGCTTATTGGTTTGAATAAAGAGTTGGATATGCCGGCTGTGCCGCAGCGCATAGCTGTAGTTTCGGCGGGCACGGCAGCCGGTTATGGTGATTTTATGGATCAGTTGCATGGAAATGCTTCAGGTCTGAAGTTCTATACGTGTCTGTTTCCGGCAGTTATGCAGGGTGTCAATACTCCGGCATCTATCATTTCCGCGCTCAACCGCATTTATGAGAATGCCGAGTTGTTTGATTGTGTGGTGATAATACGCGGAGGAGGGGCTACTTCGGAGCTTAACGCGTTCGACAATTACGATTTGGCGGCCAATGTGGCGCAATTTCCGTTGCCGGTGATTGTCGGTATCGGGCATGACCGCGACACTACGGTTCTCGATGAAGTTGCCAACGTGAGGGTGAAAACGCCAACAGCCGCCGCTGAGTGGCTTGTCGGGCGGGCACAATCGGCGTTGGACACATTGAATGCCGTGTCCGACATGATTGCGGACATGGCATCGGAGATAATTGCGTCGGCTCGTCAGCAGTTGGCATATTACACGGGTACGATACCGTTAGTGGCTGAGAATATTGTGACCCGCAACAAGGCTATGTTGCAAAATTACGTGAGTGCCATTCCGTTGCGGGCGCATTTGCGGATAGAAACGGCAGGAAAGGATTTGGGCGCATGGAAAGAGCGTGTTGCTGTTGCCGCCTCGCAATGTGTCGCGCGTGAAAAAATGAGGTTGCAGGCACTTGACAAGCAAGTGGAATTGCTGTCGCCGGAGAGGGTGTTGCGGCGCGGATATTCGCTGACTGTGGCCAACGGACATGTAGTGACCGACGCTGCGGAATTGGCCAAAGGCGACATTTTGGAAACCCGTTTTGCCTCCGGCAGAGTGGTTTCGGAAGTGAAATAATTTAGTTATAACATATATGGAGAGTCAGGATACAGAAAAGATGACATATTCTCAGGCTATTGCCGAGTTGGAGTCTATTGTGAAAGAAATGCAGAGCGAGAATTGCAGTATAGACAATTTGTCGAAATACACATCCCGTTCGCTTGAGCTTCTGAAAATTTGCAAGGCAAAACTCCTTACCACCGATGAGGAGCTTAAGAAGATTTTGGCGGAATTGGAGTCTTAGCGCAGTGCTTAGTGCAGGGTGCTGTTGATGTAGCCGTTCATCATGGCGTAGACGCTCAGTCCGGAAACGCTTTTGATGCCGAGTTTCGCCGTGATGTTCTTGCGGTGGGTGAGTACGGTGTTTACGCTGATGTTGAGGTTGTCGGCTATCTCTTTATTGGTATATCCGCTTGCCACTTGCGACAATACATCGATTTCGCGTTGTGACAAATCGTTGACGGTGTTGGGTGTGTCGCGGGACTGGTCGACTGCTTTTGTGAGTTGAGAGATTAATGAGGCCTCATCGGCATAGCGGTTGAGCAGCATTCCGTTGGAATCATCGCAAATCTCTGATGAAGTTATTATCAGAGTGCGGCTTCGGCGCGGTATGAAAAATCCGGAGTTGGCTGAAAATCCGTCGCTGTCGGTAATTAAAAGGTCGTTGTTGGCAAGTTCCGTGATTTGGCTCTCTTCCACAGAGTCATAGACAGACACCTTGATGTTGAAAAGATTGCGCATAAGGTGCTTCAATCCTATCGCAAGAATTGTGTCGCGGGTGATTACGGCTATGTTGGCGGTTTGCATGTCCGTAGTTTTAATTGTTTGACGACGCTTTTTTCAGAGCCATGGCAAGCGGATAAAGGATATGGTTCCGGATGCGGTTGTTCTGTCGGATGTCTTTTTCGAGGCTGATTATAGCAAAGAGCACCGCATGGCATAGATTGCGGTCGTAATCGCCGCGCAGGTGGATGACAAACATGTTTTTCAGGTCGCTCAGTTTGTCTTCTATAGAGTCGGTTGTGCTGTCGGCGTCGGATGCTTTTATTGTAAGATTTCCGGGATTCACGTCTTTCTCGTGCCGCAGTATTTCAGCGAACCAATGATTGTTGTCGTTGTCGATGCGCTTTGTGATTTCCTCCTTCACCTCATTGTAGAGGTTTAGCAGCAGCGGAAGATTGTTGTTTTTGTCGCTGTGGTCTATCAACGCCTTGAAATGCCGTTCAATGTTCGGAAGTTGGTACCTCAGATATGATTGGTTTGTTTTTTTCAGATAGTCGATGATTTCTTGTGCCCCGAAAGAATCAAATCCGTTTTCCGGGAAAAATGACTCGTAGATATAGGCATTGAGTATTGTCAGAAAGAAATTGGTGTCGATGTCTTTCTGCCTACATATTGTTCTTACGCTTTTGTCGCCTACGCCGAGCGCGATGCCGAAGCGGTTGATTACGGTGATTACCGACGGCTCTTCGATTATCACGTCACAAAGTTTTGTTTCCGGTGTCACTAATGCCATAGGATATTCTTTGTTATGCCTTTTGCGGGCTGATTATTTCTTTTTCGGTTATTATCATGTCCATTTTTATGTCGTGTGGCTCGTGAGGCACTGTGTCGACAATTTGACAACTGAAAGCCACTCCTATTTTCGTGTGGCAAAAGTTGCGTAGCAGGCGGTCGTAGTAGCCTTTGCCGCGTCCGAGCCGGTTTCCGAGCCGGTCGAATGCCACGCCCGGCACTATCACGGCATCCATGTTTTCTATCCCGACAGGCTCTCCGGCAGGCTCATATATCCCGAACGCCCCTTCTTGGAGATTATCTCCTTTGAACTCCACTATGGCCAAATCGTCACCCTCCACTCTTGGTAGAAAGACATGTTTGTCTGCCATAAAAGTTTGTATCATCCGCGAGGTAGGAAGCTCGTCTGGAAGCGCGTGATACAGCAGTATGTTCCGGCACTCGGAAATCGTGCGGCATTGCAGGAGAAATGAGATAACCGCCTCTTCGCATTTATGCTTTCCGGCTCCGTCAATCTTTCTTTTCAGGTCTTTTACGGTGCGGCGTATTTCGCTTTTCTGTACCGTCATTTGTCGGCTTTTTTGTGCAGCTCAATAGTTACCGGGAACCGTCCTTCTCCCTCGTTCAGCGCTTTCAATGCGGCTTGCACGGCATTGTCTGTACGGTTGGAAAATTCGTATTGGGCCTCCATGCCGAGTATGTCGCGCACTATCAGCGCTTTCAGTTGCCGTGCGAGCAGTTTGCGCGATTGGCTGATGTAATACCAACGGATTGGCACTCCGTTCTCTTTTGCATACGTTATAAAATCGTAGGTCAGCGCGTCGTCCGACGGCAACATCCGCAGCAGATGCCTCAAGTCTTTTGCCTTGCTGAGCTGTTGGCGGTTGATGTCGGTGTATCTGAACGCGAAGCTGTGGAGAAGACCTTTGTTGAATACGGCTATATAATAGCTTGATATGCCGGATGTGTCGTTGGGCACGAATATGTCGGGGATTATTCCGCCACCGCCATAGACGGTACGTCCGTTCATTGTCTTGTATATTTTGCTTTTGTCCACGCGGATGCTGTCGGCGTTGTAAAGCTCGCCATGCTCGTAGCGGTTGTACACTTCAAGACTGTACGACTCGTCATCGCCTTTTTTGTAGTCTTTCTGTACGCATCTGCCTGATGGCGTGTAATATCTTGCCGTTGTCAGCCTTATCGCGCTGCTGTCGGGCAGATATGTCTGCTTTTGCACCAATCCTTTTCCGAAAGAGCGCCGGCCTATGATGATGCCACGGTCGTTGTCCTGTATGGCTCCCGCAAAAATCTCGCTCGCGCTTGCGGAGTATTCATCTATTACAACCGCGATTTGGGCATCGTGGAACGAGCCGTGATTGTCGCTCCATACCTGCAGATTCTCTTTGGGGTCGCGTCCGAGTGTGTAGACTATCAACTCACCTTTCGATAGAAACTCGTTTACCATCAACGTCGCCATTTCCATATATCCTCCGGCGTTTCCGCGCAAGTCCACGATGTAGCGTGTGGCACCCTCGTTCTTTAGCAGATTGAGCGCGTTGAGAAACTCGTCGTAGGTGTTGCGTCCGAATTTGTTGACTTTGATGTAGCCTGTACGCTTGTCAATCATATAGCTTGCGTCGACCGTGTTGATTGGTATGTCGCCGCGTGTGATTTCATAAGGCAGCAGTTTTTTGCTTGTGGAGCGTTTGATTCCGAGTTTCACTTTTGTGTCCTTCATTCCTCTTATCAGGCTTTGTATTTTGTCGGAGGTCATGCCCACGATAGTGGAATCGTTGACTGTCACTATGCGGTCGCCCGGCATCAGCCCGGCTTTTTCTGCCGGCCCGTTGGGTATTATCTCTATCACATGGGCCGAGTCGTTCATCATTGTGAACGTTATGCCTATTCCGCTTATTGAGCCGTTGAGGTCGTCGGTGACGGCTTTAACGTCTTTTGCCGGAATGTAATAGGAATGTGGGTCGAGATTTGAGATGAGCTGAGGTATCGCAAGTTCCACAAGTTCCTTGATGTCAACTGTATCGACATACTCGCTTTCAATGAAGTTGAGCACCGTGTTTATTTTGCGGTCTTTGTCGAGTATGAATTTTTTTGTCGAGACATGGTTTCCTATAAAAATTCCGAAAACAATGGAAATCGCGATGATTAAAGGAAACCAGATGACAGGATTGTTTTTAATTCTCATTTGTGTATGTAAAACTTTTTCGTATTTCTCTTATAACAACTTGAAAACCTGTATTGTTGTGACGCTATTCCGATTTTTCTTGCGAGTCGTCGATATATTCGCATTCTATCCCGGCTTTTTTCAGCAGGTCGAGCCCGTCGGCAATCCTGTAGTACTCTGAGAATACCACACGCTTTATTCCGGCTTGGATGATGAGTTTCGCGCATTCGATGCAGGGAGCGGCTGTCACATAGAGTGTGGCTCCCTCACTGCTGTTGTTGCTGCGTGACACTTTTGTTATGGCGTTGGCCTCCGCGTGCAGCACGTAGGGGAATGTGCGCCCGTCCGCGTCCTCGCATATATTGTCGAAGCCTGATGGTGTGCCGTTGTAGCCATCGGAGATAATCATGTTGCCCTTTACTATCAGCGCGCCTACTTTGCGGCGGTTGCAATATGAGTTTTCCGCCCAGATTCTTGCCATCCGCAGGTAGCGGATATCCAGTTTGTTTTGTTTCTCAGAATTGTCCATTGTCGTCTTAGAGGCTTCTGTTTATGCCTTTTGAAGCCCGGTAGAGATGCTTTCGCATATCAAATGGCAAAGGTAGTAAAATAGAACAAGAAAAAGCAAGCGCGTGGTGATTTTTCTTTTGTTATTTTTTGAAAATGACGCATACGGGGCTTGGCACGGAAATGTCGTTCCCGGTGTCGGACAGCAGCCCGCTTTCTTTGTCTATGCGATACACTTTTATTGCGTTGCTGTCGCGGCAGGCGCAAAGCAGCAGGTTGCCGTCGGGGGTGATCGCAAAATTGCGCGGATGTGTGCCTGTCGTTTGGTATCCGGCTTCGGTGAGCCTGCCTGTTTCGTTGTCGATGCGGAAGATTGCTATTCCGTCGTTTTTAATGCGGTTGCTCGCGTAAAGGAAACGTCCGTCGGGCGATATGCGGATGTCGGCGCTTCCGCGTCCTCCGGCCTTGTCGCAGGCGATTGTCTGTAGGTGCGACAGTTGGTTGTCTTTTGCGCTGAATGCCATTACCTCGCCCGAAAGCTCGGTGATGAGATACGCGAATCTGCCGTCGTTTGAGAATGTCAGGTGGCGCGGTCCGGAGCCTGCCGGCAGGTCGTAGACGGCTGTTTGCCGCAGAGTGTCGGCTGTTATCGCGAACCGGTAGATTTTGTCGTTTCCGAGATCGGTGGCAAACAGCGATGTGCCGTCGGGCGAGAATACCGCGCAGTGCAGATGGGCGGCGTTTTGTCTTGCTTTGTCGGGTGCCGGGCCTGTGAGCTTGAATTTCAGCAGCTGCGACATTGGCGCGAGCGAGCCGTCGCTGTTTATTGGAAATACCGACAAGCTTCCTCCTCCATAGTTGGCGGTTATGGCGATTTTGCCGTTTGTCGAGATGTAGCACGGCGCGTTGCCGTTTGTCGGTTGCCTGTTGATTTGCTTAGTTTTTCCGGTTTCAGGGTCATAGCTTATCGCTACGGCGGAATCTGTGGGCTTGTCTGACTCGTCGACCGAATAAATGACAGTCCCGTCGGGCGACAAAGCCGCGAACGACGGATTTGCGGTGGCAAGCGAGTCCAATAGCCTTGTCGTGGCGTTCTGCAAATCGAGGCTGTAGGTGTAGATGCCTTTGCTGCCGTTGCCTGTGTATGTGCCGACAATCATGTTTATGCTGTCTGCGCTGTGGGCGGCTGCCGGAATTATGAGCGATATTGCGAGTGTCAGGATTGTTGATTTGTTCATGTTGTCTTTATGTTATATATTGTTTGTAAAATTGCAAGTGTCTTTACAGGGCGTCGACGAGAATGAAGTATGCCCAATAGACGGGGTCGGCGTATGGCTTTACGGTTGCTGTTGGGGCATTCGTGGTGGCGGCTGCCGACTGTTGGCGGGCTTTGGCGAACTTGCCGGCGCGTCCGGCTCCGCCCTGTGTTTGTGCGGCATCCTCTGTGGCGGGTTCCTCGTAGCTGCGCAGATATTGCTGCGCGGCTTTCAGCGACGCTGTCTTCGACTTGCCGGCGAGCAGGTTGCGGTAGAACTCCGTCATCAGCAGGCCGGTGGCCTTGTCGTAGACAGGCCGCAGGCTGACCATGAGCGTCCCCGCGCCGGCCTTCTTGAAGCCGCGCTGCAGTCCGAACACTCCCTCGCCGGTTATCTCGCCCAAACCCGTTTCGCATGCCGAGAGCACACACAGGTCGAGCCCGCGCAAGTCCAACGCCGACACCTCCTGCGCCGTCAGTATGCCGTTGTCGACGGTGTCGGGCATCTGCCACGCGTTGGCGGCTCCGGCGAAGAGCAGCCCGGAGCGTGTCATGGCCTTGTCCTCCATATGGCGGGTGGTGCGGCCGGCGTCAGGCGTGGCGAGTGCTTTGTCCGCCGGGTCGTTCTTCCCGAAGAAGCCGTGTGTGGCGATGTGTATGATTCCGCGCCTCTGTCCCGACAGCGCCTTGAAAGATGCCTCCGTCCCTGTGGTGTCGGTGAAAAGGCTGACATCGACGCTCCGTCCCCTCATCATTGTGCCGATGCTGTCCACCTCCACTTTCGTGGCGGGCAGCTCTGCAATGCGCGTGCCGCGGGCTATGAGCGAGTCGGCGGCCAACTCGGGCATGACGGGCGCGGAGCGTGTGCCGTCGTCGGATGCGGCGTATTTGCGGCTGTCGGCGGCAATCACCGACGGTCGGGCGTTGTAGCGCAGTCCGCCGTAGAGCACTGCTCCCTCACCGTCCACATCGTTGCCATTGTCGCCGGTCACGGCCAACTGCCTTGTGGACGACAGGCGGAATGCGTTGTAGCGGTCGGAGAATATGGTGTCCTCGCTTACCGGCGCGTACTCGATGGCCGTGCGGTGCAGCTCGCCGGCGGGCGAGAAATAGACGTTTTTCATACCTGACAGTTCTTCTTCAAGTGGCTTCCATACCAAGTCGTAGAGTGCCGGCGAGGAGAAGAGCAGGGAGCGGTCGAGGCCGGTCAGTTGGTGTTTCTCGAACAGGCGGGTGAAGCGCGGGCAGTCGTAGCCTCGCCTCAGGGTCATGGCCGCGTAGATGGCGGAGTCGCCGGAAAGGGGGATTTCGAGGAACTCAATGGCGATGTCGTCATCGCTGAGGCGGCTTTGCACGTCACGCCAACCGACGGCAAGGTTTTTGGTGTAGTCGCCGAAAGCCTTGCTGCGCTCCACCAGTTCGCGCTCCTGCCGGTTGGCCGCACGCTCCAGCGAGTCGGCGAGCCGCCTTGCCGACATTCTCAGTGAGTCGTCCATGTCGGTCCGCATGGCGAGATTCTCGCGCTGCTTGCCGGCAATGGCGCGGTTGGCGAGCATCTCGTCGTAGAGCGCAACGATGGCAGTGTCGCCGCTCTCGAGCAGCAGGCGGCTCATCTCAATGTCGCTGTTCAGCAGTATTCCCTTGCTTAGCAAAGCCCCGTCGTACATCGCCGACACTAAAGAATCTGTTTGTAGAAAAACTGTTATAAATGGCAAATTTGACTCAAACCATTCTTTATGTTTGTTCCAAAAAGTTGTGCGTCCGTTGTTCGTCAAGTCGCGGAATGTGGTCAGCACGATGTTTGATAATTTATTGGAACGTTCTATTGCCGTTCGTTGGGTGTTGGTATTGTTGTTCTCGTACAAATAGCAATAGAATAGCAGTCTTAATGGCTCCAACTGCTCGGAATAATTGTCATCTCCGAAAATTTCTTTTTTCAGTACGAGACCTTGAGTCGCAAATTTGATGGCCTCTTTATAGTTTTTGAGCAGATAATTATCCCAACCTATGTTCTCCAATCTTTTTGCATATTCATAATGATGTTTGCCGAGAGTGCTTTCCGTGATTCTGAGGGCTTCTTTATCGATTTTCAAAGCCTTTTCGTCTTTGCTCAAAAAAGAGTAAACACGGCCAAGATTTATAAGTGCAAATGCATAGTCTGGATGCTCTTTTCCGATTGTCTTTTCTTTGATTTCGAGTGTCTTTTTAGATAGCTCCAACGCTTTTTCATAGTCGCCGTAAGTAGTATATTCGTCTGCAATATTTCCCAAAACTCTTGAGTATTCAGGATGCTCTTCTCCAAGTGAGGACTCGTAAATGTCAAGGACTTTTTCATTCAAGGCGATTGCTTCGGCGCATGCTCCTAAGTAGCTGTACTCAGTGGCAACATTTGACAGTACCAATGCGTAATCTGGGTGGTTTCTTCCCAAATGCTTTTCCAATATCTTAAGCGATTGCAGATATATTTTGAGAGCTTCGCCGTGCTCTCCTTTTCCTTTATAATAATTAGCTAAATTATTGTTGTATCTGGCATATTGAGAAGTGGAATCGCCATACAGCTTTTTCATCAGTTCCAATCCTTGCAGGCTTGTTTTAATGGCGTTGTTGATATCTCCCAGTCGATAGGTATATTCAGCCAAGTCGCACAGATAGACTGCGTAGCTGTTGGTTTCGCCGTTTGCTTGCTTTTCGGTTTCTAAAGCCTGTATTACTGTGTTTTTTGCGGCAGTAAAATCACCATATATGTAAAGATACATAGCTAAGCGATCCAGCAGATAAGCGTCGTTGTAATGATTGTCGCCATCGGTATTTTTATTTGCAGACAGTGCCATGTTGCCAAGCCTCACTGCCTCTTTGTGTTGTCCTGTTTGGTTGCAGGCAAAAGCTGTTTGGTCGAGCAAATAAATATAGTTGGCGGTGCTGTCGCCGTAATTCTTTTTCCAAGCGTCTATTGCTTCCGGCCCAAGATTTGCGACTTCTTTCCAATTTTCAAGCCATTGATTCAGACCAATAATCATATACAGATAATTAGCATAGCCTCTATCTTTCTTACCAAGACTGTCGCCTCTGATTTGTGCGGCTTTTGTAAGCAGCTTTATTGCGGAATCGGGCTCGTTCATATAGTAGTAATTGTTGGCTTGATTGGCCAATGTTATAGAGTAGTTCAGTAAGTTTATGTTATTGCCTTGTTTCTCATTTAGCTGTTCATAGATTTTGAGTACTTCGTTATTTATCTCTAATGATTTGTCATAATTCTTGGCTTGACTGTAATACCACGCAAGATTTCCAAGAGCGGAGGCGTATCTTGTATTCATTTTACCGACGCTGTTGGCGTATGACTCTGCGGCCTGCCGTGAATAGGCGATGGCAGAGTCGATGTTGTTGCTCAGAGAGTATATTCTATAAATTGTGTCGGCAAATATGCCGTATGTCACGTTGTTTTTGCCTACAGCGTTTCCCCACAGCAAGGCAGCCTCTTTCTCGAAGCTCAAAGCACGGCGGTAGTTGCCGGTGTTGTAACGGGCGGTTGCGGAGTCGTGCAGCGATTTTGCGCGGATGGTGTCGGCTGTGATTGACGGTTGCCCGCTTCCGGCGGTCTGCGAATTGGCGATGTTTGCTACCACGGACACGACGGCTATGATGATTATTATCGGCAATAATTTCTTCATAAGGCGTATGATTGTCGTGTAAAGATAGCGATTTGGAATGGAGTTGGAAAGTGAAAAGTTTGGAAAGTAAAAAGTTGGGACTTTATAGGCAGCCTGTTTATGGGATGCAATGAGTTGCTGTTTGCCGGTGATAAGTGCGACCTCCATGAGGCCGGTTTGCATTGTCGTGTCCTGCCCCAAGCCGCGCTCCGCAAAGCTCCGCTTGCATGGGGTTACAACTCCGGAGCCTCCATGAGGCTCTTTTTTACTTTACAAACTTTTTACTTTATAAAATAAACTTTTCACTTTCCAAACTTTATAAACTTACGAACTTTCTGACTTTCAACTGTCAGTCATTCATCGTGAGGAGCAGTTCCTCGTTGGTGCGTGTACGCTCCATGCGGTCTTTGATAAACTCCATAGCTTCCAACGATGTGCGGTCGGAGAGGAAGCGGCGCAGTATCCACATGCGGTTGATTGTTTCGCGCGATAGCAGCAGGTCGTCGCGGCGGGTGCTCGACGCGATGATGTCGACAGCCGGGAAAATTCGTTTGTTCGACAATTTGCGGTCCAACTGCAGCTCCATGTTTCCTGTGCCTTTGAATTCCTCAAAAATCACCTCATCCATTTTCGAGCCTGTTTCGGTGAGGGCTGTGGCAATAATCGTGAGGCTGCCGCCATTCTCTATGTTGCGGGCGGCACCGAAGAAGCGTTTGGGCTTTTGCAGTGCGTTTGCGTCGACACCTCCTGTCAGGATTTTGCCTGATGCCGGCGACACGGTGTTGTAGGCGCGGGCAAGTCGTGTGATAGAGTCGAGCAGTATGACCACATCGTGGCCGCATTCCACCATTCGTTTCGCCTTTTCGAGAATCAGCCCGGCAATTTTCACATGGCGTTCGGCCGGCTCGTCGAAAGTGGACGCTATCACTTCGGCGTTTACGCTGCGAGCCATGTCGGTCACTTCCTCCGGACGCTCGTCGATGAGCAGAATAATCATATATGTGTCGGGATGGTTCTCCGAGATGGCGTTGGCTATATCTTTGAGCAATACTGTTTTACCTGTTTTAGGCGGAGCCACGATGAGTCCGCGCTGTCCTTTGCCTATAGGTGAGAACATATCGACAACGCGTGTCGACAGGTTGCATGTCTTTCCGCTTGTGAGGTCGAATTTCTCGTCTGGGAACAGAGGAGTGAGGTGCTCAAACGGAACGCGGTCGCGCACAAACTCGGTGGTGCGTCCGTTGATCAGTTCCACGCTGCATAGCGGGAAGAATTTTTCGCCTTCCTTGGGCGGGCGTATCGGGCCTTCGACCACATCGCCTGTTTTCAGCCCGTTTTGTTTGATTTGCGATTGCGACACGTAGATGTCGTCGGGCGAGGGCAGGTAATTATAGTCGGATGAGCGGAGGAAGCCGTAGCCGTCGGGCATCACCTCAAGCACTCCGGAGCCTTTCACGATACCCTCGAAATCGTAGAGGGGAGCCGGTGGCTCGGGTTGGCGTTGCTGTTTGTTGTTATTGTTGTTGCGCTGTTGGTGTTTGTTGGCCTTTTGCTGCTGGCGTTGTTGCTGCGCCTGTGCGGGCTGTTGTGCGGCTGCGGGTTCTGCCGGAATCTGTATTTGCGCGTTTTCTTGCGCCTGTTGCTCTGCTTGCAGTTTTTGCTGCTGCGAGCGCGGCACGAATTTTTGGCCTTTACCGAAGAACAGGCTGAACGACTCGTCTTTGCGTTTCTGTGTTTCCGGCTGTTTCGGCTGTTCTGCCGGCTGCTGAATATCTTTTGTTTGAGGCTCTTGTTTTTGCTCGTCAGTGTTTTGCGGCTGTTGGATTTCGGTTTGTGGCGTGCTTTCCTGCTGATTCTGTTTTTCGTCGGGTTTGGACTCTGCCGGCTGCTCCGGCTTGTCGCTTTTTGCGGCTTTTTTTTCTGCGGCTGATTTCTTTTTTGCCGTTTGCTTTTTCTCTTCAGGCTTAGGCTCTTCTGGTTTTGCGGCTTCAGCGCCGAAATCTATTGTGGCTTCCACCGGCTTTGCGGGTTCCTCTTGCTTTTTCGCGCTGTCCTTTGATTTTGCGGCCGGTTTCTCCTTTTTTGCGGTAGGCTTTTCCGCGCTTTTTGCGCTTTCGGTTGGCTTTTCATCTTTTGGCTGCTGCTTGGCTGCTGCTTTGGCAGTTTTTGCCTTTTTGCTTTTCTTTGGAAGATTGGATGCCGACAACGCCGCCTGCTGTTCGGCCTGATGGTCTAAAATGTTGTTTATGAGTTCTTCGCTTTCTATATTGTCGATTTTCTTTAAACCTAAAGACTGTGCCACATCCTTAAGGGCAGGTAGTGTCATTTCCTGAAGCTCTGATAACTTATACATAAAAATTTAATTTTCGTTCAAATTCCGTGAATGTGCAGAATTATGCGTTATGACTTATGAAAAAATGATTAAAAATGAAATTTGTTTGAGAAATAAGCACCGTATGAAAAATGTGAGAGCATTATATCGTGCTTATTGGTACTGCAAAAGTAGATAATTTCTTTAATCCCGCAAAACTTTTGCGGAGTTTTGTTGAAAACTTTTTTATCTATGGAACATATGACGCGTAGTCGGGCTCGTTTACCCGCCGTTGCCGCTCCGGTATGGTGTCGGCGGGGAGGGAGATTGTGTCGGCGGGGAGGGATTCTATCGGCTCGGAGCCGTCTTCCATTACATTTTTGATTTCTTCCTGTTTGCTCAGCGGCAGATTGTAGATGAGCGACACGCTGACATTGATTTTTCCGTCGCGTTTTCCGAACCCGGGTATATACCATACACGCGACGACGGATTGTCTTTCACGTTGAACAGAAAGTTGTAGCGGAACGACCAGCCCATTGCAAAGTTGCGGAAGAGCCCGACTTGCAGCCCCGCCACGATTTCGCCCCATGTGGCGTGTGATGATTGGTTCAAGATATCGAATTTTGCCTCGTGACCCCAAATGCCGTCGTTGACGGTGATGTCTGTCACGTCGTATTTAAACGCGCTCCATCCGGCTCTTATTCCGAGATAAAATTGGTATTTCGGGTCTTTTGAGGCCATGAAATTATAGTTCATGCCGATTTTTCCGTAAAAAGCCGGTTTGCTTTTATATGTGTAGTTGCCTTCGTCGGGAGTGCTGTTGGCCATTCCGAATCCGAGCTCCACCACAGGTATATACCGGTTTTTCAGATTGAGGGCGGCCCAAAGTTCTCCGCCGCCGTATTCTTGTCCGAAAGCTCGCATGAGCGGATCCCAAATATTGGCTCCAAACGTTGCCGACATGAGCAGCGGGCGTACTACCTTGTTGGCGTTTTCTATCGAATCGAGTTTCAGGGAGTCGCGCATGAGAGAATCGGCGATTTCCTGCTCGGCCTTTGCTCTCGCCTTGATTTTTTTCAGCTCTTCCTGAGTGACGATTTTCAGCTCGTCGGAAGTGTCGACCGGAGTGACTTTCCGCTGTGCGAAAATGACCACTGCTGAAAAACAGCACAGCAACAATATGGAGAGCAGGCGGGATAATCTCATTGTTGGGTGCCGTCCTCCTCTTCGGCACTGCCATCCTCTTCGGCTTCGGATGTGCGGAAATATATTTGAATGTTCTCCCTGTCGGTATTGTCGATATGCCTGTTGGGAATATTCACAGAGTCGATGAGGTTGTGAGTGGTGGAGTATTCCTCAACATCATAGACATACATCGCTCCGCAGTCTTCCGAGTGGAAATAGGGCGATGCTTTATAGCTTATCGACAGTGTGTCGGACAAATTGTAGGCGGCAAGTTCTGATTGGTCGTAGCGGAATACGAATACAGAGATGTTGTTGGCAATGTTGAGCGGCAGATATGTTTGTGCGACCGTTGCCGTATCGACTATTGTCGTGTCGCCGGGCATGCCTATTCCGTAAATCGTCAGGGAGTCGATGGATATTGCCGATTTTTCCTGTGACGAATAGAAGCCGGCAAGCGGCAGGCTGCTTTGGTTGCCTGTGCATCCGTCGTCGTTTCCGCAAGCGATGCCTGCCGCAAGCAGGGCGGCTGTTGCGGCTGCGAATATTATATTCCGTGTCAGTCGCGCCATCTAATTATGTCGTCGAGCGGTTTGCGCTTTTTCTCCGGGAGATTTGAGGTTTGCGGATAGCCGATTGGTATAATCGCTATGGCCTCTTCGCTGTCGCTCAAGCCGAGAGCGCGTGCGCAGCGCGGAGCGTCGAAATTGCATACCCAGCATGTCCCCAATCCCAATGTGGCCGCGGCAAGGCACAGATGCTCTACGGCAATGGCTATGTCGATGTCGGTATGGTCTTTTCCGTCGTCGCGGTGCCATGCCTCACTGTGGTTGCCCACCGCAATGATGTATGCCGGCGCTTTTATTATCCATTCGCGTCCGTAGCATGCCGCTATCTCCTGTTTCAAATCTCCGTTGTCGACAACATGGAAAGTCCATGGCTGGCGGTTGCAGGCCGATGGGGCAAGCCTTGCCGCGTCGATTACCAACGAGAGAACGTCGCGTTCCACTTTCCGGTCGGAATAACTGCGGCAAGAATAGCGTTGCGTAGCTATTGTCATGAATTCGTTATAAGCTGACATATATTGTGTTGTTTAAATTTCTTCGCGTATCTGATAATCGTTTCTGCCTGCGGCATTACGCGCCACCAATTCTCCGATAAACCCGGCAAGAAAGAATTGCGAGCCGAGCAGCATCATTGTCAGCGCGATGTAGAAATAAGGCGATTCTGTCACAAGCCTGTACGGCATCCCGTGGTTGAGAGCGTAAATCTTCATGGCACCTACAGCTATAGCCGCGACAAATCCGATGAAAAACATTATTGAGCCGAGAAATCCGAAAATATGCATCGGCTTTCCTCCGAATGTGGATATGAACCACAGGCTTAGCAGGTCGAGATAGCCGTTTACGAAACGGTTGAGCCCGAATTTTGTCTTGCCGTATTTCCGTGCTTGGTGGTGGACCACTTTTTCTCCTATCCGTGAAAATCCGGCGTTTTTGGCAAGATACGGTATGTAGCGGTGCATTTCGCCGTAGACCTCGATGTTTTTCACCACATCTTTGCGGTAGGCTTTCAGCCCGCAGTTGAAGTCGTGGAGGTTGTGTATTCCGCTCACTTTTCGTGCCGTGGCGTTGAACAACTTTGTGGGAATGGTTTTCGACAGGGGGTCGTAACGCTTTTGTTTCCACCCCGACACCAAATCATAGTCTTCTTCCGTAATCATGCGGTAGAGCTCCGGAATTTCGTCGGGACTGTCCTGCAAATCGGCGTCCATAGTGATTACCACATTGCCGGAGGCACGCTCGAAACCGACATTGAGCGCAGGCGACTTTCCGTAATTCCGGCGGAAACATACGCCTTTGACACAGGGGTTGTTTTTTTGTAACTCATTGATTACCTGCCATGATTTGTCTGTAGAGCCGTCGTTTATGAAAATTATCTCATAGCTGAAGCTGTTGGCTTCCATGACACGCCTGATCCACGCTTCCAATTCCGGCAGCGATTCGTCTTCGTTGTATAACGGTACTATTACTGAAATATCCATATCGGAAATATCTGTCGTTGCAAAATTACATTATTTCTGCCAAATTAGGAAATATGATGTCAGAATGGCGCTTTTGTGTCGTCTGACAGGCGGCTGAGGTCGAATGTGCCGTCGCTGCCTATGGGGTCGTTTGCCGGATCGGGAGTCGGAATGCCTGACGGCGAATCTTGCAGGCTTATTCTCGACTCGACTGTTTCCTGCTGGTATCCGAAGTCGTCGTCCCAATTTTGGAAACGCGCGTATTTGGCGATAAACCGGAGGTCGACATCGTCGACGGCTCCGCTACGGTGTTTTGCCACTATAAATTCGGCCTTGCCTTTTATCGAGCGTCCGGAAGCGTCTTCCGACGAGTGGGTGTAGTACTCGGGGCGGTGGATGAAGCATACAATGTCGGCATCTTGTTCGATGGCACCCGACTCGCGCAGGTCGGAAAGTTGCGGACGGTTGTTTTTGTCGGTGCGGTCTTCCACCTTACGGCTGAGCTGCGAGAGGGCGACGATGGGAATGTTCAGCTCTTTGGCAAGTTGCTTCAGCGACCGGGATATCATGCTGACCTCCTGCTCGCGGCTCCCGAATTTCATGCCGCTGGCATTCATCAGTTGCAGGTAATCGATGATTATGATTTTGATGTCATGCTCGCGGGCAAGCCGCCGCGCTTTTGTGCGCAGCTCAAAAATGGACAGGCTCGGAGTGTCGTCGACAAAGATTGGGGTGCTGTAGAGCTTCCTGACTCTTGAATTGAGCTGATTCCATTCCATTTGGGAGAGTGTGCCGCTTTTTATTTTGCTGCCCTCTATTTCGCATACGTTGGATATAAGACGGTTGACAAGTTGCAGATTCGACATCTCAAGAGAGAAAATCGCCACGGGGATGTTGTAGTCCACTGCCATGTTTTTTGCCATCGACAGCACGAAAGCCGTTTTACCCATCGCCGGGCGGGCGGCAATGATTATCAGGTCAGAATTTTGCCATCCCGAAGTCAGTTTGTCCAATTTGTGGAAACCTGTCGGCAGCCCGCTCAATCCGTTCTCACGTTTTGCCGCGGCCTCTATTTGCTCGATGGCGGTATTTATCACCGGATTGATTTGTGTGAAATCTTTTTTCAGGTTTCCTTGCGATATTTGGAACAGACTGCCTTCCGCCTCTTGCAGCAGGTCGTCGACATCATAACTCTCGTCGAATGCTTTTTCTTCTATCGTCGAGCAGAATGTGATGAGTTGCCGCGCGAGATGCTTTTGCTCGACTATTCTTGCGTGAAACTCGATGTGCGCGGCTGAGGCCACATTGGCGGTGAGCTCCGAAACATGCAGCGGGCCGCCTACTTCGTCGAGCGTGCCGTCGGCACGCAGCTGCTCTACTACGGTCATCATGTCTATCGGCTGCTGGTTCATGCCGAGCTCGCTGATTGCCGTATATATTTTTTGGTTGGCCGGCTCATAGAATGATTCCGGGCGCAATATGTCGCAGACTCTTGAATAGGCGTCGCTTTCGAGCATCAATGCCCCAAGCACCGCCTCTTCAAGCTCCCGGCTTTGCGGCTGCAATTTTCCGTTCTCCGACATTATTGATTTATGTTCCGGTTGCTTCCGACGCGGCGTATATTTATTGACGGGTTCCATATCGTTTCTGTTTGTTTTGCAAAATTATGAAGAATATGTGAGAATAGCTATCTTTGTGGGAAATTGTCGGAAACAGTAATATTTTATCATAAATGGTGCTGAGCGTTGTCATTCCTGTGTATAAAGTGGAGGCATATCTGCGCAAATGCGTGGAGAGTGTGCTTGGTGAGGCTGTGGACATGGAGGTGATACTCGTCAATGACTGCTCGCCTGACGCTTGCGGTGATATTTGCAGGCAATATGCCGGGAAAGACAGCAGGATTGTCGTGGTCGACAGAAAAGAGAACGGAGGATTGAGCGCGGCGCGCAACTCTGGTGTCGATGTGGCTCGCGGAGATTATATCACGTTTGTTGACTCTGACGATTTCATAGAGCCGGGCACATTTGTTGAAAACGTGGCGGTTTTAAAAGAGAATCCCGATATCGACATATTGGAGTATCCGGCACATGTGTATTTTGGCGGAAAGCGGTCTGAAATCTATACGCCCGTCGACACGTACAGTGTCGACGCGGTCACTGCTTTTGATTGTTGGTCTGCCCGTAAAGGATATTTTAATTGTTATGCGTGTAATAAACTTTTCAGGCGCGGGCTGTGGGATGGCGTGAGGTTTCCGGAACGCCGGTACTATGAGGATATATTTACAATACCGTATGTGGTGGACCGCGCATCGGTGATGAGATGTTCGGATAGGGGAATGTATTATTATTGCGACAGGGAAGGGTCAATTTCAAATTCCGGAAAAGAAAAAGTGCTTTTTGATTTTGTTTCGGCTGATTTGAAATTGTGGGAACGGCTGAAAAGCAGCCCTTGTTTCTCCCGCTTGGATTCCGATGTGTTTTATCTTACTGTATGCAATTGGCAGGCTGCGTTATTGCGGGCGGGAGGAGAAATGCTGCTTCCGGAGTACTCGGTTTCTCTACGCAAACTGTTGTCGTCTAAGATTCCGTTTGCGACGAAGGCAAAAGCTTTTGCGAGCAAATTGCTTGGGAAGAATTATTGTAGAATGTTGTCGTGTTATTTGGGATTGAGAGGATGAGGAATTTGTCGATAAGTTTTGTGGTGCCGTGTTATTGTACTGACAAATCGCAACTTATGCGATGCTTGCGCAGCATAATCTCATTGGGCGATGATTTTGAATGGGAAGTGAGGCTTATCGATGACGGTACCCCGCATTCGCAAGTGGAGAGTTGGGTGAAAGAATTGGGCGACGGCCGCATTTATTACCATTATCAGGAAAACGAGGGACTTGGCGGAGCGCGAAATAAAGGGATAGAACTCTCAACCAAAGAATACATACAGTTTGTGGATTCGGATGACTATCTGTTTCGTGACGCATATCTTTATTGTGCCGGGATTTTGGACAGATACAGTCCGGATTTGCTGATATTTGGTTATAGGAAAGTGTATTCGGACGGAGTGGAGGAATGTGTTGCGGGTAAGTGTGGCAGGTTGCTTCGTTATAAGGACGGAACCGAATATATGCTGAAAAAAAGTTTGTTTGCCGCCGCATGTATGTATGTCGTGAAGAGAGATGTTATCGGCAACAAACGGTTTTTGCATCATATTTTTCATGAGGATGAGGAATTTACGCCACGACTTTTATTGGACTGCGGAGAAATGATAGTGACCGATGCGGCTCCATACGCTTATTATCAACGTCCGGACTCGATTATAGGCAGGCGGGACGCTGCACATGTGGACAGGCGTTTTAAAGACTTGTTGAGAGTGATATGCTCTCTCCGTGCGGGCATTGCGCAGCAGGACAAGCGAAAAAGTGACGCTTTGACGAGGCGGGTCGATCAACTTGGAGAAGCGTTTGTGTACGATTTGATAAGATTTTCGCCTGATGCTGCGTTTTTGGAGCGTTGGCTGGACGAGCTTCGCGCTAACGGGATTTTTCCTGTGGCATGTAAGCGGTATAATATGAAATATGTGATATTTTATTGTCTGACGAACAAAAGATGGAAAGTCAGAGCGATTTATAATTTAAACAAGAAAATCGGCATAATATGAGAATATTGTTGTTGGGAGAGTACAGTAACGTGCATTGGACCCTTGCCGAAGGCCTGCGTTTGCTGGGGCATGAGGTATGTGTGGTTTCCAATGGCGATTTTTGGAAAAATTATCGGTGCGACATCTCGTTGATACGGAACACATCCTCTCGTTTTGGCGCGTTGTCGTACGCCGCGAAGGTGGCGGCGACATTGCCTGCTTTGAGGGGCTATGACGTGGTTCAACTGATTAATCCGATGTTTCTGGAGCTAAAGGCGGAGCGTATTTTTCCGATATATAAATATTTGCGGCGCAATAATGGAAAACTGTTTCTCGGAGCATTCGGCATGGATTATTATTGGGTGAACGTTTGTCGGACGACAAGTATTTTCAGATACTCCGATTTCAACATAGGCGGAAAATTGCGTGATGACGCGGTGGCGATGCGCGAAGTGGCGGATTGGACAGGCACGAAAAAAGAAGAGCTGAACCGAATGATAGCCGATGACTGTGACGGGATTATAGCGGGTTTGTACGAATATTATTCATGTTATCGGCTCTCTTTCCCGGAGAAAACCGTTTTCATACCGTTCCCTATCAATACCGACGAGATAAGGTACATTGTCAACAATCCCGGTGACAAAGTGAAATTTTTTATCGGTGTTCAGAAAGAGCGGGGAGTGTATAAGGGGACAGACATTATGCTGCGCGCGTTGGAACGGGTGGTAAATGACTATTTCGGACGTTGCGAAATGGTCAAGGCTGAGTCGGTGCCTTATCCGCAGTATTGCAGTATGCTCGACAACAGCAATGTGCTTCTCGACCAATTGTATTCCTATACGCCGGCAATGAACGGTTTGCTGGCTATGGCTAAAGGATTGGTGCTTGTTGGCGGCGGAGAGGAGGAAAGCTATGAGTTGCTTGGCGAAAAAGAGTTGCGCCCGATAGTCAACGTTTTGCCCGATGAGGCGGATGTGTATGACAAATTGAGAAGATTGGCGCTTAATCCGGAAGAAATCCCGTCTAAATCGCGCGACAGCAGAATGTATATAGAAAAATATCATGATTATCGGAAAGTAGCCGAAAAGTATATTGAATTTTGGAACAGTAAACAGTGAGAATATGATAGCGTTTCCTAATGCGAAAATAAATCTCGGATTGTACGTAGAGAGAAAGCGTGATGATGGCTATCACGACATTTCGACAGTGTTTTATCCCATTCCTTTGAGGGATGTGGTAGAGGTGGTCAGAGCCGGTGACACGGCTTTGAGGACATACGGAAACCCTGTCGGTTGCCCTCCGGAAAAAAATTTGGTGATGAAGGCTTACAGGTTGCTTGAGAAGGAGTACGATTTGCCTCCTGTAGAGATTTGTCTGTATAAGCATATACCGGATGGGGCAGGATTGGGGGGCGGCTCAAGCGACGCGTCGGCTGTTCTTAAGATTTTAAATGGACTGTTTGCTTTGGGTCTTGATGACAAGTCTTTGGCAGAGCGAGCTGCCAAAATAGGTGCGGATTGCCCGTTTTTCATCTACAACCGCCCTGTTGTCGCAAGAGGAATAGGCGATGAGTTCTCGATGTCGGATGTCGATTTGTCGGGGATGACGGCTGTCGTTGTTAAGCCGGACGTTTATGTTTCGACGGCCGATGCCTATCGCGGTGTTGAGCCTCATGTGCCGGAGCTTGATGTGTCGGAGGCTGTCAAACTTCCTGTCGTGGAATGGAAGTGTGTCTTGACAAACGCTTTCGAGAAACATATTTTCGAGTTGTATCCGCAGCTTGCGGAGCTGAAAGCGGAATTGTATTGGAGCGGTGCTGTCTATGCTTCCATGTCCGGTTCGGGATCTGCCATTTATGGTATTTTCGATAGTGACAATATGGCAGAATCGTTTGTGTCCCGGTGTCAGCAACATGCGGTGTATAAATTGCGGTTATGAGGCGGTTCGGCTGTTTAAATCGATATTTTGTGCGGTCTGTCAGTTTGGCAGACTTTTTGATGTAAAGGTTTTTGATATTCAGATTAAAAATAAAAAACGATATACAATGTCAGAAAACAAACAAGCTAATCCTGAAGAGGAAAAGGATGTTGAAAAAGGTGTGACACAGGCGAATGAAAACTCGGAGAACGAAGAGCATACAGACGAGAATTCCGAAAACAACGAAGAGCTGACTGAAGTGGAGAAGTTGGCGAAAGATTTGGAGGAAGCCAAGTCTGAGCTTGAAAAACAAAAAAAAGAATATCTTTTTTTGCTTGCTGAGTTTGATAATTTTCGCAAACGCACTTTAAAGGAAAAATCGGAGCTGATAAAAAATGCGGGTGAAAAAGCGATGCTCGATATTTTGCCGGTGGTCGACGATTTTGAGCGCGCGTTGCAGGCAATGCACGACAGCGCTGATTTGGACAGCGTCAAAGAAGGAGTTGATTTGATTTATAGCAAGTTCATCAAATATCTTGAGAGCAACGGCGTGAAAGCAATAAACTCTGACAATGCCGATTTCAATACGGAATTCCATGAGGCTGTCACTACTTTTCCGGCTGCCGACGACAGTCAGAAGGGCAAGGTGATAGACACTGTGCAGAAAGGCTATATGCTCAATGATAAGGTCTTGCGTCATAGTAAAGTGGTTGTGGGACAATGATTTTTTTGAGTAGGAGACAGGAGAAATTTGAATATGAGCGACAAAAGAGATTATTATGAGGTGCTCGGTGTGGCAAAAACAGCGAGTGCCGACGAAATAAAGAAAGCATATCGTAAACTTGCCATTAAATATCATCCGGACAGAAATCCGGGAGATAAAGAGGCAGAGGAAAAATTCAAGGAAGCCGCAGAGGCTTATGATGTGCTTAGCAATCCTGACAAACGCGCGCGTTATGACCAATTCGGGCATAACATGGGGCCGCAAGGATTTGGCGGAGGATATAGCGGTGGCGGAATGTCGATGGAAGACATTTTCTCGCATTTTGGCGACATCTTTGAGGATCTTGGAGGATTTGGAGGTTTTAGCGGCTTCGGTGGTAATCGGGCACGGCGTGGCGCGACACCGCGCGGAAGCGATTTGCGCATAAATGTGAAGGTTACGCTGAAAGACGTGGTACATGGAGTTACCAAAAAATTCAAGATAAATCATCTTGTCGCTTGTGCGGAGTGCCATGGCACAGGTGCTAAAGGCGGCAATTCATATAAAACTTGTGCCACGTGTCATGGAACGGGGATGGTAACCCGTGTGCAGCAGACTTTTTTGGGGCAGATGCAGACGCAGTCAGTATGTCCAGACTGCCATGGCGAAGGGAAAATAATAACCGAGCCTTGCGGACATTGCCATGGTGAGGGAGTTGAGCGTAAAGAGGAAATCGTGGAAGTCAATATCCCGGCCGGTGTAAGCGACGGAATGACTCTGAAGATGAATGGCAAAGGCAATGCTGCCCGGCGTGGCGGCGTGAGCGGAGATTTGCTGATTTATGTGACAGAAGAGCGTGATGCCGAGCTTATCCGCGATGGAAATGACATTACATATAATCTTATGCTTGATTTTCCGACAGCCGTGTTGGGAGGAAAAGTAGAGGTTCCTACAGTGGATGGCCGGGCACGTATCACGATAGAGCCGGGTACGCAGTCGGGCAAGATTCTGCGTTTGCGCGGTAAAGGCATTCCTTCACTGGAACGTGGAGGAACAGTCGGGGATGAACTGGTTAATGTTATGATTTATACTCCGGAGCATCTTACGCCGGAAGAGCGTGCCGCTGTAGAGAAACTGCGCGACTCTCATAATGTTAAGCCGACGGAAGATGCCAAGACACGCATATTCTCGCGCTTGCGGCATATTTTCGATTGATACCGGACAGGAAATGAAGAGCAAGGCATGTGTGCTTACCAAAAACATACATGCCTTGTTTCTTTTTATTTTATGATACTTCCAAGAGGCTCAGGCATTTGGTGATTGCTGTTTTTTATGTCAGCGAGCAGTTGCCGGCCTGTATCGGTAAGCATAAAAAACATTTGTCGTTTGTCGTTGTCGCCGATGTCGCGTTTTACATACCCTTTTTTTTCTACCGATTTTAGCACTTTCGACATGTTCGAATGGCTTAGCCCGAGCATGGCGCTTAGCTCTCCGGAAGATAGCTTTTCGGCTTTTTGAAGCGAGCACAGTGTCATTCCATCATTCAGGCAAATTCCGTGTGCTTTTTCGAAATTGGTTTCAAACAGGGCTATTGCGTGCTGTAAATCGCGTATTTGGCAAAGTTTTTCCTCGTTGTTCATCACCGACTTCAAATAAAGAGGTTGACATTGGCATTTTCTGCTTTCTCCATATAAGTCGCGACTCCTCCGACGGTTACATTGTCAAGTAGCTCCTCGCGCTTTATGCCCATTACATCCATCGACATTTGACAGGCAATAAATTCTACACCATTGTCGATAGCCTGTTGGCGAAGATTTTCAAGAGAATCGATGCCTTTTTGTCGCATGATGTGGCGCATCATTCGGCTGCCTACTCCGAACATATTTAGTTTCGACAATTTCAGCCGCAATGAGCTTGATGGTAACATCATGTCGAACATTTTGCCGAAAATGTCTTTTTTGACATCAGGTTTCTTTGCCTTTTTAATGACGTTCAGCCCCCAAAACGTGAAGAATATAGTGGTTTTTTGCCCTGTCGCCGCAGCGCCGTTGGCAAGGACGAAAGTGGCAAGAGCTTTGTCGAGATCGTCGCTGAACATTATCAATGTTTTCCCTGACCTTTCAACGCTTTTTGGGGCTTCGCATTTGTCGCTGCCTTTTTTTATGGTTACGGTATATATCCCTTTATCCTCTGTGGAGTTGATTAAAATGTTGCCTGTGGATTTGCACCATGCGTCTGCGTCGCGCGCGAATCCGGCGTCGGTTGCCGATATTTCGACATATTCTCCTTCCGGTATTGTTTCAATGGCTTGTTTCACTTTTATAATCGGGCCGGGACATTGCAGACCGCAGGCATCGATTTTTAATTTGCCGGATATGTTTGCCGTCTTTTCATTGCGGCAGATGTTTCCGTTGTTGGGATTGCATACGGGTGCTGTCGCGGTGGAGTAGGTTTTGTATCCTCCTGACAGGTTCTTGATGTTTGTAAATCCAAGTCCTGAAAGTATGCGGCAGGCAAGGTAACCTCGCAGGCCTACAGCGCAGAATATTATGATTTTCTTGTCTTTGGGCAGTTTGCCGATGTTCTCCCGCAAGTTGTCGAGCGGAATGTTGATTGCTCCGTCGATTGAGCCGAACGCAAATTCTTCTTTAGTGCGGACATCGAGCAAAATTACGTCTTTTTTGTCGATGGCGAGCAGTTGCCGCCATGTGATGGCCGGCATTGTCCCGTCTATGATGTTGCCGGCCACATAGCCTGCTATAGCTATTGGGTCTTTTGCTGAGGAGAAAGGTGGGGCATAGCAGTGCTCGGTTCTGATAAGGTCGTAGATTGTGCCTTGATGCTTTATGACCATTGCTATTTGGTCGATGCGTTTGTCAACACCTTCATATCCTACAGCCTGAGCCCCGTACAGTTTTCCGCTTTCAGGATCGAACGTCAATTTGATTGTGATTGGCAACGCTCCGGGATAATAGCCGGCATGTGAGCTTGAGTGGGTTGTGGAGCAGGCATATTTAATGCCTGACTGCTTCAAGCGTTTTGCCGCGAGTCCGGTAGATGCCACTGTCATGTCGAACACTTTGGCTATCGATGTCGCTATTGCGCCTTCGTATTTTACGCTGTTGCCTTTCACCATATTGTCGGCAGCGATTCTTCCCTGTCTGTTTGCCGGGTTTGCAAGATAATTGAGATATGGCTCGCCTGTTATGGGATTGGGGTATTCAATAGCGTCGCCTACGGCATATATGCCGGCTACGGAGCTCTCAAGATACTCATTGACTTTTATCCCTCCTGTTTTACCTAATGCGATATTTGCAGTTTTTGCAAGCGCGGTTTCCGGTCTGACGCCTATCGACAGGACAACCATGTCGGTTTCTATGCTTCTGCCGTCGGTCAGGGTGACTGCTATCTTATTTCCGCCTGTTTCGCTAAAACGTTTCACACCTGTTCCGAGTATCAAGTCTACTCCTTTTTGGAGAAGATGTTGATGTATGTGTGACGCAATGGAGTAGTCGACAGGTGCCATTACTTGGCTGCCCATCTCGATGACTGTTACTTTTGCTCCCGCATGGTGCAGGTTCTCAGCCATTTCAAGACCGATAAATCCTCCTCCGACAACAATGGCATCGTTGACTTCGTTGCCGGAAATGTAAGATTTTATCTTGTCTGTGTCTGACACGTTGCGCAATGTGAAAATTCCGTTGCCGTCAATTCCTTCCAATGGGGGACGAACAGGGGATGCTCCGGGTGAGAGAAGGAGCCTGTCGTATGATTCTTTGTATGTGGTGCCGTCGTTTCTCCGTATTGTTACGGATTTTGCTGCTGTGTCTATTTCTATTGCCTCGTTTTCTGTGCGCACATCCACTTTAAAGCGTTTTCCGAACGATTCGGGTGTTTGTACGAACAGTCGTTGTCTGTCGGTGATAGTTCCTCCTATGTAGTATGGCAGCCCGCAATTTGCGTATGAGATGTATTTGCCTTTTTCGATTAGCACTATTTCTGCAAGTTCGTCTGCTCTTCTTATTCTTGCGGCTGCGGTAGCTCCACCGGCCACTCCTCCGATGATTAGATGTTTCATATTGGTATGTTTTGTTTTTTATTTCTATTGGAAAATATTTCCGTTGTAAAATTATTGACAAGTTTTTTATAAAACAAATTTTTGGAGTGAATTATTAAGTGCATTTGTTTAATTGCTTGATAATTAGTTGCATTTTTCTGCCTGTTACATTTTATTTTGGTAGATTTGACTAAATACATTACTTTTGTGCTGTAAAGCATACTTTTATAGCAATATATTGTAACATGATTTCAAGAGACGCGTTAGAAAAAGTCATAAAGGAAGATCTTGCGGGGATTTGGAGCGTTCTGACATCAGAGGACAAGCGTGTCGTGTTGGAGAATTTTACGCTTCACAATTATAAGCGTAATCAGATAATTTATGCGGAAAAAGAAACTCCGGAGTTTTTATGGTGCCTTATAAAGGGCAAGGTCAAGAAATTTAAAGAAGGAATAGGAGGAAGGCAGCAGATTATACGGTTAATACGTCCGGTGCAGTATTTCGGTCATCGCGCATATTTTGCAAATGAGCCGTATGTGTCGGGTGCTATTGCTATGGAGGCTTCTGTGGTGGGTACTATTCCGATGAAAATTGTTTCCGAGCTTATAGATGGAAACCGTCAGTTGGCATGGTTTTTTATTCATGAGCTGTCGCATAACCTTGGCCGGTCGGACGCGAAGATTGTGAATCTTACGCAGAAACACATACGTGGACGTTTGGCGGAGGCGTTGGTAATGCTTATCGACAGTTATGGCTTTGAGGACGACGGCGAAACTTTAAACATTTACATGTCGCGGGAGGATCTTGCAAACCTTTCCAATATGACGACATCGAATGCTATCCGTACGTTGTCGGCTTTTGTCAATGAGCATATTATATTGGTTGACGGGCGGAGAGTGAAAATTTTGAATGAGGCCGTTCTTCGGAAAATAAGCAAGTTCGGTTAGTGAAATAGCTATAGTGAGTATGTTTACGGCTGCGAAGCTGCGTCAGGAAAATATTGCCGAGTATTTGCTTTACATGTGGCAGGTGGAGGATTTGATACGCGCTTGCGGGCTTGACATCGATAAGATAAAGTCATCTGTGATAGAGCCGTTGCCGTTGGATGCCGACGGGAAGCGTGAATTGTGCGAGTGGTATTCTGATTTGATTGACATGATGCGTTTGGAAGGCGTTGCCGCTCACGGGCATTTGCAGATTAACAAAAATGTGCTTATACAGCTTACGGATTTGCATCTGATGCTTTTGAAGAGCGTGAAATATCCGGAATATTCTGCCGAATTTTATAGGACGCTGCCGATAATTGTTGAGCTTAGGGCAAAATCGGGAGAAGAAAAGCCGGGCGAGATTGAAACGTGTTTCAACGCTTTGTACGGAATGCTGATGATGAGGTTGCAGAAACGTGACATCTCTGATGAAACAAGGAAGGCAATGTCACAAATAACAAGATTCGTGTCGATGCTCGCCTCATTTTACCATAAAGACAAAAAAGAGCCTCTTTTTGGAAAAGAGGATTATGATAATATGTAAATTTAATCTAAAATAATTGTATACGTGGCAAGTTTGGAGGATGAAATAAGTCGCAGGCGCACGTTTGCCATTATCAGCCACCCTGATGCGGGCAAAACGACGCTGACAGAAAAATTGCTTTTGTTCGGCGGTGCAATCCATGTGGCCGGTGCTGTCAAATCTAATAAAATAAAAAAGACAGCCACATCGGACTGGATGGAAATAGAGAAGCAGCGTGGCATTTCGGTGGCCACATCGGTAATGGGCTTCAATTATGGGGATTACAAAATAAATATATTGGACACTCCCGGCCACCAAGATTTTGCTGAAGACACTTATCGGACACTTACGGCAGTCGACAGTGTGATTATTGTTGTCGATGTGGCTAAAGGTGTGGAACAGCAGACAAGGAAATTGATGGAAGTATGCCGTATGCGGAATACTCCGGTCATAATTTTTGTCAACAAGCTTGACCGTGAGGGTCGCGACCCGTTTGATATTCTCGATGAGCTTGAGGCTGAGCTGCGAATAAAAGTGCGCCCGTTGAGTTGGCCTATCAACATAGGCGCGAAATTCAAGGGTGTATATAATATTTATGAGCATAGTCTTGATTTGTTTACTCCGAACAAGCAGAAAGTAACGGAGCGTGTGGAGATTAGCGATTTGTCCGACCCCGCAATCGACTCTAATGTCGGGGAAGAGGATGCAGGCAGATTGCGTAATGATTTGGAACTGATAGAGGGTGTGTATCCTGAATTTGATGAGAAAGACTATTTGAAAGGCGAAGTGGCTCCTGTGTTTTTCGGGTCGGCGTTGAACACATTCGGAGTAAAAGAGTTGCTTGATTGTTTCGTGAAAATAGCCCCGTCGCCGCGGCCTGTGCAGGCAGAAGAGCGGATAGTGCGTCCGGAAGAAACTGCATTTACGGGATTTGTGTTCAAAATACACGCGAATATGGATCCCAATCATCGAAGTTGTATCGCTTTTGTGAAAGTGTGCTCCGGAAAATTCGAGCGTAATGTGAATTATAAGCATATCCGTTCCGGCAAGATGATGCGTTTTGCCGCTCCGACCGCATTTATGGCCCAAAAAAAATCGGTTGTCGATGAGGCTTATCCCGGTGATATTGTGGGTATTCCTGATACAGGCAATTTTAAAATCGGCGACACTCTCACTTCCGGTGAGGAATTGCATTTCAAAGGATTGCCGAGCTTCTCTCCGGAAATGTTCAAGTATATAGAGAACACCGACCCCATGAAGACAAAACAGCTTAACAAGGGAATAGAGCAACTTATGGATGAAGGAGTTGCGCAGTTGTTTGTCAACCAATTTAACGGACGGAAGATAATAGGAACGGTAGGGCAGTTACAGTTTGAGGTGATACAGTACCGTCTGCTTCACGAATATGGGGCGCAGTGCCGTTGGGAGCCAATTAGCCTTTACAAGGCATGTTGGATCGAAAGCGATGACGCTGACGCTTTGGAAGCGTTTAAAAAACGTAAGCATCAGTTTATGGCAGTCGACCGCGAGGGGCGCGATGTGTTTCTTGCAGATTCCAATTATGTTTTGCAGATGGCTCAGACGGATTTTCCGAAAATACGTTTTCATTTTACATCTGAATTTTAGAACTTTTTCGGTATGAGAAAATCGGTGCTTTTGTCGGTATTGTCGTTTTTGTCGCTGTTCTTTGGCGTGAATGCCGGAGATTGGGCAAATTTTTCACGTTATGCGGATGAAAATATTGTGGTGAGGCGATTATCCGAATCACAGCGTAGAGTTGTGATGATGGGCAACTCGATAACAAAATTGTGGGCGGAAACAGACACGGCTTTTTTCGTCGGAAATGGCTTCATAAGCCGTGGAATCAGTGGCCAGGTGACGGCTCAGATGTTGCTGCGTTTTCGTTCGGATGTAATAAGCCTGCGTCCGGAGATTGTGGTCATACTTGGTGGAACAAACGATATTGCCGGCAATGACGGACTGTATGATGAGGATGTCACGTTTGGCAATATTGTGTCGATGGTGGAACTGGCTGAAGCCAATGGCATTGTTCCTGTTTTGTCGTCGGTATTGCCTGTAGATGAATATCCGTGGAACAAGACAGTGAAAAATGTGCCGGAAAAAGTTAAGAGCCTTAACCGCAGAATATGTGAGTATGCCGAAAAGAAAAATATTTTGTATGTCGACTATTATAGCCCGATGCAGTGTAATGGCGCGTTGATACCTGAATACACATTCGACGGCGTTCATCCCACAGCCGCCGGTTATGAGGTAATGGAGGCGGTTCTCCTCTCCGTCTTGCAGGGATTGTTATAGTCAATATGTTGCAGTGGTATGATGCTTGCTGTTAAGGCTGCGGCTCTGGATTGGTTGAACTTAAAAGTATAGTTTGGATTTCTGTTGTTTTGGCAGAATTGCCGAGTGACATTTTGTCAGATTTTCTTCAATATGGGTTTGGCACAGATTGTGCTATATAGAGAGGTGTCGGATTCGTTCCGACATTGTTAAATGTATTGTAAAAATAAATATAAAATTAATAGCTATGACAATCAAACCGTTGGCTGACCGTGTTCTTGTTGAGCCGGCTGCCGCTGAAGAAAAGACAGTTGGTGGGATAATTATTCCTGACACCGCAAAAGAAAAACCATTGCAGGGCAAAGTGCTTGCAGTTGGTAATGGTACCAAAGACGAGGAAATGGTGGTGAAAGAGGGTGACACCGTACTTTATGGCAAATATGCCGGTACTGAATTGGAATTTGAGGGTAAGAAATATTTGGTAATGCGTCAAAATGATATTTTGGCAATTCTTGGATAATATTAATCACAATTAAAACTCTACTACAATGGCTAAAGAAATAAAATTCAATATTAAGGCTCGCGAAGAGCTCAAAAAAGGCGTTGACGAATTGGCTGACGCGGTGAAAGTTACACTCGGCCCGAAAGGACGTAATGTTATTATCGAAAAGAAATTCGGCGCTCCGCACATCACTAAGGATGGCGTGACAGTGGCAAAGGAAATCGAGTTGGAAGACCCGTTCCAGAATATGGGAGCACAACTCGTGAAGGAAGTTGCCTCCAAGACAGGAGATGACGCCGGTGACGGAACAACAACTGCTACTGTGTTGGCACAGTCGATTATCAATGTCGGATTGAAGAATGTTGCCGCTGGTGCCAATCCTATTGATTTGAAGCGCGGTATAGATAAAGCCGTAGCTAAAGTTGTTGAAGGAATTAAGGCTCAGGCACAAGAGGTTGACGATGACATGGCCAAGATTGAGAATGTGGCGCGTGTTTCCGCAAACAATGATGCTGAAATCGGTCAACTTATAGCAGAGGCAATGCGCAAGGTCAAGAAAGAGGGCGTGATAACAATAGAAGAGGCCAAGGGTACCGACACTACCGTTAAGGTTGTTGAGGGTATGCAGTTCGACCGTGGCTATATTTCTCCTTATTTCGTTACCAATACAGAAAAGATGGAGTGTGAGATGGAGAATCCTTACATACTTATCTTTGACAAGAAAATTTCTGTATTGAAAGACATGCTTCCTATACTTGAGGCTGCTGCACAGAGCGGACGTCCGTTGCTGATAATCGCGGAGGATGTTGACAGTGAGGCTTTGGCTACGTTGGTTGTCAACCGTTTGCGTGGCTCGTTGAAGATTTGCGCTGTCAAGGCTCCGGGCTTTGGCGACCGCCGCAAAGAGATGCTTGAGGATATAGCAGTGTTGACAGGTGGTGTAGTCGTTTCTGAAGAAAAAGGTTTGAAACTTGATATGGCTACAATCGATATGCTTGGCACGGCTGATAAGGTAACTGTTGATAAGGAGAATACAACTATCGTCAACGGACATGGTGACAAGCAGTTGCTTGCTGACCGCGTGGCACAAATCAAGGCTCAAATAGAGAAGACCACATCGGATTATGACCGTGAGAAGCTCCACGAGCGTCTTGCCAAACTTGCCGGTGGAGTAGCAGTACTTTATGTTGGTGCTCCGTCGGAAGTTGAGATGAAAGAGAAGAAAGACCGTGTCGACGACGCTTTGAGCGCAACACGTGCGGCTGTGGCTGAAGGTATTGTGCCGGGCGGTGGTGTAGCTTATATTCGTTGCGTAGATTCTCTTGAGAGTTTGCAAGGTGACAATGATGATGAGAATACCGGTATACAGATTGTTAAGCGCGCCATTGAGGAGCCGTTGCGCCAGATTGTCGCAAACGCCGGATTGGAAGGTGCTATCATCGTTCAAAAAGTTAAGGATGGCAAGGGCGACTTTGGTTACAATGCGCGTACAGACAAGTATGAAAATTTCTTTGAGAGTGGCGTGATTGATCCTGCGAAGGTAACACGTGTGGCATTGGAAAATGCGGCTTCGATTGCCGGTATGTTCCTTACTACAGAATGCGTAATCTCTGAGAAGAAAGAGGAGAATGCCGGTGCGGCAATGCCTAATCCCGGAATGGGAGGAATGGGCGGTATGATGTAATAATATATCGTATTTTTGATGAATAAAAAGAGCGAAACGTCAACGGTTTCGCTCTTTTATTTTTTATGGGGAGATTGAAAATTTGTAATTTTGCAAAAATTTTTGTTATGGGTAGTGTTTTTAAATTTTTGTCGGCAGGCCTGCTGTTTTTGTTGCCGCAGTTTCTATTCTCGCAGAATAAAGAAGATTTTAATTTTAAATTTTATGGACAGGTACGTGCGGATTTGTTTTATAATAGCCGCAGTAATTCCGAAACAGTCGACGGGCTGTTTTATATGTATCCGAAAGATCATTCATACGATGCTGCCGGTGAGGATTTGAACGCAAATCCGGACGGCAATTTTTATACCATGTATTCGCGGCTTGGTGTTGATGTCGCAGGTCCGGAAATTGGTAATGGCATAACCACATCGGCAAAAGTGGAGGTGGATTTTCGTGGCGGGGGTACGAATTATTATATGATACGTTTGCGTCAGGCTTATTTTCAACTTGGCTTCGGAAAATCGTCTTTGCTTGCGGGTCAGACATGGCATCCTTTTTATGGTGATGTTGCGCCGGATATACTTAATTTGAATATGGGTGCTCCTTTTCAGCCATTCAGCCGGGCTCCGCAGATACGTTATATGTATGTAAACCGCAATTTCCAATTGAAAGCAACTGCTTTATGGCAGTCGCAATATCTGTCGGTAGGTCCTTCTTCTGATAAGCCGGGAACTGTGTCTACCCAGAAAAGCCAAAGTTTCATCAAGAACAGTTGCGTGCCGGAAATGGCTTTAAGTGTTGATTATAAAAGTAATAAATGGCTTGTGGGGGCAGGCATTGATATGACGTCGATAGTGCCGCGCAGGCAATCGGAAGTCGGGGAGGGCGAAATATATAAAGTCAAGGAGCGCATTACTTCTGTGTCTGCTGAGGCTCATGTGAAATATTCCGGCCGGAATTGGCGTGTGGCGGCTAAGTCTGTGCTTGGCTCTAATTTTACGCAGGCGAGCGGTGTTGGAGGATATGGGATAACGCGCATCGATGATAAAACAGGAGAGCAGGACTATTCTCCCATCCGGGTGTCGTCTACGTGGCTGAATGTTGTGTATGGAAACAGGTGGAAACCGGGTATATTTTTAGGATATTTGAAAAATCTCGGAGCGGCTGACGATGTTTGCAGTGTGCTTGGGACTGGTGTGGGGGAAGGTCTTGACCAACTTGTTTCAGCATCGGCAGAACTTACATACAATCTCCCGCATTGGAAATTTGGCGTGGAATATATGGCAAGTACGGCATGGTATGGTGCCGTTATGCATGACGCAAAAGTTGGTGATTGCCATTCAGTGACAAATCACAGGGTAGTTTTTACGGCACTATTTCAATTCTAAATTATTGTAATTTATAGAATCGCACAATCGTCCCGTTAATTGGCAGATTAATGGAAAGTATTCCTTCGGACAAGGTCGCATATCCCTCGTCAGGAATCTCTTCTTTTTGTGCATCAAACCATTGTAAATCGTAGTTGTCGATGAAAGGTGTTGTTTTTAAAGTGCCTTTTATCGTGTAGGGTTTCCATATATCCGGCATTTTGGCGGCTCCGGATATGTAAAGTATTTGATACATTTCTTTGTTTCTTACAATGGCTATTGTGTATTTTCCTCCGAGCCGCATTTTTTTATCATCCATTTTGCGGTCTAAATATTTCCAGTACCCTTCAAGGTAATCATTGCTTTTGCTGAAGATTGAGTCCAATTTTGTTTTCGTATAATTGGTGGTATATAAGGATTCTTTAATGGGAGTGGAGGTAAATTGTAAGCGTTTGACCGTGATTGTATTGTTTTTGCCTGCAAAATAACCTATACGTGTACTGTCGTTGAATTTGACATTTTCTATTTCAGCTATTTCTTTTAATACTCTGTGCCCCGCTTTTATGGTGGTTGATTTACCGTTGAAATTTAGTGTAAATGTATTATAACATTCGTCGTCTGCGCCATCTTGATTAATCTTTAATGACTTATATACAGCTCTTTTTTTATCGGTTATTTTGAAAAAATCGATTTTTAAGGATCGTATGTTAGTTATGTCGTCATAATAGTTGCTGTTGTCTGAACGTATGTCCATACCTTCGTAGTTATCCGCATCATTGTAATTCCAGACAATGCCGTAATGGTGTTGTTTGATTTTGTTTAAAAACTTGTTATTGCTTTTTTTGTCAGTACACTTTATCCGAATTGAATATGTGAATTGTTTTTCATTGGTGTCAAAATTTAAAGTTTCGATTATGTTGTTTTTTGTTTGATTTTCCATGATAATACATCCGGATGAATGGTCCGCATATTTTGATAGATCAGAAAATCCTGTCAGAAAATCCCGGTATAAATAACTGGCATGAGCATGTATGCAGATGGTGATTAATGAAAAAAACAATATTATCCGATACATATTTTTATAGGAGATGGTAATACTTTGGAGTAAGCTGCTTTAATTAAAAAGGAGCAAAGAAGCTGTCATTTTCAGCAACCTCTTTGCTCCGATTAATAAAATGTTATTTAACTATTAATTTGGCAATTTTAGTGCCTTGTTCATTCGAAATCTGAAGGATGTAAATTCCATTCAAACCTTCTGTTGGGATGCCTGCTTTGTTTTGGCAGTTTAATTCCATAACTTTGGCTCCGCTTATGTTGAAAATGCTTATAGACGCATTCCCTTCTACATCAACATATGCGTTACTGCCGGCAGATACCGGATTAGGATATACTTTGACCTCCGAATTTGTAAAGTTTTCCGTTACACCGCCTGAGCCATTCCCGTAATATGCCTCGAA
>CALUMI010000028.1 GCA_944321725.1 uncultured Muribaculaceae bacterium
CGACTTCTCCGATTGGAAGCCTGAATGGAACGCGGAGATTTTCGGAAGAATGAAAAGCAATCCGCAACACGCTTATGTCTTTCTTACGAAACGTCCGGATAAGGTATGTTTTTCTACGGATGACGAAAATGTATGGATGGGTGTGACTGTCACGCGCAGTTCCGAGAAAAAGAGGTTAGAAGATTTGAAAAGAAACATCAAGGCCAAGCACTATCATGTCACTTTTGAGCCTATCTTCGATGAAATCGGTGAGATAGACTTTGAGGGCATCGAATGGATTGTCATAGGTACGGAAACGGGACATCGGAAAGGCAAAGTGGAATCCCGCCCCGAATGGGTGCTTCACATTGCCGGCCAAGCCAAAGCACAAGGCATCCCCGTGTTCATGAAAGAGGATTTGTTGCCTATAATGGGTGAAGAAAGGATGATTCAAGAGTTGCCGGAACAATTTATCAAACGCATACAATGAAAACTGAAATAATCAATGAAATAGACGTGCAGAGCGTTATGACCAAATCCTCACTGCCGGTCGGAGGATATTCGGTCAATCCTTACGTGGGTTGTCCCCACGCCTGCAAGTATTGCTACGCATCGTTTATGAAACGTTTCACGGGGCATACAGAACCGTGGGGCTCGTTTTTGGACGTGAAAAGTTGGAAACCTATAACTAATCCGCATAAATATGATGGCAAGCGCATTGTGATAGGCTCCGTGACTGACGGTTATAATCCGTATGAGGAACAATTTTGCCGTACCCGTAGGTTGCTCGATGAATTGCGTGGAAGTAATGCCGAGATTATGGTATGCACGAAGTCCGACCTCGTCCTGCGCGACCTCGACCTGTTGAAAAGTTTTCACAAAGTAACGGTGTCGTGGTCGATCAATACGCTTGACGAGCAGTTTCGTGCGGATATGGACAACGCCGTCAGCATAGAACGCCGCCTGAAAGCGATGCGTCAAGTCTATGAGGCAGGCATCCGCACGGTGTGTTTCGTTTCGCCCATATTTCCGGGAATAACCGATGTGAAGGCGATTATCGGGAAAGTGAAAGGATATGCCGATTTGATATGGCTTGAGAACCTGAACCTGCGTGGACAATTCAAAGGAGAGATAATGGCGTATATCCGTGAAAAGCATTCCGAACTTTTTCCGTTGTACGAGGAAATATATAACAAAAAAAGACTTGATTACTGGCAGGACTTGGAACGGAACATATCAGAGTATGCCCGGATTCAAGGCTTTCCCTATATAGTGAACGATTTGCCATACGGACGTTCGGAAAAAGGCAAGCCGGTTGTCGTAAACTATTTTTACCATGAGAAAATCAGGCTGAGAGAATAATTTATATGTCAATTCTCTACCAGCTGTAGGGATGCGAGATATTTTGGATGCTGAAAAATAAACCTACATTCTATTCTTTTTTGTGGCTTAGATTGTGATATGAGAATGTTAAAAGAAATTAATGCGTCCAGTTTTGCAACAAGGTTACATTTTTTGATTTGTAATTTTGTGGTGTAATCGGATGATGATGGGCAAATTGTTTAAAATATTACAACACCTGTTTGTCTTTGCGATACTCGTTTCGAGTATTGTCCAATACCATCACCATATCTCCGACGGCAGCGGCTCCGCATTGTGCCTGCTGCATGTGGAGGAGGATAATGGAAATACCGGTTGCGATAAAAATAACGGACACGACTATTCTGATGATGGCTGTCCGTTGCATTTGGAAAAAGTGTGCAGGCTTCAGAGCTCTGTGGATTATGATTCTGATGAGGTCATAGCTTGTCCGGTGGTTGCTGTTGCTGTAAATGTAGGGTTGCCGGAGCCTGTGCTTCAGAATGCGGTTACTATTTTCTCTTTTTGCGAGGCTTTGCTTGTCAAAGGGAGTTTGCCGTGCAGGCAGATGAGGGCTCCTCCTTTTGCTTAGTTTGTGAAGTGATATTTTTTATTTTTCCTATTTACGGCAGAATCCTGTTCTGTCTTAATCCCATTGTATTAATTATGAAAAAACGTGACAAATTTTTAGTTGCTCTGTTGTCCTCGTTATTGTTTGGCTGTGGAAATAACGCGGGGGTGACAGAGGGAGGTGAGGAATCGGCCTCTAAGGAAGCGCATCATGAGGATGAAATTGTAATTGATAAGCATCAGGTTGATGAGCTTGGCATAAAATCCTCAAAGATTGCACTGTCGGTTTTTAGTGAGGTTATAAATGTTTCAGGCGAGATTTTACCAGCTCAGGGTGAAACGAAATCCGTTGTCGCAAAATCTTCGGGAATGGTTAATTTCTCTAAGAACGCGGTTGAAGGCGCGGCAGTGGGCAAAGGCTCGCAAATTTGCAGCATAAATGCCGACGGGATGTTGGGCGGCAATCCCAATGTGTCGGCAAAGATTACATACGAAACAGCAAAGTCGGAGTTTGAAAGGATTAAGCCGCTATATGAAAAAAAGATAGTGACAGCGAGTGAATATAAAGCGGCAAAAGAGGCATACGAATTGGCTGAAAACGCTTATATGGGAGGAGGCAGCAGCACGGTTGCTGTAAGCCCTTTAAGCGGGGTAGTCACTCAATTAACGGTAGCCAACGGCTCATACGTCGAGACCGGAGCAACTGTCGCAATCGTTTCCGAGAACCGCAGGCTGACCATGCGCGCTTATCTCCCTAAGAAATACTATGGCAAGATTGCTTCTATAAGGACAGCTAATTTTAAGTTGCCTTATTCTGATAAAGTCTACAGTGTCGGGGAAATGGGTGGCAGGAAAGTTACATCAGACAATGTTGTCGCTCAAGGCGGGTATATCGATATGGCTTTTGAGTTTAATAATCCGGGAGATATCGTGCCGGGCTCATACGCCGAGATATATTTGCTCGGAGCGGAGAGAAAGGATGCGGTTGTCGTGCCGCTGTCGTCTGTGACGGAAGAAATGGGATATTTTTATGTGTATATTGAATTGGAAAAAGGCTGTTACGAAAAACGCAGAATTGAAATCGGCGGTAATGACGGGAGCCGTGTGGAAGTATTATCGGGGTTGAAACCGGGAGAGACAGTTGTGACAGAAGGCGCCATCCTTGTGAAAATAGCCGCAAACTCTACAGCCGTGCCCGAAGGGCATCATCATCACTAATATCATTATTAATCAAGCAGTAAGAATATAATATGCTGAATAAGATAATTCATTTTTCGTTGCATAACAGGATGCTCATAATTATTATGTCCGTCTTGTTGTTGGCTGTGGGAATATATGTCACGACTAAAACGGAAGTGGATGTGTTTCCTGATTTGAATGCTCCTACTGTCACTATTATGACAGAAGCTCCGGGACTTGCTCCTGAAGAAGTGGAAAAATTGGTATCTTATCCGATAGAGTCGGCTTTGAACGGGGCTACAGGTGTGAGGCGTGTGCGTTCGTCGTCTGACACGGGATTCTCGGTTGTGACGGTGGAGTTTGACTGGGGTACGGATATTTATATCGCCCGGCAGATTGTTTCGGAGAAACTTACCACAGTCATGGAGTCGCTTCCTCCTAATGTCAATAAGCCTGTACTTGGTCCTCAAACTTCGATTATGGGCGAGGTGATGATAATAGGCCTCACTTCCACAAAAACGTCGATGCAGGATTTGCGCACCATTGCCGACCGTCTTATTTCTCCTCAATTATTGTCGATTAGCGGTGTGGCTCAAGTGACGGTAATGGGTGGGGATATTAAGGAATACCAGATTGTCCTCAGCCCGGAAAAAATGAAATATTACAATGTCACCCTTGATGAGGTGATGCAGGCTACCGACGGGTTGACTACGAATACCAATGGCGGTATAATGTATGAATATGGAAACGAGTACGTTATTAAGGGCAACATAAATACGACTGATGTCGATAAAATCGGCCGGGCAGTCATTGTCAGCAAGCCGGATACTATTGTGAAGCTCAATGATATCGCCGAAGTGAGGATTGGGGCGAAAACTCCTGTTTTGGGCATAGCCTCTGAAAGAGGCAAACCTGCCGTATTGGTAACTGTTTCCAAACAGTATAATACCGGTACTATCGAGCTTATCGCCAATATAGAGAAAGAGTTGTCGGAACTGCAAAAGAATATTCCTTCCGATATCCATATATCGACAGATATTTTCAGGCAGAGCGATTTTATAGAAAGCTCAATCAGCAATACTCAAAGCGCGCTGCTTGAAGGAGCGTTGTTTGTTGTGATTGTGTTGTTCCTGTTCCTGATGGATATAAGAGCCACGATAATCTCGTTGGTGGCATTGCCGCTTTCCGTCCTTATAACGATGATTGTTTTGCATGCCATGGGATATACCATCAATACCATGTCGCTTGGCGGTATTGCCATTGCGATAGGCTCGTTGGTCGACGACGCCATTGTCGATGTTGAGAATGTATATAAGAAATTGAGATATAACGCCTCGTTGCCTGCCGGAGAGCGCAAGAAGATTCTGGATGTGATATTCAGTGCGTCGACAGAGGTCAGAATGCCTATTTTTAATTCATCGCTTATAATAATAGCGAGTTTTCTGCCGTTGTTTTTCCTTTCTGGTATGGAGGGACGGCTGCTGATTCCTCTCGGAGTGGCTTTTATCATCGCTTTGGTTGCCTCGACTATAGTGGCTTTGACGCTCACACCGGTATTGTGCAGCGTGTTGTTGAAAAATGACAAGCATATCGAGAAACAGACAAAGGAGGCTTGGACATCCGTGAAGTTGCGCAATGTGTATAACAAAGTTTTGGCATGGAGCCTTTCGCATAAAAAAATTGTGTTGGGAACCACCGGCTGTTTGTTTATAGTTGCCCTGTGTTTGTTTTTTACGTTTGGAAGGAGTTTTTTGCCGTCGTTCAACGAGGGATCGTTCACTATCAATGTGGCGACATTGCCGGGTATTTCATTGAAAGAGTCGGACAATATAGGCAAGCGTGTGGATGAGATACTGCTTGGAATACCGGAAATTAAGACGGTGGCGAGAAAGACGGGCAGGGCTGAGCTTGATGAGCATTCACGTGGCAGCAACGCTTCGGAAATAGAGGCTCCTTATGAAATCATCGACAGGCCGCGCTCGGAAATAATGCACGAAATAAGGGACAAATTATCGTCGATTCCCGGTATCAGCGTTGAAATAGGACAGCCTATTTCTCATCGTATAGACGCCATGCTTTCCGGCACGGAGGCGCAAATCGCCATTAAGGTGTTTGGCGATAATCTTAACCAGCTTTATTCGGTTGCCAAACAGATAAAGCAGGAAATCTCAGAAGTGCATGGCATCGTGGATATTAACGTTGAGCAGCAGATTGAGCGTCCGGAAGTGATTATCACTCCGCGTCGTGAACTGCTCGCCAAATATGGGATAAGCATTCCTGAATTTTCCAATCTTGTAAATATTGCGGCTTCGGGTATAGTCGTGTCGCAAGTTTATGAGGATGGCCTGCCTTATGACCTGACATTGCGCTTTACTTCGGAAAATTCGATGACAATGCGTCAGATTGGCAATTTGATGATAGATAGCAATGTCGGAAAAATTCCGCTCTCCGATGTGGCTGATATTAAATCTTTGTCAGGGCCGAGCTCGATAAACCGGGAGAATGCGCGTCGCAGGATTGTGGTCTCGGCGAATGTGGCTGACAGAGATTTGCGTGGGGCGGTCAATGACATACAAGACAAAATCGAGTCCTCAGTGAAATTGCCCGAAGGCTACCAGATTTCCTACGGCGGGCAGTTTGAGAGCGAGGCGGAGGCTTCACGGACGTTGAGCATCGCTTCATGTCTGGCGATATTGTGCATTTTGATGCTTCTTTATCAAGAGTTTAAGAATTTTACACAATCGGCCATAATTTTGGTAAACATTCCGTTGGCTATGATAGGCGGTGTGATAATCATATTTTTCACATCAGGCGAGTTGAACATACCGGCCATAATCGGATTTATCTCATTGCTCGGTATAGCTACACGCAACGGTATGCTGCTGATGTCGCATTATAATCAGTTGGAAAAGGAAGGCGTGCCTTTGACGCGGCGGGTTTTTCAGGGCTCTGCCGACCGTCTGCTGCCTATTGTGATGACTGCTTTGTCGTCGGCTTTGGCTTTGATACCTATTGTGGCGAGGGGGGGGGAGCCGGGCAATGAGATACAGGCTCCTTTGGCTGTTGTGATATTGGGAGGATTATTTTCATCGACGGTATTGAATTTGTTGGTGGTGCCTGTAATTTATTATTTGTATAACAAGAAAAAGGAATAGTTTATGAGATACGGATTATCGATTTTGGCATTAATTTTCCCGTTGTTGGCTTTGGCCGACAATAATGTTATGCGGCAAATTTTTTCTAATAACCGGACTGTGCAATCCGCTAAAATGTCGTATGAATCAGATGCCCTGACATTGAGGGCTGAGAATAATTTTGCGGATCCGGAAATCGAGATGGCTTATTTGTTCGAGCGGCCCGGCAAAAGTATAGAGTTGTCGCTTACGGAGGGAATCGATTGGCCGGGTATGTATGGTGCCCGAAAGAAATATATCGCGCACAGTATTTCGGCGCTTGAATATATGTATCAGACCAAATGCGTTGAAATAGCCGCGCAGGTGAGGCAGGCATTGGTCGATTTGGTTAATGTCAACCGCAGGATAGCATTGCAAAAGCGTGTGCTTTCGGAAGAGGAGCATTTGGTGGATTTGCTGTCGCGTAAATACGCCGAGAGAGAAGTTTCGGTGATTGAGATGAATAAGTTGCGGCTTGAGCTGTTTGACAACAAAACGGTTTTAAAGGATTTGAATATCCGTAAGAGTGTCATTCTTGAAAGTTTGAGAACGCTGAACGGAGGAAAAGAGTTGTCGGGCTTGGATAAGGATATTGCAGATTTCGAGCCTGCTATTCTTTCCGATGTGGATTATTATATTTCCGATTATCGTCAATACAGTCCGGAATATAAGGTCGCGCAACAGCAGCAGGTGGCCGATTCTCATGCCGAGAAAGTTGCCAAGTTCTCAAATTATCCGGGTTTCACAGTCGGATATAAGTATAAGGATGAGGGCGGAGAGCAGGGACATGGGTTTATTGTCGGCATGAGCATCCCTTTATTTTCCGGCCGTCATAAAATAAAAGCGGCAAAAAGCCGTTTGCAATCCGATTTATATGCTGTTGGTGATGTTGAGCTTCAAGAGGAATTGCGCATACGCTCGGATTATGCGTCGTTGATTTCACAGGAAGATATGATTAACGTCTATAAGCCTCTTGTCGAGAATGAGGATTATTATGGCATTCTTGCCGACGCGTTGAACGGCGGGCAAATCTCTTTGCGCGACTATATCATCGAGATAAGGGATATTACCGCGGCGACTGAAAGATTGTATGATATGGAATATGATTATCATACACGTTATGTGAGCCTTACAAAATATGATGTGCTGAAAGAAAATCAGGATTTATTTTAGCGAGAAAATCTCTCCGTTACACTTGATTTTCCCCTCATCGCAAAGAAACCGTAATTGATTGATGATTTCTTTGTTGTCGAATGAGAGGGTCGTTGTGAAATCCGATATTCCGCAAGGTTTTAGCGACAGCATATAGAAAATCCCTTCTTGGATTTCCTGTATGCTGTTTTTCCTTTTTTTCTTTCGCTCTATACAGATGTCGCATCTTCCGCAGTCGGTGGCTGTTTCGTCGAAATATTCCAAAAGTATTTTCTCCCGGCATTGATTTTCGTTTTCGGCGTATGCTATCATCGAGTTGATTCTGTTTTCAAGCCGGGATTTGCCTTTCTCATACACTTCTTTGGGTATGTCGATGTGGCGCGGCTCTACTCTTGAGCAAGGAAAATAGATGTATGATGTGCGGCGGCGGGGGATGTAGTGTATCAGATGCTGACGGTTGAGAAATATCAGGGTGTCGTAAATATCCTGTAGCGGTATGTTGTATTTATATGCGATTGAGAACTCGTCGATTTCTACATAATCGGCATACAGTCCTGTGTAACTGCGCAATATCAGTTCCAAAATTTTGTCGTTCTCAGGTGTGCTCCCTTTTATGTCGTAGAGTTCACGCTTGTCGGCAAGTATCATGATTTTTGACAAGGTGTCGACTTCCTCGATATATTCTATATATCCAGATTGGGTAAGAATCTTTAAGGCGTTTGACGCTATTGTGGCAGGGTATTTGAATGTGGAGCAAAACAGGTTGAAATTGAAGTCATAGAGTTTGTCGAAACCTCCTCCGAGTCCTATCTCAAGAAAGTTGCATAATCTTACATAGATTTCTTTTATTGTTTCTTTCGGCGGAAAGGTTTCGGAAATGCGTCTTTTTAAAATGGCTTTATCTCTTGGCGAAACGAGCATTACGGCAAACGCGCGCTTGGAATCTCTTCCTGCTCTTCCTGCTTCTTGGTAATATTCTTCCAATGAATTGGGCACATCGACATGTGTCACGATTCTTACGTCGGGCTTGTCTATGCCCATGCCAAAAGCGTTGGTAGCCACAATGACCTGCAATTCATCGTTTTTCCATTTGTCCTGTTTGTCCTGCTTTTCCTCGTTGGAGAGGCCGGCGTGATAGTAGTCGGCGGTTATGCCGTTGTCTGTCAGATAATCCGCGATTAGTTTTGTCTTTTTGCGGCTTCTGGCATATACAATGCAGCTTCCTGTAGTGGTTTTTAATATGTCGGATAGTTTTTCTTGTTTGTTTTCCGTATGCCTTACGATGTAAGAAAGGTTATCCCGTTTGAAACTTTTTCGTATCACTGTTTCATTGCGGAACCTCAGTTTGTCTTTAATATCGGCAATTACTTCGTTTGTGGCGGATGCTGTCAATGCAAGTATCGGAATTTTCGGAAAGACATCTCTGACCGACGCTATGTTTAGATACGAGGGTCTGAAATCGTATCCCCATTGTGATATGCAGTGTGCCTCATCGACAACAAGCAACGCCACTTTCATAAGCCTCAGCGATTCCATGAACGTTGCCGATGAAAGCCTTTCCGGAGAGATATAGAGAAATTTGTATTCTCCGTAAATACATTTGTCTACAGTGTTGCGGATTTCGCTATAGCGTAGTCCGGAGTGGATATAAAGAGCTTTGATATGCCGGCGGCGCAAATTGTCTACTTGGTCTTTCATGAGAGAAATCAGAGGGGTGACAACTATTGTTATCCCGTCGAGAAGCATTGCCGGCACTTGGAATGTAATCGATTTGCCTCCGCCTGTGGGCAACAGTCCGAGTGTGTCGTTGCCCGCAAGTACCGACTTTATTATCTCCTCCTGTTTCTCTCTGAAATGCCGGTATCCCCAATACTTGTAAAGTATGTCGTGGATATTGGCGCTCATTACTCTTTTTCCGGTTTATCGCAAATCCGTATTTCTTTTACGGCCAACTGATATTTATTGGAACTGTTCAAGTGCTTGTTGGACTCTATCGTATAGCAGATGTCAAACGGTTTGCCCGATTTTATGTAGTCGAAATATTTCGACATGTTGAATGCTATTCCGTTGAGCACTTTTCCGGAATTGTTGTCGACAAGTTCAAGTTTTATATGCTCCATGTTCTTGCCCACGAGTTTGCTTGTGCCGTAGTCAAGCACATTCTTTGTGCAGAATGTGGGTTTTTGGTTGCACGGGCCGAAAGGATTGAACATCTTCAGGTATGACAAAAATTCAGGGGTTATCTCCTCGAATTTAAGATATGCGTCGATGTCGATTTGAGGAGTCAGTTGGGTAGGGCTGATGGTTTCTTCGACATACTGCTCGAACCGGCGTGTGAATTCCGGTATGTTTTCTTCTTTTAGCGACAATCCTACCGCGTAGGTATGGCCGCCGAAGTTTTCAAGCAAATCGCGCGTGCTTTCAACAGCTTTGTAGATGTCGTAGCCCTGCACCGAGCGCGATGAGCCTGTGGCAAGTCCGTTGGAAAGCGTCAACACAACCGCCGGCTTATAGTAAAGTTCTGTCAGGCGCGACGCCACAATCCCGATTATGCCTTTATGCCAATTTTTGTTGTAGATTACAATTGTTTTGTGGTCGGAATTTATTTCGCCGCGTTCTTCAAGGATTTTGTTGGCCTCTTCTGTGATGCGTTTGTCTAACTCTTTGCGGTCTTTGTTGTATTGGTCGATATTTTTGCTTTTTGTGTATGCCTCGCCGAAATTTTTTGTGGTGAGCAGGTCTACAGCCTCCATGCCGGATTGCATACGCCCGGAAGCGTTGATTCTCGGTCCGATTTTGAAAATCACGTCGCTTATGGTGATTTCTTTGTTTTGCAGGTTGCAGACTTTTATTATGCCTTTCAGTCCTGTGTTAGGATTTGAGTTAAGTCTTTTGAGCCCGTAGTAAGTCATCACTCTGTTTTCTCCTGTCATCGGCACTATGTCGGCGGCTATGCTGACGGCCACCAAATCGAGAAGACCGTACAATTCGTTTTTATTGCTCAACCCGTTGCTCTCGGCAAATGCCTGCATCAGTTTGAAGCCTACGCCGCATCCCGACAAATGTGGGTACGGATAGGTGTTGTTGTCCATTTTGGGGTTTAGAATCGCGTATGCGTCGGGCAATCTGTCGTCAGGCACATGATGGTCGCAGATTATGAAATCAATGCCGTGCTCTTTTGCGTAAGCAATCTCGTCAATTGCTTTTATGCCGCAGTCAAGCACAATTATTAATTTCACATTGCCGGCCACTGCCTGATCGATGCTTTTTATCGAAATTCCATAGCCTTCTTCGTCGCGTGTCGGGATATAGTATTCGATATGTGAATAAAAAGTCCGCAGATATTTATACACCAAAGCAACGGCCGTTGTTCCGTCAACGTCGTAATCTCCGTATACCAATATGTTTTCTTTCGCCCCGATTGCTTTGTTCAGCCTCTTTACAGCCTTGTCCATGTCCCTCATCAGGAAAGGGTCATGGAGATCGGACAGAGATGGATTGAAAAAGTGTTCAGCTTCATCGACAGTCGTGATGCCGCGCTGAACCAATAGCTCAGCTATCACCGGACTGCCGGCAAATTTCTTTGCCAACTCTATCTCTAATTCTTGTTCTTCGGATGTAAGAGGTAAGTAATTCCATTTACTTATCATTTATATTGTTTTTTATTTATCTAATTTATGGCACTTTACGTGCGTCGGGCAAACTTTCGCGCGCTTTTTGTGGAATCGTATGCCCACATGGTCATCATAATAACAATCCGTATGACTGTTTCGTTTAATTGTGGATTGTTAAAATGAAAAATATAGCCTACGCAAATTTACTCATTGTTTTTCTCAAAATGGTAGTGGTGCTGTGTGTTTTTTTATAAAATAATATAAAAAATGATTAGCCGGGTTTTGGGTGTGGGCGTTTATTGAATTTCATGTAGTGTGTTTATGGTAATTGCTTGGTGGTACGGTCGCCATATTCATCAGCACGCAAATATGGCGACCGTGTTGTTTTATTGCATCTTTGCTGCGTCTTTCACGAAAATGTCCAAGCCTTTGTCGGTCAGCGGGTGGTTGAGCAGCCCTTCTATTGCTTTAAGAGGGCATGTGGCCACATCCGCACCGATTTCCAAACAGCGGATGATGTGGTTTGTATGCCGGATTGACGCGGCAAGCACTTGTGTCTTGAACCCGTATGTGCGGTATACTTTCACTATCTGTGCCACTACGCTGATTCCGTCCTCACTGATGTCGTCGAGCCGTCCGATAAACGGGCTTACGAATGTTGCTCCGGCTTTGGCCGCCAATAGAGCTTGTCCGACGGAGAACACCAATGTGCAGTTTGTAGCTATTCCTTTTTGCGCGAAATATTTCACGGCGCGTATGCCGTCTTTTGTGCATGGCAGCTTTACGGTGATTTTCGGATTGATGGCGGCAAGCTCTTCGCCTTCGCGCAACATGCCTTCATAGTCGGTGGCAAAAACTTCCGCGCTTACCGGGCCGTCGACAATGTCGCATATTTTGCGGTAGTGGTCGAATATTTGCTCTTTTCCTTTCACTCCCTCTTTTGACATGAGGGTAGGGTTGGTGGTAACACCATCGAGTATCCCCATTTCGTGGGCTTGGCGGATTTGGTCGAGATTGGCCGTGTCGATAAAGAATTTCATTGGATTTTGGTTTTATTGGTTTAACACTAACGCAAATTTACGGATAAATTCGTATAGTTACATTAATAATGTGTTTGTTTTTTGTTTCATTTTTCTTTACATTTGCAAGTACATTGGAAAGAGGGAATGTCTTATAATTGTTGTTATTTACAATTACTTAAAACCCTACATTCTCAATTAGTTACAATTAATAACTGTCTTTTTTTTGGGGGGGGGGTAGAAGGCTTAATATTTATTTCTATGAAAAAAATTTTGTTAGTGTTGTTGCTTGCAATGACAGCGAGTGTAAACAGTTTGTTTGCCCACGATTTTATGGTTGACGGCATTTATTACAACATCACTTCTGATGCCTCTTGTGAGGTTACTTCAAATAACGGTTTGGAGAACAGCTATTCAGGCAGCGTGGTTATTCCGGAAAATGTGGATTTTGAAGGGAAAACGTATAATGTTACATCCATTGACGATTGGGCTTTTTCCGGAAGTGAAAATCTCTCGTCAATCACAATAGGCAGAAATGTGGAATATGTAGGCGACGGGGCTTTTGTTGATTGTTATGGGCTGAAAGAAGTGCATACGACGGATTTGTCGGCATGGTGTGGCATTGAATTTAATAATTCGCCCAATCCCACATTCTATTCCAATAATTTGTATCTGAATGATGAGCTTATAAAGGATTTGGTGATACCGGATGATGTCACCGCTATTGGATTTACGGCATTTACATATTGCAAGAATTTGGAAACTGTGACCATCCCTGACAATGTCACAACTATTGGAGAATCGGCTTTTATAAGCTGTAGCGGTTTGAAGTCTGTTTCGATGGGGCGAAATGTGTAGTATGTTGACTATAACGCTTTTTATGATTGCACAGGCTTGGTGGAAGTTTATATAAGCGATTTGCATGGATGGCTTAATATTGAGTTTGAGAATGAAATATCAAATCCGTTGTTTTTGGGGGCTGATTTGTATTTGAACGGTAATTTGGTTGCGAATTTGGCGATACCTGACGATGTGGCAGCTGTTAAGGACTATGCTTTCTACGGATGCACAAGTTTGGAAACTGTAGATGTGTCTGATTCTGTGACGGAAATAGGTGACGGGGCTTTTAGTTATTGCTCCGGATTGGAATCCATAGATATTTCAGAATCGGTTGAAAGTATCGGCTCAAAAGTTTTTGTCGGATGCAATAGTTTGACTTCCATAACGGTATCGCCGGAAAACAGCATCTATTCGTCGTATGATGGTCTGTTGTGTAATAAAGACCAAACAAAGCTCATTTGTTCTGCACCCGGCAGGACTTCTGTAAATATGCCTGCTACGGTAACAGTGATAGGAGAATTCGCTTTCTACGGCTGCACGAATTTGGCATCCGTTAAAATTCCTGATTCTGTTGTCACCATTGGCGAGAGCGCTTTTCACGGATGTACTGGATTAACTTCTCTAACTATACCAGATTATGTTAAAACCATAGAGGATAATGCTTTCAATGGCTGTAATTTCTCTACTGTCACTGTCGGCAGTTCTGTTGAGTATATCGGACGTTTCTCATTGTTGGTTGACTTTTCCACGTGTTACATGAAACCGACGGTTCCGCCGTCATGTTTTGATTCTTCGTTTTTAGGAACATTTTTGGGTTTTCAAGACCATGATTGTGTGTTATATGTTCCTACGGGATGTAAGGAGGCGTATCGTAAGGCGGACGAGTGGAGTAAATTCCCGACTATTTTGGAAACAGATTTCAGCGGAGTAGGCGATGTGGCAGTCGGTGGGGTAGATGTGTCCGTTGAAAACGGCTGCATTGTTGTTCGTGGTGCTGAAGGTGCAGTAGCTGAAATCTACAATCTTGCCGGCCGGTTGGTGTACAGTGGAATAGATGCCTCTGTGGGAAACCTTTCAAAAGGCGTTTATATCGTCAGAGTGGCAGGCCGGGCGTTTAAAGTCGCATTGTAGGCATAATGTGCAAGAAAATTACAGGGTATCGAACGATTGCGCTCGATACCCTGTAAATGTATAAGTTAGATTTCAAATGTGATGCCTATAGTCGGCAGCAGCGTGCCGCTTTCCTGTTTGATGGTTTTCATTATGTAGCGGTTTGGATTTTTCGGGTCTGTTTGTCCTGTGCTCATTAGTATGTCCTGTTGCCGCAGTTTGCTTTTCGTGACATTTTGCAGGTCGATATAGAAACCGAGCATGTATTTCTTGAAGTAAAACGATTTGTCTACGCGTATGTCCAACTGCCCGTAGGTCGGCAATCGCATAGTGTTGTACCTGCTGTAGTCGTAATAGGGGCGGCCTTGAGCGTCCCATGCCGCGATGAGCGATGATTTGTCGGGGTCGTAAGGCGTATATGGCGAGCCTCCTATGCAGCTTATTTTTGCTCCCACACTCCAATTCTTGGGAAAATTATAGGTTCCGCTCGCGTTGAATATGTAGCGGTTGTCCCATGCCGATGCCACGTATGCCGATGATTTGTTGTTGCGGTATTCGCTTTTGAATGCCGTGAACGATGCCGCCACGTTGAATTTGCCTGTGACTATCCATTTGAGCATCAGTTCTGCTCCGTAGGAGCGTCCTTCGGCTGTCGGGGAGAGTGGCTCGTTGCCTATCACTCCATAATCGTTGCCTTTGCACATTAAAGGGATATTATCGTTGACAGACAGTGGCATATTTCCGTATTTCTTGAAAAATCCTTCTGCCGATATTTGCAGGTTGCTGCCTATTTGATAAGATATACCAGCTCCGGCTTGGTCGGAGCGCATGTATTCCAGACTTTTATTGATTAGTTCTCCGCCGGATTTGAAGCCCATTGCCGTGTAGGGTGGCAGTTGATAATAGCGTCCTATGTTCGCGCTCAGGTAAATGTTGTCTGCCATGCGCCAAGAAATTGCCATGCGCGGTGACAGTTGGTTGTATAGGCGCCGCATGTTGTCCGAGAAATTGCAGGCGTCGGCGCGTAATCCCGCCGAAACGGAAAATCGCCCTGTTTCATAGGACGCTGTCCCGAAGAAACCCCATCGCACCATGTTGAGCGATGTGCTGTAATCGTAAGTATTGATTGCGGTGGTAAATATTTTTTGGAATGAAGTGTTGTCGTATTGCGAATAGTCGAAATTTATTCCCGCGTTGATTTTCCAATTTTTTGACATGAAGAGGTTCTCAAAGCGTATTTTTGTTTCTTGTTCGGTTGAGCGCAGCCTTAATGACAGGTTTTCCGGCGAGCTTTCGTCGTTGTTGCGGTATTTTGTGTTTTTGTTGCGTAAAAAGCTGTGGCTTGCCACCAAAGTTTGCACATTTCTCCCGGCGTAATGCTTGTAGACGCCGCCTATTGTAAACATGTTTTGTTGTATCTTTGGCAGATAGCTTAATATGTATTCGGCATCCTCGCCTTTTTCGTCGGTGTTGAGTTTCATGTCGTCGATTCCGCCTAATCCGAGTACCGTCAGCTCATTATGTTTGTCAAAACGAGTCTTTACTTTGAATTGTGCGTCGGTGAATGTTGGCAAAAATGGCAGGCCGAGCATTTTGAACAAGAATTGCAGATATGATTGTCGCGCTGATACGATGTAGGAAGTCTTTTTGCCAAGATGTCCGTTGGCTGCCAATGACACGTTGGAGTATCCCAAAGTGGCTTTCAGCTTGTTTCTGTCCATATAGCCGTCGCGCAGACGGAAATCGAGCACGGAGCTCAGCGCGTTGCCTTTGCCAGCAGGAAATGCGCCTGTGTAGAAATTGACTTCGCGGATAAGGTCGGCGTCGATTATGCCGACCGGCCCTCCCGACGCGCCTTCGGTGCTGAAGTGGTTGACAATCGGTATTTCCACTTCGTCTAAAAAGAATCGGTTTTCCGACGGGCCTCCTCCGCGCACAATCAGGTCGTTGCGGTAGCCTATGGGCGAGAATGCCACGCCGGGATATGATTGCACGATGCGCGAGATGTCGCGGTTGGCTCCGGGCGATTTTTCTATCTCCTGCAAACCGATGGTGTATCTGCCTGTTGGCGATTCCGCTATGCGGCGGAACGGCGATACCGTGACGCTTACTTCTTGCAGCTCGGTGGAGCTGCTTTCCAATTCTGCGTCTATTGTGATGTCGTTGGTCGACATGATGTATTCAGGTGTGATAAGCGTTTTGTAGCCTAACAATGAAATTTGCAGACTGTAGATGCCCGGCTTGACGTTGTCGATGCTGAACCGTCCGGTTGAGTCGGCATACGTGCCTTTGTCTGTGCCGTATATCTGTACGAGTGTGTAGGGGAGTGGCGTTTTTTTGATTTTGTCGGTAATGGTTCCGTTGATTGAGTGCGAGGATTGCGATTGTGCCGCTGCCGCAAATAATGTCAGGTATATTAGAAGTATGTGTTTAAGATGCTTCATACAGTATAAAACAGACAAAGCCGCATTAAATGGTTGTGCGGCTTTGTCTGCGAATTTAATGTTTTTATTTTGCTTTTGCCTCAACATCCGGAGCTATGAGTTTGTAGCCTTTCCCGTGAATGTTGATGATTTCGATGGACGGATCCTCTTTCAAATGCTTGCGCAGTTTTGTGATGTAGACATCCATGCTGCGGGCATTGAAATAGTTGTCGTCAATCCAAATGGTTTTCAACGCGAAGTTGCGTTCGAGTATCTCGTTGACGTGTGCGCAAAGCAGGCTCAGCAACTCTGACTCTTTGGTGGTGAGTTTCGTGATTTTGTCATCAATCATCAGCACTTGCTTCTGAGTGTCGAACGTGAAGCGGCCTATTTTGTACATTGTGATTTCTTTTCCTTTCTTGCCTTTCACGCGGCGGAGAATCGCTTCAATTCTGAATACAAGCTCTTCCATGCTGAACGGCTTGGTGATATAGTCGTCCGCGCCGATTTTGAAACCTTCGAGTATGTCTTCCTTGAGCGATTTTGCCGTAAGGAATATGATGGGAACCTCGCTATTGACAGTACGTACTTCCTGGGCGAGGGCGAATCCGTCTTTTTTAGGCATCATGACATCAAATACGCACAGGTCGTATTTGCCTTTTAGAAATGCTTTGTAGCCGGCTTCTCCATCGGGAAACAGGTCAGCGTTGTAGCCTTTCGCTTGAAGATACTCTCTCAGCAACATGCCGAGATTTTCGTCGTCTTCGCATAATAGGATGCGCAATCTTTCTTCCATAGTTTTAATTATTAATTGGTAATGTTATTATAAATTTCGAGCCTTTGTTTATCTCGCTTTCTGCCCGGATGTCGCCTTTTAGCTCTGTAATCATTTTGTGTACGTAGGCAAGACCAAGTCCGAAGCCTTTCACGTCGTGGCGGTTTCCGGTCGAAACGCGGTAGAATTTTTCGAATATCTTTTTCAAATCGTCTTTTTTCATTCCTATGCCATTGTCCTGTACCGTTATTTCTATACGGTTGTTTGGCAGGTTGCGGGTTGTCACGTTCAGTTCGAGCGGACAGTCGTCGCGGCGATATTTCACGGCGTTGTCGAGCAGGTTGAATATGACATTGGTGAAGTGCATTTCGTCTACGTTAACTATCGGGTCGTCGGCGTTGAGCGTCGCGTTGATGTGTCCGCCGTATTTTTCCACTTTCAGCTTGAATGTGTTGACAATGTTGGCAATCACGTTGTTGGCATCGACTTCCTGCAATTTGAGAGTGGCTTTTTGCCGGTCGAACATCGACATTTGCAGCACTTTTTCCACTTGGAAACGCAGCCTCTTTGTTTCGTCGTTGATTACGGTTGATATGTGCTGCATCATTGTCGGGCTCTTTCTTACAGAGTCGTCGTTGAGCATTTGCGCGGCAAGCGATATTGTGGAAATTGGGGTTTTAAACTCGTGTGTCATATTGTTGATGAAGTCGTTTTTCATCTCCGACAATTTCTTTTGTCTGAATGCCAATATAATTGTCCAAAGGAATATTATTAATAATATGAATGTAAACGCGAATGAGGGTATCATGAATTTTATCGACGAGAATATGTATTTGTTCTTGTCGGGAAAATATACATTTATGTAGTGACGCTTTGAGTCGGGGTCGTTTGGAAACAAAGCCTGCGTGAATATCGCGTTTTTATTTGTGTCTTCTTTGTAATTGCTTGATTTGTACACGATGTTGCCGTTACGGTCGATTATTGCATATTCAAACGGTATGACTATCCCGTTGTTGTCAAGCTCGGTTTTTAAGTATGATTTGACGGTGGTAGAATCAGCCCTTTCGGTTATCGGTCGGTTGCTTGACTGGTTCAGAATCGACAGTATCACCTCGTTGAGCAATCCTTTTTGGTACAGATATTGCTCTTTCAGAGCTTTCTGATACGACGCGAATTTGTCGTCTATGCCGTTTTGCAGTCCGTTGAGATCGTAGTTGTCGAGTCTTTGCAGGGGCGATGTCTGTGTGTCAAAAATACTTGGTTCGGTAATCATCATGTCCTCTTCCAAATATTTTTTTGTTTCGTTTTGCTCCAATGCAGTGGTTAGGGCGTACAGGCTGCGTTTTGCTCCTTCAGAGAAGTGCTGGTCGCGCATTTTTATCATCTCCTCCAAGTACATTACCTGTACATAAAGGAGTCCGGCAAATGTCAGAGCCATTACTATTGTCAGTACCCAAATAGTTGATTTTTTCATCTCACAATGCTTTAAAAACGATATCTTTTAAGCCGATAAAAATCATATATTCGTTTTTTCATGACAAATATATGGAACAATTCTTAAAAACGAGCGTCTAATTAAGTAAATTTTCTTGATTTACTTAAATTTTATGGTTGTATATTCTTTTTAACAGAACTGCGCCGCACTTCATTTTCTGCCCCATTGTTTTTTGTTTGCTTCCTCCGTCGAGCTGCCAAACATCTGCACAACCATGCCTGTGGGGTCGATGTAGCGGACGGGGTTGCCGGCGCAGTAGGCGTAGGGGGAGATTGAGGGGTATTTCTCGGCGAGGGGGTCGAGGGAGAGGAAGCGGGGGAGTGTCATGTCGTACCAACGGGCGGAGAAGTCGTAGAGGTCGAGGCCGTTGGTGCGATCCAACTCTTTGCCGCCGTATTTGTAGGGCTGCGCGTCGCCCGAGTGCATCGGCATCCCGTAGGGATAGTAGCCGTTGAGCTCCACGCGGCGGTTATTCTCGTCGATGACGGCATGGACGTTCCCCTGATAGTCCTTCACGTAATAATAGTAGTCGTAGCCGCCCGCGCTGTCAGGCACGGCGTAGCCGTTGTCCGTCAGGATTCTTTCGATTTCGCCGTCCTTGTAGATAATGTCGCCGCAATAGTCGCGCAGATGACTTTCAATTATATTTTTAGCATTCATTTTCCCATTGATTTCTCTATACGTTTTCTTTTATTTTCAAACTTAGTCAAATAAACACTTAATTTATCGATAAACTCTCCGACTTCTCCTGCGTAGTATGTATCATCCAATAGTTCGAGAAGATATGGCGATGTGAATGCCGTGATTTTTCCTATCGGTGTCCATAATCTTATCTGGGCGTATGTGATCAAGTAATCGAAAGCTTCGGCTACTTGGGCATTTGGCATTTTGAATTCGTCGGTTTCTTCACACACTTTTAAGTGATTGAGCATCGCAAGAAACATAACTATTTCAACTTTGTCTTTCAATACATATTTTTTTGCGTTATGCCATTTCCATTCTTCCGCCCCTGCTCTTATCATACTGTCGCAGATATTATAAACTGAATCGAATTTATGCTTGTCAATTGCGTTTATCTGTGAATATCGAAAAGTAACCATACGCATCTCGATACTATCAACATCTTCATAACATATAGGATATTTCAAATCTGCCTTGACCGTTAATGCAACGGCATTCAAAATTAACAGAGTCACTATTACCTTGATATTCATTGTCTTATGTTTTTAAAATATGGTTCAAGTCTTTTCCTTTGTCTTTTGGATTCCGCCAAATAAATTGGCAAATCAAACAGTGCAAACCCTAAGTTTCCTGTTTCATAACGATAATTGAATATGTCAACTGCATAAGTGGCAGCAAATGCGATAATCTCTCTTGAGTTTGTATAAATTTTTATTTTAGCTTTAACATCAATAGGATCATCTTCCTCCTTTTTTATTTCATTGGGAAGGATCTTCACATTATCTTTTGGATATGCCTTGAGATTGTTGAGCATCAAAACAAACATCATTATCTCTATTTTGTCCGTAAATTTAATGTATGTAGTCCAACCATCATTTCTCATAAGATATTCGGCATATTCCAAATCAAAATTATTTCTGTCAATTTGTAGTTGGGCGGTTGTTGTATATCCTATCATCTTAATTGTAATGCTGTCAACATCCTCATAATCAATTTGTGGATATAATTGCGCATTTGAATAAAAACAACTGACAATAGGCAATGATAACACCAATAATATTTTAAAAATCACGTTCATCATTCCATGTTTTATAAGTCAATCTATGTCAGTAGACTTGAACATACGTAATATCATCTTTAATCTTACGATTTACAGACAACTGATACATGAGTACACTTTCAACATATTTTATAAAAAGGTCATCAGAGAATACTTCCGGATGTCCCCTTCTTAAATCATATAAATGTTTTATAATCGCATTCACTTCTTTCCTTTTAAATATCCAATTATGATTTTTATATCTCATTAGTACATATCCCGGAGTGTCATCTCGAAAGCTGCATTCAAACCTGTATAACTCAAATTCCTTATTCATATCTATACTGTCACAACATGAATTTTCATCCAACATTCGACTTATGACTATACCGTCCCGATAATTTTCAACTTTAATTCCACATGAATCTCCTACAAATCCGATAAAATTATACAAATCTTTATATAAATCGTCAACAGATTGTTGCATTTGCCCTTGTGTACTGAGAAATACAGTACACAATATTGTCAAAAATATATATTTTTTAGTTACCATTTTCTTTCTTCTTATTAATTAATTCATTCATTTATAACTTTAATCTCATTTTCATAAGCTCTTTTTTCTCGCTTATCATCAAAATTAGTATTTCTCATTCTTTAGGTTCAGCTATTGTAAATCGTTCAAAATAATTATCATATCCACAATAATCCAATGAATCATTGTTGAGATAAAAGTGGGTATGACTAATTAGCTTAAAAGCCTGCTTTTTCTTGTCATATATGATGCGATATTTAAAAGGCTCTATCAAATTTATATGTTTTTTCTCGTTTTCTATCAATGAATCGCCAATATTATTGTTTATATAAATGGCATTAAGGACATGTTCCGTCACTGTATCTTTCTCTATTATGAAGTCAGGACGGGTGAAGGAGCGGATATAGAATGTACCGTATTCTGTGGATAATTTGTATTGAAAGCGATATGACCATTCTTTTTTGTCCCATACTGAGCGATATGCCCCATAGTCTTTAGTCAAAAAATAAACAGATCCCGTATTTTTGCCCCTATGATTATCATAATAACTTACCATGTCATAGGTTCTTTCCCCTATCAGTTCATAATAGGGTTCCTGTTCTATTATGTATATACTGTCTTTTTGTAGTTGAAATGGGACATTGCTTTTGTAAATGGCATTTTGCAAACTTTTGGCAATGGAGATGTCTGTGAATGATGCTATGCACAAAGGATAGGCTACATGCGTGCTGTCAACCTTCATTTGAGAGTTGGCGCAAAACAGGCAAATAACCAATATTATTGTTAATAAAATTCTCTTCATTTCTTATTATTTTACTTATTCACAGGGGTATTCTGTATTGCTAAAAACCAGCATACCCGTATTCCAATTATATTTAAAAACATAAATGTCATCACAGTATCTATATAAATTAGACAACCATTCACGATCTAATTTGTCATTGTTAAAATTATATTTTTTAAATTTTGTCTTGTAGCCGGCTCCTTTCTCCTCAAAAATTTTTAAGAAAAGATTTTTGTTCAATTCAAATGAAAGAGGATGACAATCTAAATAAAACGTCCCAACATTGGTAACAATCTTTCCCGCACAAATGAATTCCAATGGTTCTTTAACATCATAATTGTAATGCAATCCCGTTCTTGGACACTGTAATTTGATACAACAAAAATCATCACAAAAATCAGACACCTCCAACCAATACTCATTCTCTTCCGAGAATCTAATATCAAGTTTATTAATTGACATCGAAATTATTAATTTGTCAACAAAAAGAGTATCAGCAAATTGCAATTCTTTCTGCAAATACGTCCCTTGTGTGTAATTGCCGCCCGCCGTCAATGTTAATACTGTCATTAACAGTAAAATCACACATATTTTTCTTCTTTTAATCTTTTCCATAAGGAATATATTTTTTCATTGGGACAAAATATATTTGATAAAGCCTGTTTATGTTTTGCGGACTGTAGATTATTTCAAGTCCTTTTACCATCTCTATATCACCCGGCTGCTTTCCGATTCCTCCGGACGGTCTGCTGTTGTTATGATGGCTGTGCGAATATCCTCTGAATGTATATCCGTTTTGAAATTGGGTTAAAACCATGTCTGCAAATCCTGCTTCTGTTGTCTCTTGATGTGATGATGTTATGTAATTAAGCCCTTTTTCACCTTTCTTTCCAAATTGTGACAAGCCTATTTCCACTGATGTGTTATTTGATATGAATTCAAACATTTCTTCAGCAGAGTCATCTCCCCTTATTGATATATAAGAGTAAGTTTCCGATTGTTCTTTATTTCTATTTTTAGCATTCTTCTCTGAATTGCTGTTTGTTATTGGAATATTTCCTTTTGCAACTCTTATAGTTCCTGTGTCATAAGTATTTGAGTATGTTTTATTATCTCCATTTTGAACGATTATTTGATCATAATCTTTGACATTGTAATCTATATTTAAAATATTGAATTTATTATCAATTGTCACTGCCACCTTTCCTGTGGGGTCGATGTAGCGGACGGGGTTGCCGGCACAATAGGCGTAGGGGGAGATTGAGGGGTATTTCTCGGTGAGTGGGTCGAGGGAGAGGAAGCGGGGCAGGTCGGGGGCATACCAACGGGCGGAGAAGTCGTAGAGGTCGAGGCCGTTGGTGCGGTCCAACTCCTTGCCGCCGTACTTGTAGGGCTGCGCGTCGCCCATGTGCTTCGGCATCCCGTAGGGATAGTAGTCGTTGCGTTCAACCACGTTGTTCGCCTCGTCAACAACCATCATGATGTTTCCCTGATAGTCCTTCACGTAATAGTGGTATGTGTAGCCGCCCGTGCTGTCGGGCACGGCATAGCCGTTGTCCGTCAGTATCCTTTCGATTTCTCCGTCTTTGTAGATTATCTCGCCGCAGTAATCGCGCGTGTAGATGTTCTTCCAAAGTTTCGTCTTGTCAAGCACATCATCCAAGCTGCCCGACGACATCGGCCTGATTTTGCCTCCGCCACCTTTTTCCAGCTCGATCGGCGGTCCTACATATATTAAGGAATCCCACCTTGCAGGCTCGTCGGGTCTTTCCGCCATGAACGGGTTGATCTGGTACACAGCCCGTAGCTTACGCCCCAAAGCGTCGTAGGTGTAGAGGTTGCGTGCGCCGCCCATGTCCACCGAGCGCGGCAGGTTGTTCGTGTCGTATTCTATCGACGTGATGCCGCTGTTGCTGTCCGACGTCATGTTGCCGTTGGCGTCGTACCCGTACTCCACATCCTCGTCAGCCCCGTCGCGGAAGTCGAAAGCGTCGCCGTACACCACCTCGCCCGCATAGTCCTTTGCCTTCACAAGGCGGTTGCCGTCGTAAGTGGCCGTAATTTGGTCTGTGAAGCCGTAGCCGGCGTACACCGCCTCGCCGTCCTCATCCAACCGCTGGTTCACGCCCTGTCGCGACAGCATTGTAATGTTGCCGTTCAGGTCGTAGTTGTACGATGTGGAGTACAGCGCAGGGTTCGACGGTGCGCCAACGGCCTCGTAATAGGCCGATGTCAGGCGGTTCAGATTGTCATAGTAGAAAATCGTTGTGCCGCCGCCCTCGGCGACATGCTCCAACGAGCCGGGGCGGGTGACATAGGAGGTGGTCGTTATGCTGTTGATGTTGCCGTTCATATAGGGATTGCGCCTGTATGGATGCTCCGTGTAGTTAAGCGTCTGCTTCATAAGCGGCGACGACAGTCCCGTCAGCCACCCCCGCACGTTGTACAAGTAGCCGGTGGACATTCCGCCCGTTGCTGTTTCCGAAACACGACCTATGATGTCATACGAGATTTGGCTGATCGTGACAGTCTCGTCCCCGTTTATCGACATGCTTGTGGAGCACAGCCTTCCCATTCGGTCGTATGTGTATACGTACAGTATTGAGACAAGCACATTGTCGCCATTTGTGTGCTCATGCAAAAGTTTGGCCACACTGCCGTCGAAATTCCGCAGATAATATTTCTTGTCAATACCGCCGGTCAGGTTGTCCTCTATTTCCTGTACAATTCTGCCCATGTTGTCGTAATAAACCGCTTTAAAAAGCTCTGTTCCAGTGTCGGGAACTTTTACCATGCCTCCAGTCTGCAATCCTTGCGCGGGTGATATTGACTTGTCTGTCTCATATCTCTTTGAGAATCCGGGTTTTTCTGTATATTCAAAATCGTTTTTCCTGCTTCCTGCATACTCTGTAAAATCGTAATTGTCGTAAAAAGACACTGACATTATATTATCCCTCGAACTGTTTTCCGCCCGTTGGGCATATCCGAAAACAGAGAGGTCGTTATCAACGCGAAAAACGCATCCGGAAGCGTAGTCGGAGAATTTATCCCACAACTCCTCGACCGAATAATCGTATGTTATCTCATTCGTGAAAACAAGCCGCCTCTGTAAATCGTACTGATAAACCGTCCATTTATTGTCGTTACGCTGCAATCCGGTCTGTGTCATCTCCACCATGTCATATTTGTTATAAACCGTGAAAATCCATTCCGCGCCGGGTATGCGTTTCTTTATGAGCCGGTTTCTGCTGTCATACTCATATACATAACAATAGTTGCGGATGACATCGTCGTTGCTGTCATACTTACCCTCCGCACGGCAGATGCGGTTGGAAGCCTCAGGAGAAAGCATATACCGGAGATTGTCCCGTTGGTCATATACAAAATAGGTGTCGGCAAAGCGGCTGTCCAAGGGCTTTCTCGAAAGGACAGTGCGTCCCTTGTAGTCCTTGAACTCCAGAACTGTCATGTGATTCTCATCCTCTGTCGCTGTGACGCTGTACAGCCCCTCCCTGCATGGCCCCTCGTTTTTAAGTGCACCGTCGCTGTCCACCGTAAACAGCGTGCATCCAAACTGGCCTGAACCATCGCCTGAGTTCCTGTAGTATCCGGTGGAAACGCCAACGCCCGATTTCCACAGCTCACCTTGTCCGAGCGACAATGAAAGACGCATGTTTACCGTATTGTCATACTTTGAGTCGGTGTATGCGCTGTTGTCGGAATATGCCGACAGCGCACCGCTTTTTATGGCATCGCTCCCGGAATATGCCCCGTTGCCATTTACTGGTACAGGATTCCATTCTTTTAGCACATTCCCGTATATGTCAGTTTCTACAGACACCGTGATGTCGCAACCATCGGGAGCCGCGCCAACCCCGACATCTTGCATCTTCCGCCCAAGCCCGTCGAAGTATTCGATTGTTATTCTCGCATTGTCTGTGTCGGGGGTTATCGAGTTGCCCGTCACCGGCTTATAAAAGACAAAACGGGCTATGCTGTTCTCTTCCGGCGACGGCTCTGAAAACAGCACGTTTGCCACTGCCCTTTCGCCTGCAAGAGAACTTGCGGCAAGAAGCGCTATCGTGATGCCATATTTACCGGTGTCAAACATGCCTTTCATTTTCTATAATTATAATCGTATGCCTCCAATACATTTCCATATTCATCTCTGACATCACTCAGACTTCCATTATAATAATGGTACTCTGTTCTTCTTCCTGACGGGTCTGTGATTGCGGATATGCCTAAAAACGCGTCTGAATACTCATAAGTGTAAACCAAAGCGTTGGGTAGAATAGTTCTTAAGCGGTCTATCTTGCTGTAATCCGGACTGTATGACTCTGCAAACTCGTCATAGCCGCCTATTACGCTTTCAACTTGGTACATGTCCGCGTTTACAATCTTTGCCACAACATATTTATGGCTGTAGCCCCATAAATATATTGTTTTGAAAAGGCCGTCGGAGGCATATCTCAAAAATCCGGAATCATCATAAAGATAAGAAATCGGCGGTTTTTCCACGCCATTGACCGTCCGGTTTTCCTTTGATACCCTCACACAGCATGAGCCGTACCTGACCAGACTGTAAGACACAATTTCCGAGCCCGTTTCAGTATCATTGTGGAATGTTCTCTTCTCTATCCTGTATGGAAAATTATAAGGCCTTGTCCCTTGATAATAATATTCCGTTTCATGCCTTATGCCGGGCTGTATATTCTCAACTATTTTTTTTATCTGCTTCTGAGTGTCATAAGTATAGCTTACCGCTTTATGGAACGGCAGCGTCACATTGTTCTCATAAAAATACTCTTCCTCAGTTTTCTTCCGCATGGAATAAGTGAAAAATTTATATGCGGCTCCCTCGTCATAGCAGATTGCAGCCACCCCATTCGGTAGAGAGTACATGGTGGCCTTAACAGCCGGGACGTATGATGTCGCTTTGTCGCCGTCAGGTTCGTAAGTGATGTTTTTCTTGTATTTGAGATTGCCGTCGCTGTCATATTCTTCCATTGACGTCAGCAATCCTCGCTCCATCGCCCGGCTTGAATATGGCTCATACTCTGTTGTCGACCTCTGTATTATGGAAGCACACGGCTCATCAAATATGCCGCTGTCAAAATTAGTGTATTTATATATGCGGAATGACCCGTTGGCGTATTTCTCTGCAACCTCGCTATAACCTATATGTGATCTTGCGGAATTCTCGCTCATAGGAAGCACCGATTGGGAGCTGAAAACGGAAAGAATAGCGACGGCATCGTTGTAATTGAAAGAATACACAGGGTAATTCTCAAACAAATATTGTATCTTGCCTCCGAGAATTCCGCTCGGTTCAGTGCCTCCTGATGAATAGCCTTTCACATAATGGTATTCTTTCATCATCTGCTCATCGGATGATTTTCCTGTTGTACTTCCGTAAATACGTTTTATGCGCAGTCCTCCGGCAATTTTTTCATCTTGCAGCAACTCAAGGGACTGACGGCTCTTATTAACTACTTTTGCGTAGGTGTGGGGCTCATATTCAAAGCGGGTGTATCCTCCGGTGGGATAAATGATTTTGGTGAGGACACCGTATTTCATTTTTTCAGGGTCCGGCTCTCTGAGCTTGTGGTAGTTTTTCAGGTCTTTGCCGTAAGTTGTTGTCGCCACACCGTTGCAATATCCCCAATGGTCGGTCTCTTCCTCAAAGTATCCGGGCATCATTCCTGGTTTATAATATTCGAATTCGTATGAGCATACAGGGGCATAAGAAAATGTTTTTGTCAATTTGGTCAACGTAAGCCGCCGGTCAGGATCTTTTGTGTATGTGAATTGGTAAATGAAAGATGATCCTGCTTTGTTTGTTACGCACACAGCGCCCAAAGACTGCCATTTCAGGCTGTCGATGCAATCAAATATTGTAAAATTATTGGTGGAGTTTTGATAGAACATATAATGCTCAGCTTTTTCATCGTAGGATTTTTCAAATGCCTTGTATGAATATTTGAGTTCCTCAGTGCTTTTTGTCATATTTGTTTTCCATAGGCCTATCATGTCGCCGTTTGGAAAATTTATTTGTGACAAATAAACAGGTGATATTAATTTGCCGCAATATGAGTTGGGCAACGTCGGCCACACAACACCAAACCCCTCACTCGACAAATCTGAGCCAAAAATACCCTCATACTCTTCTTTTGAGGCGACAATGTTATGGGTATAGCGGTACATTTGGCATATGTAATTCACTCTGTCGTAAGAGAATGTGATCACATCGTCATTAGGCAGTATTATTTTGCTTAAATACCACGATGTCGCCGTCCACATGTCGTATGACTGCCTGAAAATATTAATGGAATAGTCAATGGGGCTTGACTCATCCCTTTCAGTTTCCGATGGGTTTTCCTTGCCAAAGATGTATTTTGTCCCATCTTCTGTTGTCAAACGGAAGCCGCCAAATGTTTTTATGTCTTTTTGTATGTCATTGTTCTTCATGGGTACAATGTTGAAGCCAAGCATCTCCACATAAATGTTGCTGTTTGACTGAACTTTCCATTTACCTGACGCGTCCAAATAAAAGTTTCCCGAATAACCTAAAAAATTAAAACTGAATCTATCCGGCTCTGTGTCCAACGGATAAAAACCTTGCGCAAGGTTTCGTATGTAATTTCTGTCTGACCAAGAAGGGCTGTCCAACAGTGCATGTCTGTGATAATATCCGTATGGGGCATAATTGAACATGCCGGTTGTGATATAATCGTCGCTTTCGTCATCGGCACGGTCATTAACTTCTCTTGTTATTATTCCCCCCACATTGATTGACCATCCTATTCCTGTCCAACCCGGATGTTGGTCTGGACGTATGCCGGAAGCGTGATAGTCAAGTGTCACGGGCATTTTAAATCCGTTGCATTCCACTGTATGCAAAGGTATGGATATTTTAGGTGTGCCTGTAAATAATGAAACAGGAATCTCTCCGAATTCTCCGAGAGTGGCAGCATTTGGGCTTGCCACAGCGGCGGGTTCCTGTGAAAATTGCGGATATACCGTTTTAAATGAGATAATTACGGTCGTGAGCAATAATGTTAGTTTCTGTTTTATCATGGCATTGCGATTTAGCGGTTGAGAATTATCTCGTCGTGTTTCGCCCAGTCGACAAATACGGCGAGCACATAGTCGACTTCGCGCGGCATGTTGAGCTCCGCAGTCAGCACATTGCCTCCCACAGCGCTCCATGCCGGAGCGCATCCAGCAAATACGGCAACCGATAGCGCAAGCAGTGTTCTCATAGTCGGAGGATTAGAGTTTCAATGTCACACAAATGTAATTGTTTTATAAATTGTTTCAAAGTTTCAAAAACATGTTATGCAACATATTTTTATAAAAACCAACTTATGCACGTTGTGTTTGACAAGATAGCAAATAAAAATGAAATATTGCCAATGGGGATGAGGGACACAAAAATAGCAAAGAGAAGAATGTGGCTGTGGCCGGTGATTATGTCACTGCAAATGCGTAATAAAAAGCCGCCTTTCCCGCTGATGCCGGAAAGGCGGCTTGCAAGCCGATTTTATTGAGGTTGATTTATTTTCCTTGTTGTTCGTAGACCAATGTTTTTGGCGGAAGGTCACAAACTTCTGCCGGCCCGAAGTATTGTATCGGACCCGGATACATGTAGCATGTTTCCTTAGCCCATTTCTCGCGTTTTTCGGCAAATTTCTTGAACGGGCCGCCGTCTAATTTCACCAATGCTTTTTGGATTACCGGTTTCATCTCGCCGTTGCGGCGTTCCATGTTCATCATCATTGTGATAGGAATACCGCCTGCAATCCATTGTACTGACGGCTTGGTGAGGTTGCGAATTGACGACATGTAGCCTGTCACGCCCGCTTTGATAAGTTGTGCCGCGTTGAAACCGAGCGCGTAGCAATAATCGGCGTCGAAGTTTGTCGGGTCGGCGCAACGTCCCTCGTAGCCGAAGAAATGGTGGAGTGCGGAGAACTTGCCGTTGTATTTTCCTTCGGCGCGCATTTCCTCAAGGCGTTTGCCTACCATTTCGCTGAGCAATTTTTCTGTTTCGATTAATGATACCTGCACATTTCCGTGAGGGTCGCGGTCGAGCGAGAGCTGGCGTGCCACGCCTTCCGGCAGACTTGCGTAGATTTTTGCGTTGGCGGCAGAAAGATGGTCGATGATGTATTGGCGTTGAGCGTCTTTTGCCGTAGCTGCAAATTCCTCGCCATTCTTTGCGAGCAGGTCGTTGAGCTCTGCTATCAGGGCTTTCATTGCGGGGATGAACTCGATTAATCCTTCCGGAATGAGGACTGTGCCGAAGTTGTTGCCGTCGGCGGCGCGTGCTGCCACGATGTCGGCAATATAGTTTACAACGTCGTCCAACGTCATATTCTTTGCTTCTACTTCCTCAGAAACGATGCAGACATTGGGCTGAACTTGCAATGCGCATTCCAATGCAATGTGGGATGCAGAGCGTCCCATTAGTTTTATGAAGTGCCAATATTTTTTTGCGGAGTTGCAATCGCGCTGTATGTTGCCGATTACTTCCGAGTAGACTTTACATGCGGTGTCGAAGCCGAAAGACACTTCGATAACGTCGTTTTTCAAGTCGCCGTCGATTGTTTTTGGGCAGCCGATTACCTGAATGCCCGCGCCTATCTTCTTGTAGTATTCCGCAAGAACGGCGGCGTTGGTGTTGGAGTCGTCGCCACCGATTATTACGAGTGCTTTGATTCCTAATTCTTTGAGTATTTCAAGACCTTTGTCGAATTGGTCCTGCTTCTCCAATTTAGTTCGTCCGGAGCCGATAATGTCGAAACCGCCGGTGTTGCGGTAGTCGTCGATGATAGAGGATGTCAGTTCCATGTATTTGTGGTCGACAAGTCCGCCCGGTCCGAGCAGGAAGCCATAAAGTCGGCAATCTTTGTTTATCGATTTAATACCGTCGAAAAGGCCGCTTATCACATTGTGTCCGCCGGGAGCTTGTCCGCCTGAAAGGATTACACCGACATTGAACGGCTCTTTAGCTTTGTTTTTCGACGATGAGTCAACATCGAATTTAATAGTTGGAAGTCCGTAAGTGTTGGGGAACAGTGCCTTAATTTCGTCTTGATTGGCTACGGATTGTGTTGGTTCGCCTTCGATTACTTTAACAGCGCCACATAGTGCGGATGGCAATTTGGGTTTATATGCCGCACGCGCAATTTGTAATGGGCTTTTTTTTGTCATGTCTGTTATATTGTTAATGTTTTACTTAATTTCCGGGTGCAAAGATATGCAATTTTATTAAAACTGCGGAATAAATTTTGGCTATATTCTCCTAAAAAACTTGCAGATAAGTTATTTTAATAAACCTGCCACCACTGTCAGCATCTGTTCGCAATCGAGATATTTTTTTGCGGTGTCCTGCAGCTTGTCGGGCGTTATGCTGTCGATTGTTTCGCACTGACATCGGAAATAATTTTCGGGAATGTTGTTGGTTATTGAGGCGCAGTAATAGTCGGCAAGCGAGAACGGCGTGTCGGTTGTTTTGGCGAGATCGCCGCGCATATACGATTTTACGCGTTCTAATTCGTCTTTTTCTATTGGGGCGTTTTGCAGTTTCCGCATTTCATTGCATATCTCTTCGATTACTTTTTTTGTATATGCCGTTGCGCATTGGCTTGATATTGTTATGCAGGAATTGTCGCGCATGCCGATGAGCAACGCTGAGATGCCGTATGTGTAGCCTTTTTCCTCACGGATGTTTTGCATCAGGCGGCTCCCGAAATATCCCCCTAACGCGGTTACGAGAATGCGTAGCGGTATGTAGTCGGGATGCGTTCGCAATATTGTCGGAATGCCGATTTTTATTGCGCTTTGCACAGCGTCGCTTTTCTCTACTGTGAACGTGCCGGGACTGAACTTTTTGTGGGGCTTGTCGGATTGGCTTTTCGACGCGTGTTTTGTTATGCTTGTTTGTCCGAAACTGTTGTTTAAGATGCTCAGCATGTTGTCGTCGACAATTCCGGAAATCACAATTTTCGCATTTCCTAAACAGATGTTTTCGCGGTGGAAATTCATCAGCTCGTCGCGGGTAATGCTGAATATTGTTTCTTCATCCGGGCGTTTGCCGAGATTATGTGTGTCGCCGTAGTAGCGTTTCTGAAATTCAGCCGAAGCAAGGTATGACACTTTTTGACAGTTGTTTTTTAATCGTGACGCGGCAAGAGCTTTCATGTTGTCCAACTCTTTTTCCGGGAATACGGGCTTTGTTGCTATCTCGGCAAAAACGTCGATTATGTCTTTGAAGTGACGGTTCAATGAATAAATCGATAATGTGGTGTTGTGGGCTGAAGACTCGCTTCCCATCCATGAGCCGTAGAAATCCAATATTCCGGCTATCTCTTCGGCGGTTCTTGTGGCTGTGCCCTCTCGCATGAGCGACGCGGTGAAATCGCTTACCATTGGCTTGCCCTCATCGCATCTGCCTCCTTCAAAAATAAGGTCTAACCGGCTGACAGGAGTGTCGCCCATGCGTATGACGTTTACGGGTATGCCGTTGTCAAAAGTCACTTGCTCGGGCTTTATGATTTCGATACCCGATATGCCATGTGTTTCCGGTCGTTTGCTTCTGTCGAGTGCCATATCCAATTATGTGGTTGTTTAAAGTTGTTTCCGCTGTTGAAAGATACTGTTTTTATTTGCATGAGAGATAGCGTATGGCTTTCTCAAGGTCGCCGGGCGTGTCAATGCCGATTGTGGGTTTGTCGGTCAGCCCGGTTTTGATTTTGTAGCCGTTTTGCAGCCATCGCAATTGCTCCAACGATTCGGCTGTTTCTAGCGAGGATTGCGCCAATCCGGTTATTTCGGCGAGTACCGTGGCTTTGTAGGCATACATCCCGACGTGCATATAGTATGTGGTTTCCGATGCCCAATTCTCTTTTTCCGTATTTCTTACGAATGGAATTACCGAGCGGGAAAAATAGAGCGCGTTGCGGTTGTTGTCGATTACCACTTTTGGCTTTGTGCTGTCGTTGAGAGCGTCGAATCCTTGCGACGGATCGAATTTTCGTACCAATGTGGCTATTTGTGTCGCGGGGTCGTCGAAGCATTCCATTATCTCGCGAATCTGCTCCTCGTGTATGAACGGTTCGTCGCCTTGTATGTTGATTACCACATCGGCTTTGGAGCCTACATTGCAATACGCCTCGTGGCAGCGGTCGGTGCCGCTCCGGTGTTTGTCGCTCGTCATTACGGCTTTACCTCCGAATGTCTCTACGGTGTTGAATATGCGGATGTCGTCGGTTGCCACATAAACGTCGGCAATCACTTTCTTTGCCTGCTCATATACGCGTTGAATCATTGGTTTGTCGCCTATCATGGCTAATGGCTTTCCGGGAAAGCGTGATGATGCGTAGCGTGCCGGTATTATGCCTATGAATGAAAGATTGTTCATATCCGGTTTTGTTTTATTGGTTCAGTTTTTCTTTAAGGAATTTTCCTGTATAGCTCTGCTGACATGACGCTATTTCTTCCGGAGTGACGCAGCATACTATGTTGCCGCCTTCTTTTCCGCCTTCCGGCCCCATGTCGATTACGTAGTCGGCACTTTTTATCACGTCCATGTTGTGCTCTATGATTACCAGCGTGTGGCCTTTCGCTATGAGCCGTCTGAAAGAGGCGAGCAGGGTGTTGATATCGTGGAAATGCAGTCCTGTGGTTGGCTCGTCGAAAATAAACAGTGTGGGGACCTGCTTTTCCTGACTTAGGAAGTAGGCGAGCTTGATGCGCTGGTTTTCTCCTCCCGACAATGTCGATGACGATTGGCCGAGCTTGATATAACCGAGCCCCACATCCTGCAACGGCTTCAGGCGTTTTACAATCTTTGATTCTGTAGAGCCTTTTGTTTCACTGAAAAATTCAATGGCCTGATTGATTGTCATGTTAAGCACGTCGTTGATGTTTTTCCCCCGATATTCGATGTCGAGCACCTCCTGTTTGTAGCGTTTGCCGTGGCAGCTTTCGCAAGGCAAGGTGATGTCGGCCATGAATTGCATTTCTATGGTAATCGTCCCTTCTCCTTTGCATTCTTCGCATCGTCCGCCTTCGGAGTTGAACGAGAAGTAGCCGGCAGTGAATCCCATTTGCTTGGCAGCTTGTTGGTCGGCATACAGCCGGCGTATCTCGTCGAATGCTTTCAGATATGTCGCGGCGTTGCTTCTCGTCGATTTGCCTATAGGGTTTTGGTCGATGAATTCCACCGCTCCTATCATGCTGAGGTCGCCTCCAAGTCCTGCGTATGCTCCGGGCTGCTCGCCGGCCTCTCCGAGATGGCGCAAAAGGGCTTTGTAAAGTATGTCGCGCACCAATGTCGATTTTCCGGAGCCGCTTACGCCTGTCACCACAGTCATTATGCCTAACGGAAATTTTACGTCGATGCCTTTCAGGTTGTTCTGTGCCGCGCCTTTCACTTCTATGTAGTTGCGCCATTTGTGGCGGGGGTGGGGTACGGGGATTTTCAGCTCTCCCGTGAGGTATTTCACGGTGTAGCTGTCGGTGGCTTTTTTCAGGTTGGCCACATCACCCTGATATATCACTTGTCCGCCCAACCGTCCGGCTTCAGGGCCGATGTCGATGATGTAGTCGGCGGCGCGGATTATCTCCTCGTCGTGTTCCACGACTACAACCGTGTTGCCGATTTGCTGCAATTTGCGCAATATGCGTATCAGTTTCTCTGTGTCGCGCGAATGCAGTCCGATGCTTGGCTCGTCGAGTATGTAGATTGAGCCGACAAGGCTGCTACCCAACGATGTGGCAAGGTTTATGCGTTGGCTTTCGCCGCCCGACAGCGACGATGAAAGGCGGTCGAGTGTAAGGTACTCCAACCCCACATCGCATAGAAAGCTCAGACGGTTGCGTATTTCGGTCAGCAGGCGTTTGGCTATGATTGTGTCGTTTTCCGACAGTTGCAGATTGTCGAACCATTCACGCAATTCCGATACCGGCATCTTTGTTATTTCGCCTATATTCAGTCCGCCTACTTTTACATAAAGGGTGTCTTTGCGGAGGCGGCTGCCGTTGCATTCCGGACAGTTGGTCTTCCCGCGGTAGCGCGCGAGCATCACACGGTACTGTATCTTATACAG